>NZ_LYXE01000066.1 GCF_002532075.1 Candidatus Chloroploca asiatica | reverse complement strand
CTCCGTTGGTCGTTAAGCTCGCCAGAAGGCGGGTTGGGCCAAGAAGCCGCGCGGCTTGAGCCGCTGCGGAGTGTCACGAGACCACAACCGATGCGCTCTAGCCGCAGGCCGGTCGCGAAGCTGGCGCTGGGAGCTTCCGGGAAGCTTTTAGCTTCCCGGAAGCTCCAAAATGAACCTCTAGCTTTAATGTAGTTTCGATGTAAGGCTGTTCGCGATCTGTAGCCATCCGAAGCGGCACATGGCTACAGACGCAGGGACACGGGAGCAGACTCTTGATCGTTGGCTTCATGGACGCCAAAACCCGCCGAGTTTTTCGGCGGGTTCCGCATTAGCAAGCCTTAAAAGTGGAGCGGGCGACGCGACTCGAACGCGCGACCATCTGCTTGGAAGGCAGATGCTCTACCACTGAGCTACACCCGCGTTGCGCCTATTCTACTATAGCCTGGCCCTTGTTGCAAGGGGGGGCGTAGCTTCCGGGCAGGGCGATTGCATCATACGAAACCGGATACAACCATACGCGCTCTGGGGCAGCATGTGCATGCAACCAGCGGCGCAAACGGCGGCACCCGGCAACAACGGGGCACCCGCAAGGGGTGCCCCTACAGGGGCGGGGGCCGAATCGGTGTACGGGCACCCCTTGCGGGTGCCCTTCCCCTTGCGGGTGCCCTTCCCCTTGCGGGTGCCCTTGCGGGTGCCTTGGCGGGTGCATACACGGAAGATGCAATCGCCCTGAGCTTCCGGGAAGCTTTAAGCTTCCCGGAAGCTACCTATCGCGCTTGCATTCTGATGGCCCCGTCAAGCCGGATGACTTCGCCGTTGAGCATCTGGTTTTCGATGATGTGCCGGGCGAGCCGAGCGTATTCGTCGGGTCGCCCGAGCCGTACGGGAAAGGGGACTTGCTGCGCGAGCGAGGTGCGTGTCTCTTCGGGCAGTCCCGCGAGCAGCGGGGTGTCAAAGGTGCCCGGCGCGATCGTCATCACCCGGATGCCAAAACGGGCTAGTTCGCGGGCGATCGGCAATGCCATCGCGACAATGCCGCCTTTCGTGGCTGCATAGGCCGCCTGACCGATCTGTCCGTCAAAGGCGGCGATCGAGGAGGTGTTGATGATGATGCCGCGTTCGCCACTCTCGCCTGGCTCGTTCTGCACCATCACTTCCGCAGCGAGCCGGAGCACGTTGAAGGTGCCAACCAGGTTGATGTTCACGACCCGGCTGAAATGCTCCAGGCTCATTGGGCCGTCTTTGCCCAGTACCCGTGCGCCCCCGGCGATGCCAGCACAGTTGATGACGCCATCCAGTCGGCCAGTATGGGTGGTTGCCGCAGCGAGTGCCCGTTTGACCTCGGCTTCACTGGTGACGTCGGTTGCCACAAAATGGGCCTGTTCGCCGAGGGCTGTTGCCGTCGCTTCACCCGCAGTGGCGTTGATGTCGGCAATGATGACCTGCGCCCCGGCCCCGACAAGTTCACGTGCGACCGCAGCGCCTAAACCTGAGCCGCCCCCGGCAATCAGAAAGGTGTGATTGTTGATGTCCATCTGGATTTCTCTTTTTCTAGCGCAAATAGCCCCAAGAATCGTTGTTTTGCTGGCAAAAAGGCCAGCTTCGCTGGCCTTTTTGCCAGCAAAACAACGGGTTGTAAGGGCGGCAGCCCTTACATTTTTACCTGCGAAGCAGCAGCCACTGAATCGCTTTGCCAAACCGGCGCCCCCAGGCTGCTTCGTTGTGTTCGCCGCCATGCTCTTCGACATACCTCAGCTTGCGGCCAAAGGTGTAGCCTTTGTCCATCAGCAACTGGCCCATGTTGCGTACGTCCTGTTTGAGTTGCGTCTCTTCGGCTGTGCCGACATCAAGGTAGACCCGCCCCGGTACACCTTTGTATTGCCGTACGTAGTCGAAGATGGCCCGTTCACCAAACCAGAAGGCTCCACTCATCATCCCGGCGTTACCAAAGCTGTCAGGCCGCTGCAGCATGGCGTAGAGGCTGATCAGGCCACCCATTGATGCGCCCATAATCGTCGTAAATTCGGGTTCTGGCTTTGTCCGAAACGCACGATCAATGTGCGGTTTGAGCGTGTTGCTCAGAAAGTCAACATAGGCGTCGCCGCGGATCCCGCCCCCGCTCGCTTCATCAATAAACGGGCTGTATTCGTCAATCCGCCGCTCACCAATGTTGGGAATGCCCACGACGATCGCCTCGATGCCCTGTTGGGCGAGTGCTTCCATCGTTTCGTCAACACCCCATTCGACCCCGATGTAGCTTGTTGTGGCGTCAAAGAGGTTTTGCCCGTCGTGCATGTAGACGACAGGGTAACGGTCAAGGCTACCGTTGTCGTAGCTCGGTGGCAGGTAGATGAGGATGTCGCGGTAGTTGTTCAGTTCTGGGCTAAAGAACCCGACAATGGTGACGAGGTTGCCGGTGATGGTGCGTTTGGCCAGGGGCGGCCCGCCGATAATCGGGGCTAGTGCAGCATGGCGGAGGTTGCTTTCGTACCGTCCGTATTGTGCGGCCCACGCTTCGCCATCCTGACTCAAAATGACGAGTGAGCGCCCTTCAAGGGCATAGACGCTCCCGACGGGCATTGGTTCGGCTTCGCTCTTGTCTGGGTGACTGGTATCCAGTTCAAGTTGCCAGTCTGGGCCGCCTTCATTCCCTGGCAGGGTGAAGGGGATTGTTTCGTGGTATGCGTTGAGCAAGATCAGCAAAACATCATCACGGATAATCTCGCCCGATGGGGCACGTTCGGCAATCAGCTGACCGTTGAGCAACATACCGATGCAGCGCACCATGCCGTCGTCCCATTCGCTGTCACCCATCAAGACGCCATCTGGTCGGTACCATTCGATGTCTTTGATGCCTTCGCCGTGAATTTCGCGCCCCTGGAAGAAGGTTCCGCGGTGCAAGACCGGGTGTGCCTGGCGAAAGGCAATCAGGCGGCGTGTCCAGTCATAAAGAGCTTTTTGTTCGTCAGTCAGTTCCCAGTCCATCCAACTGATCGGGTTGTCCTGACAATAGACGTTGTTGTTGCCACCCTGGGTACGCCCATATTCGTCGCCGTGCAGCAACATCGGCACACCCTGCGAAAAGAGCAGCGTGGCGAGGAAGTTGCGTTGTTGCTGGGCGCGCAAGGCGTTGATGACCTCATCATCGGTTTCGCCCTCAGCTCCACAGTTCCAGCTATTGTTGTGGCTGTCACCGTCGTTGTTGCCTTCACCATTCGCTTCGTTGTGCTTTTCGTTGTAACTTACCAGGTCACGTAAGGTAAAGCCATCGTGCGCCGTGATAAAGTTGATCGAGGCCGCCGGTGCGCGTCCATTCCGCTCGTAGAGGTCGGATGAACCAGCGAGGCGGTAGGCAAGTTCGGCGACTTGTGCTTCGTCACCTTTCCAGAAACGGCGCACGGTATCACGGTATTTGCCGTTCCATTCGGCCCAGAGGACCGGGAAGTTGCCGACCTGGTAGCCTCCTGGCCCGACGTCCCACGGCTCGGCAATGAGTTTGACTTGCGAGAGCAGCGGGTCTTGATGGATGATGTCGAGGAAGGACGAGAGTTGCCCGCCTTCGTAGAGGCCTCGCGCCAACGCGGCGGCAAGGTCAAACCGAAAGCCGTCAACCCGCATCTCGGTCACCCAGTAGCGCAGGCTGTCCATCACGAGTTGCAGCGAACGCTGGTGTACCATGTTGAGCGTATTGCCCGTGCCGGTGTAGTCCATGCAGTAACGGGCATCGTCGTTCACTAGGCGATAGTAGGCCTGGTTGTCGATCCCGCGAAAGCTCAGGGTTGGCCCGAGGTGACTGCCTTCAGCCGTGTGGTTGTAGACGACATCGAGAATAACTTCGATCCCGGCGGCATGTAACGCTTTGACCATTTGTTTGAATTCGCGGACATGCCCACCTGGTTTTTCGCAGCGCGTATACTGAGTAGCTGGCGCAAAGAAGTTGAGCGTATTGTAGCCCCAGTAGTTGTTCAAGCCCTGCTCTTCAAGATGGCGATCATTAGCAAATTGGTGTACCGGCAGCAACTCAAGCGCCGTAATGCCCAGATCGCGCAGGTACGCGATCATCGCCGGGTGCGCAATCCCCAGATAGGTGCCCCGCAGTTCGGCGGGAATAGCGGGGTGCTGCATCGTCAAGCCCTTGACGTGGGCTTCGTAGATCACACTATCATGCAGTGGGATATTCGGATGTTGATCATCTTCCCAATCGAAACGTGGATCAATGACGACACAGCGCGGCAAATACGGCGCACTATCACGCTCGTCATACGAAAGATCTTCGTCAGGATGGAGGATCGTGTAGCCGTGGGTTGCATCGTGCCAGCGGATCGGCCCATGTAACGCCTTGGCATACGGATCAAGCACAAATTTGTGCGGGTTAAAGCGTAGGCCATGCTCGGGTTGGTAAGGACCATAAACCCGGTAGCCATAGAGCTGCCCTGGGCGCAGGTTGCGCACATACAGATGCCAGACATGGTCGGTCTGCATCGTGAGTGGAATCCGCACCGCCTCACGTGGCGCTTCAGCATCTTCAAAGAGACAAAGTTCGACCCCGGTTGCTTGCTCGGCAAAGAGTGCAAAATTGACGCCGCTCCCATCCCAGGTAGCCCCGAGCGGGTAGGGTGAACCCGGTAGCAATGTATCCATCCTTCTCCTCACTCTAGTCTGATCCTGCCCGTTGCCCAATACACCAGGTCTCAATCGCACGATGCCATGCGCGTTCGGTCTCTTCCAGATTCAGCCCCGCAAGCTGCGACCAGTCACGCAGATGATAGCGGTGCTCGCGATAGGCGGTATAGAGGCGCTGCAACGCCTCGGGTTGTTCGGTCACAAGATAGTAGGTAAAGGCCCAGGCCGCATCATAGTCGAAGGTGCCAAAACGATCATAGCCTTCGCGCTGGGCGAGCAAGACCTTCAGCCGTGGTCGTGGGGTGCGTTCACAGAGGCGACGCAACTGGGCCGGACGAGGCGCTGGCCCTGAGGCGGTGAGCCCGGCCATTACTTCGGCCAGGCCCTCATCAGCCCATCCTTTTGGCTCACGATGATAGCCCGGCGTGCGCCATTGCCCCGGAAAGAGGTGGGTTGCCGCATAGTGATGCGCCACTTCGTGACGCAGACTCTCGACCAGGCTATTCGCACTCTGCTCACTGGTGCGCTGATGGGTGTAGATGATTGTATTGGCATCGTCATAGAGCCCATCTACATCAACGGTGAAGGGGGTAAAGGCCCGCACATAATCGCGATAGATGCCTTGACGGGCAAAGATCTTAATCTGCAGCGTCCGTGTCCCTTTCGCGTCCATTGGCTCGGCCAGGTTTGGCCCAAAGATGTGCAGCAGGGCCTCACGCACGTGGGTTACTTCGCGCAGCAAGGCGGCGATCTCATCAGCGGCAAGCCCGGCACGAATGCTCACCCCATCGTGTTCACTCCGCTCGGTCAGGGTCAAAAATTCATACTGTTGCCGTAGGCTTGTCAGGTGCGTGGTACCGCCCTCCAGCCGGTCACGGGCACGGGCTAGGGCCGCACGCGCCGTCAGGCTACTCGGACTGCTCTCGTACGATGCGAGCAACCCGCGATCACGCGGGTCGGGCGCATCGTCAACCAGTGTGAGGGGAGGTTCGACCTTCCACGCTTCTTCCAGCGCGTGCGTTAGGGTCGCGATCAACTCTAAGCCGAGTTGATCAGTGCGCAGGCGGGCAATCACCTGGGCCGCAGCCGTCCGCACCCCTGGATCATCCGAGCGAAGGCCATGGAGCATAAAGGCCTGATCGTCGGGGTGAAGCACGCCGGAACGGGCGAGTGTCAACCTCCCGCGAGCTGATGCTGCCCGATAGCGCAAGGCGGGGGCAAGGGTTGGCGCGTTGGCAATACGCTCGAAAACCGGTGCAGCACTGAAATTTGGGTAAAAATAGCTATCGAGCACCCAGATGGCATCTTGCAACAAAAAATTGTCATCGGCGTGCGCCAGCAACTCATGCAAGACCGACTGAACCCTGGCCGCCCGCACCCGCAAGACCAGATCGCTCGCCCGGCTCGCCTGTGGACTCGCCGCCAGCCGCCCGAGCACCCGCACGGCATTGCGCCGCTCAAGTTCATGGGTTCCACGCTGAATCATCGTGAGCAGAACATCGATCTCATTGATACCAACACGGGTTTGCAGGGCCTTGGCGAGTTCTTCCGTACAGGCATAATTCGCCCCTGACAAGGCCGCCAGCAGGGCCGCCGTATCAGGGTAACTTGCCTCGGGACAAGATGGTGTATAGATTGGTGGCTGATGCATAGGGGCCTCTGCTATGGGCAACACTGACCCGGCTACCACCATGCAGAGGGCCATGATGATCGTCAGGCGCAACAATGGATCGCTCGACTTCTTCACAGATGCTTGCCTTTGGGCAACGCAGCCCGGAGGCTTATGGCTTTTCAGCATTACATCATGGAGTGCCGACGTCAGTTGGCTTCGGACTCAGCCGACTGACGTCGGCACTCCCAATTTATGACGGTTCGGTAGGTGACTCAAGCACACAGACAGCCCGCCGATAATCAAGGGTCATGCGTTGGAAACGGGCAAGCAAGCGATTGCCAAGATTCGCCCGTCCCCCACGGCCAAAATCGCCGCGACCGCTCTCGGGGGCATCAAGTTCAATTGCTTTCAATTCAAACGGACCAAGGCGAAGGGCCGAGGCCACTCCGTGCAGCGTCGTCACCCGTTCGACAAACCCACGCCCTTCGTCCACCTCGGCTGTGCCGCGGCGCAAGCCAGCCAAATCCGCCAGATCCGGGCTCAGCGTGAGGGCCCCATTTGAACCGGTATCAATCGTCAAGAGGGGCAGCGGAAGGGGCACCGGATGGGCCTGATCTGGCTGGTTCAAGCAGAGCAGCGCAGCCCCATCAAGCGCTGGAAAATGTTCAAAAAAGCGCAATGGCAGAACCGCCCCGCCCGGCCCCGGCATTGGAGGTTCGAGATCCGGATGGCACAGGCGCAACCGGCCTGCGGCGTAATCGATGGTCAGTGTCAACTGGCTCAAGACATTATAGCCCAGCACAAGATCGACCTTAAATGGAGCTTGGCGGAGATCGAGCGCAACCCCGTAGAGATCGCGCAACTCAAGCTCACCGAGGCGCAGCCAGGGCAAAACGCTTTCGGTGAAATGCACGGCATCACTGGCTGCATCGGAACCCAGTGCAAAATCACCGAGGCGCAGATCGAGGCGCCGCGCCAGACTCAGATCAATCGCCGACGGATCAGTGCCCGTATCAAGGAGCACCGTCAGCGGATGCCCGCCTGGCCCGGCGGCCACACAGCGGATCACCTGAGGTGCAAAGAGCAACGGCAGTTCAGCGATGCCGCTCGGTGGAAAATGCAACGTGGTGTGATCATCCAGCATAGCTTCTATGATACCACAGCGTCCCGGTCTTCCAGTTGATGTGTAGGGCTCCTCGGTAGCGCCAGCACAAAGCCCCCGCCTTACGGTATTCTCGTAAGTGCTCCCGGTATGCGCGACACGGGCGAGACCTCACAGGTCTCGCCGACCTTGTGTGAGAGGCCGCCCTCCCCCGATGGGCAGGCGCGCCGGAACGAAAGATCTGTGAGGCCTGGTCGAGCGGATTCATTTCTGGAAGACCATCAGCCCGACGGTGCTCCGGTCAGGTCGACGTTGCATCAGCCTAGATCTGGCGCGAATGCGCAGTTGAGCCTCGTACCTTTTTGTAGTACAATTCGGGTAACGTGAATAAAGTAAAATAACGCTGAGCGTTACCCATTGTAACTCCATCATTGTCGCTAAGGGTCTTCGTTATGGACGCTAGTTCTCCTTCTGATCCCGCTACCCCACTGGGTTCGCTCCCGCTTGATGATCTCCATAGCCGCTGTGAAGCCCAACTCGCTGCCTTTCAGCAATCACGCGACAACCGTCAGGATAGTCGCAGCTGCGAAGAAATTCTGCGCCGTGCGGCCAACCGCGACGAGGCTGCCTTTGAGCGGCTTTGGCTGATCAGCATTCCCCTCGTACGCAAACTGTGTCCAGCTCGGTGTCGTCCAGATCTGGATGACCTGCAGCAGGAGGTGGCGATCAATCTGTTGCGCAAATTTCGCCACCTGACCTCACCGTATCAGGCGCGTTCGTTTGCGGAATACCGTACCTACTTGCATACGACCGTCTTTCACACCTGCCTCAAAATGCCCCGCCAATCCCCGAACATTGCGCTGGAGGCGTTGCGCTTCGAGCCAGGCCAAGCAGCGACCGATACCGTGATGCGCCACGCCTTCTACGAACGCTGCCTCGTGTTGCTGCCTGATGAGTTGCACCGCGAGGCGTTTCGCCGCCGCTTTGTGCTCGATGAAGATCCCGAGACGATCGCTGCGGCTCTGCGTGATCGCGATGCCTCGCTGACGATCAAAGTTGTCTATCGCCTGATCGAGCGCTCCATTAAGCTGCTTGCTAAGTTGCCTGAGGTTGGTGACATGCTTGAATCTGATGGTGGAAATGCGTTGTAAGTCTGGTTTATTTTGCTAATTGGATGGTGTGCTAGGGAGGGCGGCCTCTCACACAAGGTCTGCCCGAACTGTGAGGTCTAGTGGCACGATCATTCTGCTCGATGCCCGCGCATGCGGGCATGACAAGGGAACTGGCTTGGCGCACTGGTCGTTCCCGCGTAGGCGGGAACTCAGTCGCATCCAGGCCCTTCAGTGGGCCAAACCACCAGCCCGTGTCGCGCATACCGGATTATGGACCGAAGAACCATAAGCTGGCACTCCTGAGACACAAAGCATCTAGGATTGCTATCTACCTTATGCAGGGAACGTTCGTATGAAGAATAAACCGCTTGAACCTGGGGATTTGTTGGCGTATCTCGATGGTGTGGCGCTGCCGCATGTTGAACAGGCTCTGGAGGCCTCAGCCGAGGTACGGCAGGAGCTTGCGCAACTGCGTCGCGTAGAGCAACACCTTCACGAACGCTTGGATGGCTTGTCTGTCCCTGAGCCCCAGGATCTCGTTGATGTGGCCACTGGTCAGGCGACGCCGCAGCAACAGCTCCGTGTTGCGGCCTATGTGCGGGCTAATCCCCGCGCCAAAGAGACGTTCACCGAACTCTTGGCGCTCCAGAGTCAACCAGCCGATCGGCCCGTCCGCTTCAGGCTGCCGCGTTTTGTGGCGCTGCCGCAGTTGCTTGGCGCTGGCATGCGCAGCATCGCGCCAGTTGTGCCCGATCAATCCTTCTACGCGAGTGAACTTGCCGTCCAGATTGTGCTCCGCCTGCCGCCGCCAGAGAACGATTACTGGCGGATCGAGGGCTATGTGACGCACCATGATCAGCCTGCCCCTGACGTGCGGGTGCGGCTCCGTGGCGATCAGGCGCGGCCCCGCCCCCGCACGACTGATGCGGACGGCTTCTTTACCTTTACGCGTCTTGCTGCGGGCACGTATCTGGTCCAAGTGCATTTTGCCGAGGGGGTGGTGCTGCTCCCTGCGATCAATCTCTCCCATGCTTGAGGCGATGCTGCCATCACTATGGGCGACCCAGGGTGAGCCGACCCGGATCGCCGCGTGGTTGGCAGTGAACCTGGTCGATCCGCTGGCGCTCCTGGCTCAGTTGCGGGATACGATTCTTGACCTGCTCGATGCCGGGGCTGTTTCCGAGGTTGAACTGGCGGTGGCGTGTGCCTGGGCCGTGGCGCAAGCAACGCAGCATCCCGAGGCCACGGCCCTCGCGCACTGGTGTCATGGGTTGGCACTGCTCAATCGCGAGACCAGGCCAGCTTTGAGCCACCTCGATGCCGCCTATGCCTATTTTGTGGCGCAGGATCGTCGGCCTGAACAGGGGCGCTTGCTGATCGGACGGGCTGGCTTGTTGGGGCAACTCGGTCGGCTCGACGAAGCGCACACGGCGATCAGGCGCGCAGCTGAGTGCCTGGCAGGAGCACCGGACGCTCAGAATCGCCTGCCTGCACTCTACATGAACCGGTCTGATATTGAAGGACGGATGGGCCACTACGAGGCTATGCTCACGACGGCCCGCGAGGCCGAGGCGCTGGCCGTGAGCCATCACCAGCCCGCAGCGCAAGCCGAGGCGCTGATTAACCAGGCGTTTGCGGCCCTCTTCCTGGGTCAATTTACGCAGGCGGAAGCGACGCTCGAACGTGCAGGTGCGGTGGCTGAGGCATGTGGCTCAGCCGAACTGCGGGCGCGTGTCGCCGTGAACCAGGCGCGCTTGGCGACCTATCGTGGCGAGCTCTTCACCGCGCTTCGCCTGCTGGATCAGGCCCGTACCGATTTTGCCACGGCACGGATCGAGCTTGACCAGGCGACGGTGGCGCTCGAAGAAGCGGTGCTCTTCGAGCGCCTGCAATTGCCCCTCGAAGCCCGCCGTGCGGCGCTCCAGGCGGCCCATATGTTTGAGCAAGCCGGGTTGCTTCAGGAGGCGGTTGAGGCTATTCTGTCTGCGGTGCGGCTGGCCCTGGCCCTCGATCAGAACGCCCTTGCCCGCCAGGATCTTGCGCGTGCGACGGCGCTCGCCATGCAGTCCCCGTTGCCGCCGGTGCTCCAGGCGTTGCTCCAGGGTTACACCGCCCATCCGCGCTTTCAGCGTAACGCTGCTGAACGCCGCCTTGCCCTAGCCCAGGTGGCGGCGGCTCAGGCGACCATCGCGGATGCCGGGGTGCTGGCCGAGCAGCTCGAGCTGGAGTTACTGGCGGCAGCCTTGACGCAGCATGCCAGGGCAGCTGTGCGACGCTATCAGCACCTGGCTGACATGGCCCGTGAACATGGACTCGATGGCATCGAGCAGCGCGCCCTGGTTGGGCAGGCCCGCCGGATGTCTGCCACCGAAGCCTGGGTGCCCCTCCAGCGTGCGGCCGATCTGGCTGCGGCAACCCGGCGGATGCTGCCGAGCGAAGAGTTGAAGGCAAGCTATCTGACCGGCACGGCTCCGCTCTATGCTCACCTGATCAGCAGCTATCTGCAAGCCGGGCGCCTCGAGGCAGCCGTGCAGAGCCTGCTCGAAGCCAAGGGCGGGATCTGGGCTGAGCTTGCCGCACCGAGCGCCGACTCACTTCACGCGTCACTGCTCCAGGATCCAGCCTGGCTCAGCGCCAAGACCGCGTGGGACTACTGGCGGGCGCAGATGCATCCCGAGGATGAGCTCGCCTACCAGACCCTCTGTGCCGAGCGGATCAAGCAGGCCGAGACAACCCTGCAAAGCCTGGCCCGCCAGCACCTCCGCCAGCGTCCCGTGCAGACCCTCCCCGCGTTGGCGTCGATCCAGCAATGCTTGCCGTCCACCAGTGTCGGCGTCGAGTACCTCGTTGCGGACGGGCAGATCTGGGCGTTTCTGCTGACGGCTGACGCAGCGGTGCGCCAGGTGGAGCTTGGTTCGGTGGCGCAGGTGACGCAACTGCTGAGTCGGCTGACGCTTCAGCACCATGCGTTGGGGCATTGTAGCTCGCCCGCACAACAGCAGCGCATGGCAACGGGCCAGCTTGCCGCCAGCGAGCGGTTATTGGGTGAGCTCTACCACCTGCTGATCGCGCCGATCATTGCCACCTTCGCTGCCGACGTGAACCAGGTGATCATCGCACCGGATGGGCCGCTCTACAGTGTGCCATGGGCGGCGCTGCGCGACCACACCCAGGCTGCTTCGCGCTACCTCGACGAAGAGTACAACCTGCACCTGATCCCCTCACTTGCGCTGCTTGCGATGCCACCTGTACCCCAGGCCACGGGAACGCCCTTGCTGCTCGGTTGGGAAGGTCAGCCCGCCCTGCCTTATGTCGTCGCCGAACTGGCGGCCATCCAGCGCCAATTCCCGTCAGCCCGTCAGGTCTACCCAGCTCACCTGCGTGATCTGCACTGGGAAGAGCCGCCGACCTTCCTGCAC
The DNA here is from genome assembly GCF_002532075.1 of Candidatus Chloroploca asiatica. Taxonomy (GTDB): domain Bacteria; phylum Chloroflexota; class Chloroflexia; order Chloroflexales; family Chloroflexaceae; genus Chloroploca; species Chloroploca asiatica. Next base: position 75,184 of record NZ_LYXE01000066.1, on the reverse strand, counting down.
CTCGCTGTTCACGGCCAGGTCAACCCCTATGCCCCCTTGCTCTCCCAGCTCAGCCTGGCCGACGGCCCGCTCTTGCTCGCCGACGTGCTCAATGTGCCACTGGCTGGCACGGCGCTGGTAACGCTCAGTGCCTGCGAGACCGGCACGACCCCGGAACGAGGCGGGGTCGCGCTGGCGCTAGCGGGGGCCTTTTTGAGTGCAGGGGCACGGGCGGTCGTCGCGAGCTTGTGGCCGGTGCATGATCAAGCCACCAGCCTGATGATGGAACAGTTCTACCAGGGGCTCGCCGCTGGGCAGAATCCGACCGAAGCCCTGAGCGCTGCGCGTGCGGCGGTGCGAGCCATGGGCTACGCCCATCCCTATTACTGGGCCGCGTTTCAACTGTTGCTGCGTGAGGGAACGCCGACTGTTGCCGTAGCGCTACCTTACATACTCTGAAACAAAGGGACTCCTATGAGGCGCTCCACCCACCCTGCTAGCCTGCTCCTGCTCATCACGCTGCTGATCGTCCTCTTGTCGTCACCGTTCACCACAAGCGCTACCGTCCAGGGTGTACCCGAAGAAGGGCTGCCTCCCGTGGATCAGCAGGTTGCGGCGACCGCTGACCAGGCGATGATGTCACTCGCGGCCCCGCTAGCCCCGCCGCCCCTGCCGCGCTCGTGCATCCGTGGGGCGGCCCTCGACAGCTTCGCCGCCGTGATCTGCTGCGTCAGCGGCTACGTCTACCTGAATGGCGTGCCGATTGCCGGGGCCGAGGTGACGATCAGCGTTGGTGACCGCACCTTGACGACCCAGACCCAGCGCGGTGAGGCGGGTGGCTTGCCCTTCTTCGCGGCGCTGCTCAGCGATAACCTTGGCGATTCCAGTGTGCTCCAGGCCAAACCGGGCGACACCGTGACGATCACCGCCAGCGCCGATGGGCAGAGCAAAAGCGTCAGTTTCATCGCCCAAGAGGGCGGCCAGCAAGTTGATGTGGTGCTGCCCCAGCGTACGGTAGAATCGGCCTGGACGCCAGGGGAAATCCCATCGCGTTACAGTCACGCCATGGTGTACGATGCCGCCCGCCAGCGCATCGTCCTTTTTGGCGGGAATAGCGGGGGTGGTGTGCTCAACGACACCTGGGAGTGGGACGGGACCAACTGGCTGCGGATCACCCCGGCGGTGAGTCCACCCGCTCGCCATAGCCATGCCATGGCCTACGATGCCGCTCGCCAGCGCGTGGTGCTCTTTGGTGGCTTCGTATCGAGCATGAACTACCTCAATGATACCTGGGAGTGGGACGGGACAAATTGGACGCAGCGTTTCCCGGTTGATAGCCCATCGGCGCGGTCTGATCACGACATGGCCTACGACAGTGCCCGTCAGCGCACCGTCCTTTATGGAGGCAGTGGCGGTGTGGCCAAGATAGACACCTGGGAGTGGGATGGCACAAACTGGATTGTGCAGACACCGACCGCACGTCCCGATGTGTATTGGGGCCATGCCATGGCCTATGACGCAGCCCGTCAGCGTGTCGTTGTCTTCGGTGGTATGAACGGGAGTACGTATAACAACGATCTCTGGGAGTGGGATGGGACAACCTGGCTCAAGCTCTTCCCAATGAACAAACCCACCGCCCGCCGCAATCATAGTCTGGCGTACGATGCCGTGCGGCAGCGCATCGTTCTCTTCGGCGGTCACGACACCTATAACAATTATTACGATACCTGGGAATGGGATGGTGAAAGCTGGCACGAGCGATCGGCGGTAGTCAGACCTGGGTCTACCGGTGGGGCCATGGCTTATGATGTTGCACATCAGAAGATGATGCTTTTTACCAGCCAATCCGGCAACATGAACAGCGAAACCTGGCAGTGGGATGGCACCAACTGGGAGCGCAGCGCACCAATCCTGAGTCCGTCGGCGAGCACTGATGATAGTCTGGTGTACGATCCACGCGATCAGAAACTCTTGCTCTTTGGCGGCTACCATCGTAATGCAACCTGGCTGTGGGATGGGCAAAGCTGGCAACGCGCCCAACCAGCCACGAGCCCCCCGGCTCGCGATGAATATGGGATGGTCTACGATAGCGCCCGCCAACAGCTTCTCCTCTTCGGCGGCAGTGGGCGCAATGACACCTGGGTTTGGGATGGGCGTACTTGGACCGAGCTCAAGCCTGCCAGTCAACCATCGGCCCGAACTGAGCACGCGATGGCCTATGATCCCGTCCGCCAGCGCATCGTGCTCTTTGGCGGTACGGTTGGTCTGACGCGCTTGAACGACACCTGGGAGTGGGATGGCACTAACTGGACGCAGATTACTCCTGCTGTGAGTCCCACCGCCCGTGCCGAGCATGCGATGGTCTATGATCCTGTTCGTCAACGGGTCGTGCTCTTTGGCGGACATAGCGGCAGCCTGAACAATGACCTTTGGGAATGGGATGGCACAAATTGGACGGAGCGTACCACTGATGTACGGCCCCTCGCCCGATCAAACCATGCGATGGTCTATGATTCTGTTCGTCAACAGATCGTCCTCTTTGGCGGCCGGAGCACGAGGAATCTGAATGATATGTGGCTTTGGGACGGCACCAACTGGAGCCAGCAGGCCCAGGCTTTTAGTCCCACCGCACGTTCCCGTCACGCTATGGCCTATGATCCCATCCGTCAGCGCATCATCCTGTTTGGTGGCCTTGATGGCAGCAATACGATTGGTCTGACCGACACCTGGGAATGGGACGGCACGCGTTGGCGCATGCTGCTCACGCATCCGCTGCAACGCCCCGGCGCGGCGCTGGAGTATACCGTGAACGGGGAGAGTCTGCTCTTTGGTGGCAAAACCGCTGATGACCAGACCTATCTCTGGGATGGGCAGCGGATGAAGCTGCAAGCGCCGACCAACGCACCGCCAACGGCGCGTTCGGGCCATCGCCTGGCGCGGGATAGCGACGGTGGGCAGGTGCTGCTCTTTGGTGGGCTGAGCAACAGCAACAACTACCTTGATGATACCTGGCTCTGGGAGAGTGCGTCGGCCAATTGGCTGGTGCAAGCGCCGGCGACCAGTCCCACGGCCCGCGCTAACTACGGCCTCACCTTCGACCCGACGCGCAATGTCTGGCTGCTCTTTGGCGGGCAGGATGCCAGTGCCTACCTGGGCGACACCTGGGAGTACAACGGGACGACCTGGACGCAGCGTAGTCCGGCGACGAGTCCACCAGCGCGGGGCAAAGCCACGCTTACCTACGATCCGGCGCGGGGCCGGGCAGTCTTGATCGGTGGGCAAAATAGCCGCGGCCTTCTTGATGACGTGTGGGAGTGGGATGGCACCAATTGGATTGATGTCACGCCGACGCTGCGCCTCACTGCCCGTAGTGGTCACGCCGCGACCTTCGACAGCGTCCGCAGCGCCGTCGTGGTCGCGGGTGGCACCGGCCCGAGCGGTCTGCTCAGCGACACCTGGGATTGGAACGGAGACTTCTGGCGCGAGCGGGCGAGCGTGCCTACCCTTCCGGCGATGACCAACCTGTCTATGACCTACGACCCGGTGATGGATCGGATCGTCGCCATCGGTGGTGAAGGCCAGTCGAGCAGCATCGAAGGCGTATGGCTCCATCGCGCCAGCGGCAGCCTCGTGCGCCCGTTGCCAGTCGCAACGATCAACCGCATCTTGCCGCGTGATGCCAGGCAGGGTGTTGATACCATCCGCTTTGAGGGGACGGGCGCCGACTCTGATGCGACGGATGTGATCAGCGCCTATCGCTGGATGCTCAATGGCAGCGTGATCACGACCGAGCGCAGCTTCAGTCGTGCTGCCGCCGATCTTCCTGTGGGCGTGCATACGATCAGCTTTGCGGTACAAGACGACGAAGGCGACTGGTCGCCCACCGTCGAGCAGCAGATCATCATTCGCGACGGCGGCGGGGGTGGGTATGGAACCCAGAGCTGGACATTGCTGATCTACGCCGCCGCCGACAACAACCTCGACCCGTGGATGGGCGAGAATGCAGCCCTGAACGGCATGCTCTACCGCTTGCAGAAGGCCGGGCCGCAAGCCAACGTGCAAGTCGCCGTGCTCTATGACGGGCCGGGGGTCAATGATACGCGGCGCTACACCCTCGATGCTGCGGGTAACTGGGCGTCCGTCAACCTCATCGAGGCGCGGATGGATGAGCCTGGCACCCTGCGCGACTTCCTCACCTGGGGTTTTACCAATCTGCCCGCTACTGACCACTACGCCCTGGCGATCGTCGATCACGCCAATGGCATTGTTGGCATTGCCCAGGACGAGACCAGCAAGGGGGAGAACACACCAACCCCCTTCCTGACCTCGCTCGAGGTGCGCGCCGCCCTGATCGAAGCGACCGATGATGGCGCACGCAAACTCGACCTACTCTTCTACGATGCCTGCTCGTTCGGTCTCTTCGAGAACGCCGCAATTGCTGCGGGCCTGGCCGACTTCGTCGTCGCGTCGGCGAACACCGCCTGGGGCATCTTTGCCTACGATCACTACCGCCAGATGCTCGGTCATGCGAGCGACCCGCGTGATGCAGCCGTCAAGATCGCGCAGCACTATGCGACAGCCATCAATGCCGAGGCGCTGCCCTACACCATTGCTGCCTTTGACCTGGGCCATTTTGCCGAACTCGAAGCGGCGCTCAGTGCGCTCGGCCAGAGCCTGTTGAACTACGTGCAAGCTGATCTCGAGCCACGCCGCCAGGCGCTGCGTGAGTTGCGCAGCACCGTGCAGAAGTATGACTCAGGGCAGGGTTTGCCCTTCGAACCCGACAACGAAGACAGCTACGTGGATGTAGTGGATTTAGCCCGCAAGCTACGCGATGGCATCCCGGATAGCGCGGTGCAAGCCGCTGCCGAGCGGGTGCTGGCGGTAGCCGAGCCGAGCAACCAGCGTTTCGTGGCCTACACCTCGCGTGCGAGTCGCTCCTTCCAATATGTGGATGTCTACCAGGGTGGCGAACGCACCTACAACGTGCAACTCGACAACGCCCATGGCCTGGGGCTCTTCTATCCGCCGCGTTCGAGTAGCAACGTGCAGAGCGCCTTCATAAACTACGTCGAGCACCGCCTCTTTCACATTACCCGCGACAACGGCTGGACACGCTTCATTGGGCAGGGGTTGCTCCCGCAGCAAGGCAACGATCCACCGCCGCTGGTGAGCGATGTGTTGATGCCACCGTTCATTCCGCCGAACCTTGGCGCGAGCCAGCGGATCTTTTTGCCACACGTGGTGCGGTAGCGCTTGCACTCAGCGTATGAGTGTGTGACCGAAGTTTGCTGCTTTGCTCGCGATAGTGTCACGCTGAGTACTAAATGGCCCGCGGGCCAGTGGTGCCGAGATAACATCCTCGGATGTTATCAGGAGCGATAGGGCGCAAAAGCTCAAGGGCTACGAAGTTCCCAGACGAATCAGTCATTACCATCCAGACCAGCCAGAAACCCGGTGAGCACCCCTTGAAATAAGCGTGGGCTTTCGATCTGTGGAAAGTGTCCGCAGCGGGGCAAGACGACGAGTTGCGCCTTTGGGATTTCGCTGCGGGCCACGTAGCCGCACGCTTCGACCGGAAAGACCTGATCGCTCTCACCCCAGACAAGCAGGGTCGGCATCGTGAGTTCGCCGAGGCGGGCACGCAACCCGGTGAGCCCGAGATCAGTCGCGGCATACTGGCGACTCAAGGCGGTCAACGCACGCCGATTATCTGCCCCGATCAGGGCTTCCCGTCCGCGCTCGAGGATCTCGGCGGTGAGATGGCGTTCGGGATCAGCAAACGCCGCCGTGAGCAGCATTCGCACCATGCGAGGCTGCGCCGAGAGCCAGAGGATCGCCGGGCCGACGAGCGGCCATCCTCCCGCCATGGTCAAGCGTGATGCTTCAACAAAGCCATCTGAGGCAACGAGTACTAGCCCATTGATGCGCTCGGGGTGCAACACGGCGGTTGCCAGGGCGTATTTGCCCCCCATCGAATGACCAATCAGCGTCGCTTGGGTCGCACCACTCTGCTCAATAATGTCCGTATAGATCCGCGCCATCAACGCCAGCGAATAGGGCGCATCCCCCGGCTTGGCCGAGCGCCCAAACCCAAGCGCATCCACGGCCATTGCCCGGTAGCCCATGTTGGCCACCGCCGCCACCGTAGGCCGCCAATCTTCGCCTGAACCAGCAAACCCATGCAACAACAGCACGAGTGGGCCTGTACCTGCCTCCAAAACATGGATCTTATAACCAGCGATCGTCACAAAGCGACTATGCATAAGTGCCTTTCAAAATTTGACGCAATGTAGGTATAATATACCAAGTTTGCAAACACGTCTTGGCTATGTCTGCCGGGCGAGGGCTGATGCAACGTCCGTATTTTGTCACCCTGAGCGCAGCGAAGGGTCTCGTCCTGATGAGGCGGAAGATGCTTCGCTGCTCTCAGCATGACCCGTGGGCAGGGACGTTGCATCAGCCCTGCGTCGACCTCTGAGTCGTCTGTCAACGAAGTTTTCTTCTACCAGCGGGGGCTTCGACAGGCTCAGCCTCCGTCCGTTCTCCAAGCCCATTGCCCGCAGTTGGCTGAGCTTGTCGAAGCCAATCCCTATGTCAGACCACTTCGTTGCGCCTTTGCGCCTTTGCGTCAAAACAACCGCCTTCTTTGCAAGGTAGCGAAAGGATCTGAGCATATGATCGGCACATCCCTCCCGCGCCCAGATGCAACTGGCAAGGTGACGGGGGCGGCCCGTTATCCAGGGGATTTGATCGAGCCGGGGATGTTGCACCTGAAGGTTGTGTTTGCCCATCGGCCCCATGCACGCATTGTGCGCCTGGATACAACGGCGGCGGTGGCCTATCCTGGTGTGGTTGCGGTGCTCACGGCGGCTGATGTGCCCCATAATGCCTATGGCCTGGTTGAACCTGACCAGCCGGTGCTCTGCGGTGAGGTGGTGCGTTTTGTCGGCGACCGGGTGGCCCTGGTGGTTGCGACGAGCCGCGAGGCCGCCGAGGTTGCCGCAGGCTTGGTTGAGGTTGCGTATGAAGATCTGCCGGTGCTCGCTGATGCTGCGCTGGCGCTCACGCCCGATGCACCCCTGATCCATCCCGAACGGGGCACCAATCTGATCTACCATTGCCCGATTCGCAAAGGCGACGCCGAGGCGGCCCTGGCAACCGCCGATCTCGTGCTCGAAGGCGAGTTCTCGACCGCCTGGCAGGAACACGCGTTTCTGCAACCCGAGGCGGGCATTGCCTACGTTGACGAAGACGACCGCGTCATCATCCACACCGCCGGCCAGTGGCTCCACGAAGATCGCCGCCAGATCGCCGAAGTGCTCGGCTTGCCCGAAGCGCAGGTGGTCATCCGGTATGCGGCGATTGGCGGTGCCTTCGGGGGGCGCGAGGATCTTTCGGTGCAGCATCTGTTGGCGCTTGCGGCCTGGAAGCTGCGTCAGCCTGTGGCAATTGTCTGGAGTCGTGGCGAGTCGGTGATGGCGCATCACAAGCGCCACCCGGTGACGATCCGCTGTCGCTGGGGCGCGATGCGCGATGGGCGCATTGTGGCCGTGTCGGCCACGGCGATCGGCGATGGCGGGGCCTATGCGTCAACCAGCCAGGAAGTTATTAAGTGTGTCGCGCTCTTTCTCACTGGCTGTTACGAGGTGCCCAACATCCACGTTGATGCCTACGCCGTCTATACCAACAACCTCCCTGCCGGGGCCTTTCGCGGCTTTGGCGCGCCACAGGCCCAGTTTGCCAGCGAAGTGATGGTGACCCGACTTGCCCACGCGCTCGGGATGGATCCGCTTGAACTACGTCGGATCAATCTCTATCGTGAGGGGAGTCTTGAGCCCACGCAGCAGCCCTTGCCTGCGGGGGTCAGCGTGCGCACCTGTCTCGATACCTGCCTCACGACGCTCGCGACGCTGCCCGCACTGCCGCCACCTGCCGCGCCGCACCTCAAGCGAGCCTGGGGCTTCGCCTGTGGCATCAAGAATCTCGGCTACTCCTTTGGCTTTCCCGAGCAAGCCACGGCGACCGTTGAATTGCACGGGGCAGCCACCATCGCGCAAGCCATCGTTCGGATTGGCGCCGCCGACGTTGGTCAGGGGACGCATCTCATCTTGCGCCAGATCGCCGCCGAAGCACTCAACGTTACCCTCGAGACCGTGCAACTGATCGCCGAAGACAGCGCCGAAGCCCCCAACGCCGGCTCGGCCTCGGCTTCGCGGCTCACGATGATGGCGGGGCGTGCCGTGCATGACGCCGCACTCGGTGCACTACGCGAATGGCAGAACGAAGAGCGTCCGGCGAGGATCACGGTGCAATACCGCGCTCCCGCGACGACCCCGCTCGACGCGGTAACCACTGCGGGCAGACCGAACTATGCCTATGGCTACGCCGCGCAAGCCGTCGAGGTTGAAGTTGACATAATAACAGGGCAGATCCGCATCGTGCGCATCATCAGCGTTCACGACGTAGGACGAGCCATCAACCGCCAGCAAGTCGAAGGCCAGATCGAAGGCGCCCTCGCCCAGGCGCTTGGCTACACTCTGATGGAGCACTTCCAGATGCGCGAGGGGCGCGTTGCTACGCCCGGTCTCAGCACCTATCTCATCCCGACGATCCTCGACACGCCCCCGGAGATTATCTCGGTCATCCTCGAACTCGCCGACCCCGAAGGCCCGTACGGTGCCCGCGGCATGGCCGAACTGCCCCTGATCCCCTTTGCCCCCGCCGTCGCCGACGCCATCTACAACGCCACCGGGGTCTGGCTCAGTGACCTGCCCTTCACCCCGGAACGGGTGCTGCGTGCGTTATGCCCGTAGTCGGGGCGCAGCAGCAGGAGGGGCCGACGGTGCAACTGCACCATCGGCCCCTCCTGCTGCTGCGCCCCTACGAATGCGCCGCGACGACGCCCCGATGTTAACGTGACACGTATGGTAGGTAGACACGCTGCTGGGTTGCTGGCATGCCCACGATCACCGTCTCGACGCCGGTATTGATCGCTTCGTTGGTGTCGAAGATGATGTCGGCGTCGTTGTTGATGAACGTCCCCAACGGCACGTCCGGCTTGATGCGTGCCTCGAAGGTGACATAACCTTCGCCGCGTCCGCTGCCGTCGTTGGGCGGCAGGAAGCCGGCCAGCGCATCCTCGGGGTAGTCGCCGGTGCGCGGATCGCGGGTGATGAAGCTCCAGGTCAGTTCACCTGAAAGCGCGTTGACGTATCCGTTCACCTGCACTTCGAGCGTCGTCGTAACCTCTGGGCGGTAGTCGGGAACGACGATGGAGGCGCTCGCGGGTACGGCACTGCTCACGAATTGGAGGGGCAGGCTGTAGCGATCAAAACCCACCTCGAGCAAGCGCACCGAGGCCCAATCCAGCTCAGTCGGTAGTTGGTCGACAATGAAGACCTCTTGCGCCGGGGCGGAAGCGCTCGCCATATTCTCGAAGTAGATCGTCCAGCGCACGAGGTCGCCGGGCATTGCGTACTGGCGCCAGGCCTCTTTGGCATTGGGATCCCACGATGTCACAATGACGATGATAATCTCTTCGATGACAATCTCGCCCGGATCAACCGGTGGTTCTGGTTCGACGATCGGCGGTGGGTAGCGCAGGGTGTCATGAAAGCGTGGGCGCGGGCGCAGCCAGTTCCATGCGGGGTCTTCCGGCCATTTCACAAAGATCTTGAAGCTGTGGTCACGCTGCCTGGCCCAGTCGGCAATGCTCTTGGGTCGTCCGTCGCCATCCGGTACGCCCCAGCTTGTGGCCCAACCCAGCGGTGCCACCTCGGAGCGCAGCGCGTCGGTGGGCGAGGTGGGCACGATGATGACCGCGCTGCGTTCTGGGTCGAAGGTCGAACGGGCATAGCGGATCAGCGCCGGATCGGCGGGCGGATTGAGCCAGACGGCTCCGGCGCGTCCTCGCCATCCCTTCACGACTTCCAACCCGAGGTACATCCCGGCGTCGCGTGCGATGACCACCGTGGTGTCCAGGTTGAGCGTCTTGCCGGCGCTATTGAGTGCGCTGCGCAGCTTTTGCGCCGCAACAATGCCCGCCAGCGTTGGCCCGTTGGCGCCAAACTGATTCCGGCACTGGGTGATGCTGAAGACCATCCCGGTCGAAATTTTCGCTCCAACCTCCCAATCGATCGCGATGACGTTGCCCTCACCAGCCACCGTCTCGAGAACCTCTCGCATGCCGCTGGCCCCCTGGTGCAGGCCGTGGATCACGATGAAGGTGGGCCGGTCTTCATCAAAATTCGCGGCGTTGAAGCCTTGCAGGTCAACATCAGCCACCGGATCGTAGTCGTAGGTGTAGTAGTTCTCCGTTCGGCTGTTGCCGCAGACCAGCTTGATCGCCCCGGTGGCCTGGCTGAGTTCGGTGGCAGCAGCAGCCTGCGGCGCAGGCAAGGTGGGGAGCAGGGCGTTGTAGAACCACTGAGCCAGGGTCGTATCGGGCGAGGCCGGCATGCTGATCCAGGCGGCCTGGTTGGCATATTGGTTGATCTGCCGGATCACGCTGCCCCAGGTGTTGCCGAAGGGGGCGATCGTTGCCGCCCAGTTTGTGCTCCAGCTTGCGGGGGCGGGACTCGGGCGCAGATCGGCCTCGATCCCGGCCCAGTCAAACGGCTCTTGACTGCGCTCGGTAACGGTCTTCACCGTAAGGCCAACTGACTCGTTGCTCGTCACTTCAAGATAGACCGGGACGCGCACGGTTTTTCCTGGTGGCAACAGGCCATAGGGTGCTTGGTCATTGAAGCCGAAAAGTCGAACCTGACGCTCTTTTTCACCCTCGGGCCACAGCGAGATCAGCGCATTGGTGGCATCTACCGTGATGTATGGGGCTGGGGCCGGCACATTGCCGGTGCTGGTGTAATGCACGTAGATAGTATAGCGGCGCAAGGCGCGTACGAAGGTCGGTCGCTCGATGCGCACCTCCACCTGAGGATTGGGCGGCTGCACCTCAATCGCGCCGGTCACAACTTGCTGGCTGCTGTCGGGCCAGGTGACGCAGAGGTTGTAGATCCCCGGTGCAACGCCGCTCAGATCCATGCTGAGGCTGCCCAGGCTGGGGCTCAAGGCGTTGAGTTTGCCGGATCGAATGGTGGGGTTGCCCGTGTTGCACAGCGAGGCATCAATCTCGTTGAAGCTAAAGAGCCCATGAACTGTCAGGCTACTCTCTGTCGGCCCGTGGACGCGCGGTGTCACGGCGGCGATGCGGTTCTGGGTGTCGAGCAGGGTGACAGCATAAACCGCGCTGCTGCTGCCCAATTCAGGCAGGATGGTAAAGAAGTGGTTGCCAGCGCTAGCCGCCGGCAGGCTGAGCAGATAGACGCCTTCGATGGGCGCGTAGGCCGCAACATCGGCGTCGGCAAAACCAGCCCAGGGCAATGCGCCCAGGCGCCCTAGCAGCGCAACGCGGGCCGCACCATTGACCGGGCGCACCTCCAGCAGCAGGTTCTCGCCCCCGGCGGCCTGGTAGACAAAATCGTACAACTGGCTGGGTTCAATGGTGCGCTCAACCGTCTGGCCCAGCACGAGCGGTGTGGGCGTGCGTCCGCCCGCGTCTGGCCTCGCGCTGCGCAGCCACCCCTGGTAGAGCACGCCATTGCTAACGGGGTCGCCCTGACCGCCGGGATTGGCCGCATGGGTCGGGCCGCTCGGGTGGTTCCACCAGTTGCCAAAGGCGCGTACCGGCCGGGCCGGGCTGTTGTTCGTAACGGCGGTGGCGTTGCCGCTGAATTGACTGTTGACGATCGTGCCGCCCGCGTTGTTCGCCACGCTGACGCCGGTGGTGTTGCTGCGGAAGGTGCAGGAGTCGATCAAGAGCCGGGCCTGCGTGTTGAGACCCTGGGCCGCATACTCCACGACACAGTGCTGCAGCCGGGCCGCGCCGTTCGGGTAGAGGTAGAGGTATTGCCAGTCGCCCGCCCTGGGCTCGGTTACGGCGCTGGTGAAGCGGATCGGCTGACCAGGCGTGCCCTCGGCGATCAGGGTTGACGCCGCGCCCGGCCAGGTGCTGAGCCAGCCGCCGCTGCGGAAGCTGATGACCGAGCCGGGTTGCACCGTCAGGGTCGTCCCGGTGCCGATGTAGTGCTGGCCCAGCGAGAGCATGCCCTCGACGAGGCCCGTGCTGTCCAGCGTGATGTCGCGGGTGGTGCTACTGCTGGGCACGAAAATGGCGTTGACCTGGTTCGTGCGCAGGCGCAACTCCCGATAGACCGGCTGCATGTCCAGCGTGGTCTGGTAGATCGCGGTGCTGCTGCGCTCGATCGTTACCCGCTCCAGGGTCGGCGTCAGGCCGGCACCGTTCAGATGGATGCCATAGCCGCTGGTGTCGCGGATGGTGCAGTCGCGCACGCTGACGTCGGACGACTGGATCTCGATGGCAGTCAACCCGCCGGCAAACTCGACGATGCAGTGCTGCAGCCGGGCCGCGCCGGTCGGGTAGAGATAGAGGTATTGCCAGTCGCCCGCCTGAGGACTGGTTACGGCGCTGGTGAAGCGGATCGGCTGACCAGGCGTGCCCTCGGCGAGCAGAGTTGACGCCGCGCCCGGCCAGGTGCTGAGCCAGCCGCCGCTGCGGAAGCTGATGACCGAGCCGGGCTGCACCGTCAGGGTCGTCCCGGTGCCGATGTAGTGCTGGCCCAGCGAGAGCATGCCCTCGACGAGGCCCGTGCTGTCCAGCGTGATGTCGCGGGTGGTGCTACTGCTGGGCACGAAAATGGCGTTGACCTGGTTCGTGCGCAGGCGCAACTCCCGATAGACCGGCTGCATGTCCAGCGTGGTCTGGTAGATCGCGGTGCTGCTGCGCTCGATCGTTACCCGCTCCAGGGTCGGCGTCAGGCCGACACCGTTCAGTCGGATGCCATAGCCGCTGGTGTCGCGGATGGAGCAGTCGCGCACGCTGACGTCGGACGACTGGACTTCGATGGCTGTCAACCCGCCGGCAAACTCGACGATGCAGTGCTGCAGCCGGGCCGCGCCGGTCGGGTAGAGATAGAGATATTGCCAGTCGCCCGCCTGAGGACTGGTTGCGGCGCTGGTGAAGATAATCGGTTCGTCCTCTGTCCCCTCGGCGATCAGGGTTGACGCCGCGCCCGGCCAGGTGCTGAGCCAGCCGCCGCTGGTAAAGCGCACCTCCACGCCTGGCTCAATCGTCAGGGTCACACCGGCCCCGATATAGGCCTGGCCGACAATGTACGGGCTATTGGCCCTGGTCCATGTGGTATTCTCGGTGATGTTGCCCGTTATCACCGTCTCGGCGGCGACCGGGCTTGGAGTCAACACGCTAGCCAGCAGGGTTGCCAAGATCAGCAACAAGAGGCTCCCAACATAGCCTAGAAGCGTTCGGAAAGCGAGATAGCGCTCGGTCATGGCAAACTCTCCTTTGGGGCTGGCGCAGGTGGCGTTGGCAACGGCCAATCCTGCAACACATGCAGCAATTCGGTGGCGGTATGAAACAGTCGTTTCTCGCCCGTGCGCGGATGCACGACAAAGCCGTGCGGTTGCCCGTCCGCCGTCCACCTGATCCGCACAATGTAGGCCTGGTAATCCATGTGCCGAGTGTATAATGAAGATGTTGACAACGAACAAACAGACCTGTGAACAGGAGGAGGCCAAGCGTTGGCCACCGTGCTTCGCCGCCCACTGCTGCTGGAAAAGATCGTCGCTTTGCTGGAAGAGGGGCATCTGTTCATCAATGCTCCGGCAGGGTACGGCAAGACTATGCTGCTGCAAAGCCTGCAGACCGAACGTCCGCTCACGCACCTCATCGCCCTTACCCCAGCCGATAGCGATCTGGCCGTTCTCGCGGCACGGTTAGAGGCGCTGCGCCAGCCTGAAAATACCCTGCTGCTGGATGATGTCCACCACCTGTTGACGGCCGATGGAGCCATCCAGTGGTTGCAGCAGCAGATGCGCCAACCGCGTCCTCGCTGGATCCTGGCCGGGCGACAGCCTCTGTTTGCGGCCACCGATCTGGCGCTCTACGGGCGCATTCATCAGCTGAACATGGCCGATCTCGCCTTCACCGAGCGTGAGGCACGGATCTTGCTGGGCGACGGGCGACCGGAATTGGACGCATGGCGTCAGCGTTTGGAAGGGTGGCCGCTCGGCCTGGGCTTGCTGAAAAATCTTGGTGCGCTTGCCAACCCACAGCCCATCGCTGAACAGCAACTCTTTGCCTACCTGACCGAGCAGTTGCTGGATGCGCTTCCCGCGGAACTGAGGCGCTTTATGCTGGTCACGGCGGTGCCACTCACGTTCAACGTGCCCCTCGCTGCGCACCTCTTGCCCGCGAGCGATCCCACCGCAGCCATCCAGATCCTGCTGACGCGCAACCTCTTTCTCTACCAGGATGAGCCTGACGGTACCTATCGCTATCCCGATCTGGTGCGCACGTTTTTGCGGCAGCAACTCCCCTCGGCTGAGCGCGACGCGCTTGTGATAACCGTGATCGCCTGGCTGCAAGCCGGTGGTCAGCTCAGCGCAGCGATCGAACATGCCCTCGAGGCGGGCCTGGCGACACAGGCGGCGGATCTGCTCGCCTTGCCAGAAGCCTTTGCCGCGATGCGCGCCCACGGCCATTTTCTCACGCATCACCGCTGGTTCACGGCTTTGCCGCCAGCGCTTGCCGCCGAACGGCCCTTGTTGTGGCTGCGCAATGGCGCAGCCCTGTTCCACCTGCACGCTCGCCGCCGCGAAGCGTGGGCCTACCTCGAACATGGCGTCGCCCTAGCCAAGCAGCACGACCATATGGACGTTTACCGCCTGGGGCTGCGCTACATGGCCTTCGTTCACGGCGACGAAGGGCGCCTCCGCCAAGCCCTGGCGCTCTACCAACAACTCATTGCAAGGCCCGATCTCGAAGTTCCGCAATACATCGCCGCGTTACAGGATATGATTGGCTTGCACGCATCGCTGGCCCAATTTGATCTCGCCCACTACCGCTATCGCCAGTTGCAGGAACGGCAAGCCACCGGCGAGACGACCGGAACGATCATTGCCGAAATCAATCTTGCTTCGCAGGTGCTCACGGTGCAAGGGCGTTGGGCCGAGGCCCACGCGCTGCTCACCGACGCACTGCGCAAAGCCGAGGCGCGCAACAACCTTCAAGACGCAGTCTTCGTCCGGCGTAACCTGGGCCATCTACGGATGGAACAGGGCAATTGGGCCGGGCAGCGCGAAAATCTCGTGTCGCTGGACGCGCTGCTGAGTCGCCTGGAACTGCTTGATGAGCGGATCGACTGGATTCTGCAGCATGATCGGAGCCTCCTGGCGGTGGCCGAGGGCCGGTTCGCCGAAGCCGCAGCGCTGTTGCGTGGCCGGAGTCAAGCCGCTGATGCAATAGACTCACCGCAACTGCGCCTGCTGTATGCAACGGCACGCGTCTGGCTCGCCCGACGCCAGGGCGACTACGAGATCGCCATCCAAGGAGCCGACGCGGCGCTGACCGACGCGACCGAATTTCCCTATCTGCAGGGACGGCTGGCGCTCGAGCGGGATCTTGCCGTGTTGCTCGCCAGCTTGCCCGACGGCGATCTGAGAGGCTTTCGCTTCACACCGCAGAGCCGTGCCCTCATCCCGATGCGTGCCCGCGCCGAACTGGTGCGACTGCGCATGGCCCTGGCGCTAGTTTGCTGGCGCCTGGGCCACCCGCGCTGGCGGCGTCTGGCCCAGCGGGTGCTGGCCGAGGGGCAACGACCATATTTCAGCCATCTCCTCACCACCCGTGATCCAGAACTGGCAGCCGAATTCTGGAAAATGCTGCTGGTGGAAGCGCTCGCCCCCGAACGCGCTATCGCGGCCCTGCGCACAATCGGGCAGAGTGGCCCCCTCTTCCCTCTGCTGCACCACGCGAACGCGGTGATCCGGCATCGTACAGCGGAGGTGCTGATGCAACTTGGCGACGAGCAGGCCATGCCGACGCTGACAACGGCGATCGCCGCCGAAACAGACAACGCCGTCAAAAAGACGCTGGAACGTGCCCTGGAAACCCTGGAAGCGCTGCCGCCGCCGCCTTTGCAGATCAGGCTGCTCGGCGACTTTAGCCTGCAACGGGGCGAACAACACTACCGCACCGACGCTTTTCCCCGCCCGATTGTTGCCCGCCTGTTGCAATACTTTGTCCTCTACGCCGGCAAACCCATCCCACGCGACCAGATTCTGGAAGCTTTGTGGCCGGAAGGCGATCCCGAGAAAGCCGCCGGGATCTTGCGCACCCTCAACAGCCATCTGCGCACGGTCTTAGATCCATATATGCGCCCGCGCGGCCCCAACCGCTATATCGTTGCCGAACGCAACAACTACTACTTTGACCCGTACGGTGTCGTCGCGAGCGATCTCTCCTCATTTACCCGAGAAGTAGCGCAGGCTTTGGCACTAGGCGCATTAGACCCCACTGAACTGGCTTCCCTTGAACGCACCCTGACCGCATACGCGCCCTTGCTGCCCGATCTACCCTACGCCGACTGGCTGATCGAGCCGCGCCAACGACTCGACGATCTCTATCTCGAGGGCTGTCTCTGCCTGGCCGAAGGCTATCTGACGCAACGCGCCTGGCATCCGAGCGAGCTCTGGCTCCGGCGTGCGCTCCGCGCCGCCCCGTGGCTCGAGCAAGCGTGGCAACTGCTCATCCGGCTCTATGCGCGCCAAGGCCAACGGGCGCGGGCGTTACAGGCCTATCACGAAGCGACCGCTGCCCTGCATCAAGAACTGGGTGTGGGCCTCTCCGCGTTGACCCATTGGCTCTATGAACGGGTTGAGCGCGGCGAGGCGATCTAATGATCATGTTCCTCCTATCCAACAGGATAGCCCGTCTTCTGCCGTGTAACCTTATACTGCATGCTATGGACAGCTTGACAGATTCTTGTGATACGTGCAGACAAGTGCGGTCCACGCTGGACAGCAAAGGAAAAGGCTATGTTCCCCCTATTCGTCGAATTACTCCCGATGATCCTTGGCAACATCCTGGCCCCCCTCTGGCTCATCATTGTCCTGTTGCTGCTCGCCAGTCCGAACGGTCTGCTCAAAGCCTCTGCCTTCGTTCTCGGCATGACCCTTACCCGCGTCGCGCAGGGGGTGCTCTTCGGTCTCGTCTTGGGCTCCTCAGACAAGGCGGCGGAGGGGGATGGCCTCGTGGCCGCGACGCTGAAACTTGTGCTTGGCATCCTGCTTCTGATCGCCGCGTTCAAGAAATGGCGCAAGGAAGAAGATCCTGACGAGCCACCACCCAAATGGATGCAGTCGCTTGAACAGGCTACCCCGCTCAAGGTACTGGGCATCGGCGCACTGGGGATCGCGATCGGCGCGAAGCTCTGGGCGTTCACTCTCTCTGCTCTTGCCGTCATCAACGAGGCAGGCCTTGACCGAACCGACGCAATCATCGCGTACGCGGGGTACATCTTCTTCGCGCAGATCTTGCTCATCCTCGCCCTGCTGTTCGCCGCAGTTGCGCCAAAGCAGTCCCAGTCAGTCCTTCAGCGTGCGAATACCTGGCTAACGACCTACAATCGTCCGATCTCCATTACCGTCACACTTGTGTTTGGCCTGTTATTCACCTGGAACGGCGTGAGTGCCTTCCTGGGTGGATAGATGTTGTCTGAAAAGAGGTTGCTTACGATGTTGACCATGCGCGGCCTCAGCGCCCTGCTGCCCTGGTTGGATGGGCTCTTGGCTACCTCGCTCGTCCTCCTGCTGAGTGCAGTGAGCATCGCCTACCAGGGTGGCTTCTTCAAGCGCACCAGGTCTCAGGCGAGGCCTTACAGGTCTTGAAGACCTGTGAGGCCTCATGCGGGTTTATTTTTATAGATGAAAGTCGCCCTTCCAAAAAGGAGAAGCGCACCACCCTGGACGAGGGGAGGACACGCGCCAGTACGTTGCAACTGGCGCTGAGCGATATTCGCCAGGCCCTCACCTTCTGGTCGACCGTCAGTACAACCGCCATCACCGCCCTGCTAGTGCTCTTTGCCCTCGGCCAGATCAGCCTTGCCGCGCATGCCTGGGGCTCGATGTTCGGTCGGCGGAAGACTCGGCAGTAGGGTCATCCGTCGGCCCAAAGCATCATCGTACCCCACAACAGAAGTTATGGAAGCGGATATGGCCCAGTTGTGGCGGTTGGGGTCGGCGACGGGGTCAGCGTTGGCGTTGGGGTCAGCGTTGGCGACGGGGTCAGCGTTGGCGACGGGGTCAGCGCCGGGGTGTCCCCTTGATGGATGATAGGTAGATACGTGCAGGAGCCAGGCATAGGATAGGGATAGGGATAGGCAAGCGATGCATCTTCAGCACAAAGAGAAGTGGTTTCTTCATGTACTGAACTTGCGGTGGAATTCCACGCCTGGACTACGCCCCATACAGGAAGGGTGATAAGCAAGCAAGCGATACCCCAAACTAGCGTTTTGTTCATCTCGAGTTCCTCCTGAAAGATTGAAGAGTGTGAAGGGAAGAGATAATCGCTCGTGGTTACGTCGCGAGCAATTACCCAAGAGCTTTTACAAACCCGTTAAGGTTGCTGTATCTGTGGTGTCGCCCGGCTCGCTGGGGCCTAAACCCAGAGTTGCACTGGCTGTTAAAAAACAAGCATCGATATTATACCAGGTTCTACGGCTTATTGGATGAAGAACATTCCTTTTCTTTGCTCACCAAAAAAGCCGGCTAAGCCGGCTTTTTTGGTGAGCAAAATATGTTTACGCACAGCCTAGCGTTCGCATCGCCTGATGCGTGGTCAGATGAATATGCTCGGTGCCGAGTTTGTCAACAAAGTGCGCCCGTTTCAGGCCGTCCATGACGGGGCCTTTGATTTCGGCGAGGTGTAGTTGCACCCCAGCGTCGCGCAGGCTCTGGATCAGCGCTTCAAGCGTGTGCAACGCGCTCGAGTCGATGAAGTTGATCGCCGAACCAATCAAGACCAGGTGTTTCACCTCGGGTCGTTCCGCGACAATGCGCAGCAGTTCGTCTTCGAGATAGCGCGTGTTCGCGAAATAGAGGCTTTCGTCGACTCGGACGGCGACGACGTGCGGCCAGGTTTTGACGTCGTAGCGCAAGATGTTGCGGTAGACTTCACTCTCGCCGATCTGTCCAACGACGGCGATGTGTGGGCGGCTGGTGCGCCAGAGGTAGAGTGCCAGCGAGACGCCGACCCCAACAAAGATCCCTGCTTCAATGCCCAGCAAAAGCACCGCTGCAAACGTGATGCCCCACGTCGCTGCATCGCTCCGGTTGGCCTGCGCAATGTGCGCCGGCTCTTTCAGATCGACCAGCCCAAAGACGGCCACAATGACGGTCGCCGCCAGCACTGCCTGCGGCAAGAAGTAGAAGAGCGGGGTAAAAAAGAGCAGGATCAACGCAATGCCACCCGCCGTCACCAGCGACGCCAGTCCGGTGATCGCACCGGCCTGATAGTTGACCACCGAGCGCGCGAAACCACCGGTGACCGGATACCCGCTGAAGAGGCCAGCCGCAATATTCGCGGCACCAAGCGCGACCAGTTCCTGGTTGGGATCAATCACCGCACGGCGCTTGCTCGCCAGCGCTTTGGCAACGGCGATCGACTCAACGACGCTCACCAGGATAATTGCCGCTGCCGCGGGCATCAACGCCTGGGCATCAGCCACATTTGGTGAAGGCCAACTCAGTGGTGAGAGACCAGCCGGAATGCTGCCGACGACCGCTACCCCGGCTGTTAGATCGAGCCGCAAGGCCCAGGTGACAATCGAGCCAAGCAAAACCGTCACCAGCGGCGCACCACTCACGATCAGCGTCACGGCAAGCGGATTCAACCCCGCTTTTTGCAAGATCGGCCGCAGCTTCTTGCGGAAGAAGAGCAGCATTGCAATACTGGCTCCTCCGATCGTTAGCGTGACCGGATTCGTCATGCCAAGGCCGACAATAGCATTATACAAAATATCATAAATATGGGGGCCAGCAATTGGGTATCCCAGAATATATTTTAGTTGCCCGGCTGCAATAATTAATGCCGAAGCAGTCGTAAACGCAGCTAAGACCGGGTGCGAAATAAAGTTAAGAATCACACCCATACGAAAGAGCCCAAGGAGCAATTTGACTACACCAACCATCAAGGCCAGCAAGAGCACCAACTGGATATAGCGCGCACTTCCCGGATCGGCGAGCGTACTGACCCCGCTAAAGACCAAGAGCGAGGTGATCGCGACGGGCCCCACCGAGAGTTGCCCCGAGGTTCCGAGCAGCGCATAGATGATCAACGGCACAACCGAGGCGTACAATCCGATCTGCGGGGGCAATCCGGCGAGTTGGGCATAGGCCATGCTCTGAGGAATGAGCATGATGGCCGTCACAATCCCGGCGACCAGATCACTCGGCAGATCTTCCCGACGATAGTTGAAGAGCCAGCGGGTGAAGGGAAAGTAACGGCCCAGACCTTTGGCCTGAGCCGCCGATGCCGCTCGACCCGCAAGCGACGGTGATGATGCCATGAGAAATCCCTGCCCTATTTGGTCGCTTCGGCGACGCGATCCATATAATCATCGGCACAGAAGCCAAAGGTCTCCATCGAGTCATCGTCATACCCTGCCGCCCGCAATTCAGCCTCGGCCTGCTCGCGGGTCCAGCCGTGATGCTGCTGGCGATAGAGCATCCACATCAGGCCAACGCGGGTGGCGCTGCGACAGTGGAAAACAAGGCGCCCAGTGTCGGGGTTCTCTACCAGATCAGCCAGTTCTTCGACGTGCTCGGCCTCAAGCTCATAGGCCGGCCAGGGTGCGTGAAAATAACGCAGTCCCGCTGCCTCGGCATTGCGGGCCTGTTCGGCAGCGCGCTCGGGGTCGCTGCGCAAATTGATCACCGTACGATAGCCCTGCTCAACCAATTTGGCCCAGTCCTCGATCTGTGGCTGCGAAGCCAGCAGCACATCAGGGGTCACGGCATAGCTCCGCAAGGTGGCACCCTCGGTCTGTGCCTGCAAATTGCCACAGGGAAGTTCATTCGTTGCCATTCTCTAAGCTCCTTATATCCTAGCCGCGATCCATCGGAAAACCAGCGCGCGCCCACGCCATCATCCCACCGCTCAGGTTCGTCACATTCGTGAAGCCTTTGCGTGACAGTTGCTCACAGGCGACTCCACTGCGGTTGCCCGAACGACAGACGCAGATAATTGGCTGGTCTTGCGGCAACTCCTCAATGCGGTTGGCCAACATCGGTAGTGGGAGCAACCGCGACCCTGCGATGCGCCCGTCGTAGGTGTACTCTTCACCCGAACGAACATCTACCAGCAAGAGGTTTTCACCCTGATCAAGGCGCTGCTTCAACGTTTTTACATCAATCGTAGCTGGCCCTGTCGCACTTCGCGAACCACCCTGAAAAAGATTACGCAACATATGATGACCTTCTTTCTTTGCTTTCAAGTTCTTCAAACGCTCTTCATTTGCCCAGCTAGCCTGAGCCACCCTTGCCGTCACCACCTCCCCTAGGGCGATTGCATCTTCCGTGTAGGCACCCTGCCAAGGCCCCCGCAGGGGCACCCGCAAGGGGTGCCCCTACACCGGATGCGGCCCCGCCCCGGTACGGGCACCCCTTGCGGGTGCCCCGCCCCGGTACGGGCACCCCTTGCGGGTGCCCCGTTGTCTCCGATTTCGTATGATGCAATCGCCCTACTACCTCCCCCCTCTCCCCTTGGGGGAGAGGGGGGCAGGGGGGTGAGGGGGATTCCCCTAGATAAACAACGTCACTTTCGCACGGGCGGCATCGCCGAGGAAGGTCGCGACCCCACCGGTCTCCAGACCATCAACCAGTTCGGCATCCCTCACGCCCAGCAGTTCACGGGACATATCACAGACGACCATGCGCACCCCGAGTTCTTGCGCCAGACCAAAGAGTTCTTCGGGCGATGAGACATCGTGCTTGCGCATCAGGCCACGGATAATCTGCGCACCGGCACCAAAGAAGTTCATCTGCGACAGGCCGGTCTCACCAAGTTTGCCTGGCAGCATCGCGGTAAAGCCCTGCTCGAGCAGATCCTTGCCGGTGAAGATCTTCTGCTTCTTGACGGCGTTGAGCCCCCAGAAGGTGAAGAACATGCTCACCTCGAGCCCCATCGAAGCCGCCCCGGTCGCAATGATGAACGCGGCAATCGCCTTGTCCAGTTCACCCGAGAAGACCACCATTGCCACCCGATCCTCGATCCCCTGCGCGGGGTGAGCCTCCAGTTCATTCACCCGGCTCTCCAGGGCATTGATCCGCTCAAGCAACGTTTGGGTGTCAAAGGTCTCACTCATCTCAATGGTCATTGTCTTGATACTCCCTTAAGCTATGTGTCGCTATTGATATAGTCTGTGAACAACGTTTTCCGGCATTCCCGGGAGTGAGGGCGTCCCGCCCTCGCTCCCGTCGCATCACCGTCTTAGGACGTACGCTTCAGGTAGTGAACGTAGAGATCCTGCCCGCCCTCTTGCTCTGTCTCCTGGGCTACCAGTTCAACATTCTTGGCCGTCTTGGCCCAACCCTGGAAGTCGGCAACCGAACCACGATCCGTCGCGACCACCTTGAGCACCTGGCCGACCGTCAGATCCGCAATGGCCTTGCGGCTCTTTACCAACGGCATCGGGCACTTGGCCCCCTTCACATCCAGCGTCTGATCAAAACTATTCGCCATGAGATTGACTCCTTATCGATATATCGAGAGATATTAAACCTTGGCGCCTCTGCGCCTTTGCGTCAAAAAACCGTCCTCGTTGCAAGGTCTTGGGCTTAGCCTGCCAGGGCACAAATATTCTTCCCAAGCTCCAGTTCGTTCGCCTTGCCGTCACATGCTTCAACCAGACCAATGTTGACCCGCTTGATCTCAACATACTCGGGCGGGAAGACCGGCAGGTGACTCAGCACATAGGCCGTGAATTCCTCTTCGCTGCGTGGCTGCAGGGCATCGTTGTGGGCACGGACTTCGCTGTATGGTGCGGCGAAGATGCCTTCGGCAGTGCCTTCGTCAAGTGTGCTAAAGTGCGCCGGCAGGATGAGGGTATCATCATTCACGATTTTCGGCAAACGCTCGGTCAGGCTCCGGTACAGGATTGGTGTCCAGGCTTCGCCCTTGCCACCCAGGTCAGGCCGACCGAACGAGCGCAGGAAGATGCCATCGCCGGTAAAGAGCGCGCTGCGCCCATCGGGCGTATCGACCCGGTAGTTGACCTGCCCAAGCGTGTGGCCCGGGAACCAGGCAACGGTGATGGTCGTCTGCCCAACCTGGAATTGCTGACCATCCTCAAGTGAGGTGTAGGCAATCGTTGCGGGCAGCATATCAATCGGGTGAATGGCATCGTACGCGTGGACATAATAGGTTGCGCCAGTGATCGTCGCCAGCGCCGGGCCGCCACTGATGTGATCGGCGTGAACGTGCGTGTCGAGTAGGTGCGTCATCGTCGCGCCAGCCTCGGCTGCCAGGTTGAGGTAGACCTCGGTGTGGCGCATCGGGTCAATCAGCGCCATCTTGCCGTCGCTGATCACCGCGAAGCTCAGGTCGCCACGGGCAGGGCGGGCAATCTGCACGATCCGGCCCCAGGCGGCGTTGACCACGTCACGCACATCGTAGAAGTTGCCCCAGCTGGTGAAACCACCCTGCAGGTAGCGTGCGTTGTACCCATGCCCGGCCAGCAACTCGGCCACATACTGCGACGAACCCTCTTTGGCACAAACGACCATAATCTCACGGTCGGCTGGCACCCGCGCCACTGACCCATCTTCGTCCTCAAGGAATTCGAAGTAGGGAATATTGACGGCGGTCAGGTTGCTCTGCCCCTCAATCGGGCTCCGCTTGAACTCGTCCTCGTTGCGGACATCGAGGATAAAGATCGCCTCGTTGTCAAGGATGCGGGCATACAACTCGTTGGCAGTAAATTCAGCGATGCCAGTCTGGCCTTCAATCAGGGTCATTGCAAAACTCCTTTTATTCTTCGTGCACGTCAGCACAAATCTCTTATGGGTGTAGTCTACCCTGCCAACGTAAGACGAACACGAGGGAATCGTAAGAGTTTCGTAAGGATATGCACAGATTATGCACAGATATGGTTGCGCAACAAAAGACGGCCAGCACAGCTGGCCGTCTTCCTAAAAACCTAGGCTTGTGCTGGCGTAAACGGCCAGTTGTGCTGGCCGTTTACGCCAGCACAAGCCTTAATTCGCCCACTGACGGTTGCGGGCGGGGGCCGCGAGCCGGTGATACCCCGGTCCAAACGGCAGGGTTGGTTGCGTTGGGATCGGTGCTTCGAGCAATGCCTCGGCGGTGCGGATCAAGCCAGTCAAGATCTGGAGATCATCCCGACTCAAGCAGAGCCCGCTTTTATTGAGCCAGAGTTGAATACCGCCGTCGGGGCTCTGCATCAGTTGGTAGTAGCCACAGCGGAGGAAACCCGGCTCTTCTTCGGCGCACCATTCATCGAGCAGCATCGCCAGGTGCCCAAGATCATAGAGCGCAATGCGTATCGTCGCCTCATCCCAGACAAGGTTCAGACTTCCATCAAGATTAGCGGTAATCAAACGTCCAGGCGTGGCACGGGCCAGGGTGATGCTCTGCGTTTCCATAGTATGGGTACTCTAAGGTGCTATTCCAGCACGATCACATTAATCAAGATCAAGCTTCCGCGCTAGGCGTTTGCGCATCCGCCGATGGAGTTTCTCTAACACCGGACGCCCATCACGCACATGCTCAAGTACAATCTGGCGGGTCGAGACCGGACAGAGGCGCAAGTAGGGATACATCCCCGGCACCAGGGTCAGTACCGGGCCATCATCACAAAAGTCCTGGCAGCGTGTCTGCACTACCGTGACGGCCTGGGTAAGACCTGCTTCCTGCACGGCTGCCTCGGCAGCCTGCTGGATCATCCCGCCCCCCGCCCGCAAACAATGCTTGCCTCCACAGACCGCGATGCAAGGCTGCCCATTGCGTGCTACTTGCTCAATCGACGGCCCCCGCTCACGGTCGCGTTTACCCATAGATGCGATACCTTTACCAACACCAGGCCAAGCCAACCCAGCCCAAGCGCGAGTACAACCTGGATCAAATCAAGCCACGCAAGCATCATACACCTCTATGGTGAACAGACTACCTCTGCTTGTTAGTATCTGCAAACATCCTTCCGTATAGTAGCTGAATTACGTGACTTGTCTAGTTGTGAATTTCCGAACTACTATCGAACTGGCGCATGGTGCGGCGCTTGTAGCGTGCATAGGCAGGCTTGGCGGCAACCAGCAACTCCCAATAGTGAGGATAGTCTGCGCACGAACCCTGCTACTCATCCCAGATATACGCATGCGGCTCCATAGGAATGGTTTGCACGCGCCAGCGAGCGTTGTCTTTCAATAACCGAAAACTTAGGCGCACACGAAACTCTTCACCCAACGTCGGAGCATTGCGACCTGCCCGCCAGATCGTCTTGTGCTCATCAGGATTGTAGCGCTCCTGAAGCATCCCATTCGGCACAGCAGCAACTATGATCCTCTCAAGCTGGTGTGTGCCATTGTTATCTGTGTACGCATACTTCACAAACATTGTTGTGGTAAGAAAGTGCTCCTGATTCAAGTTCAAGACGACAGGTAACTTCCCATCAACTGAAACCGATGCTCCTGCACGGATCTGCTTTACGGTCATGGAGAGTTGCGAAATCTGAAGCGTTGCAGTTCCTGCCCCACTCACTGACTCGGCTTTTGAGTCAACAAAAAGTGCTTGTTTCAACGCAAAATCGGGATGAAACAGATAGCGTGCTCGCTTATAGTCTACTTTGCCAAAGAGACGCTGGTTGACGCGTGACATACCAAGCCGATCAAGGGCTTCACGGGTCACATCTTCCCCAATATCGGCAACCTGATCGTTTTCAGCTTGAAAGATGATCGATGCCTCGTGCCGATAATCGTACAAGGCCTGGACAAGCAAGCGTAATGACGCTTTTTCGATGGCCTCAATACGATCAAGATTCTCTTGCAAATCATATGGATTAATCAGCGTCACGCTCATGCTCCACAATGAGTTGCTGATGATGTAGTTGAACATACTGCTCTTCTTGAGGGGAGACTGGCATAAGCAGTTGTTCACGATTCAACTCGGCACTGATGTGATCATGCGCAAGCTGGACGTAGGTTTCATCAAATTCAATACCAAGGTATTGGCGTCCCTCGCGGACGCACGCGACAGCGGTTGTTCCACTACCGAGAAAACAATCAAGGACAAGATCATCTGCATCAGTGAGCAAACGTATAACACGCGTTGGCAACTCAACAGGGAATTTTGCTTCATGATCATAATTTGCCCGTACTGACGGGAAACTCCACACGCCACGCGAGCCCCAGTTTTTCCACTCGTCAGCCGTCAAGCGTTGACGATCATAGCTTGTGATGCCTGGTTTCCAGAAAATATAGATATACTCAAATTCATCGACTGATCGGTACGAGAGGCTCGCCCAGCGTGAGTTTTCCCACGCTGCATCTTTAACCCAGATCCGCCGATCATATGGGAAGAACCCGGATTCTAACGCCCAGGCTTCAACTAAACCCCCAACGATCTTGACTCGCGTTTGGGTTTCATGTTTGCCGCCACGGATGTTGTTGCCGTTCAGACGGCGATCAATCGTTTGCTCACTGCACCCAAGCAGTTTGGCAATTTGATAACGATTGAAATTGGGATGCTCTTCCCATGCTTGCAAAATGGCTTCACGTGTGACTGATGAACGTTTACGATGCACCGCATCAGCCTGGATCTTTGGCATGGCAGGATCTTTGAAACATAAGATATCAGCAATGTTGATCACCAGAAAGCCACCGGGCTTAATAATTGAAAAATGCAATTGAATAACCGATTGCAATAGATCTTGCCAGTCTTCAAATGTGAGATGTGCTTCGTACTGTTTGCCTACAAAATACGGTGGCGACCAGATACTGAGGGCAACACTATTTGGCCTAATGCGCGGAAGCAATGCTCGTGCATCCCCTTGATAGACCGCATTAGGACGCAAATATTCAACATCAGGGCCTGTCTCATCATAGAGCCTGCGAAATTGTTCCTGCAGATCTTTTGGTAGTCGATCAATCTTGAATTCAACTGAAGAGTCTTTGATTGGCTCCATTGAAATGCCTTGTCATAGAACGAAAGAGCTATACTTTTATCGTAGCATAAAAGTATGTTGCTTGCAACAAGTTGGCAATGACACGGATGCTGGCGAACACAACCAACTGCGCTGGTTATCTTCGCCAGCTTACGCCTAAGCGTTCACTCTTCTACGCAATCTTCCCACCACATCCAGGTGGCATCGCCGGTCGACGCTGCACCGCGATCAACGTAGTTGCGGAGGACGCCCCGCACGACAAAGCCGTTTTTGAGTTGCGGGGTGATCGTTGGGTCGTTGAGCCGCCCCGCAACCACTTCGGCGATGTAGGCGTCGACCGAGAGATGATCGGCGTGCTGTCCGTACCCCGGCATCGCTCCGCCAAAGACAATCCCCTTCAGCTTCAGACGGCGCACGAGCTCTTTGCGTACTCCATAAAGCATGGTCGCAATCCCACGCCCTCGATACGCGGGATGCACACTCATATCGGCCCCATAGAGCCACCTGCCCTGCGGGTTATGTTGGCTGAAGCTGTTTTTGCCGGTGATGGCGCGGTAGGTGTGCTGTTGCCGGCACTGCTCTTCGCCAATGCGGAACGTGCTGCTCTGCCCAACGACCCGTTCGCCATCGAGGGCGATGTGCTGCCCTTCGGGAAAGACCGCTAGCTGCGCCGCGAACATCTCGGCTTGCATCAGATCTTCCGGAGATAGGGTCGGAAAACAGATCCGCTGATGTTCAACCAGTTGAGCAATATGCTCGGGTCGCGTGTTGCAAATGGTGATCATTGCGCACCTATTGCTGCGGTGGCTGCACACGTACCACCTGGACACGGGTGTCGCCTGCCAGGAAACTCAGGATCGTGGTGATCAGCGAAATGACCAACCCTCCCCAGAAGGCGGGCCAGAAACCGTCAATAAAAAAGCTGATGCCAATTTGATCGGCCAGCGCTGAGGTCAACCCAAGCAAGACGGCATTGATCACTAATCCAAACAGGCCGAGGGTTAGAATGACCAGCGGGCAGGTCAACAGGTAGAGCAATGGCCTGAGCAAGGCATTGAGCAGCCCAAAGACAAGCGCAACGATGCCAATGTGCCAACCAGGACCGCTAAACTCAATCCCTGGCACAATCCAGACGGCGGCGAAAATACCCAGCGAACTGATCATCCAGCGCAAAAGTAACTGTTGCCATGCAGGCCGTTGTTCAGGCAGGACAAACTGAGGTTCTTGCATCTCATCTCCTTGGCAGTGCGATTCGCCCTCACATGCTTCTCATGATACTATAGGTTGCTTCTGGCACGGCTGCCAAACGCTTTTTTCTGTCGCTGGCATCCAAGCCAGTTATGACGGTTTACATGCTAGAGCAGTCCTATCTGAAGACCCAAAGCGTCTAGGACTGCTCTAGCAATAATAATGATGGTGAACATAAGACATCATATGATCAACTCCACTACCTTTCACGAAGTTCAACGCAGCGCTGCCGCTGACGGCAAGGCTGACTATTTTCGTCTGCATCGGTATCGGTTTGCTGCCATGCTGGCCGCGATGCAGGGCTCTGCCGGTGCCTCAGTGCTTGAGGTCGGGGTGACTCCCGGCCATTTTACCGAGTTGCTCGTGCGCTCGGGCTTTCAGGTAACCGGTTTGGATCTTGATCCCGCACGTCGCCAGGCGCTTTGGGCACGGCTAGGGGTGACCGTCCACCAGGCGCATCTCGAACGTGAGCCGTTGCCCTTTGCCGATGGTATGTTTGATTGGTTGGTCTTTTCTGAGGTCATCGAGCACCTCGTCTATTCGCCGCTACCGGTCCTTCGCGAGTTCCGGCGTGTCTTGCGTCCTGGTGGACACCTCTTGATCTCAACCCCTAATGAGCTCTATGCCAAGAGTCGCTTGCGCCTGATCCTCCGCGCTTTGCTCTGGCAGAGCCTCAGTACCCGTGCCGAGTTCCGTCATCAGATGCGGCTTGAGGGCGAGGCGCGTTATACCACGCATGCGCGGACGTATACAATGGCTGAGTTGACCTGGCTTGTTGAACAGGCGGGCTTCAAGGTGCTCCAACGCCGCTATGAGGCCCCATGGGAGCAGGTGGGGCTTGAGGCTGAGCGCTTGCGTACGCATCCGTTACGTTTTCTGGTCAAGGGGGCCTTTGCCGCGTTGACCGCCACGTTGCCGCCAACGCGTTCGATGTTGCTCGTGGTCGCGCAGGCGTGATGCCAATGATGCAATCGCCCTGAGCTTCGCTTTAAGAATCGTTGACAAGTCCAATATTCTCGTGTACGCTATGACGTATAGAAGGATCCAGCGCGGCTGGATGCGTCTCAGATGGAGGGGGCAATGCCCGAGATTACCAGTGTTGATTCGCCTCAGATCGAGGCGTATCGCCTGTTTCTAAAGTTGCATAAACGTTTTCAAGAGTTGAATCGTGAAGAGTTTCGTCCATATGATCTCTCGACGCCACAGTATGCGATTTTATTTCATGCGACCGTGGAAGGGGTGCCATTGAGCTATATCTGTCAGCAGATGGTGGCCGATAATAGCAATTTGACGCGCCTGGTTGATCGTCTCGAGGCCCGAGGATTGGTGCGCCGCGCTGCCGATCCCCACGACCGTCGCGTGACACTGGTGCAATTGACCGCCGAGGGCAAGGCGTTGATTGATGAACTGCGCCCTCGCCATCGAGCCTACGTTGAAGAACGGATGAGCCATCTCAACCCGGAACAATTGACGGCCCTTCACGAGGCGATGCAAACCCTCTACGATGCGCTCAGTCACGAGGATGGCGCTTGATATGACCGTTTCGCCTAGCCCGACCGTGACCGATGCGCGCCTACCTCAATTTCTGCGCGCCTTGCGCCACCGCAACTACCGGCTCTTTTTTATTGGTCAGCTCATCTCGTTGACTGGTACCTGGATGCAGTCGGTGGCGCAGGGCTGGCTTGTCTTGCGCCTGACCGACTCGCCGGCCTTGCTTGGCATCGTTGCTGCGGCTAGTTCATTGCCGGTGCTGCTCTTTTCGTTGCAAGCAGGGACCGTCGTTGATCGCGTCTCGAAGCAGAAACTCTTGCTGGCAACCCAGGTTGCCGCGATGCTGCTGGCAATTTCGCTCGCTGTCTTGACGATCAGCGGGCTGATTCAGGTGTGGCATATTCTTGTGATGGCGATGTTGCTTGGGTTCGTCAATGCCTTTGATGCGCCAACGCGCCAGTCGTTTACGGTCGAGATGGTTGGGCGCGAAGATCTGCTCAATGCGATTGCGCTCAATTCTTCTATTTTCAATGCTGCACGTATGATTGGGCCAGCCGTGGCGGGTCTCCTGGTAGCCTTGATTGGCGAAGGCCCGGCCTTTGCCTTGAATGCGGTGAGCTTTATTTTTGTCATTGCGAGCCTGTTGATGATGCGCCTGCCGCCGTTCACGGCCCCAAAGGCTTCGCGGAGTAGTGACCAACTCAAAGAGGGGCTGCGCTATATCAAGCAAGAACGGCGCGTGCAGGCGCTGTTGATCCAGGCCATGGCGATCAGTCTCTTCTGTTTTGTCCATATTCCGTTGTTACCGGTCTTTGCCCGTGATGTGTTAGGAACTGGGGCGGCAGGGCTCGGGGCGCTCTCGTCGGCGAGTGGCTTCGGTGCCCTGATCGCTGCGCTGATCCTGGCGCAACTCGGTGATAAGCTCCGGCGAGGGCGCTTGCTCATCTTTGCGGCGTTGCTCTACCCGCTGCTGATGATCATCTTTACCACGACGCGCCTGCTGCCGCTGGCAATGCTCTTGATCGGTGTCGCCGGTTGGGCCGGCGTGACGACGATGGCGTTGACCAATACGCTGATTCAGGCGCTCGTGCCCGATGCACTGCGTGGCCGGGTGATGAGTGTCTTTACCCTGATCCTGATGGGAATGAGCCCGATGGGGGGCCTTGCCGCTGGTGTGCTGGCCGAGATGGTTGGCAGCGTGCCGCTGGTGGTGGCGGCTAGCGCCGTGATCGGCTGGGCGATCATCATTGTGGTCAACTGGCGGGCACCCTTTTTGCGTCAATTATAGAGCGCGTTGCTGCCGCCAGTTTTGCTAGCGGCAGCAACGTGCAGGGTGTGCCGCTGCGCACTCTACTCATGACCGACTGCCGATCAACAAGGTTGATGGCTTTGCGGGGAACATGAATAGCTCAGGGTACCGGACTCAGAAAATCAGCGGCGACATAGCCCTCTTGCCCCTCGGGCGTGCGCACATGGCGCCACAGAAAGTTGTCACCTGGCACATCTGGGCCGATCTGTTCGATGATTTGCCCGTCGGGAAGGGTTGCCAGCGGCGTTGTGTTGCGTGAGGGTTCGGGCCGCAGAAAGAGCCCTTGCACGCCAGTTCCTGCGACAATGAACCGTTGAGGGGCCGGGGGGGGCAACGCTTCTTCGGGTATGGCGCTCGGCAATTCGCCGGGCAGATTGCCGCCAAGCACCGGATCACTGATGATGGCGGTCGGCTCAGGACGATCAAAGCTCAGACCTGCTTCACGTTGCTCGGTGCGTGAAAAGGCGAGCAGGGCTATCAAGAGGACAACCAGCAGCAGCCCAATGCCAGCAAGATACTTCCATCCACCTGACTGAAGCCAGAGTTGTAGCTCCTGAGGGGAACCGGGTAACATGCCGCGTTTGGGGGCACGCTGCGTTCCTGAGCGCTCTTGACGCCATCGGGCATTCGCTGGCTCTTCGCGAGTCCATGCATCACCAGAGGGATCAAGGCGTTCGGTTCGGCGTGACGTCTCGGCCCCGCTGATCGGCTGATCGTCGGGCAGACGTCGGGTACGACGTGGTCGCGCTTGTTCGAACTCTTCGTGAGGGTCGCTCATGCCTCCTCCAGGACAATTAATGAGAGCTATCTTCCCGGATGTTTGTTGGGGAAGGATTTCGGTTTCCACAGAACGTGCATGCGTTATCATAACACATGACGCTGCCTGGTGAAATGTTAGAGCTTGATTTGATACGCGGGAGGCGTGTTTTCGTTGAACGGGGCTGCGATCCGGGTCAGTGGGGTGCCCATCCGTCGTAAGCCAAGATAGGCTGCTTCGCTGCAGATCAGTTGCCCCGGGGCGCTTAGTTTGAGGATGCCTTCCGCCTCGTCAAGTGGCTCGCCCACTACGCTGAGCCCGAGCCCTGGCAAAAGCAACGCCCTGGCGGTTCCGAGGGTCAGACTCATGGCCGGCCCGGCTCTCTCTTCGTGAAGTGCATTGTTGTTCAGCGCTTCGGCAATCTGGTAACTACTGCGGAGGATCTGGCTCGAGTTGTTTGGACTCAAGACTCCGGTGATGATCAACAGCGTTGAGCCTGTACGGGTGAGCAGGGCATCATGGAGTTGCGCATGATAGAGAGCATTGTGGGCCAGGCTGTGCAGCGTAGGCTGGGCATGTTCGTTGAATGCAGGGAGCTCGACGGCAACCACGCCAATCTCGCACACCCATCCTTCGGTTGGGGGCTGCCGATCGATGAGCCGCAGCGCTCCCGCTAGCGGAAGCGCTGGCAAGAGCGTTCGAATCTGCTGTTCGGTGCGCTGTTCTTGCAAGAGGCGGTTGAGTGCATGAGCCAGTTCGCCCCATACACCGGTCGCAACTTCGAGTTTCTGCTCAGGTCGGTTGTCCGTGATAACCGTGGTCAGGCTGCGGATCTCTTCGGTGAGCTCGATCCAGTCGAGGATCAGCATCCCTACGGCACAGAGAATGGCCGGCGTAACCAGTAAGGGGTAGACAAAGGCAACTACCGCCGCGCCCCCTAGACAGAGCAGGGCAAGGCGTAGTTTGAGTCGTCGTCCGATCCAGTGAAGGTGGCGCAAACCGGTCGATCCTGGTGGTTCAATGCTCAGGCGTGAGCAACACATACGTCAGTGATTCGTGACGCTGTGTATCCCTTGCCTTGACGATACCACACGGACATTTGTACGAAGAAGGGCCGTAGATTACAGAAGGAGGTCATCTAGTTATTCGTAGTCGCGCAGGATGTAGCCCGCCCCGCGTACCGTCTGAATCAGACGTGTCTCTCCTTCCGCTTCCAGTTTCTGCCGCAAATAGCGTACATAGACTTCAATGATGTTACTTTCACCTCCAAAATCGTAACCCCAAACCCGATCAAAAATAATTTCGCGGGTGAGTACCTGATTTGGATGGCGCAGAAAGAGCTCGAGCAAGTCGTATTCTTTCGTGGTTAGTTCTACGCGTCGTTCGCCAACGCGGAGTTCACGTGAGGCTGTGTCGAGCGTCAGATTGCTGAAGCGTAGTAGTTCGTGTTGCTGAGCCGTCTGGCGGCGTCGCAATTGAACCCGAATACGGGCCAGCAATTCTTCAAAAGCAAATGGCTTTACCAGATAATCGTCGGCCCCATGCTCAAGCCCGCGTACCCGATCGGCGACTGCATCACGGGCGGTCAGAATGATAATCGGTACCTCTGAGGCGGCCCGCAGTCGTTTCGCTACTTCGAGCCCATCAAGACCAGGGAGCATCAAATCGAGAATGACGAGATCCGGTGGCGTTTCTCGTGCGACAACCAGGCCCCCCGGTCCATCATTGGCGACGGTGACCTGAAAACCCTCGAGCACCAACCCGCGCCGTAGGTAGTTGGCAATCTCTTGTTCATCCTCAACGATCAGGATGTGCTGCGTCGTCATAGGATCTCCCTTTTTTAACTATAATTTCAAATCTATTTTCCTGAATTTTTTCGCCCCCTACGTGTGAGGGATCTGGGGGCGACAGGCCCCCACGAATAGGTGCTGGCGAAGATGGCCCGCAGCGCTCGCCGTTTTCGCCAGCGCACGCGAGGGTTTGTAGAGACGGTCTGAAAAGGGTGTCAGCATCGTTCGCCACCACGTGGTGTGCCCTTGGAGTGTCGGGTGTAGCCGGCTATAGCCGGCACTCTGGAGCAATCCGTCGCCTTTTTAGACCGCCTCTTAGGCAGATTGCCCATTAGTATAACAGGTTCATCACTAGACAGAAATGGCGATCATCGTGTACTCTGTAGCCTATGCAAACGAAGATTGAAGAACTTGTGGCCGCGTGCGCTGCCAAAATAGAGGCCGATCATGCTGTGCGTGAACAGGCTATTGGTGTGTCGCGCGCGTTGATCCGCCTGTGTGCCAACAGTATTCGGGCGACCCATCGGGGCGATTTTGCCGAGGCACGTCGCCTACTCGATGAGGCGCGGGCGGCGGCGGCCTTGATGCTTACGACAACGGCTGATTTTCCGGCGATCCGGTTTGCTGGCTATACCCAGGATGCCCTCAAAGAGTATGTTGAGGCGCATCTTGTCCTGGCTTTTCTCGCGGATACCCCGGCCCCAGGCCATCGCGAACTTGGTGTCGAGGCGGCAGCCTATCTCAATGGGCTCGCTGAGGCAGCGAGTGAGTTGCGTCGGGCGATCCTTGATGGGTTGCGCCACGGTGAAGTTGAACGCGGTGAACGCCTGCTCCAGACCATGGACGAGGTCTATAGTGGGTTGGTGACCGTCGATTTTCCTGATGCCATTACCGGTGGGTTGCGCCGTACGACTGATGCCCTGCGTGCCGTTGTTGAACGTACCCGTGGCGATATGACGGCCGCCCTTCGTCAGGATCAACTAGTAGCCGCGATGCTTCAGTTAGAGACTTACCTGGCCGACGGGCGGGCAGATGCAGAGGCACGGTAGGTCTTCAGGCTTGCTTGATGGCGGCCAGTACCGCTGCGACGACTAATTCGGGTGGCCCGTCGGCGTCATCAATCTCAATCCTGCTCAACAAACCCCGCTCGGCGTAGAAATCTAGGATAGGCTTCGTTGCCCTGGCATAGACGGCCAGGCGTTCAGTGATGATCGCGGGTTGGTCATCGTCACGCTTGGTCAGCGTGCCCCCGAGACTCGCGCAACGTTCGATGGCTGCTTGATCGCGTATGTGGAGGGTGAAGGTCCCGCCCTCCCAACGACAAATCCTTCGTCCGGTCAGACGCGCAAGCACTTGACTTTCGCTGAGTTCGAGCGAGATGACCCGCGTCAGCGGACGATTGATTTCAGTCAGCATCGCTTCGAGCGCGAGCGCCTGCGTTAGATTGCGTGGGTAGCCATCAAGGAGAAACCCCTGATCGGCTGGGGCTGCGCTGAGCCATTGTTGCATCAGGCGATCCACTACGTCGTCGGGGGCAAATTGTCCTTGTTCGAGGAGCGGTTTGATCATCTGCCCCATGGCGGTTCCCTGGTCAACTTCGCGTCGTAGGAAGCGCCCGGTGGCGATGATTGTAAGGGGTTCATGTTGTTTGAGCAGATCCCCAATCGTGGTTTTCCCTGCTCCAGGTGGCCCCATCAAGATGAGATGTTGTCGTTGCTGCATATGCTTTACCCTTCTATGGTAATAGTAACACAAACGGCCAGCTTGGCTGGCCGTTTGTGCCACTATCAGCGAGTTTCTGCGCTTATTTTTTACCCTCGTAGGTGTAACGGGCGATGACACTGCCCTGTCCGTCACGGAGGGTCGCGGTGTCGCCGGTATTATTCCAGATGGGGGTGCGGCTGTTCCAGTAAAGGTTGCCCGCGTTGTTTTTGCCAGATTTTGTCCAGATCTTGACTTCGCCACCTGGGTTGAGGGTGAAGGAGGGGAAGGTAAAGGTGTGCTTGTCGCCTCCGTCACTGAGTTTCCACCCTGCCAGGAGCATCGGCATTTTCGCGGTGTTGCGCAAGAGCACGTATTCGCCATCAACATCACGTCCAGGTGGGTCAAATTCAATGTGAACGATGTTGATGCCGGTCGGTGCTTCGAGCTCTGGCCCTGCTGCTGGTTTTGCCCCGCCGGTAGCTGGGGTTGCGGGGGCGGGCTTGGGAGCGGGCGGCTTGGGGGCGGGAGTTGCCGCAACGGGCTTAGGTGCTTCAGGAGCGGGAGCCGCCGCAACGGGCTTGGGGGCTGCGGGAGCCGGGGCCACCGCCGCAGGCTTAGGTGCTTCAGGGGCCGCTACTGCAGGCTTGGGGGCTTCGGGCGCGGGCTTGGGGGCCGGGGCCGCCGCGGGCTTAGGTGCTTCGGGGGCGGGGGCCACCGCCGCAGGCTTGGGGGCTTCAGGGGCCGGGGCCGCTGCAACGGGCTTGGGGGCTGCGGGAGCCGGGGCCACCGCCGCAGGCTTGGGGGCTTCAGGGGCTGCGGGAGCCGGGGCTGCCGCAACGGGCTTGGGGGCTGCGGGAGCCGGGGCCACCGCCGCAGGCTTGGGGGCTTCAGGGGCCGCTACTGCAGGCTTGGGGGCTTCGGGCGCGGGCTTGGGGGCCGGGGCCACTGCAACGGGCTTGGGGGCTTCAGGGGCGGGCTTGGGGGCGGGAGCCGCCGCGGACGCCGGGGCGACAGGCTCATCATCAAAAAGATCAATCGTAACTTTCTGCACCCGTGCAGGTGGCTCTTCATCGGTGTTGGCCCAGTGCTCGATCTCTTCGCCCGCGATATCAGCAAAATCACGTGGAAGTCGGGCAAAACCGTAACTGAGTTCGCGGACCGCTGTATGCATCGACTCGCGCGATTGTTTGGGTAGAATGCTGAGGCCGAGCGAGAGCAGGCTATAACCAAAACGTCCAACGCCAACAGCTACTTCGCTCACCGTATCGAGGAGATCGCCGGTGCGTTGTGGTCGATTCTTTGTCGGTTCACTTGACATACCAAATTCCTTATGCAGATGTACGGAGACCACTTTTGTTGTATGATAAGCATCCTACATAGGTTCCCTAATGTCAAGAGGGAGAAACATCGTGTTGCTGTCGCTTCCTGTTAACCAGACGATTAGTGCCATCCATGCGACGCCCCCGCGCCTTGTCTATGTCTGTGCGGGGGCTGGTTCGCTGGCGCTTGCCTGGTTGCACGCGGTGGCTGGTTCGTCACGCACGATTCTTGAGGCGCGCGATGTGTATGCACCACAGGCGCTTGTCGAACTGGTGGTTGATCCGTCGCCGCAGGCGGTCAGTGCGACGACTGCGCTGGCCTTGGCAAACTGGGCCTTGCAACGAGCTAAAAGGCTTATTGAAGGGGACTGGCCGTTGCTCGGGGTGGCCTGTACGGCGGCTATTGCAACCGATCGCGTGCGGCGCGGGGCCGATCGCGCGTTTGTTGCGGTTGCCAGTCAGGGCGCACCATGGCTTGGGGCCTTGACCCTCTGTGCGCCAGGGGTTTCGGTGGTAGCTGATCGGGTGACACAAGAGGCGGCGATCAGTGAACTGGTGATTGGTGCGATCGCCCACGCGTGTGGCCTAGAGGCTCCACCACTCAGTTATGGGTACCCTCTCGAGCAACTTGAAATACCACTAGGTTGCACCTACCGCGAGAGTGAGTAAAATACATATATGACAAAAAAAGCTGATCTTCCTGACCCGGCCGAGCATCAGCCGTTTCCGCTTGATACGGTCATGGCGACCCTCGCAGCAACAATGCCGCACTATGCGCAACCTTTGATTGACCAGATGGGTGGCGAGGGGGCTACCCCGTTTCGGATTCTGGTTGCGACGATCTTGAGTCTCCGAACCAAAGATACGTTGACCGCCGTGGTTGCGCCACGTCTTTTTGCGGTTGCCGATACACCAGCTGCCTTGCTCAACCTGAGTGAAGCGCAAGTGACCGAACTAATCTTTCCGGTCGGTTTCTATCGGAACAAAGCCCGCTCATTGCGTGAGATCAGCCGGATCTTGCTGGAACAGTACGATGGCAAGGTGCCGAACGAGCTCGATCAATTGCTGGCCTTGCCAGGGGTTGGTCGCAAAACGGCGAATCTGGTGCTAACGGCTGGTTTCGGGTTGCCTGGCATCTGTGTGGATATTCATGTCCATCGCATTTGCAATCGCTGGGGCTACGTTCGTACCCGCAACCCCGATGCAACCGAGATGGTTCTGCGCGCACAGCTACCGGATACGTACTGGCTCTCGATCAACCGGCTTCTTGTCACGCTTGGGCAGCACATCTGTCTCCCGATCGCGCCGAAATGTTCCCTCTGTCCGATTGCCGCCGCGTGTGACCGTGTAGGAGTAACGCGTAGCCGATGAAACAGCGACCTGTCCTGATTATTATGGCGAAACAGCCCCTGCCTGGCCGTACCAAGACCAGGCTTTGCCCTCCGTTGACCCTCGAAGAGGCTACGCTGCTCTATGAGGGGATGTTGCGTGATACGCTCGCCTTAACCCAGCGCGTACCTGGGATTGAAGTGGTGCTGGGGATTGATTCACCCGGCAGTGAGGCCTATTTTCGTGGCCTTGCGCCAGACCTGCGGCAATTGCTCCAGGGCGATGGGGCGTTAGGTGACCGCCTGGCGCATGTGAGTGAGGCCGCCTTTGCCGACGGGGCACCTGCGGTTGGCGTGATGAGCAGCGACAGCCCGAGTCTGCCGCCAAGCTATCTGGGGCGTGCGTTTGCCCTGCTTGAGGAATACGATCTGAGCATCGGGCCATGCGAGGATGGTGGGTATTACATGGCTGCCTTGCGTCAATCTGCCCCGCGCCTCTTCCGCGAGGTTACAATGAGCACCCCGCATGTCTTGCACGACACCCTCGAACGTGCCGCTGAACTAGGCCTTCGCACGGCCCTGCTGCCAGCCTGGTATGACATTGACACCGCTGCTGACCTCGAACGCCTGCGGAATGATCCGGCGCCGTTGCAGTATACGCGGCCTCTTTTGCCGCGCCTCTAGTTGACAGAACGAAGCTCTCATCCTATACTCTTTCTCAAATATATGAATATTTATATATTTGATTATTAAAGAAAGAGGAGAGTGGGTCTATGCAGCGTCTTGCGCAGTTTCCGCTCGTTGAGCAGTTGCGTCACGAGTTTGCCGGGTACAACGGCGATACCTTGCGGCGTGATTTGTTGGCGGGCATTACGGTCGGGGCTGTCAGTTTGCCATTGGCCCTGGCCTTTGGGGTCGCGTCAGGCGCTGATGCCGCCGCAGGGTTGGTGACAGCGATCCTCGCTGGGATCATCATTGGGGGGTTGAGTGGGGCGAGTTTTCAGATTTCTGGCCCGACGGGGGCAATGTCAGCGGTGTTGATCGTCGTGGCTCAACGCTACGGCTTAGGTGGGCTCTGGGTTACGGCGTTGATGGCCGGGATCTTCATTCTCTTGCTGGGGCTCTTTCGCCTTGGCCGCTACATTTCGTTCATTCCCTCCCCCGTCATTGCGGGTTTTACCAGTGGCATTGCGCTCATTATTGTGATCGGGCAACTCGACAATGTGCTCGGCGTGACGACGCCCCCCGCCGAGAATGCGTTCGAGCGGCTGTTGCACTATTTCACGCATCCGTTGATGCCTGATTGGCGTACGATCCTGGTGACGGCGCTCGTGATGGCAGTGATGATCATTATGCCGCGGTTAACCCGGGTGATCCCTGGTTCGTTGGTCGGCATGGTGCTGGTGACGATCCTGGTGGCCGTGGTGGGCTGGGATATCCCGGTCATCGGCACAATTCCGCAGACAATTTTGCTCGACCAGCGCCTCACCTTTGGCGCGATTCCTTGGCTTGAACTGAATGATCTCCTCTTGCCTGCCGTTTCGATTGCCGCCCTCGGCGCGATCGAGAGTTTGCTCTGTGGTTCGGTGGGGGCGACGATGAGTGGGCGACGTTTTGAGAGCAATCAAGAGTTGATCGCACAGGGGCTTGGCAACCTGATCATTCCCTTTTTTGGTGGCGTGCCGGCCACGGCCGCCATTGCCCGGACGAGTGTGGCGATCAAGAGTGGTGGGGTTACGCGCATGACGAGCATCGTGCATTCACTTGTGCTCTTGCTCAGTGTCTTTGTGCTGGCCCCCTTGATTAGCCGTGTGCCGCTGGCTGCCCTTGCCGGGGTGTTGCTGGTTACGGCCTGGCGGATGAATGAATGGGAAAGCATCCACTTTTTTATCCACAGTGGCCTGAAACATGCCGTCATTGGCTTTTTTGTGACCATGATCGCGACCGCCGCACTCGATTTGACGCAGGCGATCATGATTGGGATCAGCCTGTCGGCCATTATTTACTTGCGTCAGTCGGCTATCAGTACCACCGTCACGAGCGAGCCCATTGATCCCGAAAAGATGCAACAGCAGGGCTTCCCCATTACCGCCACCTGCCCAAGCATTCATGTCTATTATCTGACCGGCCCGCTCTTTTTTGGGAGTGTCAATACGATTCTTGAAGCCTTCAAGCATGCGAACGACTATTATAGTATCATCATCAGCATGCGCGGGGTGCCCATGGTCGATGTCATGGGCACCCAGGCGATCAGCCAGATTGTTGAAGAGCATCGCGCCCGTGGGGGCGAGATCTTCTTTACCGCTTTGCAACCAGCGGTGATGGAACTTTTTCAGCGTACCGGGCTTGCCGAGAAGATTGGCATGCGCTACATCTATTGGAGTTCTGCTGATGTAATTATTGAGTTGCACGAGCGTCGTATGGTGGCGGGGTGCCCCCATTGTCATGCCCACGGCGAGCGTTGCATTGTCTTGCAGCAAGCCCAGGAACGCCTGGCATTCCAGGCAAAGGTGACATAATGTATCAACCGCTTCATCAATTCAAAGCCGAGTTCTTCAAAGCGCTCGGCCACCCGTTGCGCCTGGTGATCCTTGAGCAACTGGTCACTGGCGAAAAGAGCGTAACCGATCTGCAGGCCGCCCTTGGCGTGGATCAGTCAAGTGTGTCGCAACAACTGGCGATCTTGCGCACGCGCAATATTGTTGATACCCGCAAAGATGGTACCACGGTCTTTTACCGTCTGCGTGACCCGTTGATTGCCGAGTTGCTTGAGCTTGCCCGTAGCATCTTTAACAATCACCTGATTGATACCCAGGCGATGTTGCAGCAACTCGCCACGACTGATACCTGAACGTCAGCCTCCGGCTAGGGCTTTGAAGGCCTGCCGTTTATGCTGATGGATCGCCGGCGAGCAGTACGGGCGCAGCGCGCTGCGCCCGTACTATCCTTCGTTCTCACTGAGACGGAGGGCCATTTTGAGATAAAACGGCGGCATAAGTTCGAGTTCCCACTTGACTTCGAGGCTGGGCAAGACCACCGTATGGTAATAGACGGCCTGTTGGAGCGCGGCGAGCAACTGGGTCTGCTCAAACGCACGCACCAGGTTGACCCCTGGCACCACCGAGCTCCACGGTTCAAGATAGGCATCACGCAGGCGTTCGCGTACGTTGGGGATATGGGGCAAGAAATCCTCGCTCTCGACCAGAAAGAGTAGCAGGCTAAAAAACGGATGGCTGAGTGAACTGTCGGCCCAGTCGAGAAAGACAAAGGCGTCCTGGTTGATCAGTACCTGCCCGGCCCAGAAATCACCATGTTCGAGCGCCAGGGGAATGCCATCGCTCTGCAGCGCTTCCCAGCGCCTACTCAGTTGCCCAGCCAGCCGACGCAGCCGTTCGCGTTCATGGCGCGAAAGTCCGGCTGGACGGTTGGGCAGGGTGGCGGGAAGATCGTGGAGCAGGGCCAGCACATGGTGCTCGAGTTCAGCGAGGGATCGTGTCGGGAGGCCAGTTGCTCGCAGTTCGCCCAGATGGCTGGTCGTCGCGATCTGGAGGGAGGCAAACTCGGCAAGTGCCTGTTGCCAGAGGGCGAGATCGTCATCGTCACGATATCGCATCAAACTGATGCCCTCTACTTCATGCATCAGCAACCGCCCGTGCTGTTGATCAAGGGCAATGGGCTGGGCCACGCGCCGTGGCATCAGCGAGGCCAGCACTGTCGTCAGGGCTGGCTCGTAATGCGCCACTGGGGGCACCACTTTCAAATAGGCCGCACCCTGGTTGGTTGGCAGGCGCACAATTGCTGACCGCTGCCATGAACGAAGTTGGATCGGCTGGCCGGTGAGCCGCATCTGGTGGGTATGCAGGGTGTGGTTGGCCCATGCAACCGCAGCTTCATACCAGCCTGGCATATACCATGGCGTCCGTAGGGCTGGCGCAGGTGTCGCACTCGCACTGTACCAGGCAAACCAGTCAACTAGGGCTGTGCGATGTTCTTCCACTGCCAGGGGTAGGGTCAAGACCTCTTCGGCTGAGACCCAGGAAGCCGCGTGGGGCAGCATAGGAACCCGTTCTTCGAGGACGGCGGCATAGACTTTGGAGAGCACCTCGTCGTCGGGCGTATAATTGATCGCCAGACAACGCAGGGTCGTCGCGGCGATCCCAAGATGTTCAGCCATCCAGTGATTGATATGCCCGATCTCCTGCCAGAAGTGGCCCTCCGCCTCAACAAACGCTGGCAGGCGCCATCCGTTGGCGTCGGGCAAGACCAGCACCCGACGGCGATCAGGATGCCCGATGGCAAGATGATTTTCATAGCGCACTGGGAGCGAAGCGAGAGTCATTGTTTCTGTACAGCCATACCAGGAAATTTTCAGAACATGCGTAGCGAGATTGTAAACCGTCTTGTTTTGTTTTGTCAACCAGCCCAACCACGCACGCATTAGACAATTAGACCCTGATCAGCTACAATGCCATATTGATATGAAAAAACCTATTCTTTTCTCCATACTACTCTTTGTATGGCTCTTGAGCGCCTGTCAGGTTGAAGGTGGTGTCGACCGGCGTATGACGGTTGCGCCCACCGCAATGGGTACAGGTGAACTGGTTGCTGAGGCGACAGCGGCGATCGAAGCCCTTGTTGCGACGGCACCACCGGTTGTCAGCGCAGGCAGTGTTCGCATCGGGCTTGCCGCTGAACCCGCGGATCTCTTGCCTTACCACATTGATAGCGCCGATGAACGGGTGAGTGCGCCGCTGACCGAGTTGCTCTTTCCGTCACCCCTGTTGCTCATGGGCTATACCTATACGAACACCGGCGTGCTTGAACGGGTGCCCAGTTTTGAGAATGGCGATGTGGCCTTCACCCAGGTCGAGGTCTATCTTGACTCGCTCGGTCTCATTAGCCCGACCCCAACCGAGACAATCACGACCGTCGAGCAGATCAATGTGACCTTCCATTGGAACCCTGACCTTGTCTGGTCAGATGGAACGCCGTTGACCGCTGAAGACTCGCTCTTTGCCTACGAACTGGCGCGCCAGATCAATCTGGGCCAGGAGACGAACGATAAGTTGGCGTTGCTCGAACGCTATGAACTCGTTGATCCCTATACGACGCGCGCCGTGTTGAAGCCCGATTTTGTTGATCCGGCGTATCTGAGTACCTACTTTACTCCCCTTCCGCGCCATCTGCTGGCCGATCAGCCTCTCGCTGATTTCATGAAGAGTGAGTTTGCCCTCAAGCCGGTGGGCTATGGCCCCTTTATGGTCGAACGCCGTGAGCCGGGTAGTGTTCGGTTGATCCGTAATCCGTTCTATCCCGAGGCCAACGAGAGCATCACGGGCATTAGCGTTGTCTTTCGTGATAATGTTGACCTCTTACGTACGTCGGTTGCCGGTGGGAGTCTCGATGTCGTCGCGCTCAATCAGCCTCCTCCCGAGCTCCTGGCTGCGCTTCGTGCCGATGCCGAGGCTGGGTTGCTGACGGTTGATGCGGTCAATAGCCCGATCTGGGAACATCTCGATTTTAATCTTGATGTGGCAGCCTTGCAAGATATTCGTGTTCGGCGGGCTATTGCCCACGCAATCAATCGCGATGCGATGAATGCGACGTTGCTCGGTGACTATGGCCGTGTGCTGGAAAGCTGGATTGTGCCTGAACAGTGGGCCGCAGTACCGCTTGACCAGTTGACGCGCTATCCCTTCAATCCTGATTTGGCACGGCAGTTGCTTGATGAGGTTGGCATCGTTGATACGGATGGCGATGGTTTGCGTGAAGTAGCCGGTCAACCCTTCATTCTCAATCTCATTACGACCCAGGGTTCCCCGCTGCGCGTTGCTACCGCTGAACAGATTCGCGATGATCTCGCGGCCGTTGGCCTTGGGATCTCGGTGCAAGAATTGCCGACCGCAACCCTCTATAGTCCCGAAGGCCAACTCTTCCGCCGCACGTTTGATCTCGCGCTCTTTGCCTGGATCGCTGGCCCTGACCCCCGCGGATGGGAGCGCTGGAGCTGTGCGGGTGTGCCGAATGAGAGCAATGGCTGGACGGGCAATAATTTCTCGGGTTGGTGTTTCTTTGAGGCCGATCGGGCCATCCGCATGGCAACAACCTCGCTCGATCGCCAGGAACGACTGGCCGCCTATCTTAAGCAGCAACAGCTCTTTACCCAGGAAGTCCCGGTCTTGCCTCTCTTCCAACGCGTTGATCTGGTTCTTGTCAATCCGACGGTTCTCGGGATCGAGGCCGATCCAACGGCACCCTTTACCTGGAATCTGATGACCTGGACACGCCAGTGACCGACCATAGCGATCCTGTCGTGCCGGTGCTTACCGAAAGGGTACTGACAAACGAATGGGCAGTCCTACCCGCATTGGTAGTTGACGCAATGTGTCAGTCCCGTTACACTCGTATGTAGAATTCTTCACAAGGTCGTCTTCTTTTGCGCGAAAGGATCCCTCTGTATGGAGCGTCTGGTCAGTGAGATTATGCATCATGGTGTGCTTACCTGCTCACGCGATACCCCGATTCAGGATGTTGCGCGGCAAATGGCCGATAATGATGTC
Source organism: Candidatus Chloroploca asiatica (assembly GCF_002532075.1). Classification (GTDB taxonomy): domain Bacteria; phylum Chloroflexota; class Chloroflexia; order Chloroflexales; family Chloroflexaceae; genus Chloroploca; species Chloroploca asiatica. Next base: position 30,646 of record NZ_LYXE01000066.1, on the reverse strand, counting down.
AGTGCCCTCATTGTGGTCAATGAGGATGGCGATATGATCGGGCTCATCTCGCGCACTGACCTTGTTAATGCGCGGCTCTATGAGCAGTATTGGAAGCATTGGCGCGGCCTGACGGCTGGTCATATTATGGTGACTGATGTTGTTTCGGTGCGCAGCCAGGATACGATGCAAGATGCGAGTAAATTGATGATGGAGCGGCGGATTCATCGTGTGGTGGTGCTTGATCATAGCGATGAGGGTAAAAAGCCTCTGGGCATCCTCTCGGTCACCGATGTTGTCCGTGATATCGCCCGCGACGAGTAAGTTCTTTTGTACATGCAAAAAAGGCCAGTTTAGCTGGCCTTTTTTGCATGTACAAAACTTAGATGTGAAAATAATCGCGTACCTGGATGATCCAGTGCATCATGCCGTAGCTGATGATGAAGGCAACCATCAGCCTGCTCACCAGTCTGCCCGCCCGCCCGCGTTGCCAGAAGGCTCCGAGCAATGGCCCCGCACTCAGGCAGAGGGCCGGGTAGAGGAAGAGCCCCCAACGCACGCCCTGGTCGGCGACGAGTAGCAAGCCCTGGGTGATCAGGGTACCGAGCCACCAGACGAGCAGCGTGGCGCGTAAGGCTCGTGCGCGGGGTTGCTGGTTCCGTTGTGCCCAGATCAGCGCGAGCCCACCGAGGGCCGCGAGGCTCAGCACAAACGGGATCGGAATGGCCCGTCGCCCTGGTGGGGCCAACCCGAGGATGCCCCTGGCGGTCTCGACCACAATCGCGGACAACGCCATCCCCCTGTCCCCTTCACTTCCGCCACGCTCACGCAGGCTGGTAAGGTAGACGGGGGCTGTGTAGTAGAAGACCAGCACGAACCCGAGGGCCAAAGCGGCAACCAGGCTCAGCCGCACGAGGTCGAAGGGGCCATGGCGCTGGCGTAGGTAGTCGATCAGGGCGATCAGCCAGGCCGAGGCCATCACCGCCCCGATCGAGAGCGTGATCCCTGAGTGGGCGACGAGGGCAACGGCAAGCGCGACGACAAGGAGGCTGACCAGCGCAGGCGCGTGCCGGGTAACACTATGGCCTGTCGGACGTGCTCCTGCCCCCAGGGCGAGCAGCAGCAGCAGCGGGATCGCCAGCGCTTGCCCGCTCAGATTGGCGAGTTCACCCACGGAAAAAGATTCGAGGGCCGTCACGGGCAGCAGATAGCCTGTCAGGGCAAGCAAGGCCACCCGCTGACGATAACCAGCGCGTCGTAGCATCACCCAGAGGGCGACCATCACCAGGCTATCGAGCAGGGCCGTTCCAGTCTGCACTATCAGGACGCGGTTGGCCGCACTCGACTCAACCAGGAGCATTGCCGGCATCATAATCAGGAAGGGGGCCGGCGGATACGGCCCTACTCCGCCTCCGGTCGCTGTTGGCAAGCCGGCCGTCATAAAGATTTGCCCGAGGCTGGCCTCAAAGAGCTTATTGGCCTGGAGCATCGTATCGCTGTACAGGGCGTGTGGGTGGAGCATACCGGCCATGCGGAGCGCAAAGGCGGCTGTTACCAGTCCGACAACCGGTGCGATGCCAGCCACGAGCCGATGGCGCTCACCAAAAGAGCGGGCGGCCCATGCGGCGATCAGGGTTGTTGTCGCCCCGATCAGGGTTAACTGGGCGATCAGGCTGGTAAAGAGGGTGAGGGCGGGGCGCTGCCAGATCAGGGTTGCTGCTCCTGCGAGGATGGCAAGGCTGGTCAGCGCAACCGCCCCACCGAGGCTAGCCCCAGCGGCCAGCACCCAGGCATAGAGGGCGAGCAACGCCACACTGAGCCAGAGCAGTTGCGGCCAGGCAGGGATGTGTAACCCCTGATTAACCCCTTGCATACGAAGATCATAGAGCACAAAACCGAGTTCACGCCGATCACCGGGGGCTTCAAATGGGGGCGTGCGCATAATGATGCGGAGATCACCATTGCGCTCGGTGGCCGCGAGGAGCCGGTAGCGGCGCGGGTCTCCCTCGGGCAAGAATAGCGTGGTGCGCAGTCCCTCCCCGGTCTCCCATGTTGTCACCACCCCACCAGGTTGACCGCCTGCCACAAGCTCAACCAGGTAGGTCTGGCCACCGATCCCAGGCACCAGCAGGGTTGACTCAGCGGTTGTCCAGCGGTACGAACGGCCACCCGTACGTTCAAGCACCTCCCACCACCAGAGCCACACCTCGGGTTGGTCGGGATCAGCCACGCGATCAGCAGGTTCAGAGCCATTGACCCGCAGTAAAAAAGGTTGATCATCAAAGCGGCGCTGAGTCGTGACATCGCCACCGACGTGGATCACCTGACGGAATGGTACCTGATAGGCAAAAATCCAGAGCGTAAGTGCGGCAGCGAGCAAACCAGCAGGAACCAGGAACCCCTTCATGCCCCGCCTTTCATCCCTGATTAGCGGCACCCCAGGTAATCACAATCACCCCGATCACCACAATCACTGCCCCAATAATTTTGGTTGGCGTAATCGCCTCATTGAGTACCATGCGGGAGGGTACCAGCACAATCACATAATTGAGGGCCAGTAGCGGATAGGCAAACGACAAGTTGACCCGCGAGATCACCCCGAGCCAGAAGAGGGCCCCCCCAAAGATCAGCACAAAACCACTGATCACCCGCCAGTCAGTAAATGTTGCCCAGAGCACCTCGGGGGCAAGCGAAAAAGCTCCGACCTGGGCGCTGACCACATTCAGCCCAAGCTTCAGGAGCACTTCACCGATTACGGTCAGCGTACTGGCAGTTAGTAGCATCAAAAAGACAAGCACCATAGGTAATAGCCCCTTTTGGGACACGTGAGACGAGCTTATTGACATAGTTGGCTGATCGGGTCCTCCCGGCTGCGTATTGTTCATCATCATCGACGCCGCAGCAGATAGACCGCATAATCACAGATCCCGGTACGCATCGGATAGCTTTGCTCAACCCGAAAAGCCGGCCCAAAGATCGTACGATAGGCCTCGGTCGTACGAATATAGCCACCACGATCAAGCGTGTGCAGCATCTGCCCGGCAGGATTCGAGCGGCCTGGCGGTGGGACATCTTCGATCACCAGAAGTGGAGCATTGGAGCACAAGACGCGGGCCATTTCGCTCATTGCGGCACTGGCCGTGGCATCAGGTAGATGATGGAGCACCCCGCAGACCAACCCGGCGTCGAAGCTTGCATCGTAGAAAGGCAAAGCCTCACCGAGCCCGGTGAGATAGGCCCCGGGGCGATGGTGGGCGGCAAACTGGACATAGGCAAACGATGGGTCGACGCCGACATAATGGCCCGGAGGAAACTCGCGCGCAAACTCACCGGTACCACAGCCAAGATCAAGGAAGCGGCGCGTATCACCATGCCAGGGACGTAACTCACGGGCAATCGCCATCCGTTCACCGGCAAAGCCAGCCTCGGCGAGCCAACGCAGGGCGTTCCAGAGCCGTGGTGAGCTACTCAAACGATCGAGTGCCCGTTCAGTGGGCGACGAAACAGGTTCAACCTGATGCATAACTACTTCACCATCCTTGGAAGCATTGTCTTGGGCAACGCTGGCTTGACCCGTGCCAAACAGAGGATCGACAGACCATAGGGAAACGTCCCCCCCATCTTGAGCCAGTTGGCCTCAAATGCCATGGGAAGATAGAGGATCGTATTGAGCATCGTGCCAGGTAATTCCATAGCCGACGCTTCACCGTGATCAGACTGGAAACGCTCGAGCCAGCGGGTCGTTGCCGGCAACGGAAAGAGCAGGCTCAACACATAACTGAGACGCTCGACGACAAACCCCGCCTTGGCGAGCATCTGGCGTACCTCACTCGCAACATAACGCCTACGCGTATGCACCTGACGGTCGTGGCGTGAGCGCAACCATTCATAGGCTGGCAGGCGCAACAACAGATGCCCCTCGGGACGCAAGACACGCCGCACCTCACGTAACGCCGGGGCTTCATCGGGCACCCCGGTATGATAGAGCACATCGTATGATGTGACAAGGTCAAAGCTATGCTCGGCAAACGGCAGATCAAGGACTGAGCCACGGGCAAAGCGACCGGGCAGCCGTTCCCCAACGAAAGCCGCCGCTTCGGCAGCATAATCAAGCCCGATGACCGTCCCATACCGGCGCAAAAAGAGCGCATCGCCGCCGGTACCGCAGCCGGCATCAAGGATCTGCAGGTCGTGCCTGTCGGCAAAGACCTGATCGAGCCAGACCGCACTGAGGGTACGCATCCCCACATACCACCAGTGTTGCCGCTCGACAGCTGCCATTGTTACGTACTCACCCTTTTCCATACCACCTCAACAGACCCCAGAACCTCACAGGCGTGAAGTTGATTTTTTGGTTGCTGCCTGGCTGTCAGTATTCGCATCGAGCAGGCCAGCAGTGCGCAATTGACGTTCGAGTTCCTTCACCCGGGTATCAAGCATCTTATTCTTGCTTTCGAGCAAGGCCAATTCCTTGGCGTCACGGCGATGGCGCAACGTCAACCGCGCTTCACGCCAGAGGCTCATCAACCAGACGAGCACCGCCCCCATAATAACCGATCCAATCATCACCAGCGAAACCGAGATGTTATTGCTACTGAAATTCAGAAACTTGATCTGAACTGGTTCGGTATTCTGAACCCCAAAGATGACGAGGCCCACCGACAGGATGGCAGTCATAATACCAAGGAGTATGCGTGAAAGTGTTTGCATAGTCTTTCCCTCTCAAACGATCCGATTGCTCAATATGCCCAGACCGGTTAGTTCACACGCAACAACATCATCATGAGCCAGCCATGGTCCGTAGCCATTGGTACGTTCGAACAGCGAACCTCCACCCACAGCGCCTGTACCAAGCACATCGCCTGGATAGAGCGTCACATTGCGACTGGCGTGAGCAATCATCTCAGCGAACGAATAGTATTGCAGGGCTGCCGTTGCACGCGACATCTCGATGCCATTGACGCGAGCGATCATCGCCAGGCTCATCCGCCCCTGGTCATCGGTATAGAGGTCAAGCTCATCGGGGGTGACGAGCCAGGGGCCAAGCGAGGTAGCAAAATCACGTGCTTTGATTGGGCCAAGGCCCAATGCCTGCTCTTCGGCCTCGTAATCGCGGGCCGTCCAGGTATTGATAATCATGTAGCCAGCGATGGCCTCACGTGCCGTCTCAGGGCTAACATCGCGGACACGCTGGCCGATCACACAGCCCAATCCTAGCCCATAATCGAGTTCGTCGCTCGGGGGAGCGAGGATTTCAGCCCCGGGACCATACACTGCCCCGTGATTCGCAAAGCTAAAAGCCGGGCCACGGTACCAGACATCGGTGAGTCCGGTCTCGCGGAGGCTTGCCAAAGCCAGCGCGTGTTCTTCAAAGCTCCCATAGATCCGCAGACTCGTCGGCCGCGGCAGGGGTGCGAGCAAGCTCACCTGATCCAACGGATAGACCATCGCCTCACCGCCGAGCGATACACTGCCGGTTGAGATAGAGAGCATCGCTTCGTACTCACTGCTCTCTTCAGGCGCAAAGCCAAGCATCTGGACCACCGCGCTCACAATCACCTCGACCGTATCGAGACCAACATCCTGTTCAGCATGCAAGAGACTGAGCAGATCCCAGCGCAGGTCGGCAGACTCTTCCAGCACGAGTGGTGCAGCCGAGGCCAGATCAATAACACTATCAACGAGCAAAGCCCCGGCACGGGCGTGACCATCAGGCGGCACAAAAGTTACCAGGCGCATAGTTGCTCCACGCGGCAGAACGATGATATCGTATGCTCCATTATAGCTGATGTCGGATTGGTGCGAAGTAAGTTTTTCGACATTCCTGGAAGCGAGGGCGTCTCGCCCTCGCACGCCCCCGAGGGCGAGACGCTCTCGCTCTCGGGGCGCAAAGCATCGGGGAACTTCGTTGACACACTACATCAGTCTGTGACGCGGTTCATCGCCTCAACCCGTGAGGAAATTTTGCAACATCCGCTTGCCATCGTCGGTGAGGATCGACTCGGGATGGAACTGCACCCCTTCAATGGGATAGGTACGGTGGCGCAAGCCCATAATGAGGCCATCCTCGGTCCAGGCGGTCATGGTGAGCGTGTCGGGTAGGTCGTCACGCCGTACGATCAAGGAATGGTAGCGGGTCGCCTGAAAAGGCTGAGGCATCCCAGCGAAGACGCCTTCGCCTTCGTGGTAGATGGTCGAGCGTTTGCCATGCATCACCTGGGGGGCACGGATGACTGCCCCGCCAAAAGCAGCCCCGAGCGCCTGATGCCCCAGGCAGACGCCCAGCGTGGGAATATGAGGCCCCAATTCCTGGATCAAAGCGATGCTAATCCCGGCTTCGGTGGGCGTACACGGCCCAGGACTGACGACGATCCGGTCTGGTTGCAGTGCCGCAGCTGCGGCCACCGTGATCGCATCGTTCCGGCGCACGTCGACTGTGGCACCAAGTTCACTGAGATACTGATAGAGGTTATAGGTAAACGAGTCGTAATTATCCAAGAGCAAGACCCGCATTGGTGACTCCTACGTGATCAAAAGCCTGATTTGTGCTGGCTGAGGGCTAGATTTTGTCTGCATTATGCAGTATAGTCTGAGCAAGCTTGAGACGCAACTTGTCGCAGGGGCCTGTTGCCCCCTGGAAAGAAGAAGGAGCAGGGCGCGAACACCTATGAATCGTCGTCTGGCTATTTGCTTGCCATCGTTGCGCCGCCGTCGCGGTGCATATCATGGTGCCAGGAATGGCGCAACCCATCCTACTGAGGTTATTGAGGCACCGTGTGATCAAGGCCTGAGTGAAAGCGAAGAACGGTATCGGCGTCTCTTTGAAGCGAGTCCTGATGCGATTGTTCTGACGGATGACCGTGGGGTTTATCTTGATGTCAACACGGCCGCGGTGCAACTCTTTGGTGTTCCACGTACGCAACTGATCGGGATGAGTGCTGATCAGTTGCGAGAAGACCGGGGGGCCGAGTCCGCTGAGCGGTACCGGCGCTATCTTGAGGTCGGCCGTGATACGGGTGAGTTCCCCTTTCGACGCCCCGACGGTACCCGTTGTGTGGCCCAGTATACCGTAGTACGAGTTGGCCCCAATCTCCACCAGAGCGTGCTGCGTGATATTACCGCCGTGCGCGAAGATGAAGTCCGCCTGCGTAACTCGCTCAACGAAAAAGAGGTGTTGCTCAAAGAGATCCACCATCGGGTCAAGAATAACCTGCAGGTGATTGCCTCGATGTTGCGGTTGCAGAGTGACCGCATTGATGATCCGCAGGCCCGTGAACTCTTTCTTGAGAGTCAGCGGCGTGTCCGAGCTATGGCGTTGATTCACGAGCGCCTCTATCAGGCCCCTGATCTCGCACGGATTGATCTGGCGGCGTACGTACGCGCACTGGTTGCCGATCTCTTGCGGGCCTATCGGGTGATCGCCAGGAATGTGGTGGTCTGTAGCGAGATTGACGTACCGGCGATTGATGTTGATCAGGCGATGGCGTTGGGCCTGTTACTCAATGAATTGCTGACCAATAGCCTGCGGCATGCCTTTTTACCGGGCCAACCGGGAACTATCACGATCACCGGGTTTCGTGATGCTTCGCGGGCGATCATTCTGACGGTTGCTGATAATGGAGCGGGCTTGCCCGCCGATCTCGAACCGGGGATCAGTTCGACAATGGGTCTCCAGATTATCCATGCCCTTGCCACTCAGATCGGTGGCACGCTTCGCTGGCAACACTCACCCGGCACAACGGTGACGCTTCTTATCCCTGAGAGCACGGCTTAGCGCAGAAAATCCCAGGGGGGCGGCTGGCGCATCAGCCGTTCCTGTTGGGCCGCACGGACACGGGTAACAAGGAGTTGACGTAACTCGGGGTCGTCAAATGCGCGGGCCAGCGCGGCAACCCCACTCTGATCATTGCCCGCGATAAGCCGATAGGCCGGCGTACTGCTCTCGCCATTATGGGCAAGCAGACCAATCTCGGTCAATTCGGTCAGCGCCTCTTGCACATCCCAGGGTGGCTCTTTGAGCCACTCGCTCAGGCTCAGCGCATCGTGGTGTAATTGCGGATGTTGCTGAAGCACGAGCAAGAGGTGCAGCTTGAGCAGACGGTCAACATGGCCGGGGGCGATCAGGCTGGCGCAGGCCGCGCTGAGGTGTGAGACCTGGGTTGCCGGGCTAAGCGGACGTGGTCCAGGCTGAGGCGGCGGGGTTGCTTCAGGTGTTATGGCTGGCGCGATGGGCGTGAATTGCGGGGTACGATTGGTCCCGGCGGGTTGTTCCCAGAGGATCATCACTGCACCGGTGACCCCCGACGTATCATTGGCAGGGGCTGCACCGACCATAACCGAGCGGATGGCATGACCGGGTATGCAAAGATCGAGCGTTCGGGGGCGTGGGGAAGCTGCGGCGCCGAGGAGCGTATCAAGCGCAGGGGGGGCCACGAGCGTCCCGGTAAACGGATCGCGCAGCGGCACCACCGAAGCGACAGGTCGCCCGATCACCTGTTGGGGATCCTGGTGCAAAATTCGTGCTGCGTGGTCATTTACATAGGTCACAAGGCCGTTCGCATCGACGGCAAGCACCGCATCACCGCTGCCATTGAGAATCGTACTCAGCAGTTCGGCCCGCGACGTAGCGCGACTATCACGGAAATGGCGTTCAACGGCCATTGTGATCGAAGCAATCAGCGTTGACTCATCGAACGGCTTGACGAGATAGCCATAGGGGGCCGTCGTCCGTGCACGCAGCAGCGTGGCCTCATCAGCAAACGCGGTGACATAGATCACCGGCACACTTAAATGACTTAAAATCTGGGTTGCGGCAGTCACGCCATCAATCTCGCCCCTGAGCCGAATATCCATCAAGACCAGATCGGGGCGCAGGTTCAACGCTTGCTTGACCGCCTCGCCGCCACTCGTCACGACCCCGGCTACATTATAGCCGTGGTTTGTGAGCAGGGCCTTGGTATCCATTGCGACCAGAAGCTCATCTTCGACAATCAAAATGCTGGTCATGCTCCCTCCGCCCAGCGTGTCGCCTATCCTACCTGTAGTCGCCTGGTGACCTTGCCGCAGGCACACTCTTGTCTGATATGCAGTATAATCCCTGATTGTTCAATTCACTGTAAAGAAATCACAACATGCTGGCGCTATTCGGTAGACTGTGATCATCCCCGCTTTTCTGGGCGTGTGGGCGGGTTGTCCGCAAGCCCGGCGGCAAAGCTGCCCACACGTGTGAACAGTTACGGCCTGAACGGCGTTTGACAAACCGCGACGACCTGACTATAATAATGCGGTGTTTAACAGATTGCCCAGGTGGCGGAATTGGCAGACGCGCTAGGTTGAGGGCCTAGTGACCTAACCACGGTCGTAAGGGTTCAAGTCCCTTCCTGGGCACCACAACAATTTGGGGCGATTAGCTCAGTGGTAGAGCACCTCGCTTACACCGAGGGTGTCGGCGGTTCGACCCCGTCATCGCCCACCATCGGTTTGCCGAGATCATCCAACCTGTTTGTCGGTAAACCACGATCCGCCAAGGTAGCTCAGTTGGTAGAGCATCGCACTGAAAATGCGGGGGTCACCGGTTCAAGTCCGGTCCTTGGCACCAGCGTTTGACCCACAATCCAGCACCCGCAACGGCCGCGCCGTTGCGGGTGCTCGGTCTTTCTCCTCCCCTTCGCGCTGCGCCAATTGTCAGTTCGCCTGGCTGTTGGCGCAGCGCGTTTCAATAGTCTGGGAACTTTTACCTCGATTCTGGGAATTTTTGGGGCTCAGGAACGTTTACACTGGAGAGGCACTAGTTTTTTGAGCCATTCCGCACAAAGAATGAAAGGTTCATGGTATGCGTTCCCTCTCCCGTGTACGTTTTCAGTTAATGCTGGTTGTTGTGATCTTGTTCGTAACCCTCTTTGCGGCGATGCCTACGCATGCCGCTGGCAGTTCCGAACTCTCGGCGTGGCATCTCAGGGTGGACTTTCCCAACGAGCAGTTGCAGGTTGTGTATACACACTATATCCTCAAAAGTTCCAATCCGGTGGTCATTGCGGATCTGCAACAGACTGATATCACGAATAATTGTCAGATCCGGGGCCAGTTGACCTTTGATCCTGATGGGTATGCGATCTTTGATGGCAAGACGTCTATTCGCTGTGAGCTCCCACCTCCTTGTCAATGTGCGTATGCGGGCGGGATGCGTGAGCCTTTGTTCTGGATGGGTGCTGATGTTCGGCTCGATACCAAAAAGCGCAGTTATCCACTTGTTGAGGCGGTGCGCAAGGGTACGCGTGACTTCGCCTTTGGGTTGACCCCCCAGGGTTCGCAGCTTCGCACGAACTTCTGGATCTATGGCGATCAGTATCAGACTTCGCCCTGGGCTCCCAATCTGTATGGGAATCAGTTTGCGCTTGGGGCCGGTGGATCGAGCATTACCGCAATTGGGCAGGCGTTGACCCAGGCGGGTGTACCGGTGATGGAATATGTCCCTGATTGGGAAGGCTTCTTTGCCAAACTGCCGGCTGATGGTGTGCCAAGCCAGTTTGTGCAGCCCGGTAGCATGAGCTGGACGGCGCAGCGCAGCCTGAGCAATGGGCCGTTGCGTCATCCTGATGAGCTCTTTATCGGCTATAGTCCCTCCACCGATCAATATTTTGAGGGACGACTGCGCCACCTCGAAATTGATCCGCCTGGTTGCCGCCCCGGGATTTAAGCATATGCAATGGGCCAGGGCTATGCCCTGGCCCATTGCATATGAAGGTAAAGCCTCTGAGCAGTTAGCACATGCTGGCGATCTGTGTTATAATGTGACCGCTTGTACAAGCTTGCCAAAAGCCAGGAACGCCGGGCTGCGCCAGGCCCGTGCGCGATTATCCAGGAGGAAGACGTGGCGCTCGAAAAAGATGAGAAGTCTGGTCTGATTGATTCCTATCAGGTGCATAGCACTGATACCGGTTCACCTGAAGTGCAGGTCGCGTTGCTTACCGAGCGGATCAATCAGTTGATCGAACATTTGCGGATCCATATTCACGATCACCACTCACGGCGTGGTTTGTTGAAGCTCGTGGGGCGTCGCCGTCGCTTGCTCAACTACCTGCAGAGTCGTGACAAGGAACGGTATCGCAGTGTGATCGAGCGGCTTGGTCTGCGTCGTTAACGCATAGTAGTGATGCTGTCGCTTATGCCAGGTTAATGTAAGGGGTGCTGATGGTTGTTTGACCGTCGGCACCCCTGTGTTGTCTTTGGCAGAGGATCGGATTGTTCGGGATTGGAGCGCACCAGGGGCTGGTCGTGACTATCCGCTGGTGGGCTCCAGTACCGAACCCCTCCTCTGCAATGGAAATGGTTGGCTTTGTGTTGAGCCAGATGAGGAGAAAAAGAACGTATGACAGAACGGCAGGTCTTTTCGGTCAGCGCTGAGATTGCTGGCCGTACGCTGACGCTTGAGGCGGGGCGTTTCGCTGAGCAGGCTGATGGTGCGGTGACGGTGCGCTACGGTGATACGCTGTTGCTCGCCACGGTGGTTGGGGCGAAAGAGGCGCGTGAGGGGGTGGATTTTTTTCCGCTGACGGTTGATTATGAAGAGCGCATGTATTCAGCGGGCAAGATTCCGGGGAATTTCTTTAAGCGTGAGGGTCGCCCGACAACGACGGCGATTTTGACGTCACGTCTTACTGATCGCCCCCTTCGTCCGCTCTTCCCCAAAGGCTATCAGAACGAAGTGCAGGTCATCATTACGACCTTCGCGATGGATATGGTCAATGATCCCGGCCCGATGGCGATTATTGGCGCTTCCGCCGCCCTTGCCATTAGCGATTTGCCCTTCCAGGGGCCGGTCGGGGCTGTGCAAATGGGCTTTGTTGATGGGCAGCTTGTTGCGAATCCGCCGATGAGCGCAATGGAGCAGAGCCGCCTCGATCTGGTGGTTGCAGGTACCCGTGATGCGGTGTTGATGGTTGAGGCCGGCGCGTATGAGTTGACCGAAGCGCAGATGCTGCAGGCGGTGACTGAAGGCCATCAGGTTTGTCAGCAACTCTGTGATTTGCAAGAAGAACTGGTGCGCCTCTGCGGCAAGCCCAAACGCGAGTTTGTTCCCCCAGTCACCGATACGTCACTTGAAGAGTCGATCAGCATATGGATGGGGCCCCGTCTGCGTGAGGCTGTGCGAAGTACTGATAAGACTGAGCGCGAAGAGCGTACCAGTGCACTCAAGGCTGAGGTGGTTGCCCACTTTACCGTCGATGAGCCCGAAGAGGAGCTCGCTGCCCGCAGCAAAGAGGTCAGCAAGGCGTTCGAGAAGTTGCTCAAGGCTGAAGTGCGCGATGCCATTCTTGACGAGGGCCTCCGCGTTGATGGGCGTGCGCTGCACGAGATTCGTCCGATTGCTATTGATGTCGGGGTGCTCCCCCGCGTTCACGGTACTGGGCTCTTTTCGCGCGGTCAGACGCAGGTTTTGACGATTACGACGCTTGGCTCGCCCGGTGATGAGCAGCGCCTTGATGACCTGGGGATCGAGACGACCAAGCGCTATATCCATCACTACAACTTCCCGCCCTTCTCGACCGGTGAGGCCAAGCGGATGGGTTCGCCCCGGCGGCGCGATATTGGTCATGGCGCCCTCGCTGAGCGCTCGCTTCACGCGGTTCTGCCCACACAGGCCGAGTTCCCCTATACGATGCGCCTCGTCTCCGAGGTGCTCAGTTCGAATGGTTCATCGTCAATGGCGAGTGTCTGTGGTTCGTCGCTGAGCATGATGGATGCGGGCGTGCCGCTGAAGTCCCATGTGGCTGGGGTGGCGATGGGTCTCATTACCGATCCCGATGGCCGCTGGAAGGTGCTCACCGATATTCAGGGCCTCGAAGATGCGCTCGGTGATATGGACTTCAAAGTTGCTGGTACCGCCGAGGGCATTACCGGTCTGCAGATGGATATCAAGACGACCGGCATTACCTATGAGATTATGGCCGAGGCGTTTGAGCAGGCGCGTCAGGGGCGGCTCTTCATTCTTGACAAGATGAACGCGGTGCTGCCTAGCCATCGTACCGAGATGTCGCCACATGCGCCGCGCATTATTTCGCTGCAGATTCCGGTCGAGAAGATCGGGGCGCTCATTGGGCCTGGTGGCAAGACCATCCGTGGCATTGTCGAAAGTACGGGGGCGCAGATCGATGTTGAAGACGATGGCCGCGTCTTTGTCACTTCCAGTGATGGCGAAGGGGCCAAGGTTGCGGTGGCGTTTATCGAAGGCCTGACCCGTGAGGCGAAGGTCGGCGATATTTTCCTCGGCAAGGTCGTGAGCATCAAGCCGTTTGGCGCGTTTGTCAATATTCTGCCCGGCAAAGACGGCATGGTTCACGTCAGTGAACTCGCCGAAACTCGGGTCGAGAATGTTGAGGATGTGATCCAGATCGGCGATGAGATCAATGTGATGGTGATCGCGGTTGATGGGGGAACGGGCAAGATTAGCCTGAGCCGTCGGGCGGTGTTGACCGGCGAAACCGCTGATGATCGGCGGGCGGCCGGGGCAGCGCCGCGCAGCGATCGCGGTGACCGCGGGGGCGACCGCGGCGACCGCCGTGGCCCGCCACGTAGTGGCAGTGGCGATCGCCCGCGCCCACGCCGCCGCGAGCAAGACTAGCTCAAAAAAGGAGGCGTCTCGACCAGCACGTGCTGGCCGAGACGCCTCCTTTTTTATCCCTCAACCTCGCGGAGATCCTCCAGGATCGGCTCGGCTGCTCGGGTCAGTTCAGCGTCAATATCGGCAAACACGGTAGCGGGCCCTTCCCCGTTCACAATGATGCGCTCGAGGCCTTTGCCAATGATCTGGTCGCCGTTGCGGACAAAGACGCGGGCAGCATCCTGGGCGCGAGTCAGGGGCAACTGATCGACGGCTGTTTTGAAGTTCGGATTTTCCTCGAAAAACGCGACCATATCCGGTGTCTGTTTGGTACTGATACGCACCGGCATATAGCCCGTATCGCGCGCCCAGGCACCGGCCTGCTCGGTATTGGTGGCAAAGGCAATATAGGTCATGGCCGCCAGTTTCTTCTCGTCGGGAATGCCGCTCGGAATAGCCAGACCAGCACCGCCGGTACAACAGCCAAAGTTGGCCTCTTTGGGCAAAAAGCCGACGCCAACCGGGAAGGTTGCATTTGTTGTTAGCCCGGCCAGGCTGCCCGTCGAGGCCATCATCGCAGCGGCAGCCCCGCCGAGGAAATCACGGTTGATGTCTTGCCCGAGGGTGGCCCATCCCAGGTCACGCACGGTGTCCTGATAAAACTGGGCGGCGCGGATCGTATTCGGGTCAGTCATGGTCATCGTGAAGTCGTCATTCGAATACTTCCCACCGTGCTGCCAGGTGACGCCCTGGAAGAGCCAGGCGATGTAACTGGCCCCATCGGGATGCACAAACGCCGAGCGACGTAAGGTGTTCCCCTCGCGCTGAAGCAACTGTGGGGCCCACTCGCCAAACTCGGCCCAGGTCTCGGGCGCACGATCAGGCAACCCCGCCTCGGCCCAGAGGTCTTTGTTGTAATAAAAGAGCGGAGTCGAGCGGGCAAAGGGGATCCAGAACTGTTTGCCCTGGCGGTTGCCTTCGTTGAGCAGGACTGGCTCGTAGTCACTGAAATCCAACCCGGCCTGCTGTGCCAATCCATCGAGTTCACTGATCGCACCGGCGACATAAAACCCGAACCACCAGACATCCGAAAGCAGGATGAGATCGGGTATCGTATTCGCCTGCAGGCCAGCGGTATATTTTTGTGCCGTCTCTTCGTAGCTTCCCTGGAACTGGTAATCAACGACAATATCACTCTGTGACTCGTTGAAACGTTGCACCATAGCTTGCTCGGCTTCACCAAGATTGCCACTGAACGAACCCCAGTAGGTAATCGTTACGGTTGAACCGGTCTGGCTCACCTGGGCCGGAGCGCCTGTGGCGGCGGCCGGGGCCGCTGGGGCATCGGTGGGGGCCGTTGGGGCCGCCGGGGACGTCCCACACGCAGCGAGGGCTGCCACGCTGCCTCCAGCGAGCATCATCCGTAGCATCTGTCGCCGCGTCAACTTCAGCTGATCCATTTCACGGACTCCTTTCTCCTCACGAAATCTATGTGCACACGGGGCTTCTTTCTTCCCCAGCGGTGCCTACATTACCCTTTGACCGCACCAGCAGCGATGCCATCAACGATATAGCGCTGAACCATTAGAAAGACGATCAGCACAGGGATAATCAAAAAGAGTGAACCAGCCATAATGACGCCCCAGTTGATCAGGCCCTCGCTATTGCGGAGCCAGAAGATGCCGATGGGCAGGGTACGCATATTGGTGGTATTCGTCACAAGCAGGGGCCAGAGGAAATCGTTCCATTTGGCGACCATCGAGAGCAGGGCCATGGTGACGATAGCTGGTTGGGCCATCGGCATCACCACATTGAACATAATGCGCAGATGCCCGGCCCCATCGACGCGAGCCGCCTCGATCACCTCGTAGGGCAGTGAGAGAAACGCCTGGCGCAGCAGGAAGGTGCCATAGGCAATCGCGGCACCGGGAATAATAATGCCCGCGTACGTATTGATCCAGCCGAGACGGGCGACGGTCAGGTAATTGGGCACAATGGTGATCTCGACCGGGATCATCAAGGCTGCCAGCAAGAGCAAAAAGACCAGTTGTTTGCGGGGAAAGCGCAGGAAAGCGAGGGCATAGGCCGACATAATCGCCAGGATCACTTCAGCGGTCATGCCTCCCAGGGTTGTAATGAAGCTATTGAGATAGTAACGTTCAAAGGGAGCCGCATTCCAGGCCTGGGGGAAATTCGCCAGGGTCGGTTCAGTTGGCAGCCAGGTGACCGGAATGCGATAAATTTCGCCGGTCGTCTTAAACGCCGCACTCACCGTCCAGTAGACGGGCAAGCCAATTACGATCACAGTCGCAAGCATCGCGAGATACCCGGCGAAGCGCCAGAGCCGTGGCGTACGCCAACTCGTTTCGATGGTGCGGGTCAGCGTGATTTCTTCACTCAGAGCCATTGTCTTTTCTCCCAGGTAGGTTGCCTGCCGCATCATCGGGCTTAACTGTAGGCCACCCGTTGCTCGAGATAGCGGAGTTGAATGATCGTCAGGATGAGCATGATGGCAAAGAGCACGATCGCGATCACCCCAGCCTCGCCAGCGTTATAGCTCACAAAACCGAGATCATAGAGATGAAAGATAAGCGTTGTTGTGGCAATCACCGGGCCGCCATTGGTCAGTACCTTGATAATATCGAAAGCTTGAAAGGTAGCGAGGATACTGGTCACTGAGAGAAAGAAGGCTACGGGAGAAAGCCCGGGCAGGGTCACATGCCAGAAACGATCCCAGGGGCCAGCCCCATCCACACGTGCTGCATCATAGAGTTCGCGGGGAATGCCCTGAAGACCGGCGAGATAGATGACGACGGCATAGCCCAGATTCTTCCAGACATAGACCATAATCACGGCGGGCATCGCCCAGGCCGGATCGCCGAGCCAGTTTGGCGAATTGAGGCCAATCAGACCCAGCAACTGATCAATGAGACCATAGCGCGGATCAAAGATATAGCTCCAGACCACTGCCACCACGGCACCCGACATAATGACGGGCGAGAAGAGGACGGCGCGGGCCCCATTGCGATAGCGCAGGGGCTGATTGAGCAACAAGGCCAGGGCAAGCCCAATGAGCAGGGTCAGGCCCACCGAAAAGAGCGCAAAGATGACGGTATTCCAGACGATCGTCCAGAACTGAGCTTGACTAAAGACGTCGACATAATTCTCGAACCAGACAAAGCGTTTCCTGGGCCGCAAAAAATTCCAACTGACAAAGCTGAGGTAGAAATTGTAGAGCAAGGGCCAGTAGGTAAACACCCCGAACAAGAAGAGGTTGGGGCCAATCAACAGCGCAAAGAGAAGCCATTCGCGTCGTTCGCGCATGGTCACATGGCGAGTTTGTTGTTGAAGCATTGCTTATACCCGACAGCACGTCATGTTCACATGACGCATCATTGAAGCGGTGACTCGGTTGCACATCATGGTGCGTATACGTTGAATTGATTTTGAAAAAGCTGTTGTGGTATCGTACTAGAGTTGCATTAATCGGGGGTCAATGAAGTATTAAGACGAGGTAAAGACGGGATTAAGCGCCTAGATGAGCTCTATCCGGTTGCATTGCACGAAAAAAGCCAGCGTAGCTGGCTTTTTTCGTGCAATGCAACAAGTTTTGGGCGTGTATTATAAGAACCCGCGCCCAGCGAAACTCTGCTGCTCTTCGTAATGTCCGATGCGGCGATACTTGTCATAGCGCTGACGCATCAGAATTTCGAGGTCAAGGGCGCAGACATCTTCAAGGTGCGCCGCAATGCGTTTACCGACCGTAGCCATGGTTGCGAGGCGATCGGTATGGGCGCCACCGGGGACTTCAGGGATGATCTCGTCGATAATTTCGAGCGCGTAGAGATCCTGGGCGGTCAATTTGAGGGCTCGTGCTGCATCGGGGGCGCGGGCGGCATCGCGCCACAGGATCGAGGCCGTGGCCTCGGGTGAAGCGACCGAATAGATCGAGTTTTCCTGCATCAAGATGCGGTCGCCAACGCTAAGCGCGAGGGCTCCACCGCTTCCACCTTCGCCAATCACCGTCACGACGATTGGTGTCTTGAGCACCGTCATCAGTTGGATGCTCTCGGCGATCGCATTGCCCTGGCCGCGTTCTTCCGACTCTTTATTTGGATCGGCGGCAGGGGTATCGACAAAACAGAGCACAGGAATGCCAAACTTTTCGGCGTGGCGCATCAAGCGTTGGGCTTTACGATACCCTTCGGGATGGGGCATGCCAAAGTTACGCTTCATATTCTCGCGGGTATCATTGCCCTTCTGATGCCCGATCACCATTACCGTCCGGTTGCCAAACGAGGCCATCCCGCCGACGATTGCCGCATCATCGCCAAAACGACGGTCACCGTGGAGTTCCACAAAATCTTCGCAGAGCGCGAAAATATAATCGAGCGAATGAGGGCGCTGGGGATGGCGGGCCAATTGTACCCGATCCCAGGGCGTCAACTCGACCGGAACATGGGGCGTATCGAGTTGATCCATCAGACCCTCCCATGCACATAGATCGGCGTTGCGTCAGTTGCTTCCATCCCATCGTCACCTTCTTCCATCGGGGGTGACTGACGGCGATAGTGTTGCAACAAACGCGCCAGGACATCACGTAATTCGCCACGCGGGGTGACCATATCAATCATCCCGTGGTTCAACATAAACTCGGAAGTCTGGAAGCCAGCGGGCAGTTTTTGGCGCATAATCTGCTCGATCAAGCGCTTGCCGGCAAACCCGATGTTGGCCCCTGGTTCCGCAATGATCACATCGGCGACCGATGGATACGAGGCGGTGACCCCGCCGTAACATGGGTCAACCAGGATAGCAATATGGGGTTGACGCGCCTCGGCGAGGCGGCTGAGTGCCATCGTCACCTTGGCCATCTGCATCAGCGCGATGACGCCCTCTTGCTGCCGCGCCCCCCCCGACGTATTGATGGTCAAGAGGGGAATGCCAAGCTCGGCACCGCGTTCAGCGGCCCGAGACATCTTTTCGCCATAGACGCTACCCATCGACGAACCCATAAACGCGAAATCGCCGACAGCCAGGGCCATCCAAAGCCCATCGATACTCCCGACACCCGCGAGCACGGCATCGGCGAGACCGGTGCGATGTTGCGACTTCTTCAGCTTATCCGCATAAGCCTCATCGGGGGTCACAAAGCCAAGGGGGTCAGTCGGCAGGAGGTGCGCGTCGGTTTCGCTAAATGAGCCAACATCAAGCAGGCCGATCCACTCGCGGGCACTCATACGCATATGGTGGCCACACTTGGGACAGACCTTGAGATTGTCGTTCAGTTCTTTCCGATAGATCAGTTCGCGGCATGAGGAACACTTCACCCAGAGGTCATCGGGGATCTGGGCCTGTTCGCTACTCTGATCAGCGGGGAAACTCTTTTTGGTTCGGCGGAAAAACTCTTTCACGTGCAGCAATCTTTCCGGGAGGGTTACAACCTCCTCATGAGGCGCACAGCCTTTGTGTATTCTATCACAGCCAGATCTTGCTGTATTATAGCATTTCTTTGTGATGATGGAAGCTATCAGGTCTAGTGGAGGATGCTATCCATTTGGCTAGGTGGCGGGCGTGCGCCCGCCACCTAGCCAAATATTGGTTTAGGTAGGGTGCATAGGGCTGCCGGTCCGCGAGGCGGGCGGGGATCGCACCGTGACATTGCTTTACGGTGCATAGGGCTGCCGCTGAAGAGCTATGACATGCTATAATGGCGATGTTTGTGCAAGAAGGGTCTATTGAGGGGCCGACAATGCAGAATTATTGGCATGATCTGGATCCGGGGCCAAGTGTTCCCGATGTGATCCACACGGTTGTAGAGATTCCCAAAGGTTCACGGAACAAGTACGAATTCGATAAGCGGATTGGGGCCTTCAAACTCGATCGGGTGCTCTATTCAGCCGTGCAGTACCCTGGTGATTATGGGTTTATTCCCCAGACATACTACGACGATAATGATCCTCTTGATGTGCTAGTGATGACGAACTTGCCCACGTTCACGGGCTGTATCGTTGAAGCTCGCCCCATCGGGGTCTTCCGGATGCTCGATAAGGGCGAACCTGATGACAAGATCCTGGCGGTGTTGCAGTATGATCCGTTCTTTGCGAGTTTCCAGGATTATACCGATCTTCCGCCGCACTATTTGAAGGAAGTCGAGCACTTCTTTACGGTGTACAAGGATCTTGAGGGTACGCGGGTGGAGCCGGTAGGCTGGGAGCATGTTGATGTTGCGCGTCAGCGCATCCATTATGCGATTAATACCTACTGGGATATGCGCGCTGGGCGCAGTATCAAGCGTGGCTGATAAAAAGTCTTTGCCTATGCCCGCACGTTCCAATCACGCGCTTCCCCATCGTACTGCCTATTCTGCGGGTGGGGTGATGTTTCGTGTGCTTCAAGATCAGATCGAGGTCGCCCTGATTGCTACGGATCGGGGCGGCCGTTGGGGTTTACCCAAAGGTCACGTTAATCGCGGTGAGACGGCTGAAGCGGCTGCGTTGCGCGAGGTGGCTGAAGAGACTGGCCTTGAAGGGGTGATTGTGTGTCACCTGGCGACGATCGAGTACTGGTTTCGTGCCGGGCCTTCCCGGGTGCATAAGTATGTCGATCTTTTTTTGATACGCTATGAGCGGGGTGAGGTTCGCCCTCAGCAGAGTGAAGTGGACGATGCGCGCTGGTTTCCTCTTGATGAGGCGGTGGTGCGCGTTTCGTTTGCCCGCGAGCGTGATGTGTTGGTGCAGGTGCAGAACCTGATTTTTCGTGATGAGGAGCATCAGTAAGCTGCAAGCCTTTGTGTTGCACGCTTGATTATCTGTCGGGCCTGCGCCTGTCTGGTTGATGGTGTATGTGTCGTTATCAGATTGATGTACTGGTGGAAGATGGCTTGGAGGCAGTGGTCGCTGAGGCAGGCCTTGATCTGGCCCTGGTTGAGCAGGCCGTTACCGCTGTGCTCGAGGTTGAAGGTGTCGCTGGCCCGCTTGAGGTGAGTGTGTTGCTCGCCGATGATGCGCGCCTGCAAGCCCTGAATCGTGATTTTCGGGGCCTTGATGAGCCGACAGATGTGCTTTCGTTTGCTGATGATGGCGATGGTGCCGCGTTTGTGGCCCAACCCGATGCGGTGCGCTATCTCGGTGATGTTGCCCTTTCGTATGAGCGGGTCGTCGCGCAGGCGCACGAGTATGGCCATAGCCTTGACCGCGAACTCGCCTATTTGACGGTTCATGGTATGTTGCACCTGCTTGGCTATGATCACGAACGTGGCCCTGACGATGCCGCTCTGATGCGCGCCCGCGAAGAGGCCGCCCTCGCCCAGCTTGTGCTCCCCGAAACACCATGAAGATTTTGATTGTCTTGACCTATTACCACCCCCACTGGACGGGGTTGACCGTCCACGCGGTACGGGTGGCCGAGCATCTGGCCGCACGTGGGCACCAGGTGACGGTGTTAACCAGTCGCCATGCTTTCGACCTTGCCCGTGATGAGATGCTCAATGGGGTGCGGGTCGTGCGTTTGCAACCGGTCTCGCGCTTTAGCCGGGGCATGGTGACGCCGGCGTTTCCCTGGGCTGCCGCACGCCTGATTGCTGACCATGACGTGGTGCAGATCCATACGCCGCTGCCCGAAGCCCCGCTCGTTGCACTGCTCTGTCGGAGCCTGGGGCGGCCGCTGTTGATGACGCATCACGGCGATGTGGTGATGCCGGATAGCCCTGTTGAACAGTTGCTGGAACAGACGGCGTTTCAGGTGCTGCGTACCGCTGCAAGCCTCGCCGATGGTGTTACCTCGTATAGTGAGGATTATGCCCGTCATTCGCGGTTGCTCTGGCCTTTTCATGCAAAGCTGACCTGTATTTTGCCGCCGGTTGAGTTCCCTGAGCCCGATCCCGCCGCTGCCGCTGCCTGGAAGCAGGAACTTGGGCTGGCTGACCGGCGTTTGATCGGGTTTGGGGGCCGCTGGGTCAGTGAGAAGGGCTTTGATGATCTGTTGCGGGCCCTGCCGCTGATCCGCGCCGAAGTGCCCGAGGCGCATCTGGTCTTTGCTGGCGAGCGCAATGTGGTCTACGATGATTTTTATGCGCTCTGTCGCCCGCTGATCGAGGCTCAGCAGGAGCATATCACCTTTCTGGGGTTGATCAAAGATCGCCAGCGTCTTGCCAGTTTCTATGCGATGCTCGATCTTTTTGTGCTGCCCAGCCATACCGATATGATGGCGATTACCCAGGTCGAGGCGCTGCTCTGTGGGACGCCGGTGGTGGCAACGGATATTCCTGGGGCGCGGGTGGTGGTGCGTGAGACCGGTTTTGGGCAACTTGCGCCGCCGCACGATCCGCCGGGTCTGGCGCGGACGCTGCTGGCGACCCTGGCCGAGCGTGAGCGTTATCGCCCGAACCGAGATGTGGTGCGGCGGATCTTTGATACGGATCAAACGATGAATGCGTATGAGCAGTTGCTGGCTAGGTTGGTGCAGACGCGGAGTCGGGCTGATTTTGGGGCACGGGTATCACGTCGGCTGGTCGGTGGTTCCTGGCCGGCCCTAGCGGCAGGACCGATGACGGCGGCAACTTCGCTGCATTCGCTTAACAGTACACCTCAGGCTCACACCGGGCTTTCTGCCGACGATCGGGCGTTGCTTGGGCAGTTGTTGCGCAACGAGGCTGATATGGCCTATCGTCGCCGTGCGCCGACGCTGCTCGGCTTCCTCGAGCTCCACGATGGCGAAACCGTGCTCGATTGCGGCTGCGGGATGGGCGTCTATCTGATGATGATGGGCCGTCTCCGCCGACTCAACCTGATCGGCGTTGATGGCGATCGTGAGCGTTTGCACTGGGCCGAGCGCGAGCAGGTGCCCGCCGATTTGTCGGAGGTTGATATTCATCAGATGCCTTTTGCTGATGCGAGTTTTGATAAGGTGCTGATGAGTGAGGTGCTGGAGCATTTGCAGGATGATCGCCGGGCACTGCGCGAAATCTGGCGCATTCTGAAGCCTGGTGGCATCCTGGCGATCAGTGTGCCGCACGCCAATTACCCCTTTTGGTGGGATCCGATCAATAAGACGATCGAGGCGTTTGGTGGTCAACCGATCACCAGTGCCGGTCCCATTACCGGCATCTGGAGCAACCACGAGCGCCTGTATCTGCCTGAGCAACTACGTGAGGCGGTGCGTGAGGCTGGTTTCACGGTCGAGGTGGTGGAAGAACAGACCCACTATTCCTTCCCGTTTATCCATTTCATTGTGTACAGTATTGGCAAGCCGTTGATCGAGCGCAATCTGTTGCCCAAAGGGCTGCGTGATAGTGCTGACCGCTTTCGTGGCGAGCGCAACAGCGGTAGCCCCTTGAACCCGATCAACCTCGGCGTGGGGCTGTTTCGGCTCTTTGATGCGCGCAATGACCGTTTGCGGGGTACTGAGCGGACGTTTGTGACGCTGGCGTTGAAGGCGCGGAAGCCTGGGTGAGAGGCGCGGAGGTTTTGATGCAAAGGCGCGAAGGCGCAGAGGTTTTTAGGTACCTTTGCGTCTTTGCGTCTTTACGTCAAAAGAATTAGCGTTGGAGGTACCAGCGTTCGATGTTCCAGTAGTAGCGTGGTGCACTGAGGTCGATCGGGCCATCGAGGGTGGTGATCGCCTCGTTGAGCATAACGGGCATCTGGTCAACCCAGAGGAAGAGGTAGGGCAGATCGTCGGCGATGATCGTCTGGGTTTGTCTGAGCGCCGCTACGCGCTGGTCAAGGTTGTAGAGTTGGCGGGCGGCTTCGGCGCTGGCATCGTAGGCGGGATTGCGATAGCCAACGACGTTCCGTGTGGCGCGGGTATCGGCGTCGCCCTGATTGAGTTGGCTCGAGTGGAAGAGCGCAAAATCATCGGGGTCATAGAAGGCGACATCGCCAAAGCTTGGGTCGCCTGAGCCATTGATCCAGCCGCCCATCAGGAGATCAAAGGCAAACGGTGGGGCGTAGCGCGCCCGGATCACTTCGTCAAAACTACCGGTTTCAACCTGGATCGCCATTCCGATCGTGGCAGCGGCGGCGGCGATCTGGCGGGCCGCAAGCAGGCGGCGCTCGTCATCGTCGCGCACATAGAGGCTCACGGTCAGCGTGGTGTCATCGCGCTGGCGGATCGTTGCGCCGTCAGGCAAGATCCAGCCGGCTTCATCGAGCAGTGTGCGGGCGGCTTCGAGGTTGACCGGTGTTGCGCGGGCAGGGGTGAGATCGGCCCATGAGCCGGGGAGGGCTGTCGAGCCGAAGGTGATGCCCTGGCCTTTGGTGGCGCTTTCGACCAACCGCGGGATGTCGAGGGCCAGGGCGAGCGCCTGCCGTAGACGGAGATCGGCAAAGGGCCGTCCTTCACGCAGATTGAAGCCGACGAAATAGTAGCCATTCTCGGGGTAGGCCGAGGCGCGCACCCCGGCAGGCGGGGTCAGCGTCGGGGACCACGGCAATTCGGCGAGCAACAGGCGCTGGTCGCTTAGTTCATCCAGGGTTGCCGCGGGATCGGCGAGTAGCTGAAAAGTGATCGTTTCGAGCAACGGCGCCCCGTGATGATAGCGCTCGAACCGTTCGAGCACCAGCGTACGGCCGGGCGCATCGCTGGCCAGTTGAAACGGCCCACTGCCGACGGGTGTTTCCCAGGCATTAAAAGCGGCAAAATCCTGGTCGAGCAACTGATGGCGAGGCAAGATCGGCAGCGCCATCGTCGCAAGGATGGGCGCAAAACGACTTGTCAGGGTCATCACGACGGTATCGGGGGCGGGGGCGGTCGCTCCACTGATATAGCGCAGATCGGCGAGCAAGGCCGTCGTGGTGAGCGGCAGGCTCCGCAGGCGTTCCAGCGTAAAGAGCACATCGGCGGCGGTGAGGGGTTCGCCATCGTGCCAGGTGAGATTGCTGCGCAAGGTAAAAGTCAGCACGCGCCCATCGGCATCGGTGGTCCAGCGTTCGGCGAGATCCGGAACAGGCCGCAGTTGGCTGTCGAGGCGCAGCAGACCACTATAGAGGAGCGCGGCAAGCTGCTCTTCGTCGCGAGAGCGAGGCTGCCAGGGACGCAACGCGGGCACCTCGGCGGCGAGGCGGATCGTCAATTCGCCGCCACGCGGCAAGGGCGTCGGGGTTGGCGGCACCACCTCGGATGGCGCAGCGGGTGGGTCGGGAAGCGAGGTTGGGGTTGCCGCGCCGGGCATCGTGCAAGCTGACAGCCAGGCAAACAGCATAAGTGAGGCCCCGAGGCTGAGGAGCAAGGGGCGAAGCGTGGCGATAAAAATCATAGGCCTATTATAATCCACTTAACACAGCGAGGGCGAAGGGCCGATCAAGCAACCATGTCTCGGTTGGGGCAAGGTAGAGTGAGGCGACCTGATTATTGCGGCTGATGCGCAACGCTCCGGCGACACTCTCGCCTTGGGGGGCTATGCCTCGCACCTCACGCACCATGCTGCCATCGGGCAAGACGAGCGGCTCGCCGAGGGTCGCATCGGGCAGGATCAGTTCGGGGAAGAGCGTGATGGAACCGCCAGGAGGCCCTCCGGCGACCAGGCGGGAGGCAAGCACGCGACTATCGGGGCCATCGGCGATGCGGTAATCTACTGGGCCGCGCCGTTCTTCCCACTCGGCAGGGACAGCGAGGGCAATCTCGGCGCTACTGACCGTCATGACGGGCGGTGGCGGCAGCCAGAGTACCGGCGACGTGAAGGCAACATCCTGTGCCAGTCGTTCAGATGGATCGGCTTCAGGTGACCAGAGCCAGAGTTCACCGGCTTCAACGTCGGGAAACTGTGGCTCGAAGGTGCTCAAAGCGGGTTTCCAGTCAGGCGGCAAGAGCACGGCCAATTGCGAACCATCGGGCGACCAGGCGACAGTACGCGCATGTGGGAGCGTCGTGAGCGGGCTTGCACTCAGCGTCAGTTCGCGGTCAGGCATCATCGCGGTCGCCGTCTCGCCGAGTTGCAACAGCGTCGTATACCAGACATCATAGCCGGTAAACCCACGAGCATCGCTGAAATTATACTCGGTGATGGCGACCAGGCGATTGCCAGGGCCATAGCGGGGTGGTTCGGCCCAACCTGCCCCGAGGTTCAGCGGCTCACCGCGGCGATCAAACGAACTCGTCTGCTCGGTCAGATTGAAATCAACGAGCGTCTGATAGCCAAGGAAACGCTGATAGGCAATGGTCAGGGCATCAGGCGACCATGCCGGCGCATAGAGGGCGTGACCCTGGGGAAAGCCGCCCGCGCCGTCAGAGAGCGCAATATCCCACCCGTTATCGCCCTGGCGATTGAGCATCCGCAAACTATTGGCGGCACCGCGAAAAGCTAGTCCATTGAGCGTATACTCGGGCGGGGTTGCATACACGAGGCGGCGTCCGGTCGGGCTAAAGGCTGGTTCGCAGCCACTGCCGAGGGTTTGTTCCTCACCTGAAGCGACATCAAGGAGGCGCACCTCGGCCTCGGCGCACCAGCGACTCCAGGCGGCCCATTCGGGCAAACTCGGGCGCGCCATCGTTGCCGAGGTGTAGGCGATGGTTTGACCATCGGGGGCCCAACTCAGCGTGCTTGCAAAACGATTGTTGGATGTCACCTGTTGCAAACCCGAGCCATCCCGCGCCACGAGCCAGAGCTCGTTCTGCGCATCGACCGTGCGCACCAGGGCGAGCAGACGGCCATCGGGGGTTGCGGCCATCTCACTGACCGCAGTAGCGAGAGTACGGAGTGAGCGCGTTGCGACATCGAGCGCAACCAGATCGTCCGTCTGGAGAAAGAGAATCTCGCTGCCAGGCATTGCCTCGGCGGGGGGCGTCGTGGCAACGGGTGACGGCGTTGGCGTCGGGGGCGCTGTGGTCGGTGACGGGATCGGCACCGTTGGCGACGGACTCGGCGCAAGCGTTGGGGATACTTCCGTCGCGTCCATGACTAGCGTTGGCGTAGGTGAGACCACAGGGCGAAGGGCCTGATTGCTATTGCAACCAGTGAGTCCTAGCGCCATGACAATCAGCACCATCCATAGTATGTACGTTACGCGACGCATAGGGGGCTCCTTGGATCAATCACGATGCGCGCAGATTTGCGGCAGCGGCCTCCAGCGCACGCCGGGTATAGACCTCAACCATCGCACGGCGATATGCTTCGCTGGCGTGGAGATCGCCGAGGATCTCAAGCGTATCGGCGGCACCTTGGGCGGCAGCGGCGAAGACCTCGGCTTGAGCCGGTTGGTGCAGCAGCCTGGCTTCGACAATCGTGAGGCGTTCAGCGCGCACCCCGGCACCAGTAACCGCCACACGGCAGGCGGTGATCTGACCAGCCTCGACCCGCAGGAAAGCTGCGACGCCGACGAGGGCATAGCGACTGGCGGGATGGGCGAACTTGAGATAGGCCGCTCCTTCATCGGGGCCAACGCGGTCAAGCGTGATCGCAGTGAGGATCTCATCGGGGGCGAGCGCAGTCGTCAACAGATCAACAAAAAAGTCTTTAGCGGCGACAGTGCGTATGCCGGCAGGCCCATAGATCGTCAGCGTTCCATTGAGCACGAGCACCAATGCGGGTGCATCGGCGGCGGGATCGGCGTGTGCCAGCGCCCCACCGAGGGTGCCACGATTACGCACCTGGCGATCCCCGATCAGCCGGATCGTCGCAGCGAGCACCGGTACAGCCGCGCAGAGCGTCGCATCAGCTTCGAGCGCACTCCAGGTTGTCATGCTCCCGATGGTCACCCGCTCGTCAACAGTAATGCCAACCAGGTCAGGGATCTTATGAAGATCGATGAGCACCGCAGGCGTAGCGAGGCGGAGCTTCATCGTCGGCAAGAGGGAATGGCCGCCGGCGAGCAGTTTGGCCTCATCGCCATACTGCTGCAAAAGGTCAAGCGCCTCATCAAGACGAGCCGGCGCATAGAAAGCAAAAGGACTCGGGATCATCGCAACTCCTGGCTCAGAGGACTAGGCATTCTGGTTTGACTGCATCTGTTGGGCGGCATAGCGTACCGCACGCACAATATTCTCATAGCCAGTACAGCGGCAGAGATTGCCCTCGAGGGCGTGCCGGATCTCCTCATCAGAGGGATCGGGATTCTGCTGCAAGAGATCAAAAGTTGACATAATCATGCCAGGGGTACAGAACCCACACTGCAACCCATGTTCAGCCCAGAACCCCTCTTGCAACGGATGCAACGTCGCATCCTGGGCAAGGCCCTCAATGGTTGTCACAGTAGCACCATCGGCCTGCAGGGCCAGCACGGTACAGGCCTTGACACTGATCCCATCGAGATGAACCACACAGGCACCGCACTGGCTTGTATCACAGCCAATATGGGTACCGGTGAGGTGCAGATGGTCACGCAAAAAAGTCACGAGCAACGTCCGTGGTTCAACCTCACCTTGGTATGGGCGACCATTGACGGTCAGCGAAATTCGCGTCACAGGATACCTTTCTTTAGACAAGGGTTCAGGGTTCAGAGCTTTAGCGACGACGACCGAGCAAGTAACCAACGAGAAAGGCAATAATAAGCCAGGGCGTTGCCGGGTTCTGCTTGAGGAAATCCTCGACCGCCCCGCGCACCACGGCCGTCTCGGTCAGCCCTTGACCTGGTTCAACCTTAATTGAGCGGCGTACCACATCGGGAGGAAGTGGCACCTGCACTGCTGCAGGCTGAGTTTCTGGTGGTGCAGGCATGTTGGGAGAGAGTGGTGGCGCATAAAGGTTTTCGGTCACAGCTGATCTTTCGTGGAGCGCCTCGGCCACTGCCTGGTCGACCTCAGCAGTGTGGGCAGTGGCGTGGGCAAAGCGGCGCGACACAATCTGCTGCTCGAGGGCCTTGAGGCTCTGGTTGATTAACGTACGAGCGGCGCCATCAATCAAGCGTTGCCCGATACTCGCAAGCTTCCCGCCGATCTGGGCCTCGCCCCCATAATCAAGAATCGTTTCAACGCCATCGGTACGAAGCTTAATCGTACCGGCCCCCTTGAGGAACCCATTGCTGCCCTTGCCATCGACATGGAGATCGTAGGACTCGGGGGCGACCACATTATCAATCTGGACGGTACCGATATAAACACCGCGGACAGCCTGAAGCCCGATCTTAAGGGTTGTCTGGTAGTGATGGGGCGCCACTTCATCCAGTTGTTGACAACCCGGGATCGTCTGCGCAAGCACCTCGGGATCATTGAGGGCGGTCCAAACCTCTTCGCGGGTTGCTTCAAACGTATAATTGCCAGCAATTCTCACAGAAAGGATCCTTCAAGCACTATGTACCTGGTGACGCACGTCTACAATTGCTCTCAGGTACATTCTAGTCTATCAATATGGCTGTGGCAAGTGTCGGGGCACGGCGGTGCCGTGCCCGTATTTAACGCGCTGCGCGGTTGAGGCGCAATGAATGGATTATGTAAAAGATAGGATAGATGAGTGAAATCAGAGCAAGGGGAGTCCGCAGCGTTTCGGTGGACAGGACGGCGGCAAGCAAAAAGATGCCGCTGATCGTGGCTCCGGCCAGGTGGAGCATGCGGTAGCGCGGTAAGCGGGTGATATAGATGTAGCGTGTCGGGATGAAGACCAGGATGGAGAGGATGATCACGATCACCGTGTTGAGCCAGGCGGGCACACTGATGAGGTAGAGGTAGGCAACGAGCAGGTTCCAGTAGGAGGGAAAGCCCAGGAAGAAACCCTCGTCATCGAGCTTCACATCAACCCGCGCAAAGCCAAAGGCGCTTGCTAGCAATGGCAATGACCCAAAGAGGAGCACTGGCTGGAGCAGCATCTCGGCTTTGACCATAAAAAGCACAGGGAGGAAGACGTAGGCTACAAAGTCGATCACGTCATCCATGGCACGGCCATCAATTTCAGGCACATACTTCTTGACATTGTAGCGCCGCGCCAACATTCCATCGGTGCCATCAATGATAATGCAGAGCAGCATCGTAAAGAGCGCTGCGGTTAATTGCCCATCCAGCAGGAAGAGGGTTGAGAGCAGCAGTAGCACCGTCGTCGAGGCGGTATAGAGGTGGACGAGGTAGGCTTTGAGGCGTGTGAAAGATCTGTCAGCAGCGTGTTGATCGTTTAGCATAGAGGATATAGTAGCATAATTCGACGCTGTTGTCTGCAAAAGTGTGCAAATCGTTTCCAATGACCTTCAGAGACAACTTCGACAACACCATCGACCACTTTGAGGGCGGTCTCGTCGTCAATCGCGTACGCCGGACCTGCGATGTCGGCTGCCCACCGCTCTGCGTCGGCCAGGGTATTGCCCGCAAAGCCGGGGTAGTCCAGGTGCGGGAAGATCGAGAAGTCGACGACCCCCAGGGTTTGGTCGTCCGGCGCGGACCGCCACTCCACGAAGTAGGCGCCAATTTCCTCGCCTCCGCAGTAAAGGTGCCGCTCGTAAGAATGATACCTTTGTCGGCACGCCCCATCATCGCTCCTCGGAAATCGCGAACTTGTGATGGGGAAACTGAACCCGCATAGCGCTTGCATTGAAAGAGTACTTTAAAGCTCACAAACGAGTTGAGTTGGAGCACACCATGCCCGTCAATCCCCCCATCACCCGAACGTCCCGTGACCGCAACTTGTTCAAACCCACCGGCACGGAGCAAGAATTGACATAATCGTTCGAAGCTCGCCGGAGGTAAATGTCGAATAAGGTCGAGGAGTTGAACGCGATAGGTGTTTTCTTGTGCGATAAGGGCAGTAGATGGTTGATTCAATATATCCTGCGCGGGCAAGATAGAACCTTGCCCAGTGAACGTGATTATCGAATCGTGCTTGACCACTTTCATTGAGCAACGCACGTTCAGATTCTGGGAGTTTCAATTGCTCGGCGATATGATCCCGCACTTCACTCGGTCGGCCCGATCCGCCTAACGCTTTGAGTGCGTCCAGCAGCGGCACAAAGTACTGAATGAACTGCGGGCCTTTGACTTTCTTGGGAGCCATGCGATATGCCTTGTTAGGTATGATGAGACGTCCCTTTAGTATGCGGAATCGGCGGGTGATTTGTCAAGCATTGCATGAATTGGCTAGGGCTACGTCAAAGTGGTAGCCCATCGTGTATCCTTCTGAAGGAATGATCGAACGCTTCAGGAGGACACGATGGA
>NZ_LYXE01000065.1 GCF_002532075.1 Candidatus Chloroploca asiatica | reverse complement strand
TGGCGGGTGCCCCGCCCCGGTACGGGCACCCCTGGCGGGTGCCCCGCCCCGGTACGGGCACCCCTGGCGGGTGCCCCGTTGTATCCGATTTCGTATGATGCAATCGCCCTAGCACTCCCTGATGTCATGCGTAAAAGCTATGAGCCAGCTAAAGCCGGCACTCCGAAGCAAACCGTAGGATCACACAACCACGTTATAGCCGGCTTCCCGCAGCAGCTTGCGCTTATTCAAGAGCCAGAGGCTCAGGCGGTCACGGATAAAGTTACGGGCATTGCGAAAGGCCCGTAACTGCGTCGCTTCGTCGCCTTCGACTGACGACGGATCTTCAAAGCTCCAGTGAACCAACTCGGGCTCGCCAGGGAAGGTCGGACAGGTTTCACGGGCGCGATCACAGACGGTGATGATGACATCAAACTGTTGATCGGTATACTCGCTGACGTGCTTGCTCCGTTGCCCGGTGAGCTCAATATTCACTTCTTGCATCGCCTTGATGGCAAGGGGGTGAATGCCGCTTGGTTCGTTGCCTGCGCTATGTGCCTCGAAATCACCTTTGCCCATCGTGCGGGTCAGTGCCTCGGCCATCTGTGAGCGTGCGGAATTGTGCGTGCAGAGAAAGAGAATGCGCAACGGGTAGTGCATACCATGCCTCCTGTAAGATTTACATCAACTGGTATTGATATTATACAGGCTGCCCGGGCTTTTGTATAGGGAGGAGGTTTGCTTGACCAGGGCGATTGCATCATACGAAACCGGATAAAAAATACGCTCTATGTGGCAGCATGTGCATGCAACCAGCGGCGCAAACGGCGGCCCTGTAGGGCACCCGCAAGGGGTGCCCTGGTGGGGGACAGGGCCGGGGGCCGGGCCTGGTGTACCCCGGTGTACGGGCACCCCTGGCGGGTGCCCT
>NZ_LYXE01000064.1 GCF_002532075.1 Candidatus Chloroploca asiatica | reverse complement strand
CGCACGCGGCAGGCGACGACCATGCGGATGCGGCGAAAGCGCTGGGCAAAGGACTGCACCGCCCGCACCACCTTGCGCCGCGACTCCGCACCGGCGACCTCATCAAGCCCATCAAGCAACAGGATCACGCGGCCCGCTTCGAGCTCTTCGTGCACGGCGGCAGCCAGGCCTGGGCTGGCCCCCTCCGGCTGGAGATGCGCAACCAGGTAGTGCCAGAGGTCGTCGGCCTCGCCGCGCCGCGCTGGGTGGGCCGCGAAAGCCTGCGCCAGCGGCAGCAGCGGCACCACGATCGGCACCAGACGCCCGAGCGTCCAGCCAGGGAGCAGCGCAGCCAGATCGACCTGCGCATCGAGTCCGGCGCGCGCCAGGGTGTAGGCCAGATAGCGCAGGGCGGTACTCTTGCCACTGCCCGGCTCACCAAGCAGCACCAGGTGCGGTTTGGCCGCAATGGCCTCGGTGACGATCATTGGCCCCAGGAAGGTGAGTTCCTCGGCAACCTTGGCATCGTCGATGAGGCGCGCACGCGACAGGGCGACCGGGCCGTCGCGCAGGCGGCTCATCTTCCCTGGCATGCCAGCCGGGTCGGATGCAGCCACCAGCGCCTCGCCGTGGGCGCTGCCTGCCTCATCGCGGTCGTCCGTGACCGGGAAGACCGGCTCGACCAGCGTGCGTTGATCACGGGGCAGCAGATGATCACCGGTATGCTGGGCCAGATACGCGGCGACATCAAACGTGGCGAGCGTCGCACGGTCAACGCGCTCACGCGGCGTGTGATCGGTCGTCGCCAGGTGGGTATAGACCTGTTCCAGGTCAAGCATCAGGCTATCGGCGTTACTCCGCTGCTCGTAGATGCCCTGCAACGGCAGACTGCGACAGCGCGTCGCCAGACGCTCGTAGTAGGCGGCCAGCAA
>NZ_LYXE01000063.1 GCF_002532075.1 Candidatus Chloroploca asiatica | reverse complement strand
TTGACACCTCACACGACACGCCTGCCGCTGCTGCACCGCATCAGAAAGCGGCGTAGCAAAAACTCTATACGTGAAAGACGGGTGGGGCGGGGGCACGGGGCAAGCCGTGCCCGTACGGGGCCGGGGCGGGGCACGGCGTAGGGGCACGGGGCAAGCCGTGCCTGTACGGGGCCGGGGCGGGGCACGGCGTAGGGGCACGGCTTGCCCGTGCCCGTACGGGGCCGGGGCGGGGCACGGCGGGGCGGGGGCACGGCACGGCGGGGGAACGGCGGGGCGGGGGCACGGGCAAGCCGTGCCCCTACGGGGTGGGCATGCAGGCGCGGCGGTGGAGGCAGTCGGTGCGGCAATCGCTGGCAAGGATGCGGGCGTGGGCGTCGGGGTCGGTGGCCCCTTCGGTGCAGAGGACGAGGACGCGTGAGGTAGAGCGGAGGCCGATGGCGGCGGCGATGCGTGGGTTGTCACGCAGGGCGAGTAACCCACCGAGGCCTGCGGCTCCGGTTTCGCCAGCGAGAATGCCTGCCTGCGCGAGAAGGCGTACGCCGGTACACGCATACTGGTCGTCAATTGCGAGAAAGAGATTGATGCCGGCTGAGATGATGGGCCAGGCAATGAGGGAAGGTGCCCCGCAGTTGAGCCCGGCCATGATTGAGTCGTGGGGGCCGGGGATCGTTGTCAGTGTGCCTGCTTCCATTGAGGCGAGAATGCAGGCGGCTCGCGTCGGCTCGATCCCGATGATGCGTGGTGGCATGGTATAGGCTGGTCGCCGATAGTGGCTGGTGATGGCGGCAGCGAGCGCCCCAACCCCCATCTGAACAACCACGAGATCGGGCGGGTCTTCGTCGCGGCGTTCGAGTTCGTCGTCAACTTCCCAGCCGATGGTGCTATAGCCTTCGATGACGTGGCGAGGAATTGCTTCGTAGCCGGGCCAGGAGGTATCGGAGATGACGAGGCAGTGGGGGCCGGCTTCCTGGGCTGAGCGGATAATTGCGTCATCGTAGGTACCTTCGACAACCAGCACCTCGGCACCTTCAGCTTGAATCGCTGTGATCCGGGCCTCGGCGGTGCCGGCAGGGACAAAGATGCGGGCGCGACAGCCGAGCAGAGCGGCCATGCGTGCGACGGCGCGACCGTGGTTGCCATCGGTGGCGGCGGCGAGGGTGAGTGGTTGGAGGGGCGCAACCGCAGCGGCCAGTTCCTCGAGACTCTGCCAGGATGGCGTGGTGCCGAGTTGGGCGATGAGGGCCTGATAGACTGCCCAGGATGCCCCAAGGATCTTGAAAGAGGGCATGGCCAGTCGGCTTGTTTCGCGTTTGACCCAGAGGCGGGCAATGCCGAGTTCGTGGGCGAGCGCGGGCACGTCGATGAGCGGTGTCGGGGTATACCCGGGCAGGCGTTGGTGAAACGCGAGGGGAGACCGATCGATCGACGGGTGAGGCTCGGTCTCCCTGACAGACTGATTGTGGAAGGCACGGATGGTATACATAACACCCTAGATGATGCGCTTGAGATCGTCTTTGCGCCCGCTCTCTTTGAGGCGCTTTTTGAGCAACGTCATATAGGCCCCGCCAGGTGAGCGCCGTCGCTCACCATCGGCGGTCATCATGCCGCCATTCGCTTCAATCTGGAGCGTCTCTTCGAGGAGGGACATACTCTCATCGACGCCACACACCTCGACGACGCGGGTAATCTGGGCAAACTGGCGTTCTTCGGTCTCGCCAAGCGTTGTGGCGATATGTTCTATCGTCTGCCGCACTTTGCGAACAGCCTGGCGTTGGGCAATTTCAGCCTGGCGCTGCTGCTCTTCACGGTCACGGCGATCACGCTGACGACTTCCACGCATCTTTGCACTCCTTTGGCATGGGCAATGCTCACGATCTGTGGGCAGTTGCAGGCGAAGAATCAGATTGACATTATAACGCACGTTTTGCAGATGCTGGTAATGTTCTGGTACTTGTGACGGGCGCGTAAGCGAGCTCTTTGTACAGAAGACGCGTTGTTTTGACGCAAAGGCGCGAAGGCGCGAATTGACGCAAAGGCGCGAAGGCGCAAAGGGTGTGGTGTAGCTGACCCTTTGACGCAAAGGCGCGAAGGGTGTGGTGTCAGCTCACCCTTCTTTGCGCCGCATGGGCGGGCGCAGTAGCGAGTGGGATGACGTTATGATGAATAGATGCGCAGGGGTTGCTGCGCCTCTACTGTAATGCCTTGGTGCCTGTGGCGGGTTATGCTGATCATGTTGCAGGTGCTCACGTCATGCCGCAGCCGGAGGTTTTACTATGAAGACCAGAATCTTCCGTACGGTGCTGTTGATTGGATTGCTGATCGGTGGGTTGGTGAGCAGTGTTGTGCCGGTGCAAGCGGTTGACGGGGGGAGTTGCCACTTCTATTTTATCAGCCCCGGGGTGGTGCATGTATCGTATGAATATGACCTTTCGGGGCGTGCGCAGGTACAGCAGGTCGATCTGCTATTTGACAATCAGACGGTGCTCTCTTTGTCGAATCGGGTGCAGCCGAAGATCTACCGGCGGTTTGAGGTGGGCAGTGGAACCCATACCTGTGCGATCAAGGTAGTTGTGCCTGAAGATCCAGGGTTCCTTGCTGGACAGACGGCTGAGGTTGGCAAGGTCTTTCGGGGGACGCCGGCCTTTTCTGAAAGTTTTACGGCTGGCCCTGATACGCCGCCTCTGCAGATCGAGTATCTGCGGATCAATCCGGGCATCAGCCTTGCCTTTACCGGGTTTGCCAGCGATACCTCGTTACGCATCGAGTTGAGTACGCTTGATGGCTCATCAATCAATACTGATATTGAGATGCGACCCGAGAGCGGCCTGACCTTTCAAGAATGCTTTTTTCGGCGCACGGTGACGGTGGTTGGAGCGAGTCCGACATTTATCGGCAATGAGTTTTATAGTACCGTTGAGTTGGTGAATCGCAGTGAAGCGGTGTTGACTGACAATGTGTTTGCTGGTCCTCTCTGGTTTCAAAATGACTCGACGAGGCTTACGCGTCACCCATTATGGACTGAGGAGAGTGGGCTGAACCCGTTGATCAGTGACAATAATTTTGTGGGCTCTAGTTCGCTGGTCTGGGATGATTACCGGACACCTCTGCCGCCGACGCGCATTCCGATTGGGGAGAACTATTATGGCGATGCGAGTGGCAAGCTGACCACGACTGAGCGCCCTAATCATGGGGGCCTGTTTTTAACGAATCGCTACGCGAAAATTGGGAATCGTCCGCTCGATCCGGTAACGGGACAACTCGGGATGCCGTTTGCGCTGGCAGGGGTGAGCGAAAATGGCCTAGAACGGACGGACAAAGCGCTTTTGCCACGCTTCTGGCTAGCGGGATCGCTGGTGGGCCAGTATAGCTTGAGCTATACGTTTGCCCCGGCGAGCGCACCACCGCTGATGCGGGATATTCCTACCCTGTTGACCTTTGACCTGGTGACGAGTGATCGGCGGGTGAGTGGAGTGAAGGTGTGGCTTGAGGTTGATGGTGCGAAGTTCTTGCCCGTGGGGGGTGTCCCGCTGCTCTACCGTGATCTCAACGAGGTCGGTGCCTCGGCGGTGAGCCGGGGGGCGACGACGATCAACTTTGTCTTGCCGCCGTCGAGTGAGGCGACGCAGGAGGTGGCGCTCTATCTTGATACGACTGGCTTGATCGAGTATGAAGAGGCAGGTCGGGTGAGCAAGATCTGGCAACAGACGCTGAACTACCGGGCGAACTTTCCCCGGCCATTGTTCATCACGATTGCACCGATCCAGGTCTGGATGCCTTTTTATAATCGTACGGCCCCTGGATCGGCAAGTTCAGCGGCGTGGCTCGAACAGAATTTGCCCGCGATGTTGCCATTGCGGCGGGCGGACTTTATCCTCCATCGGGTGCCGACGGTCAGGTACATCAGCCCGACGGGCTTATTCACGCGGGTCGGGCTCTTGAATGAACTGGCGACCCTCAATCAGGGTGTGACGAGCATGTTGAACCTGATGGGTTCGATTTCGGGTTCAACGAGTCGGTTTGATGTTGCGGTGGTGCCACTGGCGGCCGGGAATCTGGGGGGTGACGGGGCGAGTCTGCCGTTGCGCCGCCAGATCATCTTTGTTGATGAGGCGAAGCCTTCGGCGATTATGCACGAGTTGGGCCATGCGGCAGGGATGTACACCGGCATTGCGAATGAACAGTACCAGTTGTACCCGCCGTCGGGGATCGAGCTTGCCGGGATGACGATGTTCAACCCAACCGAGCCGCCTGATTCGCGGTTTGCCTTCAAGCATTTTTTGCTGGCTGATTATCCGTATGCGGCGCGTGACTACTGGTTTGATGTGATGGGTAATAGCAATGCGTATAGCTGGGTGATCCCGTCAACCTACCAGGGTTTTTACGAGTACCTGCTGGGGAGGCTGACGCTGCCAACTGTTGCTGGTCGGCAGGTGGTGGAGGCGGGGACACCGGCCCCGGGGATGGTGCGGCTCTCTATGTATGGGCCTACCGAGCAGTTTCGTTATGTCTGCGAACCGACGAACGAAACCTACACGCGCTATCGGCTCTTGCCAGAGGCGATCACCTCGTTTGAACTGGGCGACTTGAGCGACAAAACCTTGCCACCACTTGCGCCGATCCCGCCCGATTTTATGCAGCCGTGTGGTGCCCCGCAGCAGGATCGGTATCAGTTGATTCCCTATGATGCGGATGGGCCGGCCTTCGACTATATTCAGGATTTTGCGGTGGAGCCAGCGGGGATGGGGAATCAGGCGCGTGACTTCTGGGCGGCCACCTTCGATCTTCCCGAGACGGTGACGCGGGTACGGATACGACGTCAGCAGGACGGGACTGATGTGCTGGATCTGCGGCGTGGTACGGCGCCCTTTGCCAGCCAGATCATTGCGCCAGCGCCTGGCACCGTGTTGACCGAGACGCTAACGATCCGCTGGGAGCATACGCCGTTGGAGGAGGGGCAGACCGTGCGGCACCTGGTGCTCTTCAGTACTGACGAGGGTGCGACTTGGTTGCCGTTGCCGATCCTCGCGCACGGTGATGAACTGGTGCTTGCGACCGAGAGTCTACCGGCGAGCGAAGGGATCGTGTTTCGTACCATCTCGTCGGATGGGCTGCGCCGCGCTGAGGATAGCGTGGGAGGGTTGGTGCAGGCGAACCTTGCGCCGGAGGTGAAGATCATTGCGCCGATAGCGGGCGATGTCAGTCTGCCTGGGCAGCGTTGGTATCTGAAGGCCGAGGCATATGATCGTGAGGATGGCATGATCACCAGTGGTGTCTGGAGTTCTTCGTTGCAAGGAGAGTTGGCGAGCAGCAATGGGATCACCGAGACGACACTGATACCGGGCGAACATCGGTTGACCTACAGCGTCACAGACACGCACGGGCTCACGGTGAGCGCTGCGGTCGAGGTTGAGGTTACTGATACGCCGCAAGTGAACCTTGGGTGGCGCGAGGGTGATCTTGAGGTAAGCGGGTTTGATCCGCTGATGCCGCAGTTGAGGCTGACCCCGGGGATCACCAATCACCTGTTGTTGAACGTGTCGAATAGTGGGATCACGGTGACAACGCGGGTGAAGGTCGAAGCGATCCCGGCGGGGGGGACGGCGTTTACGCTGCTGGATGAGATGGTAACGCTAGAGCCTTTTGGGGTAACGCGCCTGGCGTTGGCGTTGCGGCCAGAGGCGCGGGCGGGCTATCAGATTCGTGCCAGCTTCAATGAGACGGTACCGGCTGAGCGTGACCCGGCGAACGATGTTTACACGTGGAACCTTGCGGTGCGGCAGACGGTGTTTGTGCCGTTGTTATTGCGGTGAGGACGCACGTTTCTGCACCTCTGCGGCTCTGCGTTAAAAAACCACCGTTTTAACGCAGAGCCGCGGAGGCGCAGAGGGGGGTTAGCGTTTAGTGAGGGCGTGGTGGGTTTCGACGAGGAGGCGTTCGGTGGTTTCCCAGCCGATGCAGCCATCGGTGAGCGAGACACCATATTTGAGCGCACTGCGGTCGGCGAGCAGAGGTTGCTTGCCTTCGTGGAGATTGCTTTCGACCATGAGACCGATGATGGGCGTTGGGTGAGCGACGATCTGCTCGACGACGCGGTACCAGACGGTCTCTTGCCGACGAAAATCGTTTTCGGCGTTGGCGTGACTGCAATCAACCATGACGGCGGGCTGCAAGTTGGCTTCACGCATGAGGCGGGTTGCCTGCACGACATACTCCTCGTAGTAATTAGGACCGTGGCGTCCGCCGCGCAGAATGACAAAGCTATCGGGGTTGCCGGTCGTTTTGACCACCGCGCTGCGACCATCCTCGGTGACGCCGAGGAAGCTATGGGAACCAGCGGCGGCGACGCAAGCATTGACGGCGACCTGAATGCCGCCGTCGGTACCATTCTTGAAGCCGACCGGCATTGAGACACCGCTGGCAAGGGCGCGATGGGTTTGGGCCTCGGTGGTACGGGCACCGATCGTTGCCAGGCTGATCTGGTCATCGAGGTATTGCGGACTGATCGGGTCGAGCATTTCGGTCGCAACGGGCAGGCCAAGCGCATTGATTTCGAGCAACATGCTGCGTGCCGTTGCGAGACCAGTCTGCATATCAAAACTACCATCAAGGCGCGGATCGTTGATCAGCCCGCGCCAGCCAACGGTTGTGCGCGGTTTTTCGAGGTAGGTGCGCATCATGATCAGCAATTGGTCGCCGAGTTGATCATGCAGACGAGCGAGGCGTCGGGCATAATCGAGGGCCGCCTCGGGATCGTGGATCGAGCATGGGCCGATCACCACCAGCAAGCGCTGGTCATCGCCCCGCACCATAGCGCGAATAGCATCACGTGCCCTGGTCACTGTCTGAGCGGCCTCGGGGCGCAGGGGCAACTGGGCCTTCAACTCAAGCGGTGCAAGGAGCGGTTGGAACTCGCGGACGTGCAGGTTGGCGACTTGTGGTTGATGGTCTTCGTGGGAATTAGGCATAGGTCTCTCAGGTGGGTAACCTTGGGAAGGCAGCGTAACGCTTCCAGGAAGACCGGATCGCAATGGAGGCACGGTCAGGCACGACCCTCCCGGAAGCGACGACCGAAGCCGTACCCCTATTGTACAAGAACGAGCAACATTTGTGCACAGATAATTTTGCCAATTGTTGCCAATGGGTAGACGGTCGCGTAGCCAATGTTGGGCAAATCGTTGCCAGCCTGTTCATTTGCGAAGGCGAGCACGGCAGGTTGAGTTTGCATCCCGGCGAGCATGCCGATGCAAATGCCCATCGGGATCTTGAGCATCTTGTGGCCGATGATGAGGAGGCCGAAGGCGGACGCAGCCGTAATGAGTGCGCCGGCAATAAAGATAAAGATACCAAGGCCGCCGCCCTGACTGAAGGTACTGACAAAGCTGTAGCCCGAGCGTGTCCCGACGCCAGCGAGGAAGAAGGTGAGCCCGAGCTGGCGCAGGGTCAAATTCGCACTGTACGGCAGGCTCCAGACAATGGGACCAGTGCGTTCGAGCCAGCCGAGGATGAGGGCGACGATGAGCGGGCCACCGGCGAAGCCGAGGGTAAACTGCATACCGCCGGGCAAAGGCAGGGGGATCATCCCCACGAGCAACCCGAGGGCGAGGCCAAGGCCGAGGGAGACGACATCAATTTCGGAGAGATGGCGGTAGGAGTCGCCGAAATATTTGGTTATCGCCTCAAGATTCTCGCGACGGGTGACGACGCGCACGCGATCACCTGGTTCAAGAATGGTATCGCCGTGGGGGAGGATATCGCTATCGCCACGGCGGACCCGCGTAATAATAGCCCCCTGGGTACGAGGCAGATCGAGGTCACGCAAGCGTTTGCCGAGCACGGCGGGATTGGAGACAAAGATGCGGCGGAAATCGAGGGTATGGCGGTCGAGTTCAAGTTGTTCAGGGGTCAACTCGCCGAGACCGGTGGCGACTCGTTCAACCTCTTCGTTCTGGCCGATGACACTCACGAGATCATTGAGGCGCAGATAGGCGTCGCTGGTCACAATATTGACGAGCCCATCGTGCTGGATTCTTCCAAAGACAACATTCCAGCGCTGGTTGCGCAGCAGTTCACCGATATTGCGTCCATCCATCTCGGGCCGGGTTACGCGGATCGTGCGGCTGACTAGGTGTTCGGTACCGATATTGAGCCCTGGCATCGTGCGGGCTTCGTCGGCATAATTGATCTTCCAGAGGCGTTGGAGAAGATAGATCGCCATGATCATACCGAGCACACCCATCGGGTAGGTCACCGAATAGCCGACCACCGGATAGGCGAGGATCGCCTCGGTGACTGGCCCGAAGGCACCCGTTTTGAGTTGTTCGATCACCCCGGCGAGGGCAGGGGTATTGGTCAAGCTCCCCGCGAACATGCCGGCAGCGACGGGCGCACCGAGGCCGAGGATCCAGGCGGCGAGCAAGGTTAGGCCGGTCGCAAAGAGAATGATGCCGAGCACCAGCAGATTGTCACGCAGCCCCTTGCGTTGCAGCGAAGCAAAAAAACCGGGGCCGCTACTGAGGCCAATGGTATAGACGAACAGCACGAGGCCCAGGAGATAGACAATCTCGGGGAGGCGCAGTTCGGGGTCGAGTGCGCCAAAGGCAAGACCGACGAAGAGCACCGCGGCAACCCCGAGGCTGATGCCGCCAATTTTGATGCGCCCAATCAGATAGCCAATTGCTGAAACGACAAAGAGAAGGAGGAGTGGATTATCGATCAAGAGTTCGAGCATAGGTTTGTCTTCCTGCCGAGAAGCCTTTGCATCCAGCGGGGATATGGTATCATACATTTATCCCTGTCTGGTGGAAAGTACAAAGAATAGACCTGAGGTGTGAAGCATGGTTTCTGAAGAGATGGTGCGTGCTGCGCTGAAGAATGTGATTGACCCGGAGATTGGACTGGATATTGTCAACCTGGGGTTGGTCTATCGAATTGACGTGGTTGAAGAGGGTGCAAAGGTTGACATTGACATGACGCTGACGACGCCGGCGTGTCCTGCTGGCCCGCAGATTCTTGATCAGGCTCGCCGCGAAGTGATGGCGCTGGCGGATGTGTACAAAGACCTTGAGGATGTCAAGATCAACCTGGTCTGGACGCCTTTTTGGAACCCGTCGTTGATGAGCGAAGAAGCGCGGGACGAATTGGGCTTCTTTTAAGGGGCGCTAGTTTTGACGCAAAGGCGCGAAGGCGCAAAGGTTTTGATCGGACACGTAGGGGCGCAGTAGCGCCTTGGCCCGCCTGGGGTGAAGCGGCATGTCGCATCGCTGCTGCGCCAGGGCGATTGCATCATACGAAATCGGATACAACGGGGCACCCGCAAGGGGTACCCTTACCGGGGCGGGGCACCCGTACCGGGGCGGGGCACCCGTACCGGGGCGGGGCACCCGTACCGGGGCGGGGCACCCGCAAGGGGTGCCCCTACACCGGGCCCGCCCCCCGGCCTTGTCGGGGCACCCGCAAGGGGTGCCCCTACACCGGGCCCGCCCCCCGGCCCTGTCGGGGCACCCGCAAGGGGTGCCCTTGCGGGTGCCTTGGCGGGGTGCATACGCAGAAGATGCAATCGCCCTGACTGCTGCGCCCGCCGGTCTTGACGAGTTGCTCATGTGTGCTATAATGGGCCTATACGAATACGTGTAGGTCGTCAAGCAACGATGGGCAACAACGATGGCAGCAACGGATCATCCGCTCAAACGGGTTGTGGCGCTGGCGGGGTTGGATCTGGCCGCATGGGTATTGGGGCAGGCGGTGGAGGCGGTGGAGGCGGGTCAGGGTGCGTTGCTGGCGGAACCGGAGATTCTGGATACGGATCTGGTGCTCCGGGTGACGCTGGCGACGGGGGAGGAGGTCATCCTGCACGTGGAGTTTCAGGGGCCGGGCAGCAAGCGCCCGATGCCGTTGCGCGTGCTGGAGTATCAGGCGCGGCTCGCGGACTTGGGGGCGCGGGGGCCAGTGACACCGGTGAACACGCGGTGTATACTGGACCTGGCACCATCGCCGTGGGGTGGAACTATGTGGTGATCCACCTGTGGCAACTGCTGGCTGAGGACTTATTGGCATTGGATCGCCCAGCGCTGCTGGTGTTGATTGGGCAGACGCAGATCGGGCAGCCAGTCGCGACGTTGACGGCGGCGGTGGCGCGGCTGGCGCAGCACGCAAAAGGGGTTGAGCGGGAGCGGTTGCTGACGGAATTGCTGATCTTATGCACGGACAAGGAGATTGCCGCGATGGCCGAACAGATCATTGAGCGTGATTATGGTTTGCCCGAGACGCCGATGATGCGCAAATGGCGCGAGCAGGGGCTTGCGCAGGGGCTTGCGCAGGGGCTTGCGCAGGGCCGGGAAGAGGGGCGAGAAGAGGGGCGAGAAGAGGGGCGGGAAGAGGGGCGGGAAGAGGGTCAGTTGGCCGTACTGGTGCGCCTGTTGCAGCGGCGCTGTGGCCCGCTGCCCGCTGCGCTGCTCGTGCAGGTGCAGCACCTTGACCCAGCGCAACGGCTGGATCTGGCAGAGGCGGTCTTTGATTTCACCAGGGTGGCCGATCTTGAAGCGTGGTTGGCGCAGGTGGGGTAGGGGTTGAAGAAGTTCCACGGGATTGATCCATATGCCCACGGGAGGGCGCAGCAGCGATGGAGGGGGCGCTGCGGTTGAGGGAGGCGCATGGGCTGCTGCGCCCCAACATTCGCCCCATTCGGTGCATCCGGTATTCGCGAGGATCGGCGGTAGCGATGGATCGATCCCAACATTCGCCCCATTCGGTGCATCCGGTATTTGCGAGGATCGGCGGTAGCCATAGATCGATCCCATGGCTATGGGATGTGCCCACTGGCCCATCGGGTGCGCCGCCATGACACGTTGGGTACGTGCGGATCGGGGTGTAGGGGCGCAGCAGCGCCTGGCCCACCCGGGGTGAACAGGCATCTCTGATAGCTGCTGCGCCCTCAAGGGGCATGATTGATCACGGCCCACCGAAGGGCACGGCGCCGCCGTGCCCGTACGGGGGATTTAAGGGATCAGCGCTTGGACGACGTGATCCCAAGTGATCGAGGCAACGCGGGCGGGGCCGTGGCTGCCGAGGCGGGCGGCGAGGGCTGCGTCAGCGCTGAGGGCGTCGAGCGCTAGGGCGATCGCGGCTGGCGCGGTGGGACAGATCAGGCCGTTGAGGCCGTGTTCGACAAATTCCAACACACCGCCAGCGTCTTCAGTCGTGATGACGGGACGCGCTGCTTCGCATGCTTCGATGGTTGCGAAGCCGTAATCTTCGTCAATGGGGGCATAGTAGACCGCCCGCGCCCCGGCGTAGAGCTCGATTAGTTCGGCGTCGGGAACAAAGCCGAGAAATTGCACTCGTTTGCCGAGCCCCAGGTTCTGGGCGTGATGATCGAGCGCTTCGCGCTCAGGGCCTGCCCCAGCGACGAGAAGACGTACAGGTTGCTGCGTCAGAGCCATTGCTTCGAGCAGTAGGTCGAGCCGTTTGGCACGATCGAGGCGTGACGACGATAGGATATAGTCGCCATAAGGCCCCGCCCGCAATTGTCCTGCATAGCGACTCGGCGGGTAGAGGGGTGTGCTTGATAGTCCGTTAAAGCGGCGCAGGCGTTCACTTACATTGCGCGAAATAGTATAGCGTGCCTGGCACTCGTCGAGTCCGCGCCAATCCATCTGCATCAGCGCCTTGCGTACCTGGCGATGTTCGGGCGTATTGGCAAAATCGCTTAGCGGGGTACCGTACCAATCGTAGGCCTGGCGGTGTTGATGGACAAGCCAGAGCACCTTGTGGGGATGGCGCACAAGGTACGATGGGAATTTGGTGCCAATCACGAGATCAATCGGTTGCCCATTGCTGATGGTCAGATCAAGGAGGCGCCAGGCGAGCGCATGATCGGCAATGCGTTCGACGGGATGCCACTGGAAAGGTATGGCGACCAGTTCGACCTGATGCCCACGTGCGCGGAGCGCATCGCGCAGACCCTCGGCCAGATATTCGGCCCCACCTCGGACAAAAGGCACCTGGGTGGTGCAGATCAGAATGCGTTTACTCATAGTCATTGGGTACGAAGGGCTTCCAATTCGCGCTGAAGCTCGGCTATCTGGTGTTGCAACGTGCTATTTTGCTCGATTAG
The DNA here is from genome assembly GCF_002532075.1 of Candidatus Chloroploca asiatica. GTDB lineage: Bacteria > Chloroflexota > Chloroflexia > Chloroflexales > Chloroflexaceae > Chloroploca > Chloroploca asiatica. Next base: position 368,811 of record NZ_LYXE01000063.1, on the reverse strand, counting down.
TAAGCGGATCGTGCGGGCTGACGCTTCATTATACGCATTTTGTTGCTCGACAATGGGATTGATATACCAGCGCAGATAGCGTCGCACCACCTTGTTCAGCAAAGCCCAGCCCTGCTCATAGAGATTTTTGCCTTCGAGAGGCCAGTGTGCACTGATCACCCGCGTATATTCGAGCTCTTCGGCGGCACGTTGCAACTCGTGGGTATGTCCGCGAGTGGCCGCATCCGCATCGGCCAAGGCAAGCCGTTGTGAGCGCACCTCGGTGCGGAGGGCTTCGAGGATGGTGGCAATATCGGTGCTGGTTGGTGGGTGAGTCATGGGTTATGCCTTTCTTGGGGACCTACGGCCCCGTGAACGTGTGGGCTGCGCCCTCAAACTTCGCTTCTTCGCTGGAAAAATGCCAGCTACGCTGGCATTTTTCCAGCGAAAGAAAGATTCTTAGGGGCCGCAGCCCCCCCAATCCCGGCCATTCCTGGGCGCAGCTCTTTCCAGGGGCTGCATATGCCCTCTGCCGAGAGATTATACCGTATGTGCAGCAGGTGACATAAAAAACGGTTTATGTCAAGCCTTAACCGTCGCACATGCAACTGTTGCGAGTCTGCTACAAAAATTCCTTGCTTTCAGCGCCCCATAAGTGGTGATAAGCGTGTATAGTTTGGGGGAATCATTATGGCAAAAGGTTTATGTCCGCACCGAAGCGTTCCGCTTGAACATGCCGTTGCCCGGATCATCAGGGTGCGCACGTTCGCGTGTGATGATGCAACGGTGGAAAGGTAGCAAGTTAGCTATGACTATGCGTGACGAGGGCAAGGCACGCCCGCAGACTTCGCGCGAGAAGATCGAGCAGCTGCGACGAACTAAAATTCATTTGCGGCGAGGCGGAGGAAGTGAGCGCATCGAGCGTCAGCATCAGAGTGGGAAGTTGACCGCACGGGAACGCATTAGCATGATCGTGGAAGAAGAGACTTTTCAAGAGCTCTTCCTCTTTGCGCGTCATCGTAGTACGGCGTTTGGCATGGCCGGCAAAGAGTTGCCAGGTGAGGGTGTCGTGACTGGGACGGGGACGTACAACGGGCGTCAGGTCTTTGTTGCGGCCCAGGATTTCACCGTGATTGGTGGCTCGGTGGGCGAAAGTCATGCCGATAAGATCTGTCAGACGATGGATCTTGCGTTGAAGTGTGGTGCGCCGTTTGTTTGTATTAACGACAGTGGTGGCGCACGCATTCAAGAGGGTATTGATGCGCTGAGTGGTTATGGGCGGATCTTTTACCGCAACATTCTGCTGTCAGGTGTGGTGCCCCAGATTTCGATCATTGCTGGCCCGTGCGCAGGTGGGGCGGCTTATTCGCCAGCACTGATGGACTTTATCATCATGGTGCGTGGCACAGCCGAGATGTTCATCACGGGACCACAGGTGTTGCGCCAGGTGACGGGCGAAGAGATCACGGCCCAGGAGTTGGGTGGGCCCGATGCGCAGATGAGCAGTGGTGTTGCCCATTTCATTGCCGAGAGCGACGCCGATGCGGCCCATATCTGCAAACAACTGCTCTCGTTCCTGCCCGCGAATAACCTCGAAGATCCGCCGAGCTATGGAACCGGTGAACTCGAGTTTTTTCCTGACTATACGCTTGACACGGTGATCCCCGACAATCCGCGTGAACCGTATGACATCAAGCCAGTCATTCAGCGCCTAGTCGACAATGGCGAATTCCTTGAGATCCAGGCCAGTTTTGCGCCCAACTGCGTGATCGGGTTTGCGCGCATTGATGGTCACACGGTCGGTATGGTTGCTAACCAGCCAGCGGTGATGGCCGGAGTGCTTGATATCAACTCGTCGGATAAGATTGCGGGGTTTGTGCGGTTCTGCAATGCGTTCAATATCCCACTTGTCACAATGATTGATGTGCCAGGATTCTTGCCGGGAACTGAGCAAGAGCGGGGCGGCATCATTCGTCATGGGGCCAAGATGCTCTTTGCGTATGGTGCGACGACGGTCCCCAAGATCTCGATCATCTTGCGCAAAGCCTATGGCGGGGCCTACCTCGCGATGTGCGGCAAAGACCTTGGCGCAGATCGGGTCGCAGCCTGGCCAAGTTGCGAAATTGCGGTGATGGGGCCTGAAGGTGCGGTCAATATCATCTTCCGTGACCAGATCCAGAAGGCCGAAAATGCGGTGGCAGCGCGAGAGGACTTTGTGCGTCAATATCGCGAAGAATTCGCCTCGCCATACGTTGGGGCTGCACGCAACTTGATCGATGACATTATTGAACCCAACGAGACCCGGCGCTATCTGAGTCTGGCCCTTGCTTCATTGCGCAACAAGCGCGAACTGCGCCCGCAGAAGAAGCACGGCCTGCTCCCGATGTGAGGTGGCTATGGAACCAATGGTAGACCCGATGGTCGAAGCGGCCCAGCTTGCCTTGACTGGCGTTACGGTGGTCTTTATGGCACTTGCGCTGGTGGCTTTGATGCTCAGCCTGATCGGCCGAATCGACAAGCCGATTCAGCAATTGATGAGTCGGGGCAAAGCAGCGCCCGAACCTGCGCAGGCCCCTGTTACGCCGGTGGTTGAGGCTACTGATGCCGAACTTACCCCTGAGCTGATCGCCGTGCTGACCGTCGCAGCCAACGAGGTGTTGCAACAACCTGTACGGATCACCCGGGTGCAGTATAACCAGCCCCAGACCGGAGCGTGGTCAAGTCAGGGGCGTATCTCGATTATGGCCTCGCGGCGCCGTCGCGATCGCTAAGGCATCCTCAGGCGCAGGGCGTCTCATTGGCTTGTTGGTCGATGCGGCGCTTGCGAAGACCTGATCAGGAGATCTTGTATATATAAGGAGTTGATTGTGAAGCGTCTGCGTATTACCGTCAACGGAGTGAGTTACGAGGTTGATGTTGAGGTCTTAGAGGACGATACCGATCCTGCCTTCATGAGTGGCCCGGTACCTTCACCAATCGGGATGGGCGCAACCGCACCGCGACCACCGGCACCTCCGCGTCCTGCCGCTGCACCAGCTCCCAAAGCTCCGTCACCACCCCCGGCTGCTGGTGGGGCCAACGCGCTGACTTCACCGCTTGCCGGCATTGTCGTTGATGTCAAAGTCAAAGTTGGTGATGTGGTCAAGGAGAATGATGCCTTGCTGGTGATCGAGGCGATGAAGATGAATACCAACGTCAGTTCGCCCAATGCCGGAACGATCAAGTCAATCAGCGTCAAGGCTGGCGACTCGGTGCGCCAGGGTCAGGTGCTACTGGAGTTTGCCTGATGGAATGGATCAACGAGTTCTTTAGCTCAATTATCGAATTTGCCGAGTCGAGTGGCTTTGCGCACCTTGCCTGGGGCAATATCCTGATGATCATCATCGGATGTGTCTTCATTTTTCTGGCGGTGACGCGCAACTTCGAGCCATTGCTGCTTGTGCCCATCGGGTTTGGCGTCATCCTTGGCAATATGCCCTTTGCTCCTGGGCTTGGGCAGGGGGTGTATGAAGAAGGGACGGTACTGAGCTATATCTACTTTGGGGTCAAGGCCGGTGTGTTTCCCCCGCTGATCTTTCTTGGGATTGGGGCGATGACCGACTTTTCGACGCTGCTTTCACAACCAAAGTTGATTTTGCTCGGTGCGGCGGCTCAGGTTGGGATCTTTGTGGCCTTGCTGATGGCGGTTTTTCTTGGCTCCCGCTTTCCGTTTCTGGGCCTTTCGGATATCAATGACCCGATGGCGCTGTTGCGTGCGGCAGCCTCGATTGGCATTATCGGCGGCGCTGATGGTCCGACGGCGATCTTTGTTACTTCTCAGCTTTCGCCCGATTTGCTTGGGGCGGTTGCGGTCTCGGCCTATTCCTATATGGCGCTGGTGCCAGTGATTCAGCCCCCGATTATGCGCCTCTTGACGACCCGCGAAGAGCGCCTGATCCGCATGGCGGCACCCCCTCAGGTAAGCAAACTCCAGCGTGTCCTGTTCCCGATTATCGGATTACTGGTCTGTGTGTTAATTGTGCCCGAAACCCTGCCCCTGCTTGGCATGCTCTTTTTTGGCAATTTGTTGAAAGAGAGCGGCGTGACCGAACGCTTGGCAGGAACGGCGCGCACATCAATGATCGATATTGTGACGATTCTGCTGGGTTTGACAGTGGGCGCAAGTACGCAGGCGAGCACCTTCTTGACGCCGCGTTCGATTGTCATTTTTGCGATGGGTGCGTTTGCTTTCGTTATCTCCACGGCCAGCGGGGTGCTCTTTGCCAAGCTGTACAATGTCTTTGCGCGCGAGAAGATCAATCCGCTGATTGGGGCCGCCGGGGTTTCGGCTGTGCCAATGGCGGCGCGTGTGGCGCATACGGTGGCCCAAGAGGAAGATCCGCAAAACTTCTTGATCTGGCAGGCCATGTGTCCCAATGTGGCTGGTGTGATTGGTTCGGCAGTGGCCGCTGGGGTGCTGCTGGTGGTGCTGCGGTAAGCCTCATTGCGGCACAGTTGGACAATCTTTCAGTCGGGGCTATAATACCGAATGGTGCCAGCAACACTGGCACCATTCGGTCTTTTGCGACGGTGTCTGGGGTGAGCTTGCGGAGGCTGGTATGTCTGGTGAGCCAATTACACGTTTCGAGACGGCAGGTGGTGTACGCATCTATCGCTTGCCGCTCCAGGTTTTTCCGAGTCTGCGTGCCTATGCCCACCTGGTGATTGATGGCTCATATGTTGCGTTGATTGATACGGGCAGTGGTCAGGGTCAGAGCAATGCCGACCTTGAGGAGGGTTTTGTCCGCCTGCGCCGTGAGTGGAATGAGGCGATTACGTGGGGCGATCTGTCACGGGTGATTATTACCCATGCTCATATTGATCACCATGGTGGGCTGAATCTGGTGCGTAGTTTGACCGATGCGCCGGTTGCGATCCACGAGCTTGATCGGCGCGTGTTGGTGCATCACGAAGAGCGGCTCGCTTTGACGCGGTTTCGCCTGGGCATCTTTTTGCGCCGCGCCGGCGTCGGTGAAGAGCGTCGCCAGCGTTTGCTGCGGATGTATAGTGGGGGCAAGGATCTCTTTCGTTCCGAGCCGGTTGAGACGGTGCTGCGCGATGGTGATCTGCTTGACGAGCGCTTCCGGGTGATTCATGTTCCTGGGCATTGCCCCGGTCAGGTCTGTTTGCAGTTCGACGATGTGCTCTTTACGGCGGATCATGTCTTGCCGGGTGTCGCGATCTTCCTGGCCCCCGAGAGCCTGACCGCTTCGACCGGGGTGGATCATTTTCTGCAGTCATTGCAGAAAGTGCGGGCCACGAGTGGCGTGCGGCTCTGCCTCGGTGGGCATGATCGCCCGATCCACGACCTTGAAGCGGCGGTGAATACGATTACCTCGATCCAGCAACGGCGCATCGAGCGCATCTATGAGGCCTGTATTGAGCCAATCTCGATTGGTGGGTTGACCGAAATGCTCTACCCCGGTATTGGTTCGTATGACGAGTTGCTGGCGTTGCAAAAGGTTGGTGCGTATATCGAATACCTCGACCAGCGTGGTATGCTTGCAATTGCCAACCTCGATGAAGTAGCCGAAGATGAACTTGGGGTGCCACGCTATATCGCGGCGTGAGGCCCTGGTTATGTCGGCGGGGTAAACCGCACGAGTTGCCCTGCCGCATCGAGGCTCCAGCGGCTGCCATCGGTGGCGGCAATGCCGGTCTGGACGCGCCAGCGTTCGGGTAGCGGGCGTGGCATGGCGAGCATGCCGCCTGTGGGGGTGTCGAGCAGGGTAAAATCGAGCTTGCCGGTGTTGGCCCCGACGATAGTGACGCGAACCTTCCAGCAACCATTCCACTCGCGATAAAAATCATATTTCAATTCAACCGGGCCAAGCAGTTCGGTCAAGACCGCCTGGATCAAGTTGCGGGCAATCGGTGCCCGGCGGCGCAGATCGGTCAGGGGTACCGGAAGATCAGGGGTCATAGCATAGGCCTCCCAGGGTATAGGTGAGGATTGTCTGAGGCGTGTATTGTAGCATAGGCGTGAAGATGTAACGCAGAGGCGCAGAGGGTTTGCATATCTTGGTGGTTTGGCGTCAGTTGGAGGCCGCTGTTTGACGCAAAGGCGCAAAGGCGCAAAGAGGAGTCAAAACATATGAACCGTGGCATGCGTTCGATCGTTTTGCTGATGCTCGCTGCGATCTTGGTGGTGAATTCGGCAGTTCCGGCGGCGCTTGTGGCGGCCCCTGCTCGCGCTGATCGTTTCGCCGAGGCGTTGCTGCAACCACCTTCGGGCATCCTGCTTGATGCTGCGGCCAACCCTGAGACGGCCTCTCGACCCTTGGCGCTGGCGCAGCCGCTCACAGTGACGCGGGTGCAAACGGCGGTGACGCCTACGGGTACCAGCGATGGCCTTGTGACGCTGACCTATACGCTGCGCAATAATCTTGCGCCGGTGACTGCACCTGTGCCGCCGCCGGGCGCGACCATCACTGAGACGATTGCATTTGCTGCGACGTATGATGCTGCTAGTGATCCCAATACGATCCGTAGCCTCTTGTTGACGACCAGTCTCGCTGAGGCGATAAGCTTTGTTGGCGCGGCACCACTCCCGGTGCAGCAGGCCGCTGATCTTGCCTGGAGCCTCGGCGATCTGCCGCCGCAAACAACGATTACGGCAACGCTCTCGGTGCGGGCGGCGACGTTTGCTGGTGAATTCGCTGAGCTTGAGACGGGTGCGGTGGCCTGGGGGACGTTGCACGGACGGGCGGTGTCTGCCGAAACTGGGGCTGCCCGCCTTGCGGCTGACAGCTTTGCGCCGTGGCTCCAGCGTACGCCGGATGCCGATACTAACGATGAAGATATGCTTGCGCAGCTTGCGGCGCTTGGCGGTGATCCCGAGCGTCTGTTTGCCTATGTGAAGACCCTGGAGCACGAGGTCTACGGTGGCTCGTTGCGCGGGACACGCGGCACGCTCTGGAGTCAGGCGGGCAATGCGTTGGATAAGGCGAGTCTGCTGATTGCGATGCTGCGCGCCAGTGGTACGCCGGCCCGGTATCGCCACGGTACGCTGAATGACGAGCGCATCAAGCAGTTGATTCTGGCGATGTTCCCGACGCCGCAGGGCGTGATCGGCCATGTGCCGCCAGGCGAATCAGTGGCTGATCCGACGACGATCCCGATGTTGGTCAACGAGGCGCGGGATCACTGGTGGGTTGAAGCATACCTGCCGGGTCAGGGCTGGGTCGAACTCGATCCCTCGTTTCGCGAGGCGAGCATTGGCGAGCGCTTTGCCGCCAGCGTCGCCGATGATGGCACTGACCGCATCGCCGAGGTGCCCGATAGCGTGCGCCATAAGGTGACGCTGCGCCTGAAAGTTGAACACTATACGCTGCTCAGTGCGCAGTTGCCTGGCGGCCTGCCGGTGAGTTATCCCCTCGAGGCGACCTTTAACAGTGTGGCGCTGGTCGGCGAGCCTGTTAGCCTGGCCCACTTTGTCAACCCGCAGATCAATGGTGGCATGATCTTCACGACGAAGATAACGGACTATCGCCCCTATTTTCTGGTTGGGGACGAGGTGATTGATGGTGAGACCTATCAGGATCTAACCTCGAATTTTGTTGGCCCGCTGAGCAACCGCCTCGTCACGGCGCTCTGGTTGGAGATCGAGAGCCGCAATGCGCAGGGCGAGAGTCAGCTCTTTACACGGGAAATTGTTGATCGCCTGGGCTATGCGGCGCGCACAGGTGGGAGCAGTGGCTCGATTGCGTTTGACTCGGAACTGCCGATCATTGGTGAGCAGGCGCTCTATACGGTGCTGGCGACGCCCTCGCGGGTGCCGCCCGAAGCCATCAATCGCCTTACGGCACCTGCGCGCCAGGCACTTACGCAGGGGAGCAGCAGCTTTACGGCGTTGCAGGCTTGGGGCGCACGCCCGGCAGCCGAGCAACGGGCTGCGTTTGATGAGATCCGCTCAGCGATCATCAATCTCCAGCAGACGGTGCGCACGACCCATGCGGCGCAACTGTTGACCCTCGCGGCCCAATCTGATTATGGTACCGCCTATCTCTCCGACCTCTTTCTCACCCACGCCTATGTCGCCTCGCCACGCTTCTTTCTCAGTTCGTGGGAAGTGAATGACGCCAAGCAGACCGCCACCGTCCGGCTCGATCTGCGCAATAACCAGTTGCGCACCGTCTTGTACCCTGGACAGGCATGGGGCGGCCTGGTCGCCTTCAACCATGCGCGGGGCATGCAGGATGCCGAGTTGGAGACGGCGATCTTGCGGGACGACGCGAATGGGACGCTGATCAGTGTGCCTGAGTTGATGCGGGCCGCCGAGGCGCAGGGCATTCCGCTGGTGCGGCTTGATGGGGGCAGCCTTGATCGCCTCGCCGAATTGCCGCTTTCGCCGCGTGCCCGTGCCCGCATTGTCGACTCGCTGCAGCGTGGTCCCTACTATGCTGTGATTGTACCGGAACGCCCGGTGCAGATGGGCGATCAGGCCTTGACCGGCTGGATCGAAATTGACCTGGTGGACGGCGAGACCCGCGATGTGATGGAGGATGGGCTGCACGTGGCCGCGATCCAGTATGGTCTTCTGGTTGCCAGCCCTACCTTTGATGCGATTTTTGCGCTGATTGGCTTCTTTCACGGCTTTGCTTCCTATACGTTCTTCTGGATCGCCGAGTTTATGAGTAATCTGCCACTTGAGTCCGGTGGCTTGAAGCAGGCATGGACGTCAGCCCATACCTTTGCCCAGGCTGAGACCGAGAAGATCGTAGATCTGCTTACGGAGGCTGGTTCGAGTGGCAGTGGCACCACCTTCAATCGGCTCAAGGCCTATGCGACAGGCAATGGGCTGACGATTTCGATCGCGTTGCCTGAACCAGTTGAGACAAAGTGTAAACTGCTCGAGTATATGGCGTATGAGTGTCCGCCTACCTCGGCAGCGGTGCCAATTCCGGTGGAGGTCGAACTTGGCTTTGTCAATGGCACCAAGTTTGCCGCGCAGGTTATTGGCTCGGTTGATCCGCCGTTGCCCAATGCGCTTGCCAGCCCTGGTGCGCTGCGGGCACCGGTGCTGAGTCGGGCCGAGACGCTGCTGCAACCTGCTGCGACGCTGGCCGCCGGATCATTTTCGGCTGAGGGGCGGCTCGTTTCGGTGGCGCTGAGCGCCCCGGCGAGCACGAGTTTCTATGCACCTGCGGTGGCGGGACTGGGTGTTGGTGGCGACGGCAGTGTGTATGGTGCCACCATGTTTAGTCGTGGGATCACGACGACGCTGAGCAATGCTGCGCTGATGCTTGCGCCGATCACGGGGACGTTGAGCCTCGCGGGGCAGGCGCTGAATGCCCCCAATGGTCTGGCAATTGCGGGGTATCGTGGGCCGTTGGCGTTGACCGAAGCCGAGGCAACGCTTGACCAGCTTGCCCTCGCAAGTAGCAGCCCGGTTGAACTCTTTACGCTGAAGCTGTCGGCAGATGCCAGCACGACTGAGCCTACTACGCCAATCAATTTCACCGCCGAGATCGAGGCCAACTTCACCGATGCATTCACACTTACCGCCGAGACCCCTGACAACTGGGCGGTTGCGGTCAGCCAGGCCGGTCAGGTGACCGTGACGCCAGCGCCTGGCGCGGCACCCGGCAGCTATCAGGTGCTCGTGACAGCCCGCTCGTCGCGCTACCCTGAGCTCTTTGTGACGGCGGTGCATACCGTGAACACCACTGCCTTCGAGGGTCTCGCGTTGACAGTTGCGCCTGATCCGCTGATTACGGTGCCGTGGGGCATTGGCGCACTCACGGCTGATCCGACGAATAATGGTCAGCTTCAGGTGCCAGGGGCGGCTTTCACGGCGACGATGACCAATACGTCAACGCGCGCCCATCGTTTTACGCTGAACGTGACGGGCCTGCCTGCGGGGTGGCTGATCTTGAGTGGCGCCCAGGGCAGCAACGAGACGAGCGTAACCTTGCCTGCGGGGGGCACTGCCCAAGTGGGCTTCTATGCTTCGCCGCCGCCCGGGCCGCTTCCCGCTGCCGGAACGAGCTATCCTGTGACGGTGAGGGTTGCTGCTACAGAGAATGCACAATTGACGCAGACCGCTTCAGTGACCTTTGCTGTGCCGGCGCTGCCGTATGCGTACCTATCGGTGGCGCCCTCGACGCTGCTTGTTGCGCCTGGCGGTGCCGATAGCGTTGCGTTGAACCTGCAGAATGTTGGCAATAGCAACGGCAGTTTCCCGCTGCAGGCGACGCTGCCGGGGCCGGACTGGACGCTCGCCGGGTTGCCCGCGTCGCAGAGCGTTCCGGTTGGCGTTACGGTCACGCAACAACTTATGTTGACCGCGCCTGTACATGCGCCGATCGGTGCCCAGGCAACGGTCGAAATACGAACAAATTCGGGGCCATATACGCAGACCTTGCCGATTGTTGTACGGGTGGAAGATCCCTTGGCGATCTGTGTCTACCAAGCCGCCCGTGCGCCGTCGGATGGGCGCACGGCGGGCGTGGTGACGGCGCTGCGTGAACTCGGTACGGCCGTCGGATTGCTTGCCGCCACCCCGGATGATGCGGCCCTGCGGGCGCAGGTCGCAAGCCAGTTGCGCCTGGTGAGCAATCAGCTTGGGGCAGTGATTGGCATGGATCAGATCGCCGAAGCCTTGCTGCGGCGCGCTGCGGCGCTGGAGGGTACGCCCACCTCTGATGAGACGACCGCGATCCTGACGCAGCTCTGTGCTGATCTTGACCCGGTTGCCGAAGGTTTGACGCTCAATGCGCGGAGTGCGGCTGAGGTGCGCTTTATCCCTGGTACCCTGACGGTACGTGCGGGTGATGCAGTTACGCCTACGCTCAGGGTGGTCAACCGGGGTAGCGAACAAACCCGTTACGAGATTGTGGTTGGCGGGTCGCTCCCCGGTCTTCCCGCTCCTCAGATCATCACGGTTGACCCAGACGAGACGGTTGATCTGCCGATCCCCCTGACCCCGCCGAGCACCGGGTTTGCGCTGCTGCTCGGGCGGGTGCGGGTGGTGGAGAGCGGGGCGTCGGCGGGGAGTTTTGCCACCGAGGCGAGTCTTGGGCTGAATGTGCTCGAAAGCTTTGTGCGGGTGCTTGACGTGCGTGCAACGCCGGCTTTTGTGGAGACCGGGGTAAGTTCAACGACGCTCAGCTTGCATCTGGCCAACCTGACCAATATGCCGCTGGAGGCGACGGCGCGGGTGCGCCTGCTTGCCCCCGATGCCACGTCGGTCTACAGTGCCGAGCAGACGCTCGCGCTTGGTGGTGGCGACCCGCGGAGCTATGGGCTGGGCACGGTTGATACCTCGGGGTTTGCGGCGGGTGTCTATACCGCGACGGTTGATCTCGTTCAACCTGATGGCACGCCGCTTGCGGGAGGCAGCGGAGCCGGACTGTTGACGGTTGGCATGGGTCTCGCTGCCGAGGTCGCGGTCGAGCCACTCGTGGTGTTGCCGGGCAATCCCGTGGTGACCACCAGTATCACCACGCGCATCAGGCAACAGGCAATTCTCCCGGATGCGCTGAGCGTTGCCGCACAACCAGCGCCCACCGGCGTTGGGCAACCCTGGGCGCGTGTGAACCCCGAGCGCAGCGCGGGCGATGAGCCAATGTTGTCGCGTGAGGCGATGCCCGTTCCCTCGCCGAGCGAAGATGCGCCGGGATGGGGGCACACGCTGCTGCGCAGGCTTACCTGTGTCACCGACTGCGCCGAGCCGGGTCTTGCTGCGATGCTCTTGCGAGCGCGTAGCGCATCTGAGGCAAGCGCGACCGGTGGTGGCGCGCAAGCGTCACCAGTGGCGTTAACGCTCGACCCGCTTGTGCCGGCCTTTGCGGGTGGCGGCATCAGTCGCTACGAAGAGACCGAGGCGACGATTGCCTACTCGGGCACCTGGACGATCTTGAACCATGCGCCGGCGAGTGGCGGCCAGGGCAATTTTGGACGTGCCGCAGGAAGCCGTGCAACCTTTACCTTCACGAGTACCTGGGTGCATATTGGTTTTGCCACAGGTACTGCAAGCGGCCAGGCCGAGATCTTCGTTGATGGCACGAGCCGCGGGGTGATCGATCTCTATCGTCGCACCGCCGGCGTTACCAGCATCGCCTATGGCGACCTTGGCCCGGGGGCGCATACGCTCGAAATTGTCACGCTTGGGACGCGCAACGCCTTCTCTACCGATATCCGGGTGGGCCTCGACTATCTGGACACCTGGGACGGCACGTTGCTGGCGGCTGGCGTGTTTGAAGAGGACGACCCTCGGGTGCAACTCGGCGGGTCTTGGTTCGCGCAGACGACGGATGAAGCCAGTGGAGGAGGCTACCTTTACTGGTACAGCAGTGGTCGGGCGTGGTTCCCGTTGACCGGGGATAGCTTCAGCCTGCAGGTGATGGTAGGGCCGAACTTTGGCCAGACGCGGATCAGCATTGATGGGGAAGCGCAGGGGGTGTTTGACCTGAATGCGCCGACGCTTGGCCCGCAGCGGCTCGCGTTTGCGGGGCTGGGAGTGGGGCCGCACGTGGTGCTGGTGGAACAATACCGGGGCAATGCGAGCCTGGACGCCTTCATCACGCCGGGCGAGGCTCCGTTTGTGGAACCGCCGACACGCAGCGGGATCAGCCGGTACGAAGAAGACGCGCCCGAATTGCGCTTCAATGGCGTGCCCCTTGGTGTCGCGCCGACGACCTGGGGCGAAGTCACCTCGGGGCTGGCGAGCGGTGGCTATGCTGTGCGCTCGCGCACGGCGAACGACCAGGCGAGCCTGACCTTCACGGGAAGCTGGGCGCATCTGGGGTTGCTGACCAACACCAACGGCGGGCAAGCCGAGGTCTTCATCAACGGCGTCAGCCAGGGGGTGATTGACACGTACAGCCGGGACGGCGGGGTGCTCAGTCGTGCCTATGCTGACCTGGGGCCGGGGCCGCACACATTGGAGGTGCGGGTGCTTGGGACGCGCAATGCGTTGTCGTCCGACGCCTGGGTCTCCTTCGATTATCTGGACACCTGGGACGGCACGTTGCTGCCGGACGGCACGTTTGAAGAGGACGACCCTCGGGTGCAACTCGGCGGGTCTTGGTTCGCGCAGACGACGGATGAAGCCAGTGGAGGAGGCTACCTTTACTGGTACAGCAGTGGTCGGGCGTGGTTCCCGTTGACCGGGGATAGCTTCAGCCTGCAGGTGATGGTAGGGCCGAACTTTGGCCAGACGCGGATCAGCATTGATGGGGAAGCGCAGGGGGTGTTTGACCTGAATGCGCCGACGCTTGGCCCGCAGCGGCTCGCGTTTGCGGGGCTGGGAGTGGGGCCGCACGTGGTGCTGGTGGAACAATACCGGGGCAATGCGAGCCTGGACGCCTTCATCACGCCGGGCGAGGCTCCGTTTGTGGAACCGCCGACACGCAGCGGGATCAGCCGGTACGAAGAAGACGCGCCCGAATTGCGCTTCAATGGCGTGCCCCTTGGTGTCGCGCCGACGACCTGGGGCGAAGTCACCTCGGGGCTGGCGAGCGGTGGCTATGCTGTGCGCTCGCGCACGGCGAACGACCAGGCGAGCCTGACCTTCACGGGAAGCTGGGCGCATCTGGGGTTGCTGACCAACACCAACGGCGGGCAAGCCGAGGTCTTCATCAACGGCGTGAGCCAGGGGGTGCTTGATACATACAGTGCGACCGCTGGGATCACCAGTACGGTCTACAGCAACCTGGGTGAAGGCCCGCATACGCTCGACGTGCGCGTGCTTGGTACCCAGAACATCTCGTCGACCGATAGCTGGATTACGCTCGATTTCATTGATGCCTGGGATGGCACCGCAATGGACGAGGGACTTTTTACCGCCTCTTCGGCGCGGGTTTACCGGAGCAACGACTGGCAGGTGGTGTCCAACGATCGCTTGCCCGGTGGTGAGTTCATCGAGCGCGGCACCACGACGTGGTTCCATACTGTTGGCGACGCCCTGACCCTGGTGGGTGTGACCAATAGTGCCGACCAGAATGGGCCGACGCTGGTGGAGGTCTTTGTTGATGAAGTGAGCCAGGGTCTGGTTGACCTGACCTACGCCTTCTCGCGCTCACCTGTGCCGATCCGCCTCGCCGGGCTTGGCGAAGGGCCGCATGTCGTGCGCATTGCCAATCTGCGCAGGGGAGGCCTAGTCGGCTTCGATACCTCGGCGACACCCTTTGCCGGGGTTCCGATGGTCGAGTGGTACAGCGACGTGCCCGCGAGCAACGACGGCTACGTCATCACAACCATCAGCGCTGGTGATCTTGATGGTGATGGGAGCGTCGAATTAGCGGTCAGTTCAGGCAACGGGAACCTCTACATCTACCGAGGTGACGGTCAGGACGCGGGTGACGGGACACCGATTCTTTGGCAACGCGAGGTTGGGCTGGGGGATACGCCAGCGCTGGCTGATCTGGATGGCGACGGTCTGGCCGAAGTGATCGTCGGCAGTGATCAAGGCGTGTTTGTTTTTGCCCACGATGGCACGCCGTTATGGTCAAATAGTGAGATCCGTCCCCATTCGATCAAGGTTCCAAGGTTTGTTGAGTCGCTGGGGTGGGGTGGGGCCGCCGTGGCGAACCTTGATGCTGATCCCGCAGCTGAGATCGTTGCAGTCGGGCATCTGGATAGCAACTGGCAGAACCCCGGGGTGCGAACCCAGCGCCTGATCGTCTTTAAGGCTGACGGCACGGTCGCAGCACGCTACGATCTGCCGATGAGTGACGTCGGGTTGTACAGTTTCGAATTCACGGCTACGCCGCCGCTGCTCGCTGATCTAACCGGCGACGGGCGGCCCGAGATCCTGGTTGGGCAGAGCAACATCCTGGTAGCGCTCAGCTATGCCAACGGCACGCTGAGCGAGTTGTGGCGACGCACGACCACAATCAGCGATGAAGCACGGGGCTACGGCACCTGGGGGTCGCCAGCGGTCGCCAATGTTGACGGCAAGCAGCCCGGTGGCGATCCCGATCCCGAAATTGTGATGGCCTGGGACACCAAGATCGAACTACTCAAGGCTGATGGGAGTCTCGTCTGGAGCTACGACGCCGGTCAACGCCTGTATCCTGGTTCGGTTTCGCTTGCCGATGTGGATGGTGACGGCGAGGTCGAGATCGTCACCGTGATGAAGCGTCCATGGCCCGCCGAAGAACAGGACATCATCGTGCTCAACGCTGATGGCAGTTTGCTCTGGACCAAGCCCGTACTTGATCGGACAATCTCATCTTCAGGGGTTACCGTGATGGATCTGGACGGCGATGGTCGCTACGAGGTGGTCTGGAACGGGGCTGGAACCGGGTTGGCAATCTTCCAGGGCAGCGATGGCACGCTGCTCTTCAACGAGCCGCTGATCAATTCGGGGACGCTCAACGATTATCCGATCATCGCTGATGTGGACGGCGATGGTCAGGCTGAGATCGTTGCGGGTGACAGCGATGGTTTCTACGTGGTCGGCTTTAGCGGCTGGGGTTCGGCCCGCCCGCTCTGGAATCAGTACAACTATCACATTACCAATATCAACGACGACCTGACGGTGCCGTTGCTGGAACCCAATAGCTGGGAGGTTCACAATACCTATCGCACGCAGTCGCCGTTGCGCAACCCGGTGCCTGTCTATCTGCTTGATGTGGAACATCCGCTCCCGGCGACCGGGGTTGTGCCGTTGACGACGACCTTCTCGTTGCAGCCGCGCACGCCTGCGCCGGGGCTGACCTGGCGCTATCGGCAGGAGGGTCTGGCGCAACCGGTGCGCACGCTCAGCTTTGCGGCCCAGTTGACCGCGATGCAACCGGGCGAAGTCCGTGCGGTGAGCCAGGGCACGACGGTGACCGCTACACTGGTGAGTGGACGGAATCAACTCACCTTCCCGCCACTCTATGTCACCGCAGCCCGGCTGATCACGATCGAGCCGGTGCAGCCTGTGACCAGACCAGGCAGCCAGGCCCGCTACGAGGTCGAACTCTTCAACCCGACGACCACAGCCTTGACTTTTACGCTGAACCTCGACGGCCTTCCCCTCGCCTGGGCCGATCTGCCTGGCGAGCTTCGGGTGGAACCCGAAACGCGGTTGCGCCTGCCACTGACGCTGACACCCTCGGCAGCGACATTGCCAGGTGCGCTGCCCTTCACGATCCGCACAACGCTGCCTGACGGCACGAGCGATCAGGCCACGAGCATGCTCGACGTGCTCGCCGGCCTGCGTTTAGGCGTTACCCCGCCCGCGTTGCAGGCAACCTATGGCGAAACCGTCAGTGCGACCGTGACCCTGCACAACGACGAGGCGACCGCCCGTACCTACGATCTGGCCGTGATGGGGCTGGATGGCCTGAGCGTCGCTCTCGCCGCAAGCGTCGTTGTGCCAGCGGGAGGCGTGGCGACGCTGCCGCTCACCGTGACTGCGACGGCGGCGCAGCAAGTGACGCCCTTTGCGGTACGCGCTGTCCTGCGTGACCCGACTGATCCGCTGACCACGACGGCGTCGGCGACCCTTGTGCAGAATGGGGCCGTGAGTGTCACTGCTCAACTTTCGCCAGACGAGGCCGTGGGTGGTCCGTCTACCACGAGTGTGTTGACCCTGACCGTGATGAACAGTGGCAGCATAGTGTCAACGTTCGCCCTTGTCCCCGAACTGCCATCGGGCTGGCAAGGAGCGTTGCTTGCCAACAGCGCCCCGGTAAGCGAACTGACGCTTACACCGTTTGTCTTCAACCGTGCCGAAGTTCAAGTGCTGGTGAGACCACCGGCAGGCACGCCGCCAGGGCGTTACCCTGTGCGTGTTTATGTGAACGCCCAGGAGAGTCCGGCGCAGGCCATTGCCGTCGCTGAAATAGTTATCGGCAACCGCGGCGTCAGCGTCGCCCTGACCCCGGCGAGCGCCGCCTTTGACCCGGATCAGGGCCAGAGCTGGCAGGTGCAAGTGACGAATACCGGCACGGTTGCCGACACCTACGACTTGGTGCTCGGCGGCTTCCTGGGGCTCAACGCAAGCCTGGCAAGCTCGACGGTTGCGTTGTTGCCAGGCGGTTCAACGAGCGTACCGGTGCAAGGCGGGCCAATGCCATTTGTCTTGCCGGGCACGCATCAGCTCGCCGTCACCGCCCGCTCGCAGGCCGAGGCCGGGATCAGTTCTTTTGCCACGGCAGAGGTGACCATTGCCGGGCGCAACGACGTCGCGGTAAGCCTCACCGGGGACAACCAGCAACTACGCACCGACAACCCGGTACGCTATCTCGCCGTCATCAGCAACACCGGCACCCTCGACGCCACCTACGACCTCACCGCCAGCATTGACGTCAACGGCGTCCGCCTCGAACTCGAAGCTGGCTCCGTCTTTGTCCCGGCGCGACTCGCGGCAGCTCTGATGCTCGACGCCATCCTGGAGACCACGCTGCCCACCGCCAACGACGAGACTGCGACCGTCACCGTGCGTGCCGTTGCGCGGGGCAACGTCGCCACCGGCCAAGCCTCCGCCCCGCTAGTGCTCAACCGCACCGCCCTGGAAAGACCCTTGATCTACCTACCCTTTATCCGGCGGTAGGTATGTTTCAAACAAGCTTGACCGTTCGCAGCGAAGGTAGGGCGATTGTATTATACGAAATCGGATACAACGGGGCACCCGCAAGGGGTGCCCCTACACCGGGCCCGTCCCCCGGCCCTGTAGGGGCACCCCTTGCGGGTGCCCTTGCGGGTGCCCGTGCGGGCACCCCTTGCGGGTGCCCGTGCGGGCACCCCTTGCGGGTGCCCGTGCGGGTGCCCGTGCGGGTGCCCGTGCGGGTGCCCGTGCGGGTGCCCGTGCGGGTGCATACACGGAAGATGCAATCGCCCTAGCATGATGTGCTTGAATATGTAGCGGTGGGTACGCATGATGTCATGCTTCCGCGCCTCACCCGAGCAAGCCAAGTTGCTGAGCCTTGAGCACGGCCTGGGTACGGTCACGTACCTCAAGTTTTGCCAACAGGTTCGAGACATGGTTCTTGACAGTACCCTCGGTGATCATAAGCTGATTGGCGATCTCGCGGTTGGAATGGCCGACGGCGAGTGCCCGCAGCACTTCTTGTTCACGCTCGGTCAAGGGTTCAATGAGCGGTGTTGCGGCAAGGGCCGGAGGAACAGCGGAGCGGTCATTGGCCAGGCGCGAGAATTCGGCGACCACTTTGCGCGTGATGCTGGGCTGAATTAGTGCCTCGCCTGCGGCTACGGCGCGTACGGCTGCCACAATCTCCTCGGCGTTCGTATCCTTGAGCATATAGCCACGCGCCCCGGCCCGCAGCCCCGCAAAGACATACTCATCATCATCGAACGTGGTCAGGATGATGACCCCCAGGTTGGGCTGTTCGGTCAAGAGCGCACGGGTTGCGGCAACCCCATCCATGTGTGGCATCCGCACGTCCATCAAGACCACATCGGGGCGTTGCGCGGCCACGACCGCAAGCGCCTCACGACCATCACTGGCTGCGCCCACCACACAAATATCATCCTCAAGTTCAATCAGGGTCTGGATGCCCTGCCGCACCAGGGTCTGATCATCCACAAGCACCACACGGATCATCGGGGTTGCTCCTCTCGTTTCATGGGCAAATGAATCATCAGCACAAACCCTCCCTCTGCCTGAGGGCCAGCATGCAAGTGGCCGCCAAGTTGTTCTACGCGCTCGCGGATCCCTGCGAGGCCAAAGCCACTACCCGCAGTTGCGCTACTCCCGCGCCCATTATCAACGATCTTCAAGCACACCTGATCGGGCTCATAGGCCAACTGAAGCTGTACCATCGTTGCCGCTCCATGGCGCTGGGCGTTGGTCAAGCCCTCTTGCACGGCGCGGTAGAGCGTTTGCAGCATCGTGGACGGCAACTCACACGGTTCGCCCTGTAACTCCAAGCTGGTCTGCAAGCCCGTATGTTGACCAAAGGTTACAGCGAGTTGTTCGAGACTCGCAGGAAGACTCTCGCTGGCGAGGGGCTTCTGGCGCATGGCGGCGACACTCTGGCGCACCTCATCGAGGGCGGCCTGCGCCACGGTGCGACTCGTCTGGATTGCGGTGGCAGCACGGGCGGGATCGCGCTCGATCAGCCGTGCTGCCGCTTGGAGTTGGAGGTTCAGTGCGGTGAGGTGGTGTCCCAGGCCATCATGGATGTCGCGTGCCAGCCGCACCCGCTCTTCGGCTACCGCAAGATCGTAGTCGCGCCGCCGCGAAGCCTCTAGTTCCACATTGGCCGCACGCAACTGATCCAGCAGGGCCTCGGCCCGCTCGGTTTGCTGACGGTAGAGATTAAGCACTGTCGAGACAACGATCACAAAGATGAGCCCGGTGCTCAGGAAGAAGAGATTCAACAGAATCGCTTCCAGCGCAATGCCGACGAGCAAGAGCGCGGACACCCAGCTCGCGATGAGCCCGAGCAAATAGAGGATTGCCTGGGGCGTCGTCAGCATCACAAAGGCCTGGGCGGTCAAAACAAAGATGAGGTAAGGGACAAAGCTAAAACGAGTGCTATCACTTAGCCCGGTAATCCAGACCAGGACAAACCAGAGGAGGCCGTTGACCCCGAGATGGAGCCAGTCGGCGCGTTGCATGCCCAGCGCGCTTTCAAGGTCGCCAAGCACCATATTCGACACAAACATGGTCGCCAGCGCGAGGATCCCCAGGCTAAACCATAAAGGCCCCACATCGTGCTGGTTGAGAATAAAGAAGATCATGGCCCCGAGCACAATGATGTGGGCGGCCAACTGGAGCGCATTTTCGCCCGTCGGCATAAAGCGCTTCCGTAGCTCGCGCCACAGGTCAGAGGCGGATAGGGTAAACGTGAGGCGTGGGTGCTTCAACTTGTCAATGATGCTGCTCCAGCGCATAGGTATGCCTTGAGTCTTGCTGCTTAGTCATCACCCTTATCATACCATCGCTTGCTTGCTTCTATCAAAAGTCATCCCTCTGAGTTCTACCCTCTTACACTGGTGACAGGCAACAGTTTGGCGTATGCTGAAGTCAGCATACTAAGTGTAGCGAACCACAGGAGGTTTCCGATGAAGAACACAATCAATCAGCGCAACCAGTACGATCACCAGACAGAGCAGCACGGGAATAAGCAACACCAACTCGTTGGCGGTATGCTGCTTATTGTTGCTGGCATTGCTCTTGTACTTGCCCAATTCTTTAATCTAGGTGTCTGGGTGCTGCTTACGCTTGGCGTTGGCTTCACGGTAGCGGGCATCGCCACCAGGCATGCGGGCTGGTTCATCCCTGGCGGCATTCTCAATGGCATTGGTCTTGGTGTCCTGTTGATCGAGAGCGGCATAGTTAGCGGGGAACCGGTCGAAGGCGCTACCTTCCTGCTTGCTTTTGCCCTCGGTTGGGCTAGCATCACCCTTTTCACGCGTCTCTTCAGCAACGAGGCGCTGCTCTGGCCCCTCATTCCTGCTGGCATCATGGCGTTCATTGGTGGGGCTCTGTTCCTCGGTGAAGTTGGGTTGGGTATGCTCAGCACCCTCAACTACATCTGGCCGTTGCTCCTCGTCATCGGTGGGCTCATTATCATTGTGCGCAGCCGTCAGCGTTAGGGGCCGGCGATGCTCAAGAAGCAGACTGATACGGGTGAAAACGGGTAGCTTAGCTACCCGTTTTCACCGTCATGCCCGCGCACGCGGCATCCAGCCGATAGTCCTGGTTCTTCAGGCCGTCCCGGAGGAGGAGCCGACTTGCAGGGCAGGCTTGGGGCGGCGTTCCGCGCCTCGTGACGGGTGGGCATGCAGGGTGAAACCCTGAGGGCAGGCCGCTCAATAGCCAGAATAGAGGTGAGGTGTAGGTTTTGCTCTCTGCCCATACGTCGAAGCACGGGTAACAAGAGGGCGTTCACGGGCATAAGCTCGCGAACGCCCTCTTGTTACCCGTGCTAAGAAAAAAGCTCTTTAGACGGTAATCGCCCGTCCGCGGTTGATGCGTCCGGTATAGCGGCTGTCGTCCTCGGCGGGCAACGGTGCCGTCGTGAGCAGGATCGCATTGACAAAGCGCTCCAACTCCTGGGCGCGCTCGGCCTCGCTGCGTGGCTCTTCGGCACGTGCCTGACGGGTCAGGTCAACCTGGTTGACCAGGATGCGGTGGACGGTGCGCTCGCTTTCGGTGCCGGCGGTGGCGGTAAATGCGTGCAGCGTCGTCTTGACGAAGTTGGCCATCGCAAACTGCTCCGTCGTCGAGGTGGCCGTGGTCTCGGGGGTGACCATCGCCAGCGCGGCCCCATCAATCAGGCTGGCTTTGCGGGCCACCCGGAAGTGATGGGTCAACTGGTGCTCGCACAGGTCGGCAAAGCCCTGCTCGTCCAGCACCGTGCTCCAGTCGCTGTCGATGCGTCCGACCAGCAGATCGGTGGGCAAAGCGCGGAACGGTGTGCTGACGATTGGCCCCGGTCGCCCGTAGGTACGCATTGCTTCGTCGATCGCGGCCTCGATATTCCCGCCTGACGCAATGAACGTGATGCTCCCTGCCGCAACGTGGTCGCTCAGCCGTGCCTTGAGTTGCGCGATTCCCGCCTCGGTCTCGGTGATCATCACAACCTTCGCGGCACCCTGGCGCTCGAGGTAGGCGCGGGCGAGCAACTCCAGATGCTCTTCGAGATACTCACCGATCAGGTAGACGGTCGAGCCAACGATGCCGGCCAGGCGCTCGGCGGGTGTTTCGCCAAACAACTCGCCGCCCATAGGGGTGCGCTCGTAACGCAAGCCACCCGAGGGGTGGAAGGTCTCACCACTGACGTTGCGGTCAGCTAGGTAGTAGACGGTGGCAATCGCGACGTCAAACTCGGTCGGCATCTTCTGCAGATAGAGCATGCCCATCACGCCGTCACGCACCTTGCGCGCCTCGCGCTCGATCTGCGCCCGGACAAAGAAGGGATCGGGTGGATGCACATCGGTCAGGTGCTTGATCTGGGCGGTCTCGTCAGCACTCAAATAGCCACCTGTGGTGAGGCGGATCAGCAGTTTCTCGGCAATCGTGCGGTTCATCAAGAAACTACTGGATGATGCCGCTGCATCGCCTTCTTTGACAAACGTCGCCGCCAGTTTGTGCAAGGCCGATGGCAACAGGTCGCCTGCGTCGAGCAAGGCCGAGACGTTATTGGCTTCGAGGAAGGTCAGCAACTCGACGATCGCCTTGCCGCTTTCGCGGTGGGCGACCACCAGCGCACCGTAGATATCATTGAGCCGTTTGTTTTCGAGAATCAGACGCGCACGGCGCATAAAGAGACCGGGGCGCTCGCCGGTGCCACGCAGGCGGTCGCCCTCGACCGGGCCAGGCGCGAGCGAGTTGATCTGCACCTCGGGGCCGAGGAAGCGGGCCATTGCCTCGGATAGCGCCCGTTGACCGGCTTTGCTCACGGCGTAGTCGGCACGATTGGGGTACGAAATGGCGGCATACTTCTCACCACCAAAGTACGACGAAACATTGAGAATGTAGCCACTACCCTGCTGCTTCATCAGCGGCGCGATCTTGCGGATCAGCGAATAGTTGCTGATCAGGTTGGCATTGAGCGTATGGCGCCAGCCGTCAAGCGGCATATCGAGCACCATCTCTTCTTTGCCCGCGATGCCAGCATTGTTGAGCAGGTAGTCTACCCGTCCAAAGACCGCCAGCGTGCGCTCGACCAGCATCGCCATGTCACGCTCACGAGCGACATCGCAATCGGGCGTAATCGCAACCCGTGACTCGGCATCGTTGTAGCCAACCTCGGTCAGTTCATAGACAATGCTGGCCTTAAGTTGTTCGAGTTTGACGTGGTCGCGGGCCGCGAGCATCACCCGTGCCCCGCTGAGCGCCAGCAAGCGTCCAACCTGCCCGCCGATACCCGCACTGCCACCCGTGATCAGCGCCACCTTGCCCAGATGCAACCCGATCAGGCTCTCGGCCCAGCCAAATGAAGGCCGTCCTGCCCCCGTCGTCGCCGCAATATTGCGCGGCAAATAGAGGCTGATCGCCTCGATCTGCCGGTTGCTCAGAATCAAC
Source organism: Candidatus Chloroploca asiatica (assembly GCF_002532075.1). Classification (GTDB taxonomy): domain Bacteria; phylum Chloroflexota; class Chloroflexia; order Chloroflexales; family Chloroflexaceae; genus Chloroploca; species Chloroploca asiatica. The sequence continues at coordinate 345,857 of NZ_LYXE01000063.1, read as the reverse complement.
TGCGCCGTCGCCGCACAGGCAAAGTCAAAGCCATCTTCTTCAATATTGACATAACGAATGATTTGTTTCGCCCAGACAGGGGGTAGGGGGCGGGTTTCGGCCCCAACCTCGGGCTGGCGCTGATCGTGCTGAGCCTCGTGGCGCCAGACACGCACCAGTTCTTCGAGGCCGGCGGTGAGGATCTCGGCGAACACATTGCCCTTGCGGTCATCGCCATTACTCAGATAAACCACGCGAGGCTGATAGAGGTTCGCGCCACCCAGCAGATCGGTCTTCTGCCAGTAGGCCGCGAGGCGCGCACTGAGGGCAATCGTCCCCGCGAGTTCCTCATTGAGGAAGCTTGTCACGGCACTATCATCAGCCGTGATCACCGACACTGCTTTCGTCTTGCCTTGTGCTGGCAGAATAATCGCCCCGTGGGGGCCGCCGGTACTCTCGGCCATCAGGCTCAGTGCGTCATCAATGGTTTCGGGCTCGTGTGGATTGAGATAGACGAGCACCGGTGGCGTGAAATTCGCCCCCGCGAAGCGGCGGCTCTCGGCGAGACTTGCCTCGAGTTCGGCAATCGCTTCACGCGAACGGAAGCCAATCACTACCTCGGCTCCGCACGAGCGCAGCACCCCGGTAAGCCCCATCGCATCTTCGGTCTGGTCGCCGGCGCAGATCAGTACCACGCGTCCCGTGCCATCAACTGCCCGTAGACCAGGGCGCGCCGTAAAGGTGGTCTTGCTTTCATCGCCAACGGCCATCCCATTCGTCACCTCAAGTGACTCGCCGTGGATCGCTGCGGCCTCATCGCTGCCCAGGAAGACCGCTGTATTTGCCACATCAACAGCCGTTGGAAAGTTCATCGCCAACTTGCCATCGCTGCCCGGGCGACTCAGGCGCATCATCGCCTGAACCTCGTTGGCCGTCGTCTTCGCTTTGGCCCCCTTGAGTTCATCCATCCGCTGGAAGACTTCCTGGATCCGTTCGCCCTCGATTGGCCCGGGATAGATCAGGTTCACGCGGATACCCTTTGGCCCCAACTCGCGCGCAGCGGCTTCACTCAGCGCATTGAGGGCCGCCTTGGGCACCACATAGGGAATACGCCCATAATATTCGGCGCGGGAAAAGATCGTGGAAAGATTAATAATGCTGCTCCCAGGGGCCATATAAGGGGCAGCGGCGCGCATAAAATGCCAGGCAATGCCGAGAGTACTGGCGATACTACCCTCCAGCGTCTCTTCGGCCTCGTGCCCACCAGCGGTCAACCCGGTTAGCGGCTGACGTGCCCCTGCGCCCCCGGCATTATTCACTAGGATATCAATCCGGCCCACCTTCTTGGCGACCGCATCAACCCCGGCGCGTACCTCGGCACTCTTGCTGCCATCCATCGTCACCGCAATGACCCGTTCAGCCGCAACCCCCGTCTCACTCACCAGCGTTGTGCGAAACGCCTCCAGCTTCTCGGTATTGCGCCCACTGATGATCACCGTTGCGCCTTCGGCCAGATAGCGTTGGGTAATCACCGCCCCAATCGCGCTTGCACCACCAGTGATCAGGGCGATCTTGCCCTCAAGCCGACCGGCACCTGTAGGTCCACTCATCATCGAGACCCCTCTGTATAGGTAAATGAAGAATCCAACGTCAACGTCTCTCTGTAGGAAAGAAATGCGTATGGTTTCCAGGGCCGAGCCGCTGGAAACCATACCGCCACGTCATAGCTGCTGTGGCCTTGCTCTCAATGTGAGTCTAATCGTCTTCGTCATACGCTAGCGCATACAGCTCGATAATCTCCTGGCGTGTTGGCTTGCGCGGATTATTATTGGGGCTGCCGCTATCAATCGCCGCATCGGCCATCGCTGGGGCGAGTTCCATCAGGCGTTCGCGTTCGACCCCAAGCTGCTTGAGCGATGGGATCTTGATATCCTTGACCAGCCGCCGAATCGCCTTGACCGAGCGATCAGCTGCCTTCATCATCGACAATCCTTCGATTGGCTCGCCCATTGCCCGCGCAACATCTGCATAGCGCACCGGATCGCCGATCAGACTAAACTGCGTCACGACGGCTAGCAACGCGGCATTCGAGACGCCATGGGCAATGTGGAAATTCGCCCCGATCGGGCGCGACATGCCATGCACCAGCGCCACCGACGAGTTGCTAAAGGCGATCCCGGCCTGCATCGCCCCGAGCATCATCTTCTCGCGGGCTTCGATATTATTGCCGTTCGACCAGGCCTGGCGGATATTCTGTGCAATGAGTTCGATCGCCGAGAGACAAAAGATATCGGTCATTGGCTGGCGCTTGACCGAGACATATGCCTCAATCGCATGCACCAGTGCGTCGACACCCGTTGCCGCCGTCACCCCAGGAGGCGACGAAAGCGTCAGCAGCGGATCAACAATCGCCACGGTTGGCATCAGATACGGGCTGCCAATCAGCATCTTCACATCGGTCTTCTGATCGGTAATAACCGTATAGAGCGTTGCTTCACTGCCGGTACCGGCCGTTGTCGGGATGGCCACCAGAGGCACGCCAGGGGTCGTGATCTTGCCGATCCCCTTATACAATTCAATCGAACCAGAGTTGGTAGCCATCACCGCAATCGCCTTGGCCGCATCAATCGGGCTACCGCCGCCCACCGAGACCACGAAATCGCACTCGGCATCCTTGAAAATCTGCAAGCCCTCTTGCACAAATTCAACGACCGGCTCGGTATTGACCCCCGCATAGACAGCGCTGCCAATCTCGCTAGCGGCCAACAACTGCTCGACCCGCGTCACGAGGCCGAGACTCTGCATAATCTTATCCGAGACAATCAACGCCTTGCGCCAACCGCGCTTACGGCACTGCTCTCCCAACTGCTCCAGCGCACCGGAACCGACCACAATCTGCGCGGGCGTGATAAACTCTCGCGGCTGCATGGGCACTATCTCCACAGGCTGTGAAATCTTGAACACACACTATTTAACGCATTGTATCATGGCAGGCACCGTCAAGAAGGGTAGGGTTATGTGGGGGGAATTCCTACCTTGATGGGTAGGACGTTCCTTGACTCCACCAAGTGTGATCTCGAGGTCGGTCGGCACCTTGTCATCATCTACACGATTTCGAGTAGTTTTGCATTGACGCTGACTTTACAGCCGCTTATAATGAACGTAGCTCAATGTAAGCTACCTTGATTGTCGTGTCCCATCGCGACCATATCATCTCAAGGAAAATAACTATGCAGCTAGCTGATCTGCTTACTGATATCCACGCGCTTGAAGAGAGCATCCTGATCTTTGAGCGCAAGTATGGTGTTCGCTCTGAAACCTTCTATGCGGCGTACATTAGTGGTGAAGAACCTGATGATGAACATTGGGTACTTGACTTTAGCGAATGGGCAAGTGTGTATCAGACGTGGCTTGCACGGCAGGCTGCCTATCGGAACGAAGTGCAGCGACTACAACGAGGGACAGCAAGCCTTTCGGGCTTGATCCGAGTGGCCGTATGACGAACCCGCTACGTACAGCAGACGATTATGAGTTGTTTATTTATGCCCTCGAGGATCGTTTTCGCTCCATCCGCCGTTCGACACTCATCTTCGTTCGGACGGGCTCAACGCTAGCTCGCGTCTCCGGTGAGATTATGTTTGATGCTGATATTCGTCTGGTGGTTCGGGAACGTTTGATGTTTGAGCGCTTGCCTGGGGTTATTGATGGGTATGGTTATGAGGTATGGCAAGGTGATGAGAAGTTGTATTGGTACGATCCGCAACCTCATCCCAATGACATGAGTCTAAAAAGTACCCACCCGCATCATAAGCACATACCTCCTGACATCAAACATAATCGGGTTCCCGCACCCGGATTAAGTTTTACAAACCCGAATCTGCCGCTCCTCATCCAGGAAATCGAGTCACGTATCTCCTAGCCGAGGCGTTTACGCCGACGGTGTGGGCATGTGAGGGCGATACGCCAGCCTGGTGGCACGTGCCAAGGCAAGATGCAATTGCCCTGAGTCTCACCCAAGCGCCTCTTGACCTTTACACTTCGGCGCGGTCGCGTACCCGTCGCCGCACAAGATCTTTGTGGATGTTCGAGATGTACTCAAGGGCGGCCCCCTGGCAGGTTGCCCCCGGATGCCCTGTGCCAACGACAAAACGTAGGCGCTCGCCTTTTTCCAGCCGCTGCACTTGCTCCAGGTAGCTGTCACGCGCTTCAATCGCATGATCAAGCGTGCAGATCGAAACGGTGTGGCCCTCGGTATGGCCAAGCCCTGGGGTCGCGGCGAAGTTGAGTTTTGGCCCCGTCGCGATCAGCAGATAGTCGTAGTCGAGCCGCTCCGGTTGCCCCTGCTGGTGCGGTGCGAGGGTGACATACCGCTCGTCCGGGTGGACTTCGGTAACTCTCCCCTGCACAAAGTTCACGTGCATCCGATCATAGACCGGTTGACGACCGTGATCGTGTGCCGTTTGCCGAGTTGCGCCCCTAGATAGAGCGCCGCGGTGTGGCCGGCGAATCCGGCACCAATGATCACAACACGGGCCATCTGACACCTCCTTGTGACAGTCGCTGCAAGTTCTCGCAATACGGCATGTTTCCGCAAGCTCACATGTCTAGTAGGCCTGTGAGGTCTGGTCGAGCGGATTCATTTCTTGAAGACAGTCGTCTGTGAATGAAGTTTCCCGGTCGTGCCGCCGTCCACGAATATTGATAACGAATAAACGAATAGGTTCGTTGCGGTGCGGTATTCGTTTATTCGTGGCCCCACTTCGTGGACGGCGGCGCGACCCCAGAAAACGTAGGTTACCCACTATTCATGCTTACAAACCGTCATGGTAGCGCGGGTTTCCAGCCTGCGTGCGGGCTGGAAGCCCACGCCACCATTGCGCCTGCGTGCGGGCTGGAAGCCCACGCCACCATTACGCCGACATGAACAGTGGTATGAGCAATGCGCCTGGAGGGTAGCTTACTTCTTTTGTTAGATGCACGCTGGTGGCAAAAGGTTACATGATGGTGTCTGAACTATCACCTCGTGGCTAGTCTCAAAGCAGACGGCTGTGGTATCATTAGGCGTATGAAAAGCGTTGAGCATAATCCGTTATTGGTGATCCCTCCTGCGGCTCTCGATCTGGTTGCCGGTGAGGCGCGCAAGCGTCTGGTGAGTTATCTCAATCGCTGGGGCCATTACGATGCGCTGCTCAGCTATTTCGCGACTTGGCTCGAAGTGCAACCGACAGCCGTGATGCTTCGTGAGGGCCGTGCTCGTGTTATGGTTGAGCTGGGGCGCGGTGATGAGGCTCTGGCGATCCTTGATGAGCTTGATGCCGAGCGGGCCGTGAGTCTCAGTCGTCGCCAGTTGCGTCTGCGCGCTTTGTTGACCGCCCGTCGTTTCGCCGATCTCGAGCAACTCCTTGATGAATTGGTGCAGGATGAAGATCACGCTGTCTTTGCCTGGTTAATGCGTGGTGATCTGTTGCGTACCCGTGACGACGCTGAACAAGCTGCCGCTGCCTATGCTCGCGCTGCTGATCTTGATCCCACCGCCATCGCGCCGATCCGTCGGCTCGCTGAACTTGCGCTGGAAGAGGGTGATCCCGAACGGGCGCGCGGTCAGATTGATGCGCTGATGCTCCGCCCTGGGTATGCGTCCGGTATCCCCGATCTCCAGATCCTGCTGCGCGCTGCTCAACTTGCCGAAGATACGCATACTGCGAGTGCGCTGGCCGGTCAACTCGCCGCGATCGAGCAGGCCGAGCGTCTCGCAACCGCCGAGGCCCTTGGCCATCGCCTCGCCATGCGCCCCGAGGCCGAGCGCCTCGCCGAGGTGCCGGTTGAGGCACCCGCTCCCGCGCTCCCCGAAGAGGCCTATCGTGTCTTGCGCGATATCTTTGGTCTCGATGAGTTTCGCCCCAATCAGGCCCGGGTGATCCAGAGTGTGCTCGCTGGTGAGGCGACGCTTGCGGTGATGCCGACGGGGGCCGGTAAGTCTTTGACCTATCAGTTGCCTGCGTTGCTTTTGCCGCAGGCGACCGTTGTAGTCAGCCCACTCATTGCGTTGATGAAAGATCAACTCGATGGCTTGCCCCCGCAGGCGCGCCCTTATGCGACGCTGATCAACTCGTCGCTCAGTACCAGTGAGCTCGCCTCGCGGCTCCGCGGTGTTGCCGCCGGACAATATCGTCTCGTGTATGTCGCCCCTGAACGCTTGCGCCAGCGGGCTTTTCTCCACGCCCTCAAGCGCTGTGGCGTTGCTCGTTTTGTCGTTGACGAGGTTCACTGCCTCAGCCTGTGGGGGCTCAGTTTTCGCCCCGATTACCTCTTTATTGGGCGCGCGCTTGAGGAACTTGAGCGTCCGCCGGTGCTCGCGCTCACCGCGACGGCCTCGCAAGAGACGCAGCACGAGATTGTTCATTCCCTTGGTTCGTGCGAAACGGTTGTGGCTTCGGTCTATCGGCCCAATCTCTATTTTCAGGTGATCCGGGCGGGTAATCGTGACGAGAAGTTGCAAGCCTTGCGCGAGTTGTGTCAGCAGATCGCCGGGCCGATCATTGTCTATGCACGCGCCCGTCAGATGTGCGAAGAACTTGCTGCCGCCCTGCGCCAGATAGGCATTTCGGCCGATCACTACCACGCCCAGATTTCTGACCGCGATGCGACGCAAGAACGGTTTATGCGGGGCAAGACGCGGATCCTCGTGGCGACCGTTGCGTTTGGTATGGGCATTGATAAGGCCGATATTCGCGCCATTATTCACTACAACTTGCCTCAGTCGGTCGAAGCCTATTATCAGGAAGCCGGACGCGCCGGGCGTGATGGCCGTCCCGCCACCTGTGTCTTGCTCTACGCAGGCAGCGATAAGGCGCGGTTGAGTACCTGGCTCGAAGATGAGGCGATCACTCGCGATGATCTGCGGGCACTCTACAAGGCTGTTCGTGGCATGATGCGCGGGAGCTTTGATGCCGTTGATCTCAATCGCTTGCAACGCGCCCTGCCCGGCGATGACGATACCCTTGTCCGGGTTGGCCTGAGTATGCTCGAACGGGTGGGTCTGCTCAAGCGCCACTTTGATACCCCCGAAACGGCAACCCTCACCCTCACCGATATGCCCGCACCTGACCCTCAGGCGACCCTGATCGCCCAGGCTGCCGAGCTTGTTGAAGGCGTTCCGGTTGAAGTGAATCTCCTCGATCTTGCCGAACGCACCGGGTTGAATCCGGCGGAGATCGAGGCGCACGTGCTCGCCTGGCACGACGCAGGCTTCCTCCGTTTCCGCGGGGGCATGCGGCTCCCGTTACTCGAACTGCTCCCCGCCCCGGCAGATGTGGCCGACCGCATCGAGCAGTTGCTCCACGACTATCGAGTACGCCAAGAGCAGCGCATCGAAGCGATGGCGGTGTATGCCCGTTCCTCCGAGTGTCGTCACCGCACGCTTGCGGCCCATTTTGGGCAACGGCTTGCCCCGTGTCGCACTGGCTGCGATATCTGCGCACCGCAAGCCAGCACGGGTGTACGTGTGATCCGCGCTGCCGGGCAAGCGCCGCAACCCCTGCCACCGCGTGACGACGACCCGCGTAGCGACATCCAGCGCCTGCTCGACGGCCTAGCGCACCTCCCCTTTGCCGTTGGGCGGAGCGGCCTCGCCCGCATCCTCAAAGGCAGCCCCAAAAGCCCGATTGGCCCTGACCGCCTCGCTGAACATGGTTCCCTGCGCCACCTGAGTCTCAGCGCGATCGAAGACCTCATCGAACAACTGATCGGCGATGGCCACCTTGCCCGCGACGAACGCGATGAATATCGCCGCCTCAGCCTGACCGAGGTTGGTCAGCAAGCGCGGCGTGTGTCATGATCCTACTCCTCCGTCGCCCAGGTGGCAGGGGGCAGGGGCAGGGGCAAGCCCTGCCCCTACGGTTTCGGATGATAATGTAGGGGCAGGGCTTGCCCCTGCCCTGCCCTACCCTGCCCGGCGCGGCGCGGCCCCGGCCCGGGGTGATGGCTTTTGGGATACTGCTGGTTTATTCCCCACGAGCGGCCCGCTCAGGCACAGGACTCGACAAGACGGGCAAATGCTGACTGGCGGGTGACGGCGCGGGGGATCTCCTGGATCCAGGCGAACACCCGAACGAGATTGATCGCAATCGCAATGAGGATGTGCTGCAGATGCGTCTTCGCTTGCCCTCGATAGCGTGCAGAGCGCAGCCCAAAGGCACGAACCCCTTGCGACAAGGTGCCTTCGATTCCCGACCGGGCCGCATACAACGCCTTGAACGCCTCGGTGACCTGACGCTTCCGCGCGCTTTGCAACGCCTCGTGCTGTTCCTGGGGCCGCAGGCGCATGGTGCGCGGCCCGGTTTTGGCCTGCGTGCAGCGCGGACGCAAGGGGCAGTCGCGGCAATCATCCGGGTCAAACTGCACGGCGATGATGTCTTGGCGCACGCCTTGGGTGTCCACGCCTGGGGTCCAACGCACGCTCACCTTCCCCGCCGGGCAGATCACCTGCTGCGCCTCCCAATTGATGGCAAAACAGCGCAGATCCAAGCCCTCCGGCTGGCGGGCTTGCCAACTGTTGTCGCTCAGCGCGGGGCCGACCAGATCGATGTCCTGCTGCTGGCTGGCGACCAGCACCTCGGACGCCACATAGCCCGTATCCACCAGATGTTCGGTCGGCAGCAGATCCCGCGCCGCCAAATGGGCATGGATCGTCTCGGTCACGCCGACATCATTCGTGGTGGACGGGGTGGTCTCCACGTTGGTCATCAGATGGGGCTGGTCATCGTCACAGGTCTCGCTCAGATGCACCTTGTCGCCGGTCCACGAGGTTTCGCGCTTCGTGGCAAAGCGGGCTTCGGTCTCGTACGGCGAGGTGAGCAGCAGCGCATGGGGCGGCAGATCCTCGCGGCTCCGCCAGCGCACATCGTGCGGGCCGTCGTACTGCTGGAGCCAGATCTGCCGCAGGATCTGCACCGCTGGGCGTTGCCACCGATCCGCAGGGGCATCTGCGGCAAAGACCGCGTCCAACAGGGCGTAGCCATCCTCGCCAATGGCGACCTCCAGGAGTGTCCGGTCTGCGGTCGCTTTGGGCAAGCGGTCTTCCTCGACGCGCACCGCAGAGCGTTCCGCCCAGGCCGGGTCAAGGTGGGCAAGCAACCAGTCGGGGGCGACCTCGGCCAGATCGTTCAGCGCATGGCGCATCGTTTCGCCGACCAGAGCCAGCCGGCTCAGGGTGCGCAACTGGCCGAGGACGTGGGTCGAATCGCTGCGCTGGCGTCCCCGTGCGTGCAGCAAGCCTGCGTCGACCAAGGTATCGAGGACGATGGTCAACAGCCGTTCTTCGGCCCCAGCAGCCAGCAGGCGGGTGCGAACATCGCTCAGGATGCTCGCATCAAAGCCCGGGTCATCAAGGTCAAGGGCGAGGGCATATTTCCAATCCAAGCGGGCACGTACCGCCTCGGCCGCGTCGGCATCGGACAAGCGCTCAAGATGTTGGAAGACCAAAACCAGGGCCAGCCGAGCCGGAGCCTCTGCCGGCCGTCCACGATGGACAGACAAGTCGGCGAAGTCTGGGTTGGTGAAGATCGGCCCCAGCGTCTGGGCAATCGTCAGATAGAGGTTGCCCTTGGGGAAGGCCCGCTCGGCGGCGGTGGCCGTTGCCGCTGGAACAAGATACCACAAGGTCTGGTGGCAAGTCATCGTTCACCTCTCTCTTTCTATCCTGATATGGTGGTTCGTGTTTCATCCTTCGCAGATGGGGCCATGGTACACCACAGGCCCGCGGAGTACGAATAAACCAGCAGTATCCCAAAAGCGGGGTGATGGGGGCAGGGGCAAGCCCTGCCCCTACGGTTTCGACCAATGACGGTGGTTCCGTAGGGGCAACCCTTGCGGTTGCCCTGCCCCTACGGTTTGGACCAATGACGGTGGTTCCGTAGGGGCAACCCTTGCGGTTGCCCTGCCCCTACGGTTTCGGATGATAATGTAGGGGCAGGGCTTGCCCCTGCCCTGCCCGGCCCGGCCCCTGCCCGACCCGGCACGGCCCCTGCCCGGCCCGGCCCGGCCCCTGCCCCGCCCCTGCCCCGCCCCTGCCCCGCCCTCCGCCGAGACGGTGCTACCGCCCCGTCTGCGGCGAATAATCGACGCGGGGATGGTAGATTGACTGCAAACTCGTCACGAACGCCTGCTTGATCAGGGTCAGATCGTGCATCGTCAGCGGGGCCAGATCAAGCTCGCCTTCACGCACCCGTGTCTCGATAATGCTCTTCACCAGTTCGTCCAGGGCCATTGCACCATTCAGTCCCCCCGAGACTTGACCATCAGCAGTTCGTGATGGGGCCAGTTTGCCATTCTGTGCCTTCGAGCGCACTGTTGCCTCGACTGAGTCGGCTAACATCATGATCGCCTGTTCGCGGGTGTGGGGGCGCGGTCCTGGATAACGAAAATCAGCTTCGTTGACGCTATCCTGTTGTTGCAGGGCTTGCTGGTAAAAATGGCGAATCACGCCAGTGCCATGGTGGGTCGCAATGAAATCCACGATCTGCGACGGCAACCCCTCGGCCTGCGCCATCTTCACCCCTTCGCGCACATGATCCACAATGATCTGCGCACTTGTCACCGGATCGAGATCGTTATGCACATTTTCGCGCCCCATCTGATTGTCGGTAAAGAAATAGGGCCTGATCGTCTTGCCGATGTCGTGATAATAGGCCCCCACGCGCAGCAAGAGCGCATCGGCCCCGACCGCCTCGGCGGCCGCTTCGGCCAGGTTGCCAACGGCAACACTGTGGTAGTAGGTGCCCGGTGCCTCCCGGATCAACTTGCGCAACAACGGCCGCGATGGGTGCGCCAGTTCCATCAATTGAAGCGGCGTAACCTGTCCTGCGGCCCGGCTGACCAGGTTGAAGACCCCCAGCGCGAGGATCGTCGAGATGCCGCCATTCATACCGGCAAAGAGCAGCATTGGAATGAGGGCCGTTGCGATTGTTGCGCTCTGGAATGAGGGACTATCCATCAGCCAGAAGGCCAGGGTCATCCCAAAGGCAGTCACGGCAACACTCATACCTGCAACGACGAAGGTCAAGATTCGATCGGCCGAGCGCACCGCCAGCACCGCAACGACGCACGTGGCAATAAGCGTGATCGCCAGCGGCAGCGCATCCTGTTCCATCACCCCGATCACCGCTGCCATCAGCGCCGATGCCGTGATACTGATGCGTCCGCTAAAAACAACCGCGAAGATGATCGCCATGGTTGCGAGGGGAAAATAGTGCGGCCACGCTGGTACCAGCGGCAAGAGCAGGCGTGCGGCGATCAGGGTTGCGTTGATCAAGATGATCAAGACCACCAGCGAGCGTGGCCGCATGGCAAGCGGTGCCTCGTAGATCACCGCGTAGGCCATGAATCCGGCCGCAAGCAGGGCCGCAAAGAGCCCTCGCCCCACAATATCACTCCAACTAAGCGGTCGTGGCATCGCGCCAGTGCGTTGCAGTTTCTCGATAATCTCAGGGGTGATAATTTCGCCGGTGCTTATAATGCGTTCACCCGCCAGCACACGGACAGACTGCGGCGGTACATTGTTGTAGGCCTCTTCGCGGCGTTGCGCTGTGGCGGCCTCGTCGAGGGTACGGTTGACCCGCAGAAACGACTCGGTAAAGAAGGTTGCCAGTTCGCGCTGGGTCGGCGACAGATTCGTTGTGGCGAGCCAGTACGTTAACCAGCGTTCACGCAGTTGCAACAAGGCCCGCTCGTCAATCGCAAAATCGTAACGCTCAATCGCTCGATCATAAAGGGCAAGCGTCTGCGTGCGCAACTGATCCCAGCGCATTTCGTCGAGTGTCAAAATGACATCCGCCTGGGCCTCACTAATCTGCAAGGCCGCATTGGGCAATGCCGCGAGCGTCGCCAGGCGTTGCGCCCGGGTCAGCGACGGGTCTTCACGGACACTCGTGATGGTATCGAGCAAGGCAACGAGATTCTGGCGCTGTTGCACCGGAATCTGCGGATCATACACGTAGATCAGATTGTCGGGGCTGTTGGAGGCCTGCGCCTGACGCTCGGCCGTCAACACCTCACTGACATAACTCACTTCGTTGGGGGCCCAGATGCTGATTGGGCTTGGTACGCCAACCTCAAGTTGCCCATATTGTCCAGGTAAACTCACGGTGAGCGCGGCCCAGATGCCAAGCATCAATAATAACCCTTCAAGCAAGAGGGTTATCCAGAGACGTCTTGGCTCAGCCACGGTCTGACGTTGTGGTCGAACATGGGGAAGGCTGGCAAGCCAGCGTGGTCGCGTAGTATTCATATGCACAGAGCGCCGGCTTGGGGCCGCAGCCTCTTTCCGACGTATGTTGACTTCACGGTGGCGAAGTCGCAGGAGGGGCGTGACTTACCCGTTGACAAGTAATTCACGCGCTACCTGGCTCAAGGCGCGTCCGTCGGCGCGCCCTTTGAAACGCTCCATCAGAGTTGGCATCAGTTTGCCCATTGCCGCCGGGCCACTCAGCCCCAATTCGGCAATCATGGCCGCAACTTCAGGCCGTAACTCTTCAACACTGAGCATACGGGGCAGATATGATTGCAAAATGGCAAGCTCAGCCTCTTCAAGGGCGGCTAATTCCATGCGTCCAGCTTTGCGGTACATCTCGGCCGCTTCATAGCGCCGTTTGACCTCTTTGGAGAGCACGGCTTCTTGTTCTTCGGCGGTCAAGCTCACGCGTCCTTGGGCATCAATCGCGGCTAGGGCCGCTTCACGCGCCGCTGGATCATGGGCATGCTCTGTCTCTATTTCCCGCGCTGCAGCATCAAAACGCTGTTTCGCTGCCTCAAGTTGGGCACTCTGCAAGGCGGCCCGCGCACTGCGAATGGTCTCCACCTTGGTGCGCTCCCCCGCCTTCATCGCAACTTTCAAATCGGCTTCTAACCGCTCACTAATCATCATTGCTGCTTTCCTTTACCCCCAAACCCCCAACCCTACAACGCTACCTGACGCGGAAAAACCCGTTGCTTTTCGGCGATCATAATCGAATGAATCTGATTCACGGCTTCGTCGAGCTGATCTTCACGATTGAGCACGACATAATCAAAGAGCTCAAGCCGCGCCATTTCGTCGGCGGCGACCTCAAGGCGGCGCTCAAGGGCAGCAGGGTCTTCGGTGCGCCGCAGCATCAACCGCCGCCGGAGTTCTTCCGGCGAGCCGGGCGCGAGAAAGATAAAGATCGCTTCGGGCGCAAGCGCTTTGATGGTCGCTGCGCCATCAACATTGATGCGTAACACGACATCGCGCCCGCTTGCCATTGCTTCCCGAATCTCAAAACGCGGGATGCCTTTGTATTGCCCATAGACTTCTGCCCATTCGAGCAGTTCTTCGTTGGCGATCATCTCGCGAAACCGTTCCTCACTCACAAAATGATAATCGTAGCCGTCAAGTTCGCCAGGCCGACGTGCTCGACTCGTGGCCGTAACAACAAAATGGAAGGGTAAACCTAGTTTCCGCATGCGCATCAAGACCGAGTCTTTGCCGACCCCCGATGGCCCCGAGATGACAATGAGCAATGGCTGGGGCTGCGCTCCTGCCAGCAGTGGATTATAATGGTACTCGGTCATGGTTCTGCTCTCATGTTTGTGGTATCCTACTTTTGGGCCTCACGAGGGTTCGGCACGATACAAGAGGAGCCAGGCGTAGCGATGTATTTTGATGCGTTGACCCTTGCCGCAGTCGCCGAAGAGTTGCGGGCGACAATTCTGCATGGTCGTGTTCAACGGGTCTTGCTGACGGGGCCGCTGAGCCTCGGGCTTGAGGTGTATGCCCATGGCCGTCGCTATCAGGTGCTTGCTTCAGCTCACCCGCAATTGGCTCGGGTGCATCTTGTCGAGGGGCGTCTGACCCGTGGTGTTCAGCAAGAGACACCACTCTTGCTCCTCTTGCGCAAGTATGTGCTCGGTGGGCGGATCACGGCTATTGAACAACCACCTCTCGAACGAGTGCTCCTCCTTAGTATAGTCAAAGCTGAGGAGATCCGCAACACTGATTCCGCCCCCGCTAGCCCTGAGCCCTCGGATCGGCCCCCCGACGACGATGCTGATGCGCTACCCGACTTTGATGATGAGACGGGTGAGGACGACGAGTTGGCGGCGTCGCCACGCCCGCGCCCTCGGCGCACCGGCAAGTTGCTGACCTGTGAGTTGATTATTGAGCCGCAGGATCGGCGCAGCAATATTCTTCTGGTTGACGATAATAATCTGATCCTCGACAGCATCAAGCGCGTGACGCCACGGATGAGTAGCCGTGTGGTGATGCCCCGCCGTGTCTACGAGTTGCCACCGCCGCTCGACCGCCGCGATCCGACTCTTGCTACGGCGGCTGGCCTCGCTGCCCTCGCCGAGACCGGTCAGGCGGACCTGGTTCGCGCCCTTGTTGCCGGGTATCGCGGAGTTTCGCCCCAGCTTGCGCGTGAAGTCGTCTTCCGGGCGCTCGGACGTACCCAGGCGCGGCTTGATGAGCCGTTGCCCCACTATTTGCTCGCAGCGCGTTTACGTGAGCTGCTGGGGGAGGAAGCCGCCCCCTCGCTCGCCACTGGCCCCGAAGGGCCGGTTGCCTATGCGCCCTACACGTTGACCCACCTTAACCCGGTTGCGCCTATGCCGTCGATCAGCGCGGCCCTCGAGCAGTTCTACGCCTCTCGTGAGACGGTGACCGGTCATACGCAGCGCCGCGAGGCGCTCGTGCAAGCGCTTGGCACGACCCGTGAACGCCTGGCGCGCCGCTATGACCAGCTTGCAACGGAACTCGAACGTGCCCGCGAGCTCGATCAGTTGCGCTGGGAAGGCGAGATGATCTTTGCGTTTCTCCATAGTCTGCGCCCCGGCCAGACCAGCCTTGAGGTCGAAGGGCAGGTGATTCAGCTTGATCCGCAGCGTTCGCCGGTTGAAGAGGCCCGCGAGCGCTTTCGCCAGTATGAGAAGGCCCGTAGCGCGGTCGCCGGTCTGCCCGAACGCCTTGCCGAAGCGGAAACCCAACTCACTGCACTCGATCAATTGGTGGTGCTGCTTCACCTCAGCGATACGTATGAAGAGGTTGAACAGATCGCCCGCGAAGCCGAAGAATTCGGTTTTATCCGTGAGCATCCCGATCCCACCACGTCCCGGCGACGTCAACGCCCTGCTGCCACCCGCCCCTTGCACCTGGTCTCTCGTGATGGCTTTGATCTCTATATCGGGCGCAGCGCCCGCCAGAATGAGGAGGTGACGTTTCGGATCGGACGAAGTGACGATCTCTGGGTGCATGTACGTACCCTGCATGGATCGCATGTCTTGGTGCGTTCGGGCGGTCGCGAAGTGCCTGAACCTACGTTGCACGAAGCAGCCTGCCTGGCCGCCTATTTCAGCCAGGCCCGCAATGAAGCCGCCGTTGAGGTCGACTTCTGTCGGCGCGCCCTTGTGCGCAAAATACCGGGGGGCCCGCCGGGCCTCGTGACCTATCGCGCTGAACGTACGCTGCGTGTTGCCCCCTGTCCGCCTAGTTTGGAGGCCTCATAATGGAAGCATCGTCTGGTGAAAATCTGTCGCGTTGGCAAAGGGAGATCAATAATATTCTTGAAGTTCAGATCTCACGCTACCCGTTTCTCGTGCAAATGCGGGCCTTGATGCGGCAACTTCAGGATGAACGGGCCAACTGGCCGGTCTTGTTGCCACTGTTGCTCGTCTTCTTTGTGATCGTCTATCGCAATGAACGCAAGAAGGTCAAGCGTCTTCTGCGTCACCTAGCTGAATAAGGTTGTATGCGCTCTCTGATCTTCGTTCTGGGCCTGCTCTTGCTGGTCGCCTGTGGTTCGCCAGGGGCCTCTGCCGAACCGACTCCTACCCCCGCGCCGGTACGTGCCATTGCTAATCAAGGGGCCTATGCCGCCCTGGTCGATGAAGTCTTTAGTATGAACCTGCTGCTCGAGTTCTCGCGCCTCGATGCCTTCGAGCGCGATGCCGTCGAGGCCGTCGAGTTGACTCCGGCTTCACCGTTGGTTGAGATCGTGAATGCTCAGACCTTTTCTCAGGCGATCGGCGGGTTGCGGTCGCGCCGCAATCTCACCCTCGACGTGCGCGCTCTTGCCCCTGGTGAGCATACCTTCACCGGGATGCAGATCCGCACCTCGACCCGTAGCTACGAGGTGCCTGTCGGCGAGTTGCGCGTCGCCATTCTGACAGGTCAGACCCCCGGCTTCTTCACGGTGTTTCAGACCCGTGGTGTCTTTGAAGAGCCGCAGCCACTTGTGACCACCCTGGTGAATCCGACGCGGACGACCTACCAGTTTCGCGGTATTATTCCGCCTAATCCAGCCTTGAGCTATGGCCCCGAGGATCTCAAACAGCTTGCCGCTGATGGAACGGCGACGCCCGTGCCCCGCGAAGGCCTGATCCTAGAACCTGGCGCACGCATCGAGATACGGATTGACTGGACGCTCGATATGCCCGACGATCAGGGGCGTAGTGTGGAACTACGCCCCCTGGCGCTGCTCGAAGGCCCCGACGGGCCGGTCTACATCCCGATGGCGAATCTTGTCTTTCGCAACGCCCAGGCAGTGCGGCGTCTATAAGACCATCGAGACATATTTCTCTTCGAGATACTCGTCAATCCCACTCGGCCCGCCCTCGCGCCCAAGCCCGCTCTGCTTGAATCCGCCAAAAGGGGCTTGGGCGGTCGAGGGGATGGCATCGTTGATGCCGACGATGCCATACTCTAGCCCCTCGGCCATCCGCCAGGCTCGGCTGAGATCGCGGGTGTAGCAGTAGGCTGCCAGGCCAAAGGGTGTTGCATTGGCATACCCGAGCACCTCGGCCTCGTCATCGAAGCCGATCAGTGGCGCTACTGGGCCAAAGGTCTCTTCGCGGGCCACCAGCATGGTTGGGGTCGCATGCGCCAGTACCGTTGGTGTCCAGAACTGCGTCTCGGGCGTAGCAGCGCTACCGCCAGTCAAGATCGAAGCGCCACCAGCCAGCGCATCGGCGACGTGGCGTTCGACTTTGGTGCGCGCCTGCTGATCAATCAGCGGCCCAATCACCGTCGCCGGGTCGAGCCCGTTGCCGACCTGCATCGCCGCCACCCTGACCGTAAAGCGCTCGGCAAACGCCTCATAGATCGAGCGTTGCACAAAGATCCGATTGGCACAGACACAGGTCTGACCAGCATTGCGAAACTTCGACGCAAGCGCCCCGCTCACCGCCGCATCAAGATCCGCATCGGCAAAAACAATGAACGGCGCATTGCCCCCAAGCTCCAGTGAGAGGCGTTTGACGGTGGCGGCTGACTGCTGAATCAGCAGCTTGCCAACCTCGGTTGAGCCGGTGAAACTCACCTTGCGCACCCGCTCATCGTCAAAAATCGTCGTGCTGAAGGGGATCGGATCTTGGCACGTCACGATATTGCAGACCCCATCAGGCAACCCGGCCTGGCGCAAGATTCGCCCCAACTCAAGCGCCGAGAGCGGCGTCTGCTCGGCTGGCTTGATCACCGCTGTGCATCCCGCAGCGAGGGCCGGCCCGAGCTTGCGTGTAATCATCGCACTCGGGAAATTCCAGGGTGTAATCATTGCACAGACCCCAACGGGTTGTCGCAAGACAAGCAAGCGCTTGTTCGCGATACTCGCCGGGATCGTCATGCCATAGATCCGCTCGGCTTCACCAGCAAACCAGGTCAAAAAACTCGCCGCATAGGCAATCTCGCCACGGGCTTCGGCGAGCGGCTTGCCCTGTTCAAGCGTCATCACGGTTGCCAGACGTTCCTGTTCTTCCAGCATCAGCCCCGCCGCCCGACGGAGGATTGCCGCCCGTGCCGGTGCAGGCACAATAGACCAGCTTGGCAGGGCCGTCGCTGCGGCATCAATCGCTGCCTGCACATCAGATGCATCTGCATCAGCCACCTCAGCGAGATGATCACCCGTCGCCGGATTCGTCACCGTAAACCGACCACCACCGGTAGCCGGACGCCATCCTTCACCAATCAACAACCCATATGGTTCGTTCCCAAGCATGGTCTGGGCAAGTATACGTGCATCTGTCATCACTTTTCCTTATGGTATATTCTTGCTTGTGCTGGTGACAACGGCCAGCTTAGCTGCCCGTTGTCACCAGCACAAGCGAGCTTGCTGGGGGCCACCAGGCCCCCAGCAAGCTCACAACGACGCCTCAGGATTGATGCGATAGCTATTGATCATCACATTCGTCACCTCGACATACTCATCAAACCGCTCATCCGGGATCAGGGTCGTCAGAATCGAGATCTTATTGCCCCGTTGCTCAACGAAACTATTGCCCAGCAAGAGAAACTGCTCACCCGAAGCCGCTGTCGCAACATAGGCCCATGCTAACAAGATGCTTCCATCATTCTGCATTTCTGGCGTGTCAGCTTCAAATTCCGGCTGACCACTAAAATTATTACTGAGAAATGCATCAAGAATACTCAATAATTCCTCTTCGTTATAGGCCGTCTCGTCCTCGAAGAGATTAATAATCACGCCACCCTTGCGGGTCGTATCAGTCCAGGTCATAAAGAGCTCATCAGGCCTGCTCTGATCAATCAAGACCCAATTTGCGGGCACATCAATTGAAAAGACGCCCGAGGGATGCTCATAGGGGACAAGTTCGCCAAACTCAACGAAGAGCGGATCAGCTTCGGCCGTTGCGTCAAGGCTTGCTTGCTCAGAGAAGGTCGCGGTCGGCTCTTCAAGTGGGGCGGGAGCCCCGTTCTGCCCAACCGTGCATGCGGTCAGCAGCAGCATCACAAGGAGCGCCGCTGCAAGCGTGAGCCGTCGTAGGAAGTTTGCCATGATCGTTCTTTCTATGCTTGTCTCTTCATGATCATGCTATTTTACCATTGACGATCCACCGCAAGCTTGGGTTCACGCACCAAAAAAGCCAGCTATGCTGGCTTTCTGGTGCGTGACTGAAGATGGGGTTCAACGGGTGCAGAGCATCCCGCCATCAACCACCAGGGTGGTGCCGTGGATGTAGCTTGCTTCGTCGCTGCAAAGGAAGAGGATTGGCCCAGCAATATCTTCGGGTTGCCCAATGCGGCGCTTCGGAATGCGTTCGACAAAATAGCGCTCGCGTTCTTTGTCGCCAAACATGCGCTGGGTCATATTGGTGACCACCATGCCTGGTGCGACCGCATTGACATTAATATTGCGCCCTGCCACATCAACCGCAATGCCCTGGGTCATCAACTTGGCTGCTCCCTTGCTTGCATTGTAGATGCTCTGCCCCATGGCGGCAATCTCGCCCATAATCGACGTGACATTGACAATTTTGCCATAGTCGTGCTCGAGCATAATCGGCAGCACTGCACGGCAGAAGTAGAACGTGCCACGCAGGTTGATATCCATCACGCGGTCATACTCATCATTTGACATCATCGGAAACGGGCTGAATTGCCCGGTACCGGCATTATTGACGAGAATATCAATCGTGCCAAAGCGCTCGCGGGTCTGTTGCACGCAACTCTCGACGGCTGCCTGGCTCCGTACATCAACCTGTAAGGCCAGACACTCGGCCCCGAGGGCCTCAAGCTCTTGACGTGTCTCCTCTAGCCCCTCAACATTGCGATCGGCACAGATTGTCACCTTCGCTCCCTCGCGGGCCAGACCGACTGCCGTTGCTCGCCCGATCCCCGATGATGCGCCCGTTACAATGGCGACTTTGTCTTGAAAGCGCTGTGTCATGCTTTTTCTCCGCAGCCAACCGGGTGTCCGCACATCCCCTGCAAGCTGGCTGTTTGCTGTACATATGAACAGACATCGTTGCTTATAGATAATAACATAGTCTCACTGGTTGTGCTGTGTTGCACTGCACCAGTTGCCATTGCACGTAATCTGCGGTAGACTTCTCGCTGGTGTGATCCAAAGGCGCAGCTTTGCGCCTTTGCGTCAAAAAAGGATTGCTTCTAGGGCCAAAGCGGGCGGGCCGCCCGCGCTCCTGGGTGAGGTTCGGGGGCCACAGGCCCAGTGGAGAGAAAAGATGCTTCATCACCTTCCAATTGCTGTGATCGGGCCTGGTGCGATGGGCGAGGCCGTTATTGGTGGTCTGCTGCGCAAGGAACTGGTCACCCCCGACCAGATTCTGGTCAGCCATCCGCGGGAAGAGCGACGCCGTGAATTGGCCGCTACCTATGGGGTGCATACCAGCCCTGATAATGCCGTGGCGGCACGCTGGGGCCGCATTGTGATTCTTGCGGTCAAACCCCAGCAACTTCAGCGCGTGTTGCCGCCGCTGCAACATACGTTACGCGACGATGATCTGGCCATTTCGGTCGTGGCCGGGGCGACCATCCAGAGTATTGCCGAGGCGCTTGACCATCCGGCGGTGGTGCGCAGTATGCCCAATACTCCCGCAGTGATCGGTGAGGGCATGACGGTCTGGACGGCAGCCCACGAGGTGAGCCTTCAGCAGCGTGAGTGGGCCGAGACCGTGCTCGGGGCGCTGGGTCATGCGTTGTTTGTCGATACCGAGGTGTACCTGGATATGGCGACGGCGATCAATGGTACCGGGCCAGCCTACTTCTTCTTGATGATGGAGGCGATGGTTGATGCCGGGGTTCACCTCGGGTTGTCACGGCGCATTGCCGAAGAACTGGTGCAACAGACGATGCTCGGCTCGGTGCGTTATGCGCAGCAGAGTGGGTTGCACCCGGCGCAACTACGCAATGCGGTGACGTCGCCAGGTGGGACAAGTGCCGCCGCCATTTCTGAACTCGAACGCGGTGGGATGCGTACCGTGCTGTCTGATGCGATCTGGGCGGCCTACCGTCGCTCGGTCGAGCTTGGAAAACGGTAGTGATGGTCTGAGGGAGGGCAAGCCCTATAAGCGCGAACTTAAGCTGAAATCGAACAAATGAGCAAACCGACACGGGAAACTTTCTGTTATGGTAGGTATCAACATAACCACCCTACCCAGGAGGTTCCCTATGTCGGTTCGTTCCCAGGATACCGCGACTACGCCTTCCGCACAACTGCCCGCCATCACGGATGACGCGTGGGCGCAGGAAATCGTGCCTCAGTTGCCCGCCGAACTGTCGGCGCAGGCCCGCACGCTCAAGGCCTTTGTGCGGGCCCGCTGCCTCCCGTCGGCGCTGCACCTCTTGCGCGCCTTGCTGGTGATGGCGCTCAGCGACTACTCGGTACGCGCCCTGGGCACGTGGGGGGTCTTGAGCGACGTGGCGGACATGTCCGAAGCGGCGTGGCGCAAACGCATGGCCCGCAGTTCCGTGTGGCTGGACTGGCTGCTCAGTGCGTTGCTGATGGTCAGCCCGGTGCAGCCTCTGCCGACCACACGCCGCGTGCGCCTCATTGATGCCACCCGCTTGGGTGAGGTTGGTGGGCGCGGCGATGCCTGGCGCGTCCATTGGGAGTATGACTTCACGGCCGGTCAATTGGGCAGTGTCGTGGTGACCGATCGCTCCCAGGGCGAACATTTGGGCCACTTCGTCTTGGCTGAGGGCGACATCATCGTGGCCGATAGCGGCTACGGCTATCGGCGGAGCATCAACCTGCTGCATGCGGCGAAGGCCGATGGGGTGTTGCGCTTTCATCCCCGTACCTGCCCGTTGGAAGATGATGCCGGCATGCCGTGGGACGCCATCGCCTGGTTGCGCACCCCCGGTCCGGCGACCCGCACCTGGGAGGGGTGGGTGCGGGTCAATGGCGAACGCATTGCGGTGCGGGTAGTCGCCGCACCGCTGCCCCCCGAGGCGGCGAAACGCGCTCAGAAGCAGAAGGAGCGGCGGGCCAAGGGCCGCAAGCGCACGCCCGCGGCGAGTACCAAGCTGTTGGCGGGATGGCTGCTGTTGCTGACGACCTTGGAGGCACAGGCATGGCCCGCCGAGGCCGTCACCCGCTTGTATCGCGCCCGGTGGCAAGTGGAACTGGTGTTTAAGCGGCTGAAGCAATTGCTGCGGGTGCGCCCCCTGCGCTGCAAGCGACGGGACATGGCCGAAGCGACCGTGCGCGCGCTCTTGATCGCATGGGTGCTGCAAGAACGGTTGGCCGCAAGCTTGCGTGAGGCGCTGGCGGGCGATGGCCAATGGCCCGTCAGTAGTTGGCGGGTCTGCCAATTGAGCCTGGAATTGATGCGTCAAGAAGTCCTGGGAACCTGGACCCGTGAGCGCGTGCGGGCATGCTTGCCCCGGCTGATCCGCTTCCTCTGCAATAGTCCGCGCGAGCGTATCCAGCAGGAAACGCAGATCCGCACGTGGTTGGCGTCGTTTCCCGGTATGCATGTCAGCCATGAGGCGTCCTAATGCGGAATCGTGTCGTATCATCACGGTAAGTTCGCGCCTATAGGGCAAGCCCTCCCTCAGACCATTAGTTGCCCTATCGGTATGACGCGCTCTCAGCTGATCTCGATTAGCAGTTCGTGCAGTTTGACGCTCTGACCGGGCTGGATGTTGAGCATGCTGATCGTTCCGCTGCGGGGGGCCGTGATCTCGTTCTGCATCTTCATTGCTTCCAGTACCAGCACAGGTTGACCTATTTCGACATGCTGGCCTGGTTCAACCAGGATGCGGGCGATCAGGCCGGGGATGGGGGCTTTGATCCGCCCGTCGCCACTCCGTGGCCGGGCAAGCGCCGTGTCACGGTCACGGATCTGCACACTGTGCCGTCCACGCGATGTCTGGAGCCAGTGCAGATCGTGATCAAGCTGGATCTCGTGCGGTCGATGGTTGACCATTGCCCATGCGCTCTGGTCAGCGGTTGTTGACCAGGGGAGCAGCACGCGCATTGGTTCGCCATTCACTTGCACTTCGATCCACCCTTCTGCTTGGGTGCTCCCCATGACTTCAACTTCAAACTCGATCTCATCAATTGTGACCATGAAACGACGCATAGTTCCTCCTCGTCACTGTGGCAAACGCCGACTATCACGGTGCCAGCCACTCGTGAAGGCTTCGGGGATCGCCGGATGCGCCGCCTGGGTGCGCCGTAGATAGGCGAGCGCCACAATCGCGGCCAGATCGCTCGTGTCATCGCTGACCGGTGGCATCTCCATCAAACGGCGTCGGCTAAATTCGGTTGTATAGGTTCCCGCGATGAAGGCGTGATCATTCAGGATGAGCCGTAGCAGCGCGAGGTTTGTCTGGATACCGGTAATCTGAAATTCTTGCAGTGCCCGATGCACCCGGTTCAGACACTCCTCGCGGGTTGGCCCCCACACAACCAGTTTGGCCAGCAGTGAATCGTAGCGCACAGGGACTTCGGCCCCCGCATAGGCATAGGTGTCGACCCGGACATTTGGGCCGCCTGGGACACGAAAACTAGTGATATGCCCCGGGCTTGGGAGATAGCCACGCCACGGATCTTCGGCGTTGATGCGGCAGAAGATCGCATGCCCACGCAGATGGATCTCTTCTTGCGTAAATTCGAGCGGTAGCCCTGCCGCAATGCGCAACTGTTCACGCACCACATCAATGCGCGTGACCATTTCGCTGACCAGGTGTTCGACCTGGAGGCGCGGCTTGACCTCGGTGAAGAAGTGGCGGCCTTCGCCGTCAAGCACAAACTCGATCGTACATGCACTGCGACACGAAAAGAGCCGTGCTACCTGGAGTGCCGTTGCCCAGATCGCTTCGCGTTGCGCCTGACTCAGGTTTGGCGCTGGGGTCTCCTCGATGACTTTGCGCGTATTGCGCTGGATCGAGCCGTCACGTTCACCCAGATGGATCAGGTTGCCGTGATGATCGCCCAGCATCGGCACCTCGATATAGCGTGAAGGCAGCACCGCCTCTTCGAGGTAAACCTGCGGATCGAGGTAGACCGCCTGCGCCGCCGCTGATGAACGCCGCACCACGTCGAGCAGATCATCCGGGCCGCGCGCCACCGAGGTACCTCGCCCCCGTCCGCCGGCACATGCCTTGACGACCAGGGGATATCCAATCAAATCGGCCTCGTTCAACAGCGCTGCGGTCTCGTCAGGCATAAAGCTCCGGCTTGACGGTCGGGTTGTGGGAATACCGGCGGCTCTGGCGAGGGCCACTGCCCCAACCTTATCACGCACGGTAGCCAGTACGCTGCTCCCTGGCCCGACCACGGCGATCCCAGCCGCTTCACATGCCTGCGCAAACCCTGGATGCTCGGAAATAAGCCCATACCCCGGATGTACCGCGTCAACCTTGCTTGCCCGCGCCACCGCGAGCATTGCTTCAGGGTCACGGTAGCCGAGGGGTGACGTAATAGGATACGCCTCATCGGCCAGGCGCACATGCAGCGCCCCTTCATCGCCAGGCTCATAGACTGCGATCGCCGCTAGGCCCAGGTCGCGACAGGCGCGCACCATGCGTACGGCAATTTCGCCTCGGTTGGCGATCAATACTCGTTTGAACATACAAGCACCTTCGTGCATACCAATGCAACTTGCATTGTCGTGCGAAACTCTTCCTACATCGGTGAAATGCCATGCTTCTTGGGCAGGTGCCGGTCACGTTTCGAGAGCGTCACGTGCAGCGCCCGCACGAGCACACGGCGGCTGTCGCGTGGCTCGATTACGTCGTCAATGAGACCACGTGCCGCCGCAACATAGGGGTTGTTGAACTTCTCTTGATACTCGCTTACCAGTTCCCGACTCCGTGCCTTCGGATCCTCAGCCGCCTTGACCTCGTTGCGGAAGAGGATATTGACTGCCCCTGCCGCCCCCATCACCGCTAGTTCGGCGTTCGGCCAGGCATATAGCAAGTCGCCCCGGAGCCCTTTGCTACTCATGACGCAGTAGGCCCCACCATAGCTCTTGCGCAGGATCAACATCAGTTTGGGCACCGTTGCCTCTGAATAGGCATAAATGAGCCGCGCACCGTTGCGGATGATCCCTCCATATTCCTGACTCGTGCCAGGCAAAAAGCCGGGGACATCTTGCAAAGTGATGATCGGAATATTATAAGCATCACAGATGCGAATAAAGTGCGTCGCTTTGATCGAAGCTTTGATGTCAATCGTGCCTGCGAGATGGATCGGCTGATTCGCTACCAACCCGACCACATATCCATCCAGGCGCGCAAAGCCCACGACCATATTCTGCGCCCAGAGCTCGTGAACCTCCAGGAAACGCCCGTCATCCACGATGCTGGCAATGACTTCCCGCACATCGTAGGGCTTCTGCGGATCGACCGGTACCAGTTCCTCAAGCTCAGGACAGCGGCGCTCGGGGTCATCACGGGGCGGCACATACGGCGGGTCGCTCATATTATTCGAGGGCAGGTAGCTCAGCAATTCCCGCACCTTCAACAGACACTCCTGGTCATCGCGTGAGAGAAAGTGTGCCACCCCACTCTCGGTCGCGTGGATCCGCCCGCCACCCAGTTCTTCCTGGCTGACTTGTTCTTGCATCACCGAGCGCACGACTTCCGGGCCAGTGATGAACATGTAGCTGTTTTCGGTCATGAAAATAAAATCAGTGAGCCCAGGCGAATAGACGGCGCCGCCAGCGCATGGCCCGAGGATCACCGAGAGTTGCGGGATCACCCCCGAGGCTTCACAGTTGGCATCAAAGATCCGGGCATACCCCCCCAGACTATCAACGCCCTCTTGAATGCGTGCCCCACCCGAGTCATTCAGCGCCACAAAAGGACAGCCATAACTCAGGGCCATCCGCATTGCCTTGACGATTTTGTTCGCATGCATCTCGCCGAGTGAGCCGCCCATCACGCTGGCATCCTGAGCCGCCGCAAAGACCTGGCGCCCATTGATCAAGCCAAAGCCAGTGACGACGCCATCACCAAAGCGCGACCCCTTGCCGCCCATATAGCTCTCGTAGCGCGGGGTCACCAGCGTATCAATCTCATTGAAACTATCGGGGTCGAACAATAACTCGATTCGCTCACGTGCCGTCAGGCGACCCTTCTGATGCTGCGCAGCTGCATCTTTTTCTGTGCCAGCCGCAATGGCTTTGCGTTCACGGAGCTTACGAACAAAATCTTCCATCATAAGTCTCGACTCTCATCTTCCATACAGCGGTGACTGGATAACCGGTCTGTTACCCACCTGTTCAGTGACGAGACGTGGGGTAATGGCGGCAATCGTCAGCACAACATTGTGATCCTGGCGCCACCAGCAGCGTACGCCAGCCGGTGGTGCGCCAAGCGACGGATCGCAGTGGGCGAGAAATGGTCGCCAGTCAGCCTCTTGATCGGTTGCGTCGGGCAGGGGTACCAGGCATTCGACAAGACGTGTATCAACCCGTAAGCCGTGTCGTAAGGCTTTCAGTACAGCCTCTTTCGTGCTCCAGATTGCATTGAGTAAGAGGTTGTAGTGGGTGGGCGCTGTGGCTTCGAGCAACGCGATCTCGCCAGGCGTATAGTAGGTTTCGGCAAAGTTGCTATGGCGTGGGGCAATCTGCTCGATATCAGCGCCCACCGGCGCTCCCGCAGGGGCCAGCGCACAAAAGGCCTGCCCCACACTATGGCTGATCGTGAGGCGTACCGTCCCGAGGGCCATCCGCAAGGCGGGATCAAGCGCATGGA
The DNA here is from genome assembly GCF_002532075.1 of Candidatus Chloroploca asiatica. Lineage (GTDB taxonomy): Bacteria > Chloroflexota > Chloroflexia > Chloroflexales > Chloroflexaceae > Chloroploca > Chloroploca asiatica. Next base: position 319,405 of record NZ_LYXE01000063.1, on the reverse strand, counting down.
TTTCGGGTGCGCCATCAGGCGCCGGCAGAATCATCAGTTCAGTCGGGTGGGGCGCGAAGCCAAGCTCGCGTTGTGCCCAGGCCTGGATGAGCCGCCGCGCTGTCCAACGTCCGATCAACCACTCTTCACGTCGTTTTTCCATGCGGAGTGTCCGCATCCGATCACGTTCGGGCACACTTAGCCATAGGTCTGGTGCTACGGCCGGTAGATCGGACCGTTGTTGGATCAGCCAGTCAATCATGTCTTTCCTATGCGCCTGGTTGGCCGTTGGGCAAGCAGGATCTTCCTGCTTGCCCAACGCTATTCTTTCCTACAGGTGCGCCGTCCCCGGCAAGCGTGCTGTTCGATAGCCGTGCAGATCAAGATAGACGTTCCCCAGGTCGTCAACAACCCGTGCGTCAAAGCTCGTGCCGTTCTCGACCGGGGTGACGATGGCGTAGATCTGCGCGTCGCCAGCCTCTTCCAGATGCCGATAGACCTCAAGCGTGTCGAGTGAGGATGGCAAGGCCATCGCCTCGGTCTGGACGATCTCCCACACGCCCGCTGTCTGGAAGCAGAGCTCTAGCAAACGTGGGTCAACCAGGTGTTCGGCGTTGACCGGGGTGCTATCGGGTGGCAGGTCGCCCGCTAGCATGCCAATCGCCATCTTGTCGCTCAGCATGACCTTCTCGAGCACCTGGTACGCCGGGCCGTGGAAGTAGACTTTGTAGATCTCACTTCGTTCGATTACCCGGGCATGCTCGTCCGCAATCGGTCGTTCGGTCTGTGCCGGGGTGATTTCCCCCCGCGTGAGGCGAACCTCGGCTCGGAAGTGTACTGTCTCTTGCGCTGGTGGCGGGGTCTGCCCCGGGGCCACCACCGGTTGAAACATCGAGCTCAATGTGGTCTGGGCCAGCAGATCACCACCAGCGGCAGGCCGAATGACTGCCCGCAGCGTCAGCGTGCGTGGCTGGCTGCGATGGAATTTGACCGGGCTATCGAGCCGTTCATGCTCGATCCGCGCCAGACGGAAGTCAGGGGCAAAGAGTCCCGCCACCTCCGCAAAGCCTTCGGTGCCCATCACACCTGGCAACACCGGTGTCCCTTCGATCTGATGATCGTAGAGGAATGGTTGCTCGTGCGGGTCAAGTGAGGTCTGGGCAATGATGCCACCATACAGCTTGGCTGCTTCGACTGTGCCGACCATCAGGTACGGACGCTCACGTGCAGCCAGCGTTGCTGCGATCTTCGCCGGGTCAAGGCCGCCTGTCGGATCAAACTCTTCGGTGAGTACCCCCAGGCGCAACCCGACGACGATTTCGTCGCGGGTATCGCCCGCCGTCAATTCACGCCTGATCGTCGGGATCCCAACCTCGGGTGGCAGCATATCAATCCCTGCCATCTCCATGATCCGTGGGATCGATCCACGAGTCGCCATCCCAATTCCGCCCCAGGCTGTCCAGTCAATCACAATGGCGCGCGTGTCGGGGCGCCAGCGCCGCATGCTGCTGCTGATTTTGCAGAGCAGGTCGTTGGCCGCGCTGTAGTCGGTCTGGCCACTGTTGCCGAACCGCCCAGCTACGGAACTGAAGGCGACGGTTGCGCCAATCGGCAGGCCCTTGGCCGCTCGCAGCATGTTGAAGAAGCCATCAGCCTTGATGTCAAAGACTCGGCTGAATTCGTCGTGCGTTTTTTCATTCAACGCTCGACTGATCTCGATGCCGCCTGCGTGCAGCAGTACATCAATGTGGCCTTCGCGTTCACGAATGGTGTCAATGACGCCGCTAACCGCCGCTGTATCACGTAGGTCGAGGCTGTAGTAGTTGGCTGTGCCGCCCGCTGCTTCGATCACTTCAATGACCCGCAACGCCGCCTCTGACCGTTCTATCGCCATGATGCCCCGGTCAATCTGCACTGGTGTTGGCCGTTCGCCGCGTGCCTGCGCTTCCGCGATCAGCGCCGCCTTCAGCGCGGCCCGGTCTTGACGGAAGAGCCGAATGTGCTCGTCGGCTGGATCAGGATGCGGCGTCAGATCGAGCAGGTAGAACGTCCCACCCATCCCGGCTGCCGCCAGGTCGCCAATGATCGCACTCGTGATGCCACCCGCTGCCCCGGTCACCAGATAGACCGTCTCGGGCGTCAGCACCATCCCCGAGTTGCCATTGTAGGCGTGGCGCTCTTCCAGGCTTACGCTGAGCCGTAGCCCGTCACTGTAGCCGACTTCAACGATGCCTGGATCGCTCAGTGTTTCGGCGATCAGGCTCTCGGCTGGTTCGACACTCTTGCGCCCAGTCTCGAAGTCGACCGCTTTGACCAGCACCGACGGGTATTCGCGTTTGTAGGCTTTGGCAAACCCGGTCACCGCACCGCCAAGTGGTGCCGCCGCCCCGTCGTCGTCGTAGCCATGCCGCCCGCCCATCCGCGTTCCCACCACGAGGAAGGGAATGCGCTCGGGTTGCGCCCCGACGAGCGTGTGCGTCGCCAGATGCAGATTCTTGACCCGTGTACGGTTCAGTTCGTGCCACTCTTCTAGGTCAAGTTCTTCCAGATCTGGCTCAACATCAAGCGCTGGGAGCCAATAGAGCCCGTCAATTGGCCCTTCGGCAAGCATGCCCTGGATCATCGCGCCAATCGCTCCCTCTTCCGGAGGTACCTCGATCGGGAGCACGCTGACGCCGCGCTTCTCAAGCCGCGTTACCAGTGCTTTGCCGACGCCACTCCGGTCAAGCATGACGATGACGCGGGTTCCTTCGCTGAGTTGCACGTTCGTCGCTTTGCAGAGATCCAGTGGTGGCCGGAGCACTGGTGTGGCGACGCGCCGTGGCGCTCGGTTTGCTTCGCTCAAGTTGTAGGCCCCCGCAGGCACCGCTGTGGTTGTCTGCGTTGACTCAGCCGTTGCCGTCGTGCCTGTCCCTTCGCTTCCCACGGCCGTGCCATTCCTGGTCTCGGGGCGCTGCGTATACACAAAGCCGATCACAGCACGCAGTGTCGGATAGTCACGCAGCTTGAGGTCTTCGATGCGGGGGATGTTGAAGGCTTCGCGCACTGCCGCAAAGGTTTCGGCCTGCTTGACCGTGTCGACGCCCAGGTCAGCCTCAAGGTCGAGGTCGAGATCGAGCATCTCAATCGGGTAGCCGGTCTTGTCAGCGACGAGGTTGAGCACCGTTGTCGTGACGTGATCGCTCGCTGGTGCGAGCCCTTCCTCAGTTGATTGTGCCACTGGGGCGGCACCGTTCGTCCCGGTGGCTGCAGCCGCCGCTGCTGCCGCCAGATCGGGGCGCTGCGTATGGACAAAGCCAATCACGTCGCGTAGTGTCGGATAATCGCGCAGCTTCAGGTCTTCGATGCGGGGGATGTTGAAGGCTTCGCGCACTGCCGCAAAGGTTTCGGCCTGCTTGACCGTGTCGACGCCCAGGTCGGCCTCGAGATCGAGGTCAAGATCGAGCATTTCGGTCGGGTAGCCGGTCTTGTCGGCAACTAGACCAAGCACCGTTTCGGTGATTGGATCGATAGCTGGTTGCGCTACCGGTGTCGCCGCCGGTGCGACTGCCCCCGTCGGTTGCGGGGCCACCGCTGCCGGGGCCGCCACTGGTGCGGCGAGATCGGGCCGCTGCGTGCGCACAAAGCCGATCACATGGCGCATCGTCGGGTAATCGCGCAGCTTGAGGTCTTCGATGCGGGGAATGTTGAAGGCTTCGCGCACTGCCGCAAAAGTCTCGGCCTGCTTGACCGTGTCCACGCCCAGGTCGGCCTCAAGGTCGAGGTCGAGATCGAGCATCTCAATCGGGTAGCCGGTCTTGTCAGCGACCAGGTTGAGCACCGTGTCAGCCACGGGATCGCTCACGGCTGCTGGCGCACTGACGGTGACCGGTTGGGGCGCTGCGGCGACCGGTGCTGTCACCGGGGCCGCCACTGGCGCGGCGAGATCGGGCCGCTGCGTACGCACAAAGCCGATGACGTGCCGCATCGTCGGATAATCGCGCAGCTTCAGGTCTTCGATGCGGGGAATGTTGAAAGCTTCGCGCACCGCCGCAAAGGTCTCGGCCTGCTTGACCGTGTCGACGCCCAGGTCGGCCTCGAGGTCGAGGTCAAGATCGAGCATCTCGCTCGGGTAGCCAGTCTTGTCGGCAACCAGGTTGAGCACCGTGTCAGCCACGGGATCGCTCACGACGGCTGACGCACTGACGGCGACCGGTTGCGGCGCTGTGGCGACGGGCGCTGCCGCCGGGGCCGCCACTGGTGCGGCGAGATCGGGCCGCTGCGTGCGCACAAAGCCGATCACATGGCGCATCGTCGGGTAGTCGCGGAGCTTGAGGTCTTCGATACGGGGGATGTTGAAGGCTTCGCGCACTGCCGCAAAGGTCTCGGCCTGCTTGACCGTGTCCACGCCCAGGTCGGCCTCGAGGTCGAGGTCAAGATCGAGCATCTCGCTCGGGTAGCCGGTCTTGTCGGCGACCAGCGCAAGTACCGTGTCTGCCACCGGATCGCTCACGGTTGCTGGTGCTACTGGCGCAACTGGTTGAGGCGCTGGCGCGACGGGTGTTGCCACCGGGGTCGCCGCGGGTGTGGCGAGATCGGGCCGCTGCTCACGGACAAAGCCGATCACATGGCGCATCGTCGGGTAATCACGCAGCCTCAGGTTCTCGATGCGGGGAATGTTGAAGGCTTCGCGCACTGCCGCAAAGGTCTCGGCCTGCTTGACCGTGTCCACGCCCAGGTCGGCCTCGAGGTCGAGGTCAAGATCGAGCATCTCGCTCGGGTAGCCGGTCTTGTCGGCGACCAGCGCAAGTACCGTGTCAGCCACCGGATCGCTCACCGGTGCTGGAGCCACTGGTGCGACTGGTGCCACCGGTGCTGGAGCCACTGGTGCGACCGGGGCCGCCGGTGCTGGGGCAACCGGGGTTGGCGCAACAACCGGTTTGGGCGCAACTGGTGCGGGTGTTACCGCTTCCACTGGCCTCGTCGCAACCGGGGTTGGCACCGGTGCGACCGGAGCCGGGGTTGCTGGGCGGCTCACCAATGCTGGCGCACTCGAACGCCCATTGCTTGCTGGCGTAACCGTCATGTGATGTCCGGTCACATCAGGCGCAAACGCCGCCCGTTGCACCGGCCCGGTGCCAGGAACCCAGTCACTTGGTGCTGGCACGCGCTTTGGCGCCCCCTGGGCCTTGATCCGCAAGACACGTTTCACCACCTCGGTCTCGGCCCGGTCATAGCCACTCACCTGCGCCAACCAGTAATCATAGCGCTGACGCTGATCAATCCGCTCGATTGACCCTGGAATGCGCCGCAGCAAGGTCAGCGCGATCTGCGAACCAAAGCCTGCCGCCAGGTGGATCGCATAGCGCACTGGGTAACGCCCCCCGCGGCTCAGGTTCAACTGGCCGAGTTCGGGGTCGGGCTCGCGGTAGTTCGGTACCGGCGGCACAATGCCATGCTCCAGGATCTTGACCGCGATCACATCTTCGATGCCCACCCCCATCGGATGGCCGGTGAAGCCCTTGGTGTTGGCGATGACAATGTCGCTTGCCGCTGGCCCAAAGGTGTGCCGCAAGGCGGCGATTTCGGCGGAAGCACTGCCGCCCCGGGCCGGCGTAAAGGTCTCGTGCGAGATAAAGACCGTCTGTGCGGCCATGGTGCGCCGATCCAACCCAAAGCGCTGCTCGGCGGCCCGCACCAGATTGTCAACAATCTGGCTGATGTGTTGCACATCCAGGCGTGTTCCGTGGAAGGCGCTGTTATTCGTCTCACTCGAGAGCACCTCGACAATGCCGCGCATACCACGCTCGCGGACGGCATCCTCGCTCTCGACCAGCAAGGCACACGCGCCCATGCCGAGCAAGGTGCCATGCCGACGCCGATCAAACGGCAACGCAGCCTCTTCGACCGCATCATCAGTTGCCGCTGCCCCTGTTGCGAGGAAGCCGGCCCCGACCCATTCGAGCATATGCTCGCTTGTGACATCGTCGCCGCCCACCACCAGCACCCGCCGACAGCGCCCACTGCGGATCCAGTCTTCGGCAATGGCAACGGCCTGTGCAGTCGAGGCACATGCCGCGTTGACATGCGTATTTGGCCCGCGTGCGCCGATATACTCGGCCAACTGGCTGTGGCCCATCGCCAGGATGCGGAAGATGAAGCGTCGGTCGAACGTGTACGGATTGCGTTCGATCTCGTCGCGTACTTCGTTTATGCGCTGCATCAGGCGCATCAGCGTCGCCTCGTCACTCGTCACGTTGCGCAGCGCTTCCAGTTCTTGCAGCAGCGCCAATCGCCCCTCGTGCTCGTAGTAGCGCTGCAATTCGCCACTCAACTGGTCATAGCCGGGGAAGGCGCTCGCAAAGATGACACCGGTCTCGTCACGCAACGCCTCGGGCAGCATCCAGCGCTCGGGCAAGAAGGTGCCCTTGCTCGTCTTTTTGTAGGTCTGTACCAGCGGAAGGCCGGCCTCACGCAATGCATCAAGCCCTGCCGCCATCGCCAACTGGCTGGTGATGTCCAGCGCCTCCACGAGATTGGCCGCGACGCCGTATTCCGCTGTGAGGTCAAAACTCCCTGAACGCCCCGCCAGCCGGATCACATCGTCGGCGTGATCGATCTCTTGAAAGCTGCCGCCGCCGTCTTCACCCTTGACCACCCGGGTCACATGCTTCTTGACCATCAACCGGCGGAAGCGCTCGGGGATCAGATCAATCAGTTGCTCGCCACGCAGGATGCGCTCGGCATTGTCCGCTGCCATCAGCGGTTTCGCCGCCCCTGGTAGACCCAGGCCGGTGCCGCTGATCACGATTGACCCGGTTGGCGGCACGTTCCGGTCATAGGCTGCCGATTGACCTGCCGGGCTTGTGCCCCCTTGCCGAAGGGCCTGGGTCAACAGGGCACTCAAGGCTTCGAACCCGTTCCCGTTGCCATGCTGCGCTCCGTGATAGTCGCCCTGGTTCATCTCGCGGGTATCCTCAATCGGGCTCGCCTGCCCCATTTCGGCCTCAAGCGCTGGCAAATGCGTGACATTCGTTGTCAAACGATGGGATACCACCGGTGCCTCGTGGGCATAGGCTGCGGCGACCCGTTGGGCGGACGAGACACGTGTCGCGACTGCGACTGGCTCGGCTGCATCCAGGCCCGCTGCATAGAGCCCGCAGAGCGCCTGGTTAAAGCTGGCAATTTCACCCGTTTTGGGATGGTTGGTAAAGAGCGCAACAGCATCGCCTTTGTCACCAAGCACATCATCAACAAAGCCCTTCAACGCTTTCTTGGGGCCGCACTCGATGAAAATCCGGCATCCCTCGCGATAGAGCGTTTCGAGACCCTTCACCCACTGCACGGGCGAGGCAATCTGGCGCTCTAGAATATCCTTGATGCCCTCAACTGTGGTCGGATAGAGTTCGCCGGTCACATTGGCGACCAGCGGCAGTTCTGGCTCACGGATGTGCAGGCGGTCGAGCACCTTGCGCAACGGCCCTGACGCCGGGGCGACAATGCTCGTATGGAAGGCATGACTCACCGGGATGCGCTGGGCCTGGAACCCACGGCTAACAAAGAGGTCGATCGCTTGCTCGACGGCCCGGCTCGCGCCACCGATGACGGCCTGGCTGTAGCTGTTGAGGTTGGCTGCAACCACATAGCCATCAACCTCTTTGAGCGTGCTCTCGATCACCTCAAGCGGGGCCATGACGGCGGCCATCCAGCCATTATCTTCCACGCTCACCCTGGTCATCTCGGCTCCACGGGCGGCGGCCGCCTCGAGCGCCTGGGCAAAGGGCATAATGCCCGCTGCCACCAGTGCTCCATACTCCCCAAGCGAATGGCCCATCACCATATCGGGACGAATGCCATACTCCGAGAGCAGCGTTAGCAGCGCGATATCGAGCGTCAGCATCGCCGGCTGGGTAATCGCCGTCTGCATCAGCGCCCGCTCGGCCTGCTTGATCACCGCCGGATCGTTGCTATCGACAAAGAGATAGCTCGTCAACGGTTGCCCAAGGATCGGCGTCATCACCGCATCGGCCTCGGCAAAGACGGCGGCGACTGCCGCTGACTGCTGGGCAAGCTCACGCCCCATATTGAGGTACTGGCTGCCCTGGCCGGGGAAGAGAAAAGCTACCTTCCCGGAAACCGTTCCACTGCCCCGGAAGACGCCCTGGGCGGCAAGGGGACGCCAGGCAGCCGGATTATTCAACCCCGCAGCGCGCGCTGCTTTGCCCAGTTTCTCGGCCAGATCACTTGCCTCGCCAAAATCAACGACGAGCCGCTCGGGTTGACGCAGTTCGGCCCGATCCGGCGCGGCCAGCGGCGGTGTCCAGCCGCCCTTTACGCGCTCAAGGGTCGCCGTGATCCGCGCTGCCAGTTCAGCGCCCGTCGCTGCGCCGAGCGCCAGCATGCCCCGCAACGGTGGCTTCTGATCCACTTGAGCGGGGGCAGCATAATGTTTGCTCACACTCTTCGCCTCTCCGCCTCCGGCATCACCAGGAACCGCAGCACTCTGATAGCGGCGTGGGCCAGTGGTGATCATCCCGGGCACATATTCTTCAAGCACCAGGTGAAAATTGGTTCCCCCAAACCCATACGCACTCACCCCGGCACGGCGGGGGAAGGCGGCTGACCGTTCCCACTCACGTCCTTCGTGAAGGAGGCTAAACGGCGTTGATGTGAAATCAACACTCGGGTTTGACGGCATCGCATTGAGCGTTGGCGGCAAAATCTTCTCGTGAACCGCGAAGGTCGCCTTGAGCAACCCGGCGGCTCCGGCCCCAGCCTTGAGGTGACCAATATTGCTCTTGGCTGACCCGAGGCCAATGCGCCCGCGTTCTGCGCTCGCAAAGACTTTGCTCAGGCTTTCGACTTCGACGACATCGCCAACCCGGGTACTTGTGCCATGCGCTTCGAGCAACGTACAGGTCGCAGGATCAAGCCCGGCATTCTTCCACGCCCGCTCGATCGCATAGATCTGCCCGATCGGATTGGGTGCCGTAATGCCTTTGCCCTTGCCATCCGACGAAGCCCCAACCCCACGGATCACGGCATAGATCGTATCGCCATCGCGTTCGGCATCCGCCAGACGTTTCAGCAAGAAGGCCGCAGCGCCTTCACCCATCACAAAACCATCGGCTCCATCGCCAAATGGCCGTGTCCCGGTCGCTGAAAGCGCCCCGATCTTGCAGAACTTCACGTAGGTTGAAATGCCCATGTTGCGGTCGACGCCACCGGTGATCACCGCATCAACATGGCCTTCACTCAACATTTCGACCGCAGACGCGACGGCGGCAAAGGTCGAAGCACACGCTGCATCGGTAATGAAGTTTGGCCCGCGCAGGTTAAGCACATTCGCCACCCGCCCGGCGACGATATTTGGCAGTTCACCCGGCATCGAGTCTTCGCTGATGGCGGGCAACTTCCGCCCTACTTCAGCATAAAACTGAGCCAGCATCGCCGCCTGTGCCTCAGCGGGAAGTGCCTTGAAGGCATCGGTACTCGCGAGATAGTTGGCAAAATCGGGGGCCACGATGCGCTGATTGGTCAGATAATGCAACTCGCCGCCCATCGCCGTGCCGAGGATAACCCCGGTATTATCGGTATTGAGCGCACGATCAGGGAAGCCATAATCGGCCAGTGCTTCGGCGGCAACGGTGACCGCCCACTGCTGGCCCTGATCCATCGCATTCGCCACGCGGGGCGGAATACGAAAACGTTGCCAATCAAACTGGAAATCCTGTACCCACCCACCGATCTTGCTATAGGTCTTGTCGGGGGCCGCAGGATCGGGATCGTAATAATCAGCCAGGCTCCAGCGATCAGCCGGTGTCTCGCTGATACTGTAGCGCCTGGAAAGAATATTTTGCCAGAATGCTCGTGCATTGGGAGCATCCGGTAAGATGGCGCCAACGCCCACGATGGCGATGGCGCACGAGGCCGAAGTATCCATGGAAATAGCTCCTCCGGAGCACACCCCCCACGCAGGGGGGCACTACTCTGCCGGGAATGCGGCATTCAGCCGCTCGGCAACGATATTCATATCCTCAATTTGTCCAGCCTGAGCCTGATAAATCGCCGGTAGCCCGAGGCTCCCCGCCAGGTTGGGATCGGTCTGCCCTGCACTGATGCACCAGCGCAGCCCATCGGTGGCGACCTTGAGTGCCGCTTCGCGGGCGTGGATGCGCGCCATGATGCGCAGGGTTTCGGGGCTAAAGGGTACCGCATGGCTTGGATGCGTGGCGGCACGCTCGCTAAAGATCGCGGCCGTTTCGGCCCACGCAATCAACTCACCGAGCCGGAAGAGAATATGTTGGTTGCGGGTCAACCGATCAATTCGGCACCGCTCTAGCACGACCGCCAGCGCACGCAATGCCAGCGCAGTCGTGGCTGCCCCGGTGTCGGGGTTGGCACGGGCCAGTTGCTCGAGTTTCGCCGCCCAATCGTTGTAGTAGGCCCCACGAGTCTTCAGATGCAACTGCCACCGATCACGCGCAATCGTCCACTCCATAATCTCCGAGGTACCCTCGTAGATACAGGTAATGCGCACATCGCGCTTGACCTTCTCGACCATATACTCTTTGGTGTAGCCATAGCCACCGTGGGCCTGGATCGCATCTTCAGCCGCTTTATTGCCGCTCTCGGTGGCGAAATACTTGGCTACGGCCCCCTCGGTCTGCTGCCCGGGGTCGCCCGCATCAATATTCTCCGCAACCCACTCGATATAGGCACGTGCGGCTTCCAGGCGTACCGCATTCGGTACCAGCAGTTTGTGGGTGTAGGCCTGTTTCGTCGCAAGCAGCGCCCCACCTTGAATGCGCGTCTGCCCATACTGAATCGCCCGCTCAAGTGCGCTCCAGCCTCCACCCAACCCAAAGGCCGCGACCATCAGTCGGGTATAGCCAAAGACCGCCTGCGCCTGGGCAAGCCCCTGCCCTTCGACGCCGCCGACCAGGTTTTCGACTGGCACAAAGACCTCATCCAGGAAGAGCGCGGCTGTATTCGAGGCCCGAATGCCATGCTTGTCTTCGGGCTTGCCCCAGCTAAAGCCAGGCGCACCCCGCTCAACGACAAACCAGGTCGGCCCACCCTCGGTATTGGCAAGAATGGTATAGAGCGTCGCTACCCCACCATTCGAGATCCACTGCTTGCGCCCCGAGATCTTGTAACCAGTCAACTGCCCATCTTCATAGACCGGTGTTGCCCGGGTCGTCAGGCTGCCAAGATCACTGCCTGCCTGTGGCTCGGTCGCCCCATAGGCCACCAGCAAACCCTCTTCGGCAATGCGCCCCATCCAGAGCGCCTTTTGCTCGTCGGTGCCGCCCACCACGATCGGATCCGTGCCGAGAAAGGTTGCCAGTACTCCCGTCGCGACCCCAAGGTCAATGCGCGCCATCTGCTCGGAAACCCGGTAAATATCGTAGGCACCCCCACCGAGTCCGCCGAACTCTTCGGGGATGAAAATAAGGTGCAGGCCAAATTTCTCAGGGTCGTAGAGATCCTTCAGCACCTCGTGCGGAAACTCGTCGCGTTCGTCCAACTCCCTCAGAAACTCGGGTTTCAGTTGCCGGTCGGCATAATCCCGCAGCGTCGTCAGTACCATTTCCAGCGTATCGGTATCCAGGGTCGTCATTACCTGATCCTCCGAACTAGACCCGTAACATAAGGGTATGAAACAGGCTCTAGTGTACACTATTGCAACACGCTCGCGCCAATAAGTTGCAGAAGTAATAGATAAGAGATATTTATTATGCGGGAAATTTCGTTCACCGTTATGTTTCTGGGGGTATCAATTTATGTCGTTGCCTTGTCTGTGAAAACATTCTCAATTGTGTCAATTCATGGTATACTAACCCCGGACTGCCCAGGTTTCGCTCAGTGCATGGACGTATGTTGCACAGAATAGGGCAGCCCTGCAGCGCACTCAGGAGTTCCAACAGGGAGAGTGTATGATCGTCGGCATTCCGGCTGAATTGGTGTCGGGTGAAGATCGCGTAGCGATCGTCCCCGCAGATGTGCCAGCCCTGATGAAAATGGGGTTGCAAGTCGTTGTTGAGGCAGGTGCTGGGATGCGTGCCGGGTTTCCTGACGCTGCCTATGTCGAACGTGGGGCGCGTACCGTGGCGTCGCGTACCGAAGTCTATGCGCAGGCTGATATCGTGCTCAAGGTGCGGGCGGCCGGCGCAGATCCAGGTCACGCCGATAAAGAACGGGCGATGTTACGTCCTCAACAGTTGTTGATCGCGTTTCTTGAACCGCTGTGGGAACCAAGGTTGGCGGCGAGTCTGGCTGAGCGAGGCGTGACCGCGATTGCGATGGAGTTGATTCCTCGCATCAGTCGTGCGCAGAGTATGGACGCGCTCTCTTCAATGGCGACGGTGGCCGGCTACAAAGCAGTCCTGATTGCGGCTGCGAGTATGCCGCGGATGTTTCCGATGTTGATGACGGCCGCTGGTACGGTGACGCCCGCTCGGGTCTTTGTCATTGGTGCCGGTGTGGCTGGGCTTCAGGCATGTGCTACCGCCAAACGCCTCGGGGCGCGCGTTGAGGCCTATGATGTCCGCGCTGCGGTCAAAGAACAGGTCGAGAGCGTTGGTGCCAAGTTTGTTGAGTTGCCCCTTGAAGCAGGCAGCAGCGAAGACAAAGGTGGCTATGCTAAAGCGCTTGGCGATGATTTCTATCAGCGGCAGCGCAAGTTGATGGCTGAAGTGGTGGCCCGTAATGATCTTGTTATTACAACGGCGGCCATTCCAGGTAAACCATCACCGGTCTTGATTACGGCTGAGATGGTTGCTGGCATGCAGCCTGGTTCGCTTATTGTCGATCTCGCCGCCGAACGTGGGGGGAATTGTGCCTTGACCCGGTCTGATCAGATTATCGTCGCACATAATGTCACGATCATTGGGCCAGGTAATTTGCCCGCAACGGTGCCTAATCACGCGAGCCAGCTCTATAGCCGTAATCTGATCAATCTGCTCCGCCTGATGGTCAAGGATGGCAAACTGACGGTCAATATGGATGATGAGATTATCCGTGAGTCTACCGTCGTTCACGATGGCAAAGTTGTCAGCGCCCGGATCAATGATCTGATTGGCGCGGGTACGCCTGTTGCTTCATCATAGCCGATCGCTCAATGCATCGAGGCATCGGTTAGACCAGCAGCGGTCGTTCTGATCGCTTGCCCCTGGATAACAAAGGAATCTTCGCATGGAAATGCTCGTGGTCTCCTTGACCGTCTTTGTTTTGGCGCTGTTTGTTGGTGTCGAGATTATCACCAAGGTGCCACCGAATTTACACACGCCTTTGATGTCGGGTTCTAATGCTATTTCAGGTATTACACTTGTGGGCGCGATTCTCTCGGCAGGCTCGCTCGGTCCCCAGGTGGCGACGATCCTGGGTTTTCTGGCGGTGATTTTTGCCACCATTAATGTGGTTGGCGGTTTTATGGTCACCAATCGTATGCTTGGCATGTTTCGCCGGAAGGATTGAGCAATGGGCAGTGCGCTGATTAATCTGGCTTACCTTGCGGCGGCAACCCTCTTTATTCTGGGGATCAAGGGCCTTACCCATCCACGTACCGCCGTGCGTGGCAATCAACTCGGTGCGATCGGGATGCTCATCGCGGTGGTAACCGCTTTGGTCGATCAGCAGGTCGTCAATTATGTCTGGATCATCGCTGGCTTGGTCATTGGTTCGGGCATCGGTGCCCTGATGGCAACCCGCGTCCAGATGACCGATATGCCCCAGATGGTTGCGTTGCTCAATGGCTTCGGTGGCATTGCTTCAACGCTGGTCGCCGGGGCAGCCCTTTTGGATGCTCTCCAGATCGATCTGTCTTTGGTTACGATCCAGTTTGCTATCGCGACCGCTGCCTCTGGCCTCATTGGTACGGTGACGTTCTGGGGCAGTATGGTCGCCTTTGGCAAGCTTCAGGGCATTGTCAAAGATGTTCGCCTCTCGGGGGCGCAAATCATTAATGCGATCTTGCTCGTGATCGCTCTTGCCCTCTCTGGCTGGCTCGTCGTTGATCCAACGGCTACCTGGATCTATTGGGCGATTGTGCTTGTCTCGACCTTGCTCGGGCTCTCGCTTGTCTTCCCAATTGGTGGCGCTGATATGCCGGTGGTGATTTCACTGCTGAATTCATATTCGGGAATCGCTGCTTCCGCCGCTGGTTTTGTACTTAATAATAACGCGCTTATTATTACTGGGTCGCTTGTCGGTGCCTCCGGTATTATTCTGACCAGCATTATGTGTCGGGCGATGAATCGCTCGCTCACCAATGTGCTCTTTGGGATCTGGGTCGCCAGCGATGAGGCCCAGAGCAGCGATGAGGTCTATGGCGGGCGCGTCAAGTCGGCCAATGCTGAAGAACTGGCCATGTTGATGGAGGCAGCGCGCCGGGTGGTGATTGTTCCCGGTTATGGTATGGCTGTCTCGCAGGCTCAGCACGCGGTGCGTGACCTCGTCAATCTCCTCGAAGAACGTGGTGCTGAGGTCGAGTTCGCGATCCATCCGGTTGCTGGTCGTATGCCCGGCCATATGAATGTGTTGCTCGCCGAGGCCGATATTCCCTACGATAAGATGAAGGAGATGGATGAGATCAATCCTTCCTTCGATCAGACTGATGTGGTTATTGTCATTGGGGCTAATGATGTGGTGAATCCGCTCGCTCGTACGGATCCGGGTAGCCCCATCGCCGGGATGCCTATCCTTAATGTCGATAAGGCCCGCAGCATTATTGTGATTAAGCGCAGCCTCAGCCCTGGTTTTGCTGGTATCCCCAACCCGCTCTTTGCGGCCGATAATACGCTGATGCTCTTCGCCGATGCGAAGAAGGGTGCCCTCGATATTATGAATGCCCTCAAAGCGGTGTGAACATGTAGCCTTTACATATGTGTTTCGCTCAATGGAAAAAGCCAGCTTTGCTGGCTTTTTCCATTGAGCAAAGCACGGGCCTGAGGGTCTCCCGGCCTTCAATGGGTTTCTGTGTCGAGATGTACTGTGGCCGAGATGATGTGGTTCTGGTATGATACCCAGAACCGCATTCTCGTCTCTGGCTGTTGTGCTGCTTCCGTCCAATGTTGTATGTCAGGAGCCTCAATGATTGCCCGTGAGCTTGCGCTTACTGCGCTGACAAGTCTGTTGCCGCCTGGACGTGTTGTGACTGATCCCGTCGCGTTGCTGACCTATGAAGGCGATGCGAGCCTCGATCGCGGTCTTCCCGATGCGGTGGTCTTGCCCCAGACGACCGAAGAGGTCGCTCGTCTGGTTGACTGGGCCTCACGTTATCGGATTCCGCTGGTGGCGCGTGGCGCTGGTACTGGTCTCTCGGGTGGCGCTGTCGCTGAACACGGTGGGGTCATTGTTGCCTTTGCCCGCATGGAACGCCTTGTTGACCTCGATCCGGTGGGCCGGAGTGCCGTCGTTGAACCTGGGTTGACCAATCTGTTGCTCGATACCGTTACCCGTGAGCACGGGCTCTATTTTCCTCCTGATCCTTCCAGTGGCCGTGCTTCGACGCTCGGCGGCAATCTCGCTGAGAATGCCGGTGGCCCCCACTGTTTCAAGTATGGGGTTACGTCCAATTATGTGACGGGCCTCGAGGTTGTGTTGCCCGATGGTCGTCCTCTGCACCTCGGTGGCGCGGCCCTCGATTATCCTGAGTATGATCTCGCCGGGTTGCTCGTTGGCAGTGAGGGTACCCTTGGCTTGATTACCAGCGCGACGGTGCGTTTGATGCGCTATCCACCTGCCGTCAAGACGATGATGGCCGCCTTTGACTCGGTTGAGACCGCTGGTGAAGCTGTTTCCGCTGTTATCGCCCGTGGCCTTGTTCCCGCCACGATGGAGATGATGAACCAGGCGATGATGGAGATTATCGAGGCCTTTGTGCCCGCCGGTCTCCCTACTACTGCCGGGGCAGCGCTGATTATCGAGGCTGATGGCTACCCCGAGAGTGTCGGCCCTCAGATTGATGAGATCGCGACGATTCTGCGTGAGTATGGCGGCTTCAATCTCCGCATTGCGCAGAGTTCTGAAGAGCGTGACCGGATCTGGTATGGGCGCAAGAGTGCCGCTGGCGCGATGGCGCGCCTCGCCCCGGCCTTCTATCTCGTGGATGGCACGGTGCCGCGCAGCAAGCTCGCTGCAACGCTCGGTGGCGTCAATGCGATCTGCGCCCGCGCTGGGCTCGAGGTGGCCTATGTCTTCCATGCCGGCGATGGCAACCTTCACCCCTTTATCCCGCTCAAAAATCCTAATGATCCCGCCCTGGTACGCCACGTCATCGAAGTTGGCCGTGAAATCCTTGAACTCTGCGTGGGCTACGGTGGCAGTATCACCGGTGAACACGGCGTCGGCATCGAGAAACGTGATTTTATGCCGATGATGTATACCGCCGATGAACTGGCCGTCATGCGCGAGATCCGCGATCTCTTTGATCCACAGGCAATCTATAACCCAGGCAAGATTTTTCCGCCTGCTTCGCCCACGCCGGCCCCGGTGGTTCCGGTTGACCATCCGGCCCTCACCGCAGCCCCTGAAGATCTTCTTGCCCCCACCACTGCCGCCGATGCCGCCGCAAGCCTGCATGCGTTGACGGCGACTGGGCGTTCGGTGCGCCTGGTCGGTGGTAATGCGCAAGCGTCTTCGCCGGGTTTGGCTGAGGTGACGGTGAGTAGTCGTGGCCTTGCCGGTATTACGACCTATGCTCGTGACGACCTCTATGTTGTCGCCGGTGCCGGAACCACTCTTGCGACCTTGCAGTCCGAGTTGGCACAGGATGGGATGTGGGTGCCCCTCGTGTCGCCCTGGCCTGAGGCAACCCTTGGGGGCATTGTGGCGACCAACTTCAATGCGCCCTTGCGCATGCGTTATGGGGGCGTCCGTGATCTCTTGCTCGCCACGACCGTCGCGTTGCCCGATGGTCGGGTCATCGGCGCTGGGCGTCCAGTCGTCAAAAATGTCGCTGGCTACGATCTCCCCAAGCTCTATGTTGGCTCGCACGGGACACTTGGCATGCTCACCGATGTGACCCTCAAGCTCTCGCCGCGCCCACGTGCCTCGGTGACCCTGCGCGCTCGTTTCGCCAGCCTTGCAGACGCCCTTGCGGCTGGCGCGCGTCTGCTGCCGATCTGTTTGGTGGCATCGTCACTGCTGATCATTGCCGAGCCTGGCTCGACCGCGCTTGTCTATACGGCCGAAGGGTATCCCGAAGATGTACAGGCTGAAAGTGCGCAGGTTCAGGGGTTGCTCGCCGGGGCAACTGCGCTTGAAACACTGACTGAGACGACCGGGTCGGCGCAATGGGCGGCATGGCTCGCCGCTAGCCAGCCAGCCTTGACGCTCCGTCTGGGCCTTCCTTCCCAGCGCCTGCCCGAGGTGACCCGCCTCGTCGCCCCGTCGTCTGCTGGTCTGCTCGCCGATCTTGCCAATGGGTTGCTCTATGTTCGCGATCCGGCGCAACCCCTCGCGCTTGCTCAGGCTGCACGGCAGGCCGGTGGCTATGCTGTTAGCGTGCCAGGTTGTTTGCCTCCCCCCGCTGATCTTGATATCCAGGGCTATGTGTCTGAAGCGCGGGCGATCCAGCAGGCGTTGCGGAACCATTTCGGTGCTGGGGGACTTCTGAACCCCGGTGTATGGTCATAAATACTACATTTTGAGTGATGCTATTGGTGTCTGCTACCAACTATACTAGCAATACACTTGATCGCGACAACAGTGCATTGCTGTATGCCATTTGTGCATGATAAATGACGAGGCGGTACTCTCATGTAGTGCCGCTTTTGGCGGGTAGGTACCATGTCTTTTGTGCAGACACTATGACTATCAAACACCAGATTCGGATAGTGACGGCTGATCCACAGTCAATCTATCGTGCTGGAATACGCCATATCCTTTCGGCACTGCCGAATATTGCTGTTGTGGGTGAGGCGGGCTTTGCCGCCGATGCTTTTATGCTCTGCGAGCGTCATCGTCCTACTCTGTTGCTGCTTGATCTGACGATGCCAGGGGCACTGGATTTGCTGCGTGACCTTCAGCACCATCAGTCGCCTGTGCGTGTGGTTGCCTTGACTGAGCGGGTTGAAGCGATGTTGCTGCCTGCCGCATTGCAGTATGGCATCACCGGGTATCTGCTCAAGCATGTTGAGGCCTTTGAACTGGCTCAGGCTCTGCGCAATGCGGCGAATGGGGTGCTGACCCTGGCTCCCGAAGTTGCCGCCTTGCTTGCTGGCGATGATCAGCAACAAGTTGCTGATCCGGATCGCCTGTCTCAACGCGAACAGGCAGTCTTTTCGCTTTTGTTGTACGGCCTCTCGAATGATGCGATCGCGGAACGCCTGCATATTAGCCGTACAACGGTTAAGTTTCATCTGCGGAATATCTATGGTAAACTTGGTGTACGCACGCGTGTAGAAGCAATCAGCAAGTCCTACCGCCAGTATCACGCTGGTGGGACGTCGCTGCATGATCGGCTGCCTCCTTTGTCCCGCCAGCCGTTAAAGCTCTCGATGAAAGGAATTTGAATCTATGCCATCGGTGATTGACACAATTTCGAATCTGATCAGTCCGGCGGTGATTGAACGTGTCGGTAAGCAGGTGGGCCTTAGTGACGAAATGACTCGCCAGGGTATCGCCTTGACCACTGCTGTCCTGGCTGGTGGTCTTGCTCGTATGGGCAATACGCCTGAGGGTGTCGAGGCCCTTGATAAGATTATTCAGGGGGCCGATACCGGTGTGCTCGGCAATCTCCAGGGTGTGCTCGGTAATATTACCGGTGGAACCCCCGAGGTCGTCCAGCAGATGTTTGGCAATAATCTTGAATTGGTTACGGGCGGGATCAAGAAGGCGAGCAGCATTGATATTACCCCCTTCCTTGCGATCGTTACCCCGGTGTTGATGGGTGTGATCAAGAATATGACGACCCAGCAGGGTATGGATGCCGCCGCCCTTACCAAGACGTTGCAGACTGAACTGCGTGGCCTGAGCCGCCGCGATAGTACTACCAACCAGGTGATCAAAGAGGTCTTCAAGCCGCTCGAGGCGCAGGATAAGCTGCGGGCCAAGTTCACCGATGAAGAATGGGTGGCCTTGCGGCAGGGTCCTGTCTATGCCGCAACGCTGATTATTCTTGCCGATCTTTCGGGCAAGGGTGGCCGCGATAAAGAACTTGATGCGATGTATGCCGCTATTGATGAGGCGGTTACTAGTGCCGGACCCACCGAATTGCTCAACATTCTCTTCAGTGACGATGTGACCGCTGATGAGGTCGAGGCAATGGTCAAGACCCATAAGAAGTCTGAGCAGGCTGAGATCCAGGCGACCCTCCTTCCTCTCGTGCTCGAGTCAGTTGGTGTCGCTCGTGCCAAGGCGCCTCGCTCTGATGCGGTTGCCTATCAGGGTTTGATGCTCGCCGTTGCCCAGCAGGTTGCCGCTGCGGTCAAAGAGGGTGGCTTCCTCGGGATGGGTGGTACTTCGGTGAGCGCCGAAGAGAAGGCCGCCATCGATGCCCTCGCTGCTGCCCTTGCCTCAAGTTAGGCTCTGTTTATTCCTGAGTTTTTTCTCGTTTGCTCGCTTGTGTCGTTTGAAACCTGAGGAGGTTCTTGTATGTCCGCTTTGACCGTGCTGAAGTTCTCGACCGTGGACGGTGCCGAGAAGATGCTCGATACGCTGGATAGTCTGCAGAAGCAGCAGTTGATTACCATTATTGATGCGGCTACCGTCGTCTGGGCTGCCGATAAGAAGAAACCCAAGACCCGCCAGCTCCATAATCTGGCCGGCATGGGTGCCCTCAATGGGATGTTCTGGGGCATGCTCTTTGGCTTGCTCTTCTTCATTCCGTTTGTCGGGGCGGCTATCGGTGCCGCAACCGGCGCCCTCACCGGTACCTTCGCTGATGTCGGCATTGATGATCGCTTCATCAAAGAAGTTCAGGCCAAGGTGACCCCCGGTACCTCTGCCCTCTTCTTGATGAGCACCGGTGCGGTTCTCGACCGGATCAGTGAGGCCGTCAAGGGCCAGGAGTTTGAGTTGATCGCGAGTAACCTCTCGACTGAGCAGGAAGCCCGGCTCAAAGAGTACTTCAGCGAGGAGTAAATTCGTTCGCTGCGGCGTTCTTGATCGCATTGCAACAAGAGCATGCATAGGCTGCGGCCTACGTATGCTCTTGTTTACGTAGCGCCAGTCGTTGCACACAAGCCTAGTTCAGAACTATCAGTTGTCAAACCACAAAAAGGCAGTGCCGTGTTTGAATTTCTTGGCAATGTGCTCCAGGGTATTGGTGAAGCGCTCCGCTTGAATCCTCGGGTCTTTGAAATCGTCGAGCGCTATCCCAATACCAACTGGGTTATTCTGATGATTGCGATCCTTGGTGGCGCCTCGATGCTCGTTGGGCAGAGTGTCATTCTCTTTGTTAATCGGGTGCGCCCTGGGCGTTTTGTCTTGAGCCTGGTGGTCAATGGCATTATTTTTGCGACCTCACTGCTGATCTGGGCCATTGCGATCTGGGCCACCGGTCAGGTGCTCTTTCCGAATGATATTTCGTTCCGTACGGTGATGCGTATGGTTGGCCTCGGTGCTACGCCCTATCTCTTTGGTTTCCTCGTGCTGATCCCTTACCTCGGTACCTTCATTGGTCGTGTCCTCTCGGTCTGGAGCTTTCTGGTCGTGCTCGCTGGCATTACGTTCCTCGCTAATGGGGCCCTCTGGCCCGCCCTTGTCTGTGTTGGCCTCGGCTATCTCCTCGTGACAGTTGGTAGTGCGACCATTGGTCGCCCCATTCTTGCTGTCCGTAACTGGCTCTTCAAGACGGCTGCGGGGACAACCTTTGATCTGGCACTTGATGATGTCCTTGATCACTTTGCCAATGAGAAATCACCCCCCAAAGGAGGTCGCTGATGCTCTCAGTACTCTGGTTGCTCTTCATTGGCGCCATTGTTTTGCTCTTCCTGTCGGCTGCCGTTGCTCCGTTCGAGAGCCTTGGTTGGTGGGCCGGTTGGTTTGGTGAAAGCAAAGCACCTCCCGTCCCCGGTCACGTCACGCCTCAGTTGGCCGATATTCCTGAGAGCAAAGAACCCCATTTTCTCGTCTATCTCTCGGGGATCGGGGCGATTGATGCAGCTGGTATTCCCCAGGAAGAGATCGATTGGGGCAAGATGGCGATCAAGCGCCTTTCGAATACGACGGTGGTGCCTGATGTCTATCCCTATTCGGTCACCAATGCCGGTCTCACCAACGAACGCGCCTTTGCTCGTATGTGGGGATATCTCGAAAAGCGTCGTTTAAAAAATCCGTATGACTTGCTGCAATTTCTTATTAACATTCGCAATATGTTCCAGGTGGCCATTTCGGCTGATCGACGCTATGGGCCGATCTATAACCTGGGGGTTGCCAATGAAATTGTTGAGGCCCTGCAGTTGCGCGGCTATCGCATTGGTAGTGGCAAGCCTGTGACGATTATTGGCTTCTCTGGTGGGGCCCAGATTGCCATTGGGGCCGCGACGTTTCTCAAGCCCTTGCTTCGCCAGGCTCCGATCCGAGTTATCTCGATCGGCGGTGTGATGAGTGATGACATCGGCATTAAAAATCTGACCAAACTCTACCATCTCTGGGGTGACGATGATCCGCTCCACGGTCTCGGTGAGAAACTCTATGCCGGGCGCTGGAAGTGGTTTCCGCAGAGCATCTGGAACCAGGCGCTCTACAATGGGGTCATTGAGTTTGTCCCGATGGGCAAGATGCATCACAATGGTTCGACCAACTATTTCTCGTGGGTGGCTTTTACCCCCGATGGCCGTTCCCACGCCATTGCAACCATTGATGTGATCGGCGATCTGCTGGTGCGCGAGAAGCTCGTTGATGCGACCGATCTCGCTGCCGCCCGTGAGGCAACTGATCCCGAGGCTCGCGCCTATGCCGATGCCCGCGTGGCTGAGGTTGCTGAAGCCAGGGCTGAACGCGAGGCGAAAAAGAAGAAGCAAAAGGTGGCCTAAATGACGACCGTGAGCAATTATCAGCGTTATCAAGCAGCACCCTTCAATCAACCCGCTTTCTATCCGCTTCAGCAACGCCCCAATCCTGTTCGCTACCAACCCCTTGGTGCCTGGCTCGGCCGCTTGATCTTGCCGTCGCTCGCTGAACGTGAATTGGTGCTTGGGTGTTGGATCGAGCTCGAACACGTACCCGCAACCGATCAGGATCTCCTGGGTGCACGGGTGCGCCTGCGCTGGCTCCCCAACCTGACGCTTAATGCGCGTTTTTGGGGGGCCACCCGCAGTGTCCATATGAGCGAAGATTCGCTCAAGGCGATCGCGGCGGGTACGGTGCTTGCCGAACGAGTCAATGGCTGGGAGTATGTTAATCCACTTGAGTCACTCGCTGGGGCGCATCCGTTTGATGATCTCACGGTGCGCCTTGAAGGCGATGTAATCCTCGAACGCCAACCCGCCGATGGCGGCCCGCCAATCATCTTTGTGACGACCGAACCAGTTCAGGTCACCGGTCGTTTCTATGCGTTGGTGCAGTTTCTTGGGCCTTCCGGTGATGGTGATACTTATCGTGTGCGGCACTATGCGTCGGCGACCAGTGACTTCACCGGCCCCGAAGAATTGGTGCGGATGCCCGAGGTTGTGCCCGATAGCTTCGGTGTAACCAATAGTACCGCCTCTGGCATCGAGCACTCGCCCCTCAATGCGCAGGGTTGGTATATCTATGGTGCCCAGGATGCCGAAGGTGCCTTTGTCGTGCGGGCCCTCGCCCCTCGCTTGATGCTGCGTCTCGAACCCCAGAGCTATGCCGATCGTACGTCGGAGTGTATGGAGTATTTGAAGCCTAAACAGTGGAAGCAGACCGCCGTCAAGGGCCAGGCCACAACGGTGTTGCTTGCCGGGGATGGCATTACTCCTCACGCGGCCCGTGATGCCTGGCAAGTCGGGGATCGTGCGCTGCTGATCCATCTCTTTGGCGGCATCGGGGGCGAAAAACGCGAACCCGCCGCCCGCACGCCGCTCTACTGGGGCCACGTGGCTTTTGGCCGTGCGACGGTGATCCTTGAGCCACTCGCGAATGAATTGAGCTTTGATCTGGTCTATAATCAGGTCTATGCGCACAATGTTGATGGCCTGACCGCAGGTTCGATGCACTATAGTCGTTATAGCGGCGATCGCCAGTTTGGCTGGGCCGGCGTGCGCCCGATCCAGGATGTGCTGATCAAGCATCCTGCCATGACTGATCCGTTTGAACTCCGCGGTCAACCTCTCGCCGCGCTCGATCTGATCTTGCGCCAACTAGAGGTGATGACGGCCCGGTATCGCATTGCCGATGGCCGTGGCGGTACCAGTGTCGGGGCGGCCAATAATTGTGCCCAGGACTCGGCCCAGGCGCTTTATGCGGCGATCCGCAATACCGGCCGTCTTTTGCGTGATCGTCCCGATCTCCAGGCCGCTCTTGCCAATACGCCTGAAAATGCCCGGCGCCTCGAAGCGCTCTTGTCGCTCGGCAGTGATGTCCGTGAAGTCCTCACGCCCTGGGGTGCCCGCGAAGATTGGGAATACGACCTGCCTGTTCTTGGCAGCGGTGGTACACCGTTCAAAAGCTTTGGCAAAGCCGTAAAGAGCTGGCGCACGGTTCTGCCGCCAGTCATTGCCCGTGCCCTGATCGAGGTCTTTCTCAAACGCGGTGCGTCGGCCTGGGTCTTGCGTAGCAGCCAAATCGGTGGTTATGACCCAACCATCGAGCCAATTGTCCCGAACGTATAACGAAAAAGCCAGCATTGCTGGCTTTTTCGTTATACGTTCTTCCTCATCTCACGTTGCGGGTTGAGCTGGTGCAACCGACTTGCCACGGCGCTTCACGTCATAGTACTGCCAGAACCAGACCGAAGCGAAAATCGCGATCCCGACCAGATCAGTCGCTAGGTTGGGCCAGAAACAGAGGAAAGCCCCAATGGCGGCAATGATCCACTCCCACCAGGTTGTTTGCCGTACCAGATAGAACATCGAAACCGCCGAGAAGGCGATCGTGCCCATAAAGCCTGAGAAGAAGGCGAGCGCTACTTCCCCCCACATCATCTCTTGCAATGGCTGACCGCTGTGCCCAATCAGCAGAATCGCCGGGCTGAAGGCAAAGAGGAACGGCATCACATAGAGTAACTTGGCAAACTTAAAGGCTGTCCATCCTGTCTTCCAGGGATCCGCCCCGGCAATCGCCGCACCGGCATAGGCCGCCACACACACCGGGGGCGTAATGTTGCTGTCCTGGCTAAACCAGTAGACAATCATATGCGCCGCGATCAGGGCGATCCCAAGATCGGTCAGCGCAGGTACCATAATCACCGCCGTGATCAGGTAAGCCGCCGTCACCGGCACGCCCATGCCCAGCACCAGTGAGGCTAGCCCAATCAGCATGATGGCCAGCACCACGTTGCCGCCCGCTAGGTCGGTAATAATTTTGGCAAAACGCCCACCGATACCAGTGGCATAAATGGTACCGACAATCATCCCGATCACACCCACCGTGGCCCCGATCACCAGGGTATCACGCACACCCTCTTCCATTGCCTCAATCACACTGCGCACGACGCGTACCGTACTCCGTCCAGCCGCTTGCAGCAGATTGCCGCCCAGCGCCGCTGGATTCTTGAAGTCAGCGGCATTGTTGGGCATCGTGTACATCAGCGCCACACACGAGAGGATCGACCAGAAGGCCGAATATCCTGGCGAGAAACCCGACATCATCATAATGACCAGCACCAGCAGCGGCACCGACATATACCATTCTTTACGGATGATATCCATCGCGCTGACCCCGGTCTCAATCCCACGCAGGTTGTACTTCTTGGCCTCAAAGTGAACCATGGTCAGCACCGAGAGGAAGTAGAGAATCGCGGGAAAGATCGAAATAAGCACAATCGTCGGATAGGGGATCGCGGTCAATTCGGCCATCAGGAAGGCACCCGCCCCCATCACCGGGGGCATAAAAGCACCACCGATCGAGGCCGAAGGTTCAATCGCACCAGCCACATGGGGGCGAAAGCCCGAGCGCTTCATCAAAGGGATCGTAAACGAGCCAGTACTTACCGTATTGGCAATCGCACTTCCAGAGATCGAGCCAAAGAGAGCCGAAGAGATCACCGACACTTTCGCTGGACCACCCGTTGAACGTCCTGCCAGCGCGAGCGGCAAATCAATAAAGAAGCGACTGGCCCCCGACTTACGCAGGAAAGCCCCAAAAAAGATGAAGAGAATAACATACGAGACCAGGACGTTGGCCATGATGCCAAAGACGCCCTCTTGGTCAAAGAAGAGCGTGGTTGCTGCACGTTCGGCTGAGCGGCCACGATGGGCAAACGTGTTCAGAATTGGCACATCATAGAGCACACTGCCAAAGCGTAGGTAGAGAATGAACATTCCGCCGATGATCGTCATTGACCAACCAAGCACACGACGGGCAATCTCAAGCGAGATCAGCAACCCGATGGAACCAACAATATAGTCGTTATAGTTGTAAGCCCCGGCGCGAAATTGGAGGGCGCGGAAATCACGGATGTAATAGCTAACCACCCCCACCGTCAGGGCAATGAGGATCAGGTCGATCAGGCTAGGCCCAGATTTGGGTGCAAGTACCATCCGCAGCCAACCGGGCAGACGCTCAAGGATGTTCTCCATCCAGGGGCGAACACTGCTTTTACGCGGAATGGCAGGATAGAGCAGCAGGATCAAAATATAGGTCAGCATGACATAGAGGCCACGCTGCCATTGCACCGGTGCAGGGAGGGTTCCCGCAGTATAAATATAAAAACCAGCCATTCCAACCGAGATGGTCGAGACGACCATTGCCCAGAATCGATTGAGTTGACGCGTGGCGGGCTCTTCTTTCTCGACAATCGCACGCAGTTTTTCCTCTTCCGCCGCATCCATGGCCCCCGGAGTGCTCAAAGCATCCAGCATTGCTTGCGGGTCTTCGTCAGGTTTTTTCTTCTCAGGGTTGGGGGTGGACTCTCCTGCCATCACTCCTCCTCATCGAGTTGGCCATTAGATTGCGCAATGGTGTTATCCACTCATCTTTGTGGATAACACCATTGCGCTGTTTACACGAAGATACCTGCGACCGTGCGTACTACTTCAATTCATCCGGGATGGTCACACCCTGCTCTTCCCAGAAGCGTACCGCTCCGGGATGCAACCGGCTGCCGATGCCGGTAATGCCATTTTCAAGGGCGACTTCACTGGCCGAGGGGTGAGCGGCTCGCAGGCGGCTCATGCCTTCATCGCCAAACACCGTCTTCAGTGCATTGTAGACAACATCATCCGGCACATCGACATTGGTAACCCACAGCGCTGTGTCCTGGAAGCTTGGCACATCCTCATCAACACCGGTGTACGCTCCCCCAACCAGACTGCGCGCCGAGTAGAAGGGGTAGGCCTCGAAGAAGCCACCCTCAACGCCAGGATTGTAGACATCAATCAGGCGAATGCTGGTGATGGTCGTTGCCTCAGTCACCGAGGCATTGGGGAAGCCAGCCAAGATCCAGAAGCCATCAAGCTGGCCGTCGCCCATCGCCGACGCAGCCTGCGAGTAGCCCAGATACTCAACCTGCACCTGATCAATCAGACCCATATGGGTAAAGTAGCGCTCGGCAGAGAGCGCCGCACCCGAACCCGCGTTGCCCAGCGCAATGCGCTTGCCAGGCAGATCGGCCACACTCTGAATGCCACTGCGCTCAGAGACGACCAGGTGAATGACACCACCATAAAGGGGGGCTACCGCCAGGACGTTCGTGTACTGCGTCGGATCCTGAGGCAATTCGCCAGCCGCACCAAGGGCAACGTCGCCAGCATAGACAATGCCAAACTGGAAGTCACCCGAGTTGGTGCTGCGCAGGTTCTCGGCTGAACCACCTGTACCTTCAGCCGTGATCTCCAGGTTAGGATCAGCATCGGCGACAATAATCGCCAGCGTGTCGGCATACACCTGGAAGACGCCACCGACTGGCCCACCACCAAACGAAAGCCGCAATCGCTCGGTTGAAACTGGTGGCGCTTCAGTTGGTGTCGTCTCGGCTGGGGCCGTCTCCTCGGTTGCTTCTGTGGGAACATCTGTCGCTTCAGGGGCGGGGGCAGCCGTTGGGGCAGCGGCTGGGGTTGAACCACAGGCCGCGAGCACCAGGGCCATGACCATCATCAAAACAAGAACCATCAACCCACGTGGCGAACGAAAGCTTCTCATCTACACTACCTCCTTGTCAAATTCCTACGACCGCGTCACTGCGATAACGAGTTGGGCCGGTCTGAGCGCGAATCGATCAGACCCGATGAGAAAAAGCTGTTTTGCTTGGGAGGGGCTTATCAAAACAATTGATTATAGAGACTTTGTGAGTGTGTGCGGAGTATAACCCGCATCAAGTTCGCTTGTCAAGCGATGACATAATGTTGGGTGCTTGCTGGAGGTGTCAGCCCTCCCAAGAACCTTGGTTGTACTGGCAAAAACGGCTAGCGAAGCTAGCCGTTTTTGCCAGTACAACCAAGAATTGTCGGGCGTCAGCCCTGGCCATATAATTCCTCTCATTGACAGTTGTTATGCCGGTGTGCTATAACATGTATAACGCATTGCGTTAAATGTGTTGTCGACGCGTGATCGGCGCCTCCCAGTTTATGGCGGAGCGACGATGATCCGCCGACCGACGACAGTGTTGTCGCCGGCGGCACGCTACTTATCGGAGGAGATCTATGGCTCCCGTCACGCTACCCTTTGCTGGTCTCTCACGTCTGTTTCAACAAGTGAAATTCCCTGGTGGAGTCAGTCCGCAGGAGATCGGCCTGCTGCTCAAGAGCATTACGAGTAAACGTCGTCCAAAACATTTGCCGCCGGTCAATGGTGACTTCTACGATATTCTTGATGTGCTGTCCGATGAAGAACGTGCGATCCAGTTGGCAATCCGTACGTATATGGATGAGCGAGTTCGCCCGGTGATTGGTTCCTATTGGGAACGGGGTGATTTTCCGCACGAACTCGTGCCTTCGTTTGCCGCGATGATCCAGAATACCTTTGGCTCGCGCCCCTATTCGCTTGATGCCCTCGGCCCGGTCTTGACTGGCATTGCTGCGATGGAACTCGCACGGGTCGATCCTTCGATGTACACCTTCTGGGGTGTCCATTGGGGCCTCTCGATGGGCTCGATCTGGATGTTTGGCTCGGATGAGCAAAAACAGCGCTGGCTGCCCGCGATGGAACGCTTTGAAAAGATTGGGACTTGGTCGCTCACCGAGCCCGAGGTTGGCTCGGCGACGGCTGCCGGTCTGCTGACGACGGCCCGTCGCGAAGATGATGTCTGGATTATCAATGGTGCCAAAAAGTGGTGCGGCAATGCACCGATCGCTGATCTGAATGTGGTCTTTGCCCGTGATGTGGCTGATAATCAGGTCAAGGGCTTTGTGGTCGAACGTGGCACGCCCGGCTACCATGTCGAGAAACTTGAAGGCAAAATTGCGCTCCGGGTGGTGCAGAATGCGAATATTCAGCTCCAGAATGTGCGCGTTCCCGAGGCCAACCGGCTCCCCGGGGTCACTGCGTTCCGCGATGTTGCCCGTCAGTTGGCAATGGCCCGTGCTATTGTCGCTTGGGCAATGACTGGTACCGCCATGGGTGCGTATGAACGTACCCTTGCCTATGCCAATGAGCGCATTCAGTTTGGCCGCCCGATCACCGGTTTCCAACTCGTGCAGAGTGGCCTCGTTTCGATGCTCGGCAACCTGACCGCGATGCAGTCGCTCTGTCTGCGCCTCAGTCAGATCGCTGCCCGCGATGGCAAGCTTAGCCACGAACGGGCCTCGCTCGCCAAGGCCTTCTGTGGCGAAAAGATGCGCGAAGTTGTCGCCACTGGTCGGGGTCTGCTCGGTGGCAATGGCATTTTGCTCGAACACGATGTCGCCCGCTATTTCGCCGACGCCGAGGCACTCTATTCCTACGAGGGTACCCACGAAATGAATACCCTCATCGTTGGTCGGGCTATTACCGGCATGAGTGCCTTTATTTAGGCGCGGAGCTCTGTGCGCGGGGCTCGGTCGCTAGACCGAGCCCCGCCAAGGCACCCGCAAGGGCACCCGCAAGGGGTGCCCCTACACCGGATGCGGCCTCGCCCCGGTACGGGCACCCCTTGCGGGTGCCCCGCCCCGGTACGGGTGCCCCGTTGTATCCGCTTTCGTATGATGCAATCGCCCTATCCCACAAAAAATTCCCTCTTGACAATCTCGCGTCAAACTGTTATATTTGAACCCAGCACACAAACAACTAGACGCGCGGCTCATCCAGAGCGGTGGAGGGAACGGCCCTATGAAACCGCGGCAACCACCTGGAAGTCTGACGCTTGGTAGACGCTCACTTGCCTATAGCAGGTAGCGTATGATATCCAAAGCGTTCTGCCCAGGCTCGGTGCCAATTCCGACAGAAAACATCTGGAAGATGAGCGGCACGCTGCGCCGATCTTCTACCTGAATCGCGAGTGTCTGCCCTCATCGAATACCGATGAGGGTTTTTTTGTGTGTTGTTTTGTTCGCAATCTATGCTATAAGGGGGCTTCCTATGGCCGATGATCAGCAGTTTACCGGTTTTGAGACGCTGGCTTTGCATGGCGGGCAGGTTCCTGATCCGACAACGGGCGCACGCGCAGTGCCGATTTATCAGACGACATCGTATCAGTTCCAGGATACCGATCACGCTGCTCGCCTCTTTGGTCTGCAAGAGTTTGGTAATATCTATACCCGGATTATGAACCCAACGACCGATGTCTTCGAGAAGCGTCTCGCGCTCCTCGAGGGTGGCGTCGGTGCCCTTGCCCTCGCTTCCGGTCAGGCTGCTGAAACCCTCGCGATCCTTAATCTCGCCGGGACTGGTGATAATCTTGTTGCGTCAACCGATCTGTATGGTGGTACCTATAATCTCTTCCGCCATACCTTGCCCAAACTTGGCATTACAACCCGTTTTGTTGATGGCCGTGATTATGAGGGTTTTCGTCAGGCGATTGATGGGCGTACCAAAGCCTTCTTTCTCGAACTCGTCGGTAATCCGAAGCTCGATGTGCTCGATCTCGAGCGCATTGCCGCCATTGCCCACGAGGCCGGCGTTGCGGTGATTGTTGATGCGACCACCGTAACCCCCTATCTCTGGAAGCCGATCGAACACGGGGCCGATATTGTGATCCATTCGGCTACCAAGTTTATTGGCGGCCACGGTACGAGCATCGGTGGGGTGATCGTTGATAGCGGCAAGTTCGATTGGGCCAATGGCCGCTATCCCGAGTTTACCGAACCCGATCCTAGCTACCACGGGCTTGTCTATACCCAGGCCCTCGGCAATCTCGCCTATATCATCAAGGCTCGCGTCCAGGGTCTCCGTGATCTCGGTGCGGCGATCAGTCCCTTCAATGCCTTCCTCTTGCTCCAGGGCCTCGAGACGTTGCCCCTCCGTATGGAGCGCCATAGCCAGAATGCGCTCGGTGTCGCCCGTTGGC
Source organism: Candidatus Chloroploca asiatica (assembly GCF_002532075.1). Lineage (GTDB taxonomy): Bacteria > Chloroflexota > Chloroflexia > Chloroflexales > Chloroflexaceae > Chloroploca > Chloroploca asiatica. The sequence goes on along the minus strand of NZ_LYXE01000063.1, from coordinate 288,951 downwards.
TCGGCGAGCACCAGAAAGTGGCTTGGGTCAACTACCCTGGCCTCCCCACCCATCCGAGCTATGAACTGACCCGTAAGTATCTGCCGAAAGGTCAGAGTGGCATTCTTGGCTTTGGTATCAAAGGCGGGCGCGAGGCAGGCCGGACTTTCATCAATAACCTGCGCCTCTTCTCGCATCTGGCGAATATCGGTGATGCCCGTAGCCTCGCCATTCATCCCGCCAGTACCACCCATAGTCAACTTACCGCTGAAGAGCAACAACTGACCGGCGTCACGGATGACTATATTCGTCTTTCGATTGGCATCGAGACCCTGGATGATATCCTCGCCGATCTCGACCAGGCGCTCGCCAAGGTGTAGGTGGAATTGGGGGAACCAGTGGCGACCGACAGGCCACTGGTTTCCCCTTCAAGCAAGTAGTGTAAGCCAGTATCGTTGAGGTGTCTCTATGACTGCTGTGGCAACTGAGCGTGTCTTTGATGGTGTTGGTCTTGTCCAACGGCAATATTTTACCTGGACTGAGCCGCTCACGCTCGAGAGTGGCAAGATGCTTGGGCCTGTAACGCTTGCCTATGAGACCTATGGACAGCTCAATGCTGAGCGCAGCAATGCGATTCTCTTGCTCCATGCCCTTTCAGGTGATGCGCACGCCGCCGGTTTTTATGCTCCTGCTGAACGCAAGCCGGGTTGGTGGGACATGATGGTCGGCCCGGGCCGCCCCTTTGATACTGATCGTTACTATATTATTTGCTCGAATGTCATTGGTGGTTGCATGGGCTCGACTGGCCCTTCTAGCCGTGATCCGCGTACGGGTCGTCCTTATGCGACTCGTTTTCCTGTGATTACCATTGGCGATATGGTGCGCGCCCAGGCCCGCCTGATCGATGCGCTCGGTATCGATCAGTTGATGGCCGTCGCCGGTGGCTCGATGGGTGGCTTTCAGGCGCTCGAGTGGATGACTAGTAACCCTGAGCGCGTTCGTAGCGCGATCTTGATTGCTACCGCTGCGCGCTCAGGTACCCAGACCATCGCCTGGAATAGCATTGCCCGCCGGGCTATTATGAGCGATCCACGCTGGCGCAATGGCGACTATTACGGCTACGAGTCTCCCGTGGATGGTCTTGCCCTCGCCCGTATGCTTGGCCATGTCACGTACCTGAGTGAACCCGCGCTTGAGCAGAAGTTTGGGCGCCGTCTGCAGCATAATGATGATCTTGCTTTTAGTCTCGAACGCGAATTTGCGGTCGAAAGCTATCTCGATTATCAGGGTGAAGCTTTTAATCAGCGTTTTGATGCCAATTCATACCTCTATATCACCAAAGCGATGGATTACTGGGACTTGCCGGGACGCTATGGCAACCTCGATGTCGCTTTCAATCGGGTGACTGGCAGCACGCTGCTCATCTCGTTCAGTAGTGACTGGCTCTATCCTACCGCTGAGTCACAGGCGATTGCCGATGCCCTCACCCGCCGTGGCCGTTTCGTCGAACACGTTGACCTCCCCGGGATTGCCGGCCACGATGCCTTTTTGCTTGATGCTGAAGCGCAGGAGCCGATCATCAACGCGTTTCTTGATGATGTTGGTTGTTAGAGATACATAGCACAAACGGCGAGCGAAGCTCGCCGTTTGTGCATGCATGTGGGAGATCCTTGCTAGTAGAGTTCACGGAGCATCGCGTGCCGCCGCAGGCGGTTCAGTACCACGCGCTTGATCGCGTAGATCTCGTGAACATCACTGAAAAGGTTTTGCCAGCGTTCGTAGATGTCACCCGGTTTCATCCCGAGTTGGTACGAACAACGCACGACTAGGCGCTCGGTTTCACTGGTGAGTTGAGCCTCGATTAGTTGCCAGAATTCTTCTCGCCCCACGCGTTCGGTGGCCTCTTCATCGGCGTGCGCCATGCGCTGATCGTTCCAGTTCACCGCTTCTTCGGGTAGCAAATCGGCATACGCCTGGCTTCGCGCTGCATCAATCACCACACACGAGGCACACCGGCGGAGATAGTTGAGCAGCGCCGCAAGATTTGGAAAGGCCTCAAACCGTTCGGCTGGAATGGCCCGCCAGAAACGGGTAAAAGCTTCGCTGACAAAAAAATCACTCGTCTCGCCACTGACGGTGAAGGCTCCGGTACGACGCACCCAGTGCTCGACCAGGGGGGCATAATGTTCAAAGAGAAATGTCCATGCCAGTTCATCACGCTCGACCAGGGCGCGTCGGAAGAGTTCATAGGCAAAGCGTGCATCATACTCTTCGTGGTTGTAAAAACGTCGCCCTTCCGTCTGGGCGCGGCGGGCGAGACTCGTCAAATCCATCTGCCGTGGGTCACTTGCCACGGTTGAAGGCGGGCTATACGTTGCGTTTGTGGTTGGTATCAGCTGCGCGTTCATTCCTGGCCTCCTCTTCGGCATTCCTGCGTGTGAGTTCTAAGACCAGTGTAGTTTGTTGGCGCAGCGATGTAGAGGTCGAAAGCCTCCTGTTTACCTGACGAAAAAGGGGGGAAGCCTACGTTTATTCCCCCTTGGACTATTCAGAGCTCACAGGTCTTCAAGATCAGTGAGCTCTGATGGCCGCATCTGCAATCGTACTAGCGTTTGAGCCTTCGCCTCCTCAGTCGCCCTACCGGGTAGCCCACCATTTTGGCGATGTCGCCAACCACCCGTATCACTGGCACCAGGGCCAGGGCCGCCACCTGTTCGAGCCCTGGTCGTCCCTTCACGCGCCTGATCAGCCGACGGTACGGACTATACGTGTACGCACCGAGCCCCAGGGCCACCAGTGCTGCGCTCGGCCCGCGGAGCCTAGGCACGTAGCGGGCCGCCGTGAGCATCAGGGCAGTGCTGCTATAGACCAGGTAGCGGATCGCGTGGCGTTTGGGCCAGAGCTCCGCCATGCCGTCGCCGCGCGCATAGAAGTAGTATTGGCGGGCAAAGGCGCCCAGCGAACTACGCGGGCGAAAATAGACCAGCGCCGAAGGTGCAAAGGAGCGCCTGAACCCTGCTTGCTCGGCAGATTGGGCAAAGACCAGGTCTTCGCAGTGACTCAGCCATTCGGGAAAGCCGCCAATGTGCTCCCACATGCTCCGGCGAAAGGCCATTGATTTGCCAAAGGGCATAAAACGGGCTGGATCGATCTCGTTCAGATCACGATAATTGACGGCCCCTAGGGTCAACTCAAAGAGCGATTGCGGATCGGCCTGAAAGAATCCGCCGACAAGGTCTGCTTCATCGCGCTCGATTGGTGCTACAATCGCCTCAAGCCAGCCAGGATCGAGGCGTAGGCCGGCGTCGGTGCAGGCAATGATCGTGCCACGGGCCTCGCGGATGGCATGATTGCGTCCTGATGAAATCGAATTTCCGCCTGCCACCAGGCGGATGCGTGGCTCGCGGGCGGCATAGGCACGGACAATTTCTGGCGTTGGGTCACGACTCAGGCAATCATTGATCACGATCTCATCCGGAAGACGGTGTTGTGCCAGCATCGAGTCGATCAAGGCACCGATCGTTTCTGCTTCGTCACGTACGGTACAAATGAGTGAGATAGACATAACGTATTGCTCCGTGCGAGGGCCACAGCCCTCAAGTTTCTTTCTTTGGCTGGTACTAACCAGCTATGCTGGTTGGTACCAGCGCAAAAGGAGATGGTATGAGCAACCAACCAAAGCGCAAAGCCGCTAAACTTGGTCGCAATGATCCGTGTCATTGTGGCAGTGGCAAGAAGTACAAAGATTGCCACCTACCGCTTGAGCAAGTCGAACGGACTGAGCAGATGCGTTTGCATCAGGCGCAGGATACCCTCTTGCCACGCATTATCGAAGCGGCGCAGGCGTTGCCGATGCAGTTTCCCTCGGCGCTTGAGCGTTTCTGGCAGGGCAAATATCAGGTCGAGCAACTCGACGAGCTCGATACGCTGGAAGATCGGGGCGCCGAGCGCTTTCTGACCTGGTTTGCCTTTGATCTGCGCCAGGAAGATGGCCGTACCCTGGTTGAACAACTCGTGGCTGATGAGGCATTTGAGCTTGACCCTTATGAGCGCCGTCTCTTGCAGACATGGACAACCGTCCGCTTACGTCCGTATCTTATCGAAATGATCAAGAAGGGCAAAGGCGTCATCGCCCGCGACCTATTGAGTGACGCGACCTACGAACTTGCTGATCACAAAGCCTCGCGCCGCCTGGAGAGTGGCGAAGTTCTCGTTGGCCACCTGGTGCCCGTGGAAACCCCCGTTGGGGCTGAAGCGCCCAACTACTACCTGGCCGGTGCTGCGGCGCAACTCACCGATGATACCGCTGCAACGCTGGTGGCCTTTGCCGAATTGCACCTGGCCGACCTCCGTCGGACGCTCCCCGATGCTGGCTGGGCCGACCTGATCAAGGAACGGAGCGAAATCTTCAACCACTTTGTCACCGCCCTACCGACCGAAGAGCGCGATCCAACCATCTTCGACCGTATCATCAGCGACGGCCAGATTGCCCTCAAACTGACTGCCGCCAGTCTTGCCGAACTCCTCGGACGCAAACCACCCGACGAAGAAGAAGAAGCTGACTCCTCACCCTCCTCCTAACGGGGGTTTGCGTATGCTGACAAACATGGCTAGCGAAGCTAGCCATGTTTGTCAGCATACGCATGAACTTTAGGGCGTCAGCCCTGCCCCCATGCCGCCGGAGGCAATAAAGAGAATCACCCCCAGACAAAGATAACTCCCGTAGGCAATGTAGGTTGGCGTTGGCCGCCCGGTTGCCCGCACGACCAGAATGCCCGCCGAGACGATGCCTGCCAGGATCATCCCTGCAAACAGCGCTGCACCAAGGTGCAAGAAGCCGACGGCGGTGCCAATAAAGATTGCCAGATAGACATCACCAAGGCCAAAGGGCACGCCTGCCGAGGGAAAGAGCATGCGAGCAAGGAGATAGAAGAGGAGGAAGACGAAGCCGCCCGCCAGCGCACCGAGGATCATTAGACGCCAATCGATCATGCCCGTCACCAGGCTGAAAAGAAACGCGACGATGACCCCGCCAAAGATTACCGCAGTATAAATATACCGGTAGAGCCAGTCAATTGCCCCGGTGACAAGCAGAATCGTGCACACAAAGGTCAGATAATAAAACGCTGGCCCCAGCCCATAGAGTTGATAGAGCCGCAAGAGCATTACGCCACAGACGATCTCAACAAATGGGTAGATCCAGTGCAGTGGTTGCCCGTTGCGTGCGCGACCACGCTGCAGCACCCAGCCCACAACCGGGATGAACTGCCACCATGTCAGCGCTTCACCGGTGCGTGTACAGCGCGGCCATCCGAGCAGCCTGCCTTCGCGTGGAATGCGCACAATCAGCACATTCAACAGGCCACCCAGAATCAGCCCACTTAGCATGACCAGGAGTGGGGTGCCCATACCTAACGCAACGCCGCCCACATAACCTCCAACGGTGCCTCACGTCCCGTCCAGAGGGTAAAGCCGATCGTGCCCTGATGTACCAGCATGCCCAACCCATCACGGATCTGGGCTCCACGGGTTGCCGCTTCTTGCAGCAAACATGTCTGACGATAGACCATATCATAGACAAGGGTGTGCGTCCCAACAGGCGGATCGGGCAACGGTGTTTCGTCACCATGCCAGCCCTGTGAGGTGGCATTGAGCAGCAGATCGCAGGTGCTCAGGTATTCGGTTAACTCGGAATCGTCTAGACCCAAGGCGATCAGCGAGGGGGGCGGTTCACCGGTTGCCGTCAGGCCTTCATCATCGGTGATCGTCAGTAACAGATCAGCCAACAATTCTTCGGCGCGCTCGGGCGTACGGTTCGCGACCACGAGCGTCTCTACGCGGGCTTCTGCGAGACCGAAGGCTGCCGCACGGGCGGCCCCGCTGGCCCCCAGGATGACCGCTATGCGCCCCTCGGGTGCAAACCCGGCCTCGGCGAGATCGGCCATCAGCCCGGGGGCGTCGGTATTTGTGCCGATCAACTCACCGGCTGAACTCTTATAAATCGTATTGACCGCCCCGATCTGCGCCGCGAGTTCATCAATCCCGTCTAGGAAAGGTATCACCGCCTGTTTGTGGGGCAGCGTAATATTCGCCCCGAGGTACTCAGCGCCCCGGAGGGCCGCAATCCGGGCGGCAAGCTCGGCGGCAGGCGTATGCACCGCCTCATAGCGCATCGCGAGGCCCAGGTGCGTCAGGGCTGCATTGTGCATCAGATGGGAGCGACTGTGCGCGACCGGGTCGCCAATTAAGATAATTTTCTGCATTCTCGATCCTTTGCCCTGAACAGAAGCCGGACAGGGCTACTGACAGGCCAACCACTCGGCCTCGTACTGCAAGAATTCTGTGAATGAGGCCGCAAAATTGTGTGAACCATCAAGTTCGCAACTGGCGACAAAAAAGAGATAACCATTTGCATCATCGGGTTGCGCGGTTGCTCGTAGCGCATCAAGCCCCGGTGAGGCAATCGGGCCTGGCGGGAGACCGGGGCGCAACCGTGTATTGTACGGACTCTCAATCTGCAGGTCGGTCATCGTCAGATTTTTGCGCCACCACGTTTGTTCAACGGTACTATAGCCTACCGCATATTGGATCGTTGCATCAGCCCCAAGTAACCCGCCACCGACAATCGGTGCATTCTCGGGCTTGAGCCGGTTCCAGAAGACCCCGGCGATCAACGGCATCTCATCAACCAGGGCCGACTCGCGCTGCACAATCGAAGCCATCGTAACCAGTTGATGCACATTCACATTAGGCACCTGGACACTGCGCTCGATCGTTGCATACTGCTCGACAAAACGATTGAGCATGCGGCGGATCACGTCATTGGGATTTGCCTGTTGCGGAAAACGATAGGTATCAGGGAAGAGATACCCTTCAAGGCTCGCCCCATCAGGCAAGCTATTCAGCAAGAAGAATTCGTTACGAAAGCGAGCGCCATCACGGGCCGCTTCCAGAAAAGCGGTCGCTTCGACTATTTCCGCCGCTTCGAGCGTGTCGGCGATCTCTTCGAGGCGCATCCCTTCGACGAACGTTACCTGCACATCCTCGATTCGTGCGGTTTGCAAGGCAATGGTGATCTGACTCATCGTCATCGTCGGACTCAGCACATAACGCCCAGCCTGCAGGCGCCCATCGAGATCCTGGCTACGACTGAGCCATGTAAACAGTATCGGCTGGCGGATCAGCCCTTGACTCCGCAACTGGGTAGCTATTTCCGATGTACTTGCTCCTGGCCTGATCACAAATTCAACCGGTTCACCACGCGGGTCAGCCGGGGCACGTAGTTCATTCAACGCGGCGTAGCCAACGCCAGCCACTACGAGCGCGATCAGGGCGACGCCCAGCATAAGGGCGCGCACGTGTCGCATCACAATAGATCCTCCTCATACCTGTCTTGTTCGCTTTCACCACGTCATTATACCACTGACGTTTAGGGCTGATACCTTTCAAGCGAGTTTCTTGGGGGCCGCAGGTTCCCTGCGTAAACCCTACGCACAGGCAAGCGATGCCAGCAAAGCTGGCATCGCTTGCCTGTCCTACAAACTATGCTACAATCACGTGTTGGCACTTGATCCTTAGCGATATGCCGTGCGTCGGTGGATGCCGATGCCGGAAAGAGTGATGGTTTCACGACGACTCCTGCTTGGCGCGACAATCTTTTGCCTCGCAGTTGGTGCGCTGGGTGCGCTGCTCTATCTTCAGCAACGGGTCGCTCGTTGCAACCCGCTTGTTGCCCGTGAGTTGTTGCCTAATGCTGACTTTGCCCTTGTGAGTCTGCCTGGTACACTCCCTGATGGCTGGAACCGCCGTGCCGGTGGCGTCGAGTTGCGTGGCCCGGCGGTTGATGGTCAGGGCTTTGATCTTGATGGCGATGGCCGTGCGATGCAGTTGATCGGCATTGGCAATTATCTCCAGACACCCGCTGTGCCGGTGCAACCCGGGGTGCGCTACTGTGTGTCGGGGTTTGCCCTGACCGATTCGATCCAGCGCTCGCCGACCCGCCTGCGCGTTGCGTTTCACTGGTACGATGAGGCCGACCAGCCTATCCAGACCGACCGCACCTTCTGGCAGTCGGTGGTGCTCTGGACCCCTGAACAACCTCCACGGGCTTGGTCGCCGATCCTGGGGAGTTTTGAGGCCCCTGCTGAGGCAGCGAGCCTGACCATCCGATTTGCGCCAGCCTCAGATGATCGCATCTACCTTGATCGCGTGCGTGTTCGGCAGGGCGGGGTTGCCCTGGCGCAATTGGTTGCCACGCCCGATCCGCGCTGTTGTGACCAGTAAGCCTATGAAACAAACCAGACCAGACCAGCAAGGAGGGATCCTCTCACGGCGTCGCTTTTTGCGGCTCGCCGGGGCACTCGCTGGCGGCTCCTTGCTGGCTGCCTGTGCCTCACGTCTGCCTCCTGCGCCCACCGAGACCTCCGTCCTCCCTCGGCTTGCAACCTGGCCGGCAGGCCGCCGAGCGGCTGTTGCTTTTACCTTCGATTGGGAAACGGCGATGGGGGGCCTGGTACATTCGCGTTCGATTGGCGACCCAAATGTCGATCAAGACTATTTGCTGCGCGCCCGGCGGATGCGCGAGGGCCTTGCGACAACTATGGCCGTCTTTGCCCCACTCGCGATCCGGGCGACCTATTATGCGACGGGCTACAATTTTTTGCTCGGCAATCGCGAGCAGCGTCAGTTCCTTGGCAATCCGATCTTTCCCTGGGCGACCCAGGCCAATGGCTGGACTTCGGATCGGTGGACGACAACGCCCTGGTTTGCCGATGACCCTTTTGGTACGGTTGAGTCCCATCCCGAGTGGTATTTTGGGGATCTGATTGAGCCGTTGCGTGAAGCCGGACATACGATTGAGAGTCATACCTTTAGTCATTTCCACGGCGGCCTCGTTGATCCAGTTACCTGGCGCCTCGATCTCCAGACCTGGAATAACCTCGCGGCAGAACGGGGGGTGCCCCCCGCTCGTTCGCTCGCGTTTCCCTGGAGTAGTAGCGCAGGTATGAGCGATGCTTCGTGGGATGAATTGGAATTGGCAGGTATCACCAGTGTGACTCGTCTCAGTAACCAGGCCCAGTATAGTCTCTGGGAGGTTGATCAAGACGGGGTTGTCCTCTATCCGCGTCCATGTTGGTTACCTGGACGCGAGGGTCGCATGATGGCGTGCCCCGATTTTTACCTGACGGTACCGCGTACAAGCCTCGCCCTGGTACAAATTGAACGAGCCGTCGAGACTGGTGGTATGATAGACTTCTGGGCGCATACCGAAGAGGTGGTTAGTCCTGAACAGATTGCCTCCTGGCAACGGGTCGCTGCCCGCGTGGCGAATGATATCCGCCTCTGGGTTGCTCCATTAGATGAGCTTACGACATGGTATGCGGCGATTGCTGAGGTGCGCGTTGAAGCTGATGCCCTTGATGCGCAGCGTGGCGAACTTCATCTGCAACTCACCAATCCAACGCGTACCGCTTTACCTGGCCTGACGCTGCATGTGCCAGCGGCAACGCGACAGGTTTTTCTAGAAGATGTCGAGCTTGAAACTTTGCGTGGGCGGTTGTCGTGGCGTACGGCCTGGTGGCCTGCCGTAGCTCTGGTAACCCTTGATCTTCCTGCTGAAACAGCACTACGTATGCGGATAGTAATGTGAATTTCTTTGATCGTCTTGCTCTGCTCAATCGAGTTGTCCTGGGCTTGCGGCTCTATCAATGGTTCTGGGTGCTGTTGTCTGTTGTGGGCGCTCTTGCCATTGCCGTGCCGCGGGTACTCGCTCAGCCGGTTGTCTATTATGCGACGGCGCAGACCCATTTTGATCTCGAGCGCTATGGCGCGATCTATAATCCGGTTGGCCCGAATGTGACTGGCCTGAGCATTGCGATCGGCGATGCGACTGAGGTCTTGCGTCAGCGTTCCTTCGCCCGTGGTGATGTGCGCTTTGGGCTTCCCAATTATCGGGTTGATTTCATTCCTGATGAGCCTGGCGTGGTGCTGGTGCGTGGCGTTGCTTCAACCGCAGGTGAGGCACAAGCGCTTGCGCATGCTGGGGCCGAAGAACTGGTGCGCCAGATCCGTGCCGCAGGTGGCCGCGAGGTTCTGCGCAATATGCTGGGTTGGGAGCTCTGGTTGTCTACCTCGCCTGAGGCTACACCTAGTCAGCCTGATGCGTTTGCGCAATTCCTGCGCCAGATCATTCGCTCTCAGGCCTTCCCGATGTCACGCGAGCTTGAACCGGTTGCCACGCCCCGCGATCTTGCGACCCTCCCTGAAGAGGAACTCCAGGATGTGGCCCGTGCGCTCGAAGCCCGCTACGATCTCTGGCGTTTTGCGATCAATACGCGCAATGCGACCCTCGATGCCCTCTGTGATACCGTCGGGATCAATGTCACTGAGGCTCGCGAAACAGCGTTGGTGACCTGTGCAGCAACGAATCCCGCCGCCGCCGCTGAACTCGCCGAGCGAGATCGCGCCATTGTGCGCCTGCGTATCATTGAGGCGACGCTCAACTATGTCGTCGTGACCTATGATGTCCGGTTTGATCCAACGCCCCCCGCTAGTGTCTGGGCTGTTCCGGCTCCCCTGCCAGCAGCCGCTGAGCCGCGGTATGTCCCCCACTTGATCGCCCTTGCCACGGTCTTTGGCCTTACTTTTGGATTCACAGGGGTTGCTTTTGAGCGGAGTGCCGGGATTACCACCAAAGCTGTTGAACTCTGGAGCTATCGTGAACTGATCCGTAACCTTGCCCTCCGTGATCTTCGCACGCGCTATAAAGGCAGTGCACTTGGCTATCTGTGGACGCAACTGGCTCCCCTAGGCATGATGCTGGTCTATGTGATTGTCTTTAGCCTGCTGTTGCCGAGTGGCATCGCTATGTTTCCAGTCTTTATTATTGTTGCGCTTTTGCCCTGGAACTATACCGCCGAGTCGATTATTGGCGGTACCCGCAGCATTATTGACAACGCTGCGCTGATCAAGAAGGTCTATTTTCCTCGTGAGGTTTTGCCGCTGGTGACAGTCTTTTCGAGCCTGATCAACTTTGTGCTCTCGTTGCCGATGATGTTTGTGGTGATGGCGGTGGTGCAGTTGACGACGATCGGGCGACTCAATTTTTCCTGGTCGTTTGCCTATTTGCCCGTACTAATGCTGATCCAGACGATCATGCTTGCGGGTTTTGCCATGCTGCTCGGCTCAGCAGCGGTCTTCTATCGTGATGTTGTCCATCTCATTGGCATCATTATGAATATCTGGTTCTTCCTGACCCCGATTATCTATCCGCTTGGGGTTTTTGGCGAAGGATTGACTGTGCGTCTGGTGCGCTGGTTCAATCCGATGGCGTCATTGATTGAATTTTATCGTGAAATCCTCTATGGTAATGTCGTTGCGGTCGGGCAGATCCCGACGCCCGCGTTGCCCGCGTTGAGCAGCGTGCTACGCGTCAGTGTCACGGCACTCGTTATCCTGGTCGTTGGCTATTGGGTGTTTCAGCGCGTCAGCCGCAATTTTGGGGAAGAAATTTGAGCCCTGTCATTGAATTCAACCAGGTTAGCAAGCGCTTTGTCTTGCATAAAGATCAGCGCAAGACGGTGCAAGAGCGGGTGATTGGTCTGGTGCGCCCGCGCCCACCCGGTGATGTCTTCTGGGCCTTGCGCGATGTCGATTTTACGGTGGAAGAAGGACAGTCGTTGGGCCTGGTTGGGCATAATGGGGCCGGTAAGAGTACGGCGCTTAAGTTGATTACCCGTATCCTTGAGCCCACAAGTGGGCGCGTGCGTACCCGTGGGCGCATTGCGGCGCTGCTTGAATTGGGTAGTGGCTTCCATCCCGAGTTGAATGGGCGCGAAAATGTCTTCCTCTACGGGTCGTTGATGGGGATCGGGCGGCGCGAGATGGAACGCAAGCTCGAAGAGATTGTTGATTTTGCTGATATCGGCCCCTTCATTGATACCGAGATCAAGCACTATTCTTCGGGCATGTATACGCGCCTGGCTTTTGCCGTTGCGACCGCAGTTGATCCTGATATCCTCATCACCGACGAGGTGCTGGCCGTGGGCGACGAGGCGTTCCAGCGCAAATGCATGGAACGCATTTATGGTTTTCGCCGGGCTGGCAAGACGATCATCTTTGTCTCGCATGCCCTCGAAGTCGTGCGTTCGCTCTGCGATGTGGCCGTCTGGCTTGACCACGGCCAACAGCGCGCCGATGGCCCCGCAGGCACAGTCATTGATGCCTATCTCGCTGAGGTCAACCGGAAAGAAAAAATTCGCCTCGAAAACGAACGAACGCGTGAGGGTGAGGAGAGCGAGGATGCTTCACCAGCGACCGAGAGCCTCTTTCGGCGGGGAACACGCGAAGTTGAGGTTGTCCGCGTTCAATTGCTTGACGAGACCGGTGAAGAACGGGCGGTCTTTCACACCGGAAAATCTCTGACAATACGTATACATTACGAGGCCCACGAGCCGATCACCGAGCCGGTGTTTGGGGTGGGTATCTACCACGAGAGCGGCATCTGGATCAGTGGCCCCAATACCGGGTTTGACAGTGTTGCAATCCCACGTATCATGGGCCAGGGTTTTCTTGATTATACCGTCAACGATCTACCGCTCCTGACAGGGCGCTATAGCCTTAGTGTTGCGGTGGTGGATAGTACCCAGTTGCATGTCTTTGACCTGCATGACCGGCTCTATCAGATTGTTGTGCATAATGATGCCGGACGTGAGCGTTATGGGATGCTGGCGTTGCGCGGCACCTGGCGTTGTGATGCGTGAGAAGGAGCAGCGGGATGGCGGAACATAATCCGCAGAGCCTGTACGATAAGTTCTATTTTGCGACAGGCTGCGGAAGACCGTATGAGCGTGATGAGCACTGGACGCGTTTTTTTGGCGGGATTGCCGACGAAATCGTTGCCACGATTGCCCCCAGCGATGCTCTCGATGCAGGCTGTGCCCTCGGGTTGCTGGTGGAACAATTGCGTGAGCGTGGGGTCGCCGCCGAGGGAATTGATATTTCGGAGTTTGCGATTGCCAATGCTCCCGAAGCAGTCAAGTCTTATGTTCGGGTTGGTTCGGTGGCTGATCCCTTTGACCGTAGCTATGATCTGATCATCTGCATCGAAGTCCTCGAGCATATGCCAAAAGAAGCGTCCGAGCGTGCGGTAGCGAATTTCTGCGCCCACAGCGACGATATCCTCTTCTCCTCTTCGCCGTTTGATTATAAAGAGGTCACTCACTTCAACGTCAATCCCCCTGAATACTGGGCTTCCCTCTTTGCGCGGCACGGTTTCTACCGCGACGTCGATTTTGATGCGTCCTTCATTACGCCCTGGGCGGTACGCTTCCGCCGTCGCAATGAACCGACAGCACGCATTGTGCGTGATTATGAGCGCCGTTTCTGGGAATTGTGGAAAGAGACTTCCGACCTGCGGGCGTTAAGCCTGGAGCAGCGCGATCTCGCTCAGCGTCACCAGCAGGCCGAGCAGCGCTTGGCCGAAGAACACCAGCAGCATCTCTTGACCCACCAACGCTATGCTGAAGAGCAGCAGCAGATGCTCCAGCAAACCCAACAATTTTATGAGCAGCAAACCCTTGCGTTGCAGCAGCAGATAGACGCCCTGACCCATACCACTAGGGTTGTTCAACAACAACGCGATCTGGTTCGTGATCTTGCTCGCCGTGACGCCGCTGATCTGTTGTCCGGTTCGATGCTTGCTGAGACGCAGACATATGCTCGCCACCTTGAAACAGAACTTGCGCATCGCGATGAACATATTGCCTGGCTCGAAAGCGTTATTCGTGCTTTTGAGCGGGGCCGTTTGATGTCTCTGGCCCGACGCATCCAACGGAGTGGCACGATCCTTCCACCGCTGCAGCCTCCTGATGCTCCTGTTCCCGTGACTCCTGCTGTACTTGCTTTGCCCTCTGATCCTGCCTCGGTCTATGCACGCTGGATCGCGGCCAATGAGCCAGATGCAGCCGCGTTGATCGCTCAGCGTCGGCAGGTGTCTCAGTTGGCCGAGCGTCCATTGCTTAGCATTGTTACCCCAGTCTACAATCCCGCACCAGCGGCTCTCAAGGCGATGCTGGCATCGCTTTTTGTGCAGACCTATGATCACTGGGAGTTGTGTGTCGCTGATGCTTCGACCGAGCCAGAGGTGACCGCGTTGCTCCAGCGCGTTGCTTCGACTGATTCCCGCGTGCGCCTGACGATCCTTGAACAGAATGAGGGCATTAGTGCCAATTCGAACGCCGCCCTTGCGCTCGCGACAGGTGAGTTTATCCTGCTCCTCGATCACGATGATACCCTGGCCCCCGAGGCGCTCTTTCAGGTTGTTCAGACGCTCAAGGCCCATCCAGAGGCTGATATCGTCTACTATGATGAAGATAAGTTGAGTGAGGACGCAACAACACGCCATAGTCCCTGGTTCAAACCGTCGGCCTGGTCGCCGGATCTGTTGCTCTCGACCAACTATTTGATGCACGGCGTCTTCCGGCGGCGTCTCGTTGAAGCGGCAGGGTGCTTCAATCCGGCCACCGACGGTGCCCAGGATTGGGATCTGGCGTTGCGTTGCAGCGAGCGTACCAGGGCGATCTACCATATTCCGCGGGTGCTCTACCACTGGCGTCAGATGCCTGGTTCAGCTTCGCGTGATGCCAATGCCAAGCCGTGGGCGCTGGCCGGCCAGGAACGTGCGCTGCGCGATCATCTCGCACGTGGCCTCGGTTCTTCCGCCGAGGTGGTGCGGCTCAATGCGAGTGACCTGCGGGTGGTCTGGCCGGTGTCAGATAAACTTGTTTCGATCATTATTCCGAATCGCAATCGCTACGAGTTGCTCCACGCCTGTCTCAGTTCACTCTTTGCCACCACAACCTATCCCAACTATGAGGTGATCATTGTTGATAATGGCTCGGTTGATGCGCGCACGCTGGCCTATTATGAGCAACTCAAGGCCGATGCTCGGGTGCGCGTTGTTCCATTCGCGGAACCATTCAACTGGTCGCGGGCCAACAATCTTGGTGTAGCCGAGGCGCGTGGCGAGTTGCTGCTCTTCCTCAATAATGATACCGAGATACGTACCGGTGATTGGTTGCACGAACTGGTTGGTTGGGCCGAGCGCCCCGAGGTTGGGGTGGTTGGCTGTAAATTGGTGCGCCCTGATGGTACGACGCAGCACGCCGGTGTCGCCATTGGCGTCGAAGGCCACGGGAGCCACCTCTTTGATGGGGATGTGACCCCGACCTATGGCCCCTTTGGTTCCTCCGAGTGGTATCGTGATCTGCTGGCACTTACGGGTGCCTGTATGATGATGCGCCGCGAGGTCTTTACAGCCATTGGGGGCTTTGATGAACGCTATCGTGTGGGGTATAGTGATCTGACCTTCTGCCTGGCGGCTCATCAGCACGGTTTGCGGGTTGTCTATACACCCTACGCAACGCTGCTTCACCATGAAGGTGGTTCGCGTGGTTATACGTTGCCTCCTGCTGATGTCTTGCGTGCAACGATCGAGATGCTGCCCCAGATGATGGCGGGCGATCCCTATTTTAGTCCCCACCTTTCGCCAGTGCATCGTCGCCCTACGATTGCTGATCCTGCCGGGGAAAGCTTGCTTGAGCGGATGGCTTCGATCATGGCGGGCTTTAAGCTTACTGAAGCGTATGCTCCTCAACAGATGGCAGAAATGGCTGCCCTTCTGCTCAAGCCACGACCACGTCGTGCGCCTGTGCCCGATCGTCAGCCCCGTGTGTTGCTCTGCGCCCACGAGCTTTCGCTCACAGGGGCACCGTTGATGTTGGTGCAATTGGCAAGCTCTCTGTTGGCGCGGGGCTATGCCGTAACGATTGCTTCGCCTTCGGCAGGTCCGCTTGAACCAATGATTGAAGCTGCTGGTATTGGTCTCCGTTTGATTGATGACCTCTATGCTGATGCGTTGCTGGCGGCAACCATTGTTCGCGATTACGATCTCGTGCTTGTCAATACCATCCTCGGGCGTCGTGTGGTGCTTGCCGCCCACGTGATGAGTGTTCCATGTGCCTGGTGGCTCCACGAGTCGCGGTTTGGGCGCGAGTTGATCCAGAGCGAAGTAGTTGCCCACGAAGCTTTGGTTGTTGCTGATCGGTTGATCTTTCCTGCTGCCGCAACGGTTGCGCTCTATGCGGATCTTGTGCCACGCCAAATGCCTGCCCCAATTCCCTATGGGATTCAAGCCCCTGCTTTGATCCCGAGCTTGCCTAAAACGCAAGACCGTCCGCTTGCCGTGGTGGTGATGGCCAGTATCGAGCCGCGTAAAGGCCAGGATTTGGTTGCCAAAGCATTGCTTGCTTTGCCGGGCGCTTTGCGTAGTCAATTTGAGCTCTATTTCGTGGGAAGTGTGTTGGATCGGGTGTTTTATCGTCAGCTTCGTGCCGAACTTGCTTCGGTCGATAATATCTATTTTACTGGTCTGGTCTCCCATGCTGAGGCACTGACCTATCTCGCCCAGGCTGATATTTTTGTCTTGCCGTCGCGTGATGAGGTCTTGCCGGTATCTATTCTTGAGGCCATGGCCTATGGCAAGGCGATCCTGGTAACGGATGTTGGAGGTGTGACCGAAGCTGTACGCCATGGACAGGAGGGCTTGGTTGTTCCGGCTGATGATGCCGAGACGCTTGCTTCGGATCTCGCGATGTTGGTGACGACACCCAGATTGCGCCAGCGTCTAGGGGTTGCTGCGCGTGCTCGTTATGAGGCCTGTTTTACTGCCGATGCGTTCGGTACGGCTATGGAACAACTTCTCCATGAGTTGTTACCTCCAGAGCTTGTGCGCTCACTGCAGGATCATGACGATCAATCTCTTTCGCCAGAGCCTCCGTCAGGATCGCTCTCATGAGCATAGATGCGCCGCATCTGTTGATCGTTTGCCACGATGTGGTTGGTTCGCGCATGGCTGGGCCGGGTATCCGCGCTTGGGAGCTTGCCCGTGCCCTGGCAGGCCATGTGCCAACGACTCTGGTTGCCCCCAATCAGATTGATCTGCCCCCACCGCCTGGTTTGCAACTCGGTTCCTATACACCGGGCAAGCCAGCTAGTTTTGCTCCCTGGCTTGCTGGTACGACCGTTGTGTTGCTCAACGGGCATCTGCTTGAGGCGCATCCTGAACTGGCTGAGCTCGATGTGCCTTTGCTCATCGATCTCTACGATCCCACCATGCTTGAAAATCTTGAGCTCTTCCGCACTGCCTCTGCGGCGGAACGCTCATTGCGCCACCAGCGTGATGTGGCGCTTTTCCAGTGTCAGTTAGCCGCTGGAGACGGTTTTCTCTGCGCTACCGAGCGTCAACGGGACCTCTATATCGGTGCTTTGCTCCTCGCTGGCCGGGTGACGCCCACCTTGACTGACCACGATCCCGATCTTCGTCGTCTTATTGATGTGGTGCCGTTTGGTCTTCCTGCGGCTCCTCCTGTTCGCCAGGGGCCAGGGTTGCGCGGTGTGGTGCCTGGCATTGGCCCGGATGATCTGCTCGTGCTCTGGAGTGGTGGCTTGTGGGATTGGCTGGATCCGCAGACGTTAGTAGCGGCGATGCCGGCGGTTGTCGAGGCCCTGCCTCAGGTGCGGTTGGTCTTTCTGGCAGGGCGGCACCCTGGACATGCGCTGCCGATGCAGGCCGGGGCGCAGGCCCGTACGCTTGCCGCAAGCTTTGGTCTGCTTGATCGCCACGTCTTTTTCTACGACGAATGGGTGCCCTATGCCCAACGCGCCGATCTGCTGCTTGAGGCCGATCTCTTTGTTTCGTTGCATCGTGACCACCTCGAGACCCGTTATGCGGCGGTGCGTTCGCGGGTGCTTGATCATTTCTGGGTGGGCCGCCCGAGTCTCTTGAGCGACGGCGATCCAGCGGCAGAGTTGATCCGTGCCGAAGGCGTTGGTCTGGTTGTTCCCCCTGAAGATCCGACTGCCGTCAGTGCGGCACTTGTACAGTTGCTTGAGGATGCTGAACTGCGGTCACAACAGGCGCTCCGGGCGCGCGCCCTGGCGTCACGGTTGCAATGGGCGCACCTGATTGAGCCGATCCTGCGTTTTGTCCGTGAGCCTCTGCGTACCCGATCCCTCGCTCCCCTTCTCCGTGAGCCTGTACGCCCAACGCAGCCATCGCCAGTTGCGCAACGCAATGAAGCGGTGCGGTTGCTGGAAGAACGCTGGCATCAGCTTCAGAAGCCCGCCCCGGATACACCGTTGTTGGCGCAACTCGGCAGACGTTTGGCTCACCTGCTGGTGCGCCCCGTCATGCCTCTGCTCGCCGCGCATATTCAGGTTGTCTATGCCCAGGCTGAAGTAACTGATCACATGGCTCGCATTGGCAAAACCCAGATCGAGGCTTTTGCGATGCAGTTACAAGGGCTCGAAGATGCTGTGTTGCGCCTGGAGGTGCGGCAACGCGGCGAGGTGCCAGTTCCTCCGTCCAGCAAGGAGTAATGCCGGTGCGCGTGGCTGTCATTGTCTTGAGTTGGAATGCTGCCGATGCGCTGCTTCCTTGTCTTGCTGCCGTGTTGCGCCAGAGCCGCCCGTCCGACAAACTCCTTGTTGTGGATAATGCCTCTGCCGATGCGAGCATCGCTCAGGTTGCCGCCACCTTGCCCGAGGTCGAAATTCTGGCCAATTCGCGCAATCTTGGTTTTGCCGGGGGGATGAATGTGGGCCTGCGCCATATCATCGCTGCCTCGCCTTCGTTTGATGTTGCCGTCCTGCTCAACCAGGATACGCTGGTTGATCCAGGCTGGTTGGCCGGTTTGCTGGCTCAGTTCGACGAGCCTCAGGTTGCGGCCGTTGGCAGCAAGATCCGTTACCCTGACGGACGCCTTCAGCATGCCGGGGCGCGGCTGGAATGGCCGTTGGGCCTGGTGCGCCATGTAGGTTGGGGCGAGACTGATCAGGGCCAATATGAGTCGCCGCGTGACTATGCGTTGCTAACCGGCGCGGCGTTGGCGCTGCGCCTGGCGGCCCTTGTTGAGGTTGGTCTGTTTGATGAAGGCTTCTGGCCCGCGTATTACGAAGACGTCGATCTCTGCTGGCGACTCGTCCGGGCGGGCTATCGACTGGTGTATGCACCAGCGGCAACCCTCGCCCATCAAGAGTCCCACTCGACACGTGACGAAGTTACCCGCATGGCTTACTATCATCAAGGCCGTTTGCGCTATCTGCTCAAGCGCTTGAGTCTGACCGAACTGAGCGAGGCGTTTGCTCCTGCTGAGGCTTCGTATTGTGCAGCGCGTCGTGCAACCCCCGAGGAACGTGCCTTGCGTTGGGCTTATGCACAAACGCTGGCTCACATGCATGATATCGTGGCTGCTCGTATGCCTCTTCACCTGAATGAGGATGCTGCCCATGCCCACATTGTCTCAGTGTTGCATCGCCTGCAGCAAGTGCCTGGACAAACCCATTACCACGCGGCGCTGACCTCTGCCCAGCAGTTGCTTGGTTAACAGAAAAGCCGCCAGACCTGTTACAATATGCCCACTGACAACGGTTTGCCGGTACACGCATGTCAGATCTTGGAGAAAGGGTTGGATCATGCGCTCTGCTCTACGCCTTCTGCTTCCCATCTTAGGCACACTTGCTGTTGTTATGATCCTCATTACCCCCGGTACTGCTCAGACAATCCAACAATCTGGGGTTCAAGTGCCAACGAATCTCATTGCCGAGAGCCTTGACTATGCGACCCATCTTTTCGGCAATCCATGGGATATGGATCAGTATGGCGATATTTCTCACTATCTTAACGAATCAGGTCAGCGTCGTCTCATCAGAGATCCGCAAGTCAGCAATGGTGTCTTTCGAGGTTCCTCGTATAGCGATGCGATCAGTGGTGATGGCAATGCGGCTTTCTTTCCTCTTTTTCCTGGTTATATTCGCGAGTCGGCGAGTGATCTCCTTGTCTTACCGATCAATGATCTGGTTGGGGCGAATGCACCGATTCCTAGCAACCTGCGCTGCCTCTACGTTGCCTTGCGGAGTGAGTCGCCGGCGGCAAATCGCCTTGGCCCTGACGTGATGCGGATCTTCTGGTTTGCTGATCGTTATCTGAATCGTCCCGAAGGGGCGTTTGGCATGACCTATATGCAGCTCTATCCGGAAGCTTTTGCCAATCTTCCAACTCCACGCTGGCAAGTGATTCAGGTCGATCTTGCCAATCCACCCAACGGGGTTACCGTCGGTGAAGCCTGGACCTCACGTGGTCAGTGGCAAGGGTTGCGGATTGATCCGACTGCGATTGCCGCCAATGTAGGTTTTGAAGTGGATTGGATTCGCTTGACTGATTGTACGCCTTCTGAGCATACAATTACCTGGGCACCTGATGCCGCCGTGCAGGCACTGTGGCTCCGTCCTGTGGGAACAACCCGCGATATCCGTTTGACGCCAGTGAATGGCATCAATGGGCGCGCCTCGGTTGATCTGCAAGGTGTGCCGCCTGGTCGTTATCAGGTGGGGGTTGGCACGCTGACCACCTGTTGTTCGCAGCGCAGTGACCAGGCTCTTCAGATCAATCAGACGCCAATTGGTACGTTTGCTGTGCCATCGCCTGCGAGCGGCAATGATTATGCGACCCTCGCTGGCAATGCGTGGGATTTTCGTCCTGGTGATGGCGATGCCACTGTGATACATTTTCAATTGGAAAGCCCACCTCCAACCGCGACCTATGATGGCGATGGTATGCTGCTCGTAACACCTTCTGGTCCGTTGCCTGCCGGTATTGATGTAGCCATCAAATTGAATACACCGCTTCCCCTTGATCCAAATGTCTATCGCTATCTTACCATTGACATGGAGACGAGTTGGCTTGTTCCGTGGTCTAATATTCCACATGGCATGATTGGCCGTTGGATCTGGTCGATTCAGGGGACGAGTGGCCGCCCTGGTTTTCGTTGCACCATAGTTGGCCCCGATATCCCCTATGACATTGGCCGCCAGCAGATCATGATTGATCTGTGGGATCCTGAAAGTGGCATGGCTGAGGAATGGCAAGGCGAGTGCCCCACTGGGCCGTTGAATTGGCGAACGGCACCAATTCTTGAGCTACGTTTTGATCCCAATGAGAATATCACCGAGGTGGCGGATCGCATCACAGGCGGTGGCCCCTTCACCCAACGGATCCGCTCGATTCGTTTGACCAATAGCAATACGGTTGCTGCCGGTACGCCCTACAAAGTCATTATGAGTCTGAATAAAGCACCAGCGGCAGTCCAGGCAACCTTCTATTACACGACTGATCGCGCCAATCCGCGCCAGAATCTGGCTGCTCGTGTTGGTGGAGGTGCCGTTCCGCTTCCAGATCCAACGAAGTCCCAGGTCTTTCTGCCGGTTCTGTCACGACCGTCAACGTCGTCACCGCCGATCCCTGTCGAGAATCAGCTTGACTTCACCTGGGATACGACAGGAGTCAATCGTGGTACCTACTACCTGTGTGCTGATCTCTTCGATGCAACGAATGGGAGTGTCCAGTGTAGTCTGGTGCCTGTTATTGTTCAATAAAGAACCGAAGGCGTAATACAGGGAGCGGCTTTTCCCTGCTTCCTGGCCCAACGTGACTGATATGTCTGAGCTAAACTCACTCTTTGTGGTTCCTGTTGGTGATGATGAGCCCCTGCTCGCCGCTGTTGAACGTGCTTTGCACGCTGATCACCCTGCGCTCGCGTCGTTGCCGACGCTGACTGAGCTTGCACTGCGCGATCCGTTTCTTGCCCGTGAGTTGATTACGCTGCGTGAGCAGTACGAGCTCCGCCCGCCTCCGGCGCACGGTTTTGTTGCCCGCCTCCGTACCCGTCTGGCCTGGTGGTTGCTTGGCCCCGAGTTGGCCCAGACGAGTGCGTTTCATGCTTCGCTGGTGCGGGTTGTTGATAGTTTGACGTCTCATCTTGATGAAGAACGGGCCGCCCGGGCGCGCCTCGAGGCGCGTGTGCAGGCATTGGAGCGTGAGGCGTGACTGAATTCGTCTGGCATTCGTCGTTTACGTCGCTCACCGGCTATAGTGGCTCGTCCCGGGCACTTGTGCTTGCACTACGTGATCAGGGGCGGGCCGTGCGCCCGCTCTATCTCTTCGACTCTGATGACCGCGAGGCCACCCTCTTTGGGGTCGGTGATCCGCAGATTACGGCCCTGCAGGCGCTGCCTCTGCGCCTCGATGTCCCCCAGGTTGTCTATGGACGCGGTGATCTCTTTGCCAAAAATAGTGGCCGCTATCGCATTGGCTTCACGATGCTTGAGGTTGATCGCTTGCCGTCAACCTGGGTGGCCCAGGCCAATCTGATGGACGAGGTCTGGACGCCGACGGCGTGGGGGGCGGCAATGTTTCGCGAGAGTGGCGTGACGCGCCCGGTACATGTCGTGCCGCTCGGTGTCGATCTGGCGACGTTTCGCCCCGGGCCTGCTCGTGAACGTCTTGCCGAGCGTACAATCTTTCTTTCCGTCTTCGAGTGGGGGCGGCGCAAGGGGTGGGATCTCCTCTTGTCGGCCTATCGGGCGGCCTTTCGCCCTGATGATCCGGTGCTGTTGCTCCTGAAACTTGACTGTCGCACACCCGCGACCAATCCCCTCCGTGAGTTACACGCTGCCTTGCCCGCGCCTGCTCCGCCTGTAGGTATTCTTTACAACCGTGCCATGACTGTGCCGCAACTCGTTGAACTCTATCAGAGTGCCGATTGTTTTGTGCTGCCGAGTCGCGGCGAGGGCTGGTGCATGCCTGCCCTTGAAGCAATGGCCTGTGGGGTGCCCGCGATCGTCACCGACTGGAGCGGCTCGACTGCCTTTCTCACGGAGACCTGTGGTTATCCACTCGCCGTGCGTCGCCTGGTGCCTGCTGATCCACACGAGCCACTCTATCGTGGTGCGCAGTGGGCCGAGCCGGACCATGACCACCTAGTCGCCCTCTTGCGCCACGTCCATACGCATCGCGAAGAAGCCCGCGCCAGAGGGAGCGCTGCTGCCAGTGAAGCGCAACGCTGGAGCTGGGACGCAGCGGCCAAGCGCATTGGAGCAAGAATACACTCCGCTTAGCAGTTCATTGATTGCGGCGCAATGCCTTCATCAAGCGCATGATGCGCCCATTTTCAAGTCGCTCAACATGTTTCTTCAGTTCACGAATATGACGCTCTTTGTTTTGCACCACCTGCTCAAGATGGATGATATAGGTTTGTTGCTCGTTTAGCAGCTGTTGCATTGCTTCTATCTGAACGCTGACAATGTTCTCGGTTTCGGGTTGCCGTATTTCAGGCTGTATTATTTCAGGTTCGTGCGCCTCTTTCGCAAGCAAATGTTCAGCAATTGTATATTCCAATACGGTGGCGCTATAAGACGATGGTCGGATACTGTTGGGCGTGCGGGTTGCCGCAATCGCAAAGCTTGGCCCTCCATGGTGATCATCAGTCGTCTCGAAGCTGATTTCCAACTGGTCGAACCCAAAGTATTCGAGACATGCAATAATATCCGATCGACTTAGCCAGTAGCTAAATGGAGCACTCCCACCGCAAAAACCTTCCCAATTTAGTGTCGTCTGATATTCTTGTCGATATAGTGTGTGCTTGAATCCTGCGAATTCTGCTTCACCAGAACCCTGAAACCTCTCACGCAAGTGCTCTCTCGGATGAATTAACGCCTCATCATAATAGTGTGTCCATATAAATAACCTATCACTTACTTGTGAGAGCAGATAAAGCAATTCAACAGGGCGCTTCATGTGATACAAAACCCCACTAGCAAACGCCACATCGTACTGATCCTGCGTCTCTTTAAGGTAAGAGACGAAATCACCACATAAAAGTTCCAATCCCTTTATGTTATAGAGTTCTTTTACTAAGAGACACTTTAAATAGGAAATCGTATTGGCTTCGATCGCGACTATTCTTGCTGCACCTTGCTTTTCTAATAGATATGACTGTGCAGACTCAAGAGGGCCTAACTCTAGAATTGTTTTATTGGTAAATCCTCCTAGTTTTTCTGCAGCCCAGGCTACGCGAGCGTCAGTAAAACATGGGATGGTACCAGCCTCGAGGTGTTCGTATGGGTGAATAAAGCTTGCTGACCAGGCATGCTCAAAAATATTCACCGCATTTTGTGCGCTAGGGGCCGTTGTGATATATTGGTCGAGAATGTTCATAATAGAAATTCCTTATCCCCCAGAACTTCGCCGACCTTCAGCACCTCTTCAGTCGTATTGTAGAAGTGGGGCGCAAAGCGCAGCCCGCCTCGTACCGTCGCAATCACCCCGGCTTCATCGAGGCGCTTGCTGGCTGCATCGGGGTCGGGCAGGTTGTTAATGACCACAATGCCACTGCGATGCGCTGGCGATGGATCGGCGGCAAAGGTATACCCGCGCTCGCTCAAGTCGTTGATCAGCGTATCCACATGGGTCAGCACCTGGCGCTGAATCCGCTCGATGCCAACCTCTTGCAGCAACATCACTGACTCGCGCAGTGCCACGGCCCCGTAAATATTCGGTGTGCCAAGCGTAAAGCGGTCTGCGCTGGCCGGGAAGGTTAGGTTGTAATCGAGGTAGTTCATCGCGTCAACCACACTCGATGCCCCCACATACGCCCCTGGCTCAAGCTCATCAAGCAGTTCTTGACGGACATAGAGAAAGCCCGCCCCCGGTGCCGAGAGCATCCACTTTTGCGAGCCAGCCGCCAGGAAATCAATGTTGCATGCCTGCACATCCATCGGGAACGCCCCCAGCGTCTGGATGCCATCAACGACAAAATAGATCCCCCGCTCTTTGCAGAGCTTGCCAACCGCCTCGATATCATTGCGAAACCCGGTGGCAAACATTGCGGTGCTCAGGGCGATGACACGTGTGTGGCGATCAATCCGGGCGGCGAGCATATCGAGATCGAGGCCACCCTTGTGCTGCGGCACAACTTTCGTCAGAACGCCCTTGTAGGCCAGTTGTTGCCACGGGTAGACATTCGCCGGATAATCGCCTTCGAGAATCAAGACATTATCGCCGCGCCGCAACGGCAGACTCACCGCCGCCGTATTGAGCCCCATCGCCGTATTGGGCATCAACACCACTTCAGAGGCCTCGCGGGCATTGATCAGCGTCGCCAGGCGCTGGCGCAGATCGCCCATAAGTTGAAAGACCTGCCCCAGAAAACGCATCGGCGGTTCAGTCGAGGCGAGCTGATTGTGGGCGGCAACGGCCTGCACAATCCGCGTATTGAGTGGCGAGACAGCCGCATGGCTCAAAAAAGCATACTTCTCCGTAATCGGAAATTCGGCTCGGTAACGTACGAGATCTTCGCTCATTCCATCCTCTTGCTCAATCAAGAAACTCACGCAACACGCGATGATAGACCTTCGGGCGCTCGATCATCGGCAAATGCCCACACCGCTCCATCCAGACGAGTCGGCTATCGGGGATCAGCCGTGCCACCTCGGGGGTGCCTGGGGGCGGCATAATATTATCCTGGCGCGCCCCGAGCACCAAGGTTGGATTGCGTACTGACGCCATGGCTGGATTGATGGCCGGATGCCCGGCACTCGACGCGGTTTCAAGGGCTGTACGCTGATCCATCTTCATAAAATCAATGAAACTCTCGTAGAGAACCTGATCATCACTGGGCGTTCGGTAAAAAAACCGTGATGCAACTGTACGATAGAAGGGGCGAACCCGTCCCATCCACGGTCGTCGCAACGCCATCCAGAGCGCCAGGATATGATGTACTTGCTCGACAATGCGCCGTTCGCCCTCGCTTCGAAACGTACTCACACAGGTGAGTACTAGGCGACGTACGCGGTGCGGATACCGTACCGCGAGATGGACGGCGACACTTGCACAGAATGAGTGCCCGTTAAGGTCAAACTGTTCCAGCCCCATCGTATCGGCAAACGCAATCACCATCTCAGCCAGATTCTCGGCGGTAGCAGTCCCCTTGAGTGGTGGCGACTCACCGAACCCAGGCAAATCAGGGGCGATCACCATACGATCGTTGCCCAGATCAGCCATCGTGGGCCGCCAGTAGCGTGACGATCCGCCCCATCCGTGCAAGAGCAAGAGGGGTGGGTGAACTGCTGGCTCCCCACACGTTTCACGGTAAAAGACAGGCCCATCCCAGATCTGAACCGGCCCACGGAGTGGATACTCATCAACGGGCAGGACGTTTGCCTGCATAAGGCCTCCGCGAACTAAACCGACCACATAATGCGTGCTATTATACACCACGCTTGACAATCATCAGCGCAATGCGCTATACTTCCCCCGAAAGCGGTGCGTAAAATTGCGCAGTCTGATGCCGCAAATGTGCCTAAGCAATCTTGTTCATAGTGCTGTTCAGCGTCTCTCCTCCCCGGTGTTTGTACAGCATGCACCAGTTTGCACAACCACGAGGTTTGTCCTATGGCTCAAGGCTCTGCCTGGCCTCCTGAACCTGATCTCCCGCCGTCTTCAGCCCAGGAAAGTTCGTTTGATGACGAGCAGCGCTTCAGTGAGTGGATTCAGAAGCGTTTAGCGATCTATCAAACACTTGAGCAGCAAATCCAAACGAGTATTCAGCAGACGGTGGAGTTTGGTGGTGAGTTTACCCGTCAGCTTGAGCAGGAGACCGAGCGCTTCATTGCGCGCTATCGGCGTCAGCGTCAGGAGCAAATCCAGATGCGCGATGCTCTGCGCCAGGAACTTGCCGATCTCCGCGTGGCGCTCGCTGAGGAACGTCGCCAGCACGACCAGGCTCTGAACCAGGCTCGTCATCAGGCCGAGCAAGAGCGCGCCCAGACACGCCAACAGGTGGCCGCCGAGGTTGCCCAGCAACGCGCTGCCGCTAAAGCTGATTGCGAACGCATGATCCGTGAGGCCCAGGCCGAGCGTGAGCAGATCCTTGCTGAAACGCAGCAGATGTCGGCCCAGTTGATGGATCTCCAGCGCTCGCTCAGCAATATGCTGAAGCCAATGTCTTCGGTCGGTTTACCCCCGTCATCCACCTCTGAAGCAAAAAAAAACGTTGAGTTAGCTGAACGCTCCTATGCGCGTGTCAGTGAGTCACCGTCGACTGGCGCTCTTCCCCCTGTTCAGGCGAATTGGCCCGAGCCATCGGTGCGTCCGTTTGCGCCCGATGCTCCTCCGTCCCAGCCAGATCCTGAGTCTCAGCGGATGGTCGAAGCGACAGTGCCCGGTGAGCCTGCGGTGGTGGTTGAATCTGCGCCACCCGCCGAACCTGCACCGCCCGCTGCCCACCCTGAACAAACCGAATATACGGTGCATTTCAAAGATGTGCAGAGTTTTATCATTGCCTCGGATCTGCTTGATCGCATCGGTAACCTCAACGGGATTGAAAGTACGCGTCTGGTAGAGTACGAGCATCAGCAGCTCTCGGTTGCGGTAAGCTACCGAGGTGCCATTCCTCTTGAGCGTATGCTCAAAGAACGCCTGTCAGAAGTCGCCGTAGTGGTTGACGTAGTTGGTCAGTAGCCTTCGCAACGCTGATGACACGTCACCCTCAGCCATCAGACGCCTTTCTTATTGATGTTGCCAGTGATGGTCAGCCATTTCTTGTTGAGACTCTCACCAGTGTTGGCTATCAGGTGACATTGCTCACCCATGATCAGGTGCCGTTCCATCCTCTGGTGGAAATGGCTGCGCTGGTTGTGGTTGGCAGTGCCGGTGGCGATACGAATGTCCTGATCAGCTATCGCCATTTTCATCATCATCCCCCGCTGATCATTGTTGATCCCGATCAGGTGCGCTTGGCCGTCGGCTTCGAACCTCTTTCTCCCGGGCCACATCCCCTTGCCACGTTGCCTGCGTTGCTCCGTCAACATCGTGGCCTCCCTGAGCTTGAGCCTGCGCTTTTCGCCGGGGTTGGTGGTGATGCTCCTCGTTCTGAGGAGTTCGTGGGGCCGGAAGCGCCGTCTGCGCCCGCCGAGGTAGTGGCCGAAGCGCCGCCCACGTCCACCGAGGTGGCAGAGGAGGATGCTGAAGCGCCGCCCACGCCCGCCGGGGTGGCTGAGGTTGATGATGGAGAGCCTCTCGTTGGCCCGGGAAGTGAAGCCCCGCCCGTGTCCGAAGAAGACCCGCGAGCTTCCTGGGAGCATCAGCCTCGCCAGTCCCCGTTCCGCAGTCCGCTCGAAGAGGCTCTTGGTACATATGGCAAGCCCACTGCTTCTTCGCCCGTAACACCTGATGAGGGGGCTGAGGAAGAACGTTCTGGCCCGGTTCTATGGGTCTGGTTGCTCTTTTTGCTTGGTGTGGTGATGTTGGTCGTCTTTGTGGTGGGCAACCTCATTGCGCGTCAAGACCCGCTTGCTGGGCAAACACCGGTGGCGACCGCTGTTCCAACGTTGCCGACCAGCATGGCCGAGGCTACTGTCCCTCCTTTGCCACTTGAGCCATCGATGACCGTCAATCCTCCGACCCGCGTTGTGCCACCGACGCCGACCTCGGTGTCTGCTATGGCGCAGATCGAGATCGCGATCGTTGCCGTCACGCCTTCACAACCGCAGGTTGGTGAAAACGTCAATATTCTCGTTCAGGTGCGCAATGTTGGTACCAGGCCAATCAATCAACCCTTCTGGGTGGATCTCTATATTGCGCCTGTTTTGCCGCCGGCGCTGGCCGTTGCCTGGCCCGAGATTGCCGAGTATGGCTCAACCTGGCGGGTTGATCGACTGGCACCGGGTGAAGTCCGCGATCTTAATACCCTCAATGCCGACCCCGAGCGCTCGAACTTCCTTGCGTTCTCCATAGCCCAGGAGTACGAGATCTATGCACTGGCCGACACATTTGATGAGTTGTCAACTGACCCCTCCTTTGATCAAGGTGATCTGTTGCCCCTAGCAATGATCACCGTGAACGTGGTAGAGAATGTCTCAACACAGCCGTAGTCTCTTCCTCCCCCTTCTGCTGATCCTCCTGGTATTGATGATCGCCTCGGGAGGATACGCTGATGCAACAGGGGTCGTGCAGGCATATGTCAGTCCGCCTCGCGAGGCATATGGCGCCATGGTTAGCCTCCGCCCGACGCTTGATCCGACCCGGAAGCCGCTCACTACGCAGCCAGTTGAGACGATTCGCGCCGAATTGACGGCTACCGCACTGGCTCCTTCGCCGACTCCGTCACCGACTCCTACTGCAATGCGACCAACCGTCACACGCACGCCTAGTGCCATTGCCACGGTCACCCCGACCAGTCCCCACGTTCCCCATGTAGGGGCCTCGCGTTCGCCTGGAGGCTCGCTCTCTTTGCTCTGGATCGGGTTGTTCTTCTGTGCCGTAGGGCTTGTCTTCAAGTGGCTCAGCTCACAGCGTTCGTAGCACGAGGCGCGTGCTGTGTAGCAGGCTGAAGCGCAGCGGTCAATGCGAAGATACGTGCGCAGCAAGTTCGGTACTTGTGGCCGTAGGTTCAGCCGACGTTTTAGCGTGCGAAGAGATACTTGATTGGCGCAGGGACTCTTGTGATCGCTTATAGGGCACGGCCAGTGGCCACTTGCCCCAGATCAGCAATGAGTCGAGGCCAGCAGCATTTTTGTTTGCCGAACGTCGCCAGCGATAGCCACGCCCATTAAAAGCTGTCAGGTTCTCTTCACCCCAGACGATAACGCACACACGGCCATTCATCCGCAGTTCATGAAAAAGCCTCAAAATGTGCGTATCAGAATGGCTAAGGGGCAGAATAACATAATCAGACATCTTTTCTGTCACCTGATAATAGGCATCTTTACTGTTTTCTATGATCTTGAACTCAACCAGAACATGTACAGCCTCAAGTAATGATCTGTCATCATTGCTTAATTCACCAACAAAAATAGCTGTGTAGGCACTGTTCATCAAGATACTCTTTTGCTTTCTTCTGTCACCCACATACGTATTATAGCATATGATATTCCGAGAAAAGAAGCTTTTTGCGTTGGTCAAGTATGAGGGTTCTCGGGAAACCTCCTCGCCTCCCTAGCGATAGAAGCGCCTCTAGGGAGGCTTACTCGGTCGCGGACGTAGCCTGCAACCGAGTCAGGCGGGCATTTGTTTATTTTATACAATCAGGCCGTGCTGACATTGGATCTTCTCACTCTGGCACGAGGGTCAAGAGTCGCTTATGATGGAATGTAATGTGCATGGGCAAATTGCTTGTCCAGACCCGCGCAAGGAGAGATCGACATCGTGGTGCGCCAGGTACGCGTGATAGTTGTCGACATTGCAATGGCGCAGACAGTCGCAATCAACGGTTCAGCCCTTTCTGTATCTCGGAAGATATACAGAGTCCCCGGGGTTGACGTTTTCTCGTATCTTCTCCCGTCCATCGCCCATCAGGGCTTTTCGTCAGTGCATTCGCGCCGTGTCGCGCCCCAGTATTGTCGCGCCGCCGCGTTGCGCAGGTTGGATCGCGTCCGCAGGACCCTGTCCGTTCTGTAGCTACACAAGGAGATTGGCTGTATGAGTATGACCGCTAAGGACGTTCTCAAACTGATTAAAGACCATGACATCAAGATTGTCGACACCCGTTTTACCGATCTTTTCGGCGGATGGCAGCACTATTCACTGCCTGCCTCGCGGTTGACCGAAGACATGATGGAAGAGGGTCTGGGCTTTGACGGTTCTTCCATCAAGGGTTTTCAGGTGATCAACGAGAGCGATATGCTCATGGTGCCTGATCCCAGTTCGGCCTTTGTTGATACGACGCTCGGGGTGCCGACGCTGGTGCTAATCTGTGACATTATTGATCCGATTGTCCGCGAACCCTATTCGCGTGACCCGCGTAATGTTGCGAAGAAGGCCGAAGCTTATCTCAAGAGTACTGGCCTTGCTGATACGGCCTACTTTGGCCCCGAGGCTGAGTTTTTCCTCTTTAGCGATGTGCGCTTTAGCCAGGCGGCGAATCACGGCTACTACTTCGTGGATAGCCCCGAGGCGGTGTGGAATACCGGCGCAGAGGTTCCTGGCGGTAATAAGGGCTATCGCATTCGCCACAAAGAGGGTTATTTCCCCGTGCCGCCCACCGATACCCTTCAGGATATTCGTTCCAAGATGATCTTGAAGATGATGGAGTTTGGGATCGATATCGAACTGCACCATCACGAAGTGGCGACAGCCGGGCAGTGCGAAATTGATATGCGCTTTGATACGCTGGTTAAGATGGCTGACCAGTTGCAGAAATACAAGTATGTGGTGCGTCAGATCGCACGTGATCATGGCTATAGCGCGACCTTTATGCCCAAACCCCTCTTTGGCGACAATGGCTCGGGCATGCATTGTCACCAGAGTCTCTGGAAAGATGGTGAGCCGCTCTTCTTTGATGAGACGCAGTATGCGCTGCTTTCGAAGATGGCCCAGTATTACATTGGTGGCATTCTCAAGCACGCCCCGGCCCTGTTGGCAATCTGTGCACCTTCAACCAACAGCTACCGGCGGTTGGTTCCAGGCTTCGAGGCCCCGATTAACCTGGTCTACTCAGTGCGCAACCGTTCGGCGGCCATTCGTATCCCGACCTATTCGTCGTCGCCCAAGTCGCGCCGCATCGAGTTCCGTGCCCCCGATGCGATGTGCAACCCCTATCTGGCCTTTGCTGCGATGATGATGGCTGGCGTGGATGGCATTATGAACAAGATCGAGCCGCCTGCGCCGCTTGATGTTGATATCTACGAGCTGTCGCCCGAAGAGAAGGCCGATATCCGTGGCACGCCTGGTTCACTGGGTGAAGCACTGGATGCCCTTGAGGCTGACTACGAGTTCTTGCTGCAGGGTGGCGTCTTTACACCTGACCTGCTCGAGGCGTACATTGATGCCAAGCGCCGTGAGGCCGTCTCCATTGCCCTGCGCCCGCATCCTTATGAGTTCTCGATGTACTACGACTCATAAGCCTTGGTGACAGACGAACACAAAAAAGGCCAGCATTGCTGGCCTTTTTTGTGTTCGTCTGTCACCGAGATTTATCTTACTTCAAGAGCGGGTGTGTGTCCGACGCGACACGCCAATCACCATAATCACGCCAAGGGCAAGCGTCGTGATGCATACATACAGCACGGCGGTGTAGGTGGTGAGCAAGCCTTGTAACACCAAGGCCCCAAATGCGGGGATCATCCAGATCGTCCAGCTAAAGACACTCATCACTCGACGGTCGGTAACGGTCAAGCGTGATGCATTCTCAAGCATCAACGTGGTGGCTGCCCAGCCGATCAACCCGATCAGGATACTTTGCAGGTCAGATATAATTTCCATGGTTGAACCTCCGCTGCATCGTTGCAGTTTCTTTTCCTGTTCAATCATACCAGACCAACTGGATCATTTCAACAAATACAAGCCCCATGAAGTGTACAAAATGCACAACTTAATGATCCTCTAAACAACGCGTGAGGCGACAGGCTTGAGCCTGTCGCCTCACGCGTTGTTTAGATGGTGAAGAAAGGTTACTTGGCTGGAGCGCGGCTGACACCACCGGAAGGGGGCGCAGGCGGGGCCATACCCGGGGTCGGGGTCGGGATAAAGTCAGGATAGGCTGCGACACCGTGCTCGCCAAGGTCGAGGCCGAGTTCCTCTTCCTCTTTGCTGACGCGCAGACCGATGGTGGCCTTGAGTGCATAGAACAGCGCACCCGAGAGCACCACCGTCCAGACGCCAACCGCGACCACCCCAATCGCCTGGGCGATCAGAAGGGCCATGCCACCACCGTAGAAGAGGCCAAGCGTGCCGGTGTTGCCCTCGATGGCGGCAAAGAGACCAAGTGCCAGGGTGCCCCAGACACCATTGACCAGGTGGGCAGGCACTGCGCCGACCGGGTCGTCAATCTTCAGCGACTCAAGCCACGAGGTCGAGAAGACCAGGAGCGGGCCAGCGACCAGGCCGATAATCACGGCGCCCACCGGGGTGACAAAGGCACATGGGGCAGTAATCGCCACCAGACCACCGATGACACTGTTGAGGGTCAGATTGGGATCAGGCTTGCCCGTACGAATCCAGGTGAAGATAATGGTTGCAACAGCAGCAGCAGCGGCCGCAAGGGTTGTATTGACGGCAACCAGTGCTACCGCATTGGCATCAGCCTGTGACGAGAGTGCCAGCTGGCTCCCAGGATTGAAGCCGAACCAGCCGAGCCAGAGAATGAAGACACCAAGACCGACCAGCGAGATGTTGTGTCCAGGAATCGGCTGGGATTTGCCATCCTTCGAGAAGCGACCGATGCGTGCGCCGAGCACAATCGCACCCATCAAGGCAGCCCACCCGCCGACGCTGTGAACGACCGTACTGCCGGCGAAATCGGTGAACCCAAGATCACTCAGCCAGCCTGCGCCACTCCAGACCCAGTGAACCACCACCGGATAGATGAGCACGGCCATCACCGCGCTGACAATCAGGTAGGACGAGAACTTTGTGCGCTCGGCCAGGGCCCCAGAGACAATCGTTGCCGCAGTGCCAGCAAAGACCACCTGGAAGAGCCAGCTTGCCAGGATTGGTACGCCACCAGCCTCAGCTGCATCATAACCGAGGAAGAACTGATCGACACCGATAAAACCACCTGCTGAGGCACCATAGGCAAAACCCCAGCCGATCATCCAGAAGGTCAGCGCTGCGATGCAGAAGTCCATCAAGTTTTTCATCAAAATGTTGACAGCATTTTTTGAGCGCGTCGCCCCGGCTTCCAGCAAGGCAAACCCGGCCTGCATGAAGAAGACAAGGAACGCTGCCAACAACAACCACATCGTATCAAGCGCAACTACCATCTCTTCCATTCTGAACACTCCTTAACAACATATGCAGCTTGTGACCAGTTCGGATGCGTGAAACTTATGAGACATACGAGAGAAATCCATCCGGTCGACTTCGGAAGTACGCTACTCAGCGATAGTTGTGTCTCGTTAGAGCAGCTCACCCCCGGCGCTGCGACGTTGCAGAGCGGGTAGCGAACGTAGTACTCACCCCCTTACGCATGTTGGCGCACATGGCCTGAAATATCTGTCTTGTTTGGTTGCTAGATAATAACTATGTTAACAGAATGCCCTGTTGTATCAAGAGTCAAGGCATCCAAAATCATTCGAACGAAAGCTGGATCTTTTGTACAAGTCGTTCATGTTGGCTGCACACAACCGTATCCAGACGCGGTACAATAGAGGCAATGGTGGCGAGCTACGTCTGCTTGCCGGCAAGCCCGTATGGGCAAGGAGCACGTGCCATGGCAATGGTGATGGCAACCTTTACTGACCAGGCGCAAGCCCAACTGGCGGCGTCCCGTTTGCGAGAGGCTGGTTTTGGTGAGGTGACGGTCGGGATGAGTGACGATGGTGCTGGTGCGTACCTTGGTCTTGGCGAGACAGTTGAATGGTTTCGCATCAAGACCATTCTGGTCTCGACCCTGGGTGGGATGGTGACCATCGGTGCGCTCGGTGGTTTGCTTGGGTTGATTTATGGGGTCTTTCCCGAAAACCGGAATATGGGTATGCTGGCAAACTTTCCGACGACCCTTGCTGTCGCGCTGACCTGGCTCGGGGTTGCCCTGGTCATTGGCATTGTCCTCGGTTTTCTGGCTGGCATTCCGGTTGCGTATCTGCTGGGCAGTGCGGCTGAGAAGGCCGCTGCGCGTGGTGAAATTCAGCGCCGACCGCAGGTGTCGACCAGTGCGTCGACCCCCGCAGCCGTTGATACGGCGTTTGCTATCATCAAAACCTGCAGTCCTTTTGAAATTGCTCGGGTCGATCCTCCGGCTGGTCTGCGTCGGATGACTGCACGAGCGTAGGCTCCCAGGGGGCTGTTTTAAGTTGGTCAAAAACGCCAGCGTAGCTGGCGTTTTTGACCAACTTGAATCTCCCCTGTTTGGGCAATCACGCTAGCTATGGTATGATCATGCTGGTTCCGGCTGACCCCAGACAGAAGGGTAGCGATGAAGATTTTACTGCTTGCCCCGTATCCTCCTTTCCCGCCGCGTAGTGGTGGGGCCTTGCGGGTTTTTCATCTGGCCCGCGGTCTTGCGATGCATCATGATCTGACCTTGTTGACGTTTGCCCCCAATGCGGCTGCGGCTGCGGCACTGGCACCGTTGCGCGAACGTTATAGTGTGGTGACCGTGCATGGCCCGCCCCCGCGCTCGATGCTGCGTCGTGCTGTGACTACGCTGGCTGCGCCGTTGCCCGATATGGCCCTACGGAATCGTAGCCAGCCGTATGCAGAGGCGCTGAGCCGGTTGCTGGCGGCGGAACATTATGATGTGGTGCAGGCCGAGAGTATCGAGATGGCTCATTATGCGCTGATGGCACGCGATCTGACGCAGCGGATCGTGCTTGATCAGTTCAATGCTGAATATTTGTTGCAGCGCCGCGCTGCGCTTGCTGATTTGAAGGGTGGTTTCGCGCTTCCACCTGGCAGGCTCGTTGCGGGGATCTATTCGTTGGTGCAGTGGCGTAAGTTGTCGCGCTATGAACGACGCCTGCTGCGGGCGTTTGACCATGTGCTTGTTGTCTCAGAGCAGGATCGTGCTGCGTTGCAACGCCTGGTGCCTGCGGCTGCGTCGAAACTGGCGGTTGTGCCCAATGGCGTTGATACGGCGCGCATCCGTCCTGGGGCTGTACGGGGCGATCTCGGTTCCTCGACTATGGTCTTTGTGGGTGCGCTTGACTATCGACCAAATCTTGATGCCCTGCGCTGGTTTACGGCTGAAGTTCTGCCTCTGCTGCGGCAGAAACGCCGCGGGGTGCGCCTTCTGGTTGTTGGCCGCGCCCCAGGGCGCGTTGTGCAGACGCTGGCAAGCGATGAGGTGGAATTAATTGGTGAGGTGCCCAGTGTCGCCCCTTATATTGATGGGGCTGCGGTCTTTGTTGTCCCGATGCGCATTGGCGGCGGCTCGCGTCTCAAGTTGCTCGAGGCACTGTCTATGGAGGCTCCGGTGGTGGCGACCTCTATGGCGGTCGAGGGCATTGCCGGGCTGCGCAATGGCAAGCATCTCTTGATTGCGGATCGACCCCAGGCCTTTGCCGAGGCGGTGATCCGCTTGATGCACGATCCCGAACTGGGACGGACACTCGGGGCCGCCGGGCGGGCTCATGTGGTCGATCACTATGATTGGGACGCAAGCATTGCCTCGCTCAATCAATTGTATCAGCAGGTGAGTGAACCAGTAGCCAACGAACGGAAACGACGATGACAACTTCCAGGCAGCGCCGCCCGGCAGATGCGGTGTCAGTGGATACGCCACTGGCTCCGGTTGTATCCGCAGATGAGCTTGCGACCCTTGAACGGGTGCAGCAACGGATTCTCTGGTTGTCTACGTGCATTGTCCATCATGCCAATTATGTACGCCCAAATCATGATGGCACCAAGGTTGGTGGTCATCAGGCTTCCTCAGCTTCGATGATTTCGATCTTGACGGCACTCTATTTCCACTATTTGCGTCCTGGTGATCGGGTGGCGGTCAAGCCCCATGCTTCACCGGTCTTTCATGCGATCCAGTATCTGCTTGGTCAGTTGCCCGAACACTATCTGCCGACGCTGCGCTCTTTCGGTGGGTTACAGGCCTATCCATCGCGGACCAAAGATCCTGACCACGTCGATTTTTCAACGGGTTCGGTTGGGCTTGGTGCGGTCGCGCCTGCATTTGCGGCCCTCGCTGGGCGCTATGCGGCCGCCCATTTTGGCGCACCTGATACCCGTCGTTTTGTGGCCCTTGTTGGTGATGCGGAACTCGATGAGGGCAATGTCTGGGAAGCGATTCTTGATCCGGCCCTCGCCGGTCTTGAGCATTTGCTCTGGATCGTTGATCTCAATCGACAGAGCCTCGATCGGGTTGTGCCCGGGATTCGGGCGGCTCATCTCAAACGTCTCTTTGCCGAGAGTGGCTGGCGTGTGCTCGAGGCGAAGTATGGACGTCGCTTGCAGGCGCTCTTTGCCCGTGAGGGTGGCGCGGCGCTTCGGCAACGCATTGATGAGATGCGCAATGAGGAGTATCAGGCGCTGATTCGCTTGCCGGGGGCGGAACTTCGCCCGCGTTTGCTTGGCGATGATCCGGCGCTGGCGACGTTGCTGGCTGATATTCCTGATGCTGAATTGCCGCAGATTCTGGCGAATCTGGGCGGTCACGATCTCGAAGAACTGCTGGCAACACTGGCCCAGGCTGATGAAGCACCGCGTCGCCCGACGATCATTTTTGCCTATACGATCAAGGGGTGGGGGTTGCCGATTGCCGGGCATCCGTTGAATCACTCGCAGTTGCTGACAACTGAGCAGATCGAGACGCTTCGTGAAGACCTTGGCATCAAGGCTGAGGCGCTCTGGGCCGGTTTTGAGCCTGCTAGCCCCGAAGGGCAGTTGTGTGCTGCCGTTGCGCAGCGTCTGTATGGGCCACACGCGGCGTCTTCGGGGGCGCGTGAGCGGCTGACAGCCGTTGCGGCAACAATTCCTGATGATCTTGAGGTGCTGGCGACTGGACAGACAAGTACGCAGGAGAGTTTTGGGCGTGCGTTAATGCGTCTGAGCGAGGTGCCAGGGCTGCGTGAACGCATTGTGACGACCTCGCCGGATGTCTCGGTGTCAACGAATCTTTCGGGTTGGATCAATAAGACCGGGGTCTATGCGCCCACCGAAGAACCTGATTTCGAGAGCGCCGAGGTTTATCGGTTGCTCCGCTGGAAACGTGGCCCTTCGGGTCAGCACATTGAACTGGGCATCTCCGAGATGAACCTGTTTATGCTGCTAGGCATGTTTGGCTTGAGCCACGAGTTGCTTGACGAGATCCTGTTGCCGATTGGTACCGTCTATGACCCATTTGTGTGTCGGGGGCTTGATGCCTTGATTTACGGGCTCTATACGGGGGCAAAGTTTGTCGTGGCCGGCACCCCCTCGGGCATTACGCTTGCCCCCGAGGGTGGTGCGCACCAGTCAACCGTCACGCCTTCGCTCGGCATCGAGTTGCCCAATTTGCATAGTTTTGAGCCTTGCTTTGCGGTCGAGTTGGTCTGGACGCTGCTGGAAGGACTCAAGCAGTGTTGTGATCGCGAGCAGGGTCGGGCGACCTATTTACGTCTTTCGACGCGACCACTTGATCAGGGGTTGCTTGAACCAGCGCTACAACGGCTTGGGCGAGCCGAGTTGCGGCGTCAGGTGCTGGCGGGCGGGTATCGACTGATTGACCGCCGTGATCATGCGGATCACCCTGAGGCCCCGGTCTTGCAACTGGCGGCAGCGGGCGCGGTGATGCCCGAAGTGGTGGCTGCAGCTGACTACCTGCGTCGCGAGGGCGTTGCGGTCAATGTGCTCAACCTGCCGAGTCCGCGGCGGCTCTATGAAGCCTGGCGTGCTGGAGATGACCTGACCTGGCTGATTCCGCCCGATGAAGCGACGGCACCGTTTGTGACTGTGCATGATGCTGCGTCACACGCACTGGCCTGGCTCGGTAGCATCTATGGTGCGCCGGTGCTTGCGCTGGGCGTGGATGCCTTTGGTCAGTCGGGTACACGTGATGAACTCTATCGAGCGTTTGGGCTTGATGTCGAAGGCATTATCAAGGCGGGGTTTGCGGCCGTTGATCGTATGCTGGTGCCCACAGCAGGGTGGTAGCCATTTCTCAACACCCTGTAGAGCGCATGAAACCATTTTCTTGATCGTGGCTGTGACTGCCGGGTGTATACTACATGGCATCCAGTGAAAGGCAGTGCGGCCATGAGCATTGATCACTATCCTAATCGCATTCAGGAACCATCGGGGCGCTTTCTCGAAATTGCCGAGCGTGAGGTAGGCCGGATCATTCTTGACATTCATGATGGCCCGGTGCAAAATATTTTTGCCGCGCTCTCACAACTCTATGTTGTGCAACGCCGGATGGTGCAAAGCCCTGATCCCGCTTTAGATGAACTCGAACGGATCAGGCGCAGTGTTACTCTGCTTGAGAATGCGCTCAATGAGATCCGTACCTTTATGGGTGCGTTTCGTCCGCCTGAATTTGAACGCCGTGACCTGGTTGCCATCCTTGAAGGGTTAGTGATCCAGCACGAGGAATTGACGGGTAATCCAGTCTGTCTTAAGCTTGAGGGTGAACTGCCTGCGGTACCTTTGCCCGTAAAGATCAGCTTCTATCGTATCTTGCAAGAGGCGCTTTCGAATGCGGTACGCCATGGCGAAGCCGATCATCATACGGTGAGTCTGCGTTGCAAGGGTCACAATGTGATCATGGAAGTACGCGACAATGGCTGTGGCTTTGATGCTTCGTCGGTGTTGCAGCAGGCGCTTACTGGTCATTTTGGGCTGCAAGGGATGCGTGAACGGGTGAGTCTGCTCGGGGGTACCTTTATGATCGAGAGTAGCCCTGGTCTTGGGACGTGTGTGCGGGTTATCGTGCCATGTGGTGACAATGATCAAAGTCTTTCTTGCGGATGACCATGCGCTTGTCCTTGAAGGTCTGCGTTCGCTGATCGAGAGTGAAGGCGACATGGAGGTTGTGGGGACGGCCAGTGACGGCGATCAGGTGCTCGAACGAGTTCGTGCGCTTGCGCCGGATGTGGTGGTGCTCGATCTTCAGATGCCGACCGTTGGTGGGATTGCGTGTCTGCAGAGTATCCGGGCGGCGAATGTGCCTGCGAAGGTGTTGATTCTCTCGGCCTTCTATGACGGCGATACGATGCAATCGGCACTTGAGGCCGAAGCCGATGGCTTTGCGCTCAAAACCGAGGCCCCACAACAGACCTTGGCCTGTATTCGTCAGGTCTACCAGGGTCAGCTTGTCTTTCCGCAGGCAGCCAAGCGCTGGTTACGGCAACACCGCCAGCGCCCGAGCCCGGCCTCTGATCTCTCCGATCGCGAAGCCGAGGTCTTGAACCTGGTGGCTCAGGGGTTGACGAATACGCAGATCGCCCAGCGCCTGCAGGTCAGCGATAATACGGTCAAATTCCATCTGCAGAATATCTACCAGAAGCTGGGTGTGAGCAATCGCACCGAAGCAGCCGGGATCTTCTTCAAGCTGCGTCAGGAAGGTCGGCGGTGAGTGCGTATGTGTTCTTCTTCGGTGCTGCCGTGTTGCTCATCGGCCTGATTGGCCTCGTCTGGTATGCCTGGTTCACGTTTGTGCGCCGGAGCCCTGCTGAGCAAGAGCATGAGCGGGCGCTGGCGTCGCTCAATGATGCCCAGGCCAACCGGTTCAGTGATGAGCAACTGACGCAGGTTCCCGACACGGATACCGCCTGGCAGACGATGGTGCAACGAGGGAACGCACCGCCACGTCGCACCAAACGACGACGGCGTTGAGTTCATTCTTCGTGCCCCCCAAACCCGCGCAGCGGGTTTGGGGGGCACGAAAGATTCTTACACCAGGGCTGGGGCTTCATTGCCCACTTCTTCGATCGCACGACGGACATTGACAAAGAAGAGCAAGACAATGCCGGCAATGAAGAAGACCATCAGCGAGATGAGCGCAATGCGGTAACTGCCCGTCATTTGGAAGGCGAGGCCAAACAAGAGCGGGGCGAGCCAGCTCGTGCCACGTTCGCTGATCTCGTAAATGCTGAAATATTCGGCTTCCTGCCCCTTCGGGATCATGAGCGAAAAGAGCGAACGACTGAGCGCCTGACTGCCCCCGAGAACGACGGCAATCGCTGCGGCAAGCAAGAAAAATTGAGCTGGCACCCCTGCGGGCATCACATAACTATAGGTGACCACCACCGTCCAGATTACAAGACTGAGCATAATCGCCCTCTTGGTGCCGATCCGCTGCGCCAGCCAGCCAAAAGCGAGGGCACCAAAAAAGGCGACAAACTGCACCATCAGGATCGCCTGAATGATCACGCCCTGGGGCATACCGAGCTCTTCGGCTCCAAAGAGGGCAGCCAGCGCAATGACGGCCTGAATGCCATCGTTATAGAGCAGGTAGGCCAGCAAAAAGAGCAGTGTCTGGCGATAGTGCCGCATCTGGCTAAACGTATGGGCCAGTTGCTTGAAGCCAATCGTCAGGTAGCGCTCGCCCGGGGGCAGGCGCTTGATGGCACCCCGGGTACGCAAGCGAATCAGAGGCAAAATCGTAAAGATAGCCCACCAGAGACCTGCGGAGGTGATACAGATGCGGACTGCTGTGCCTTCATCGATACCCAGAGCCGCGGCATTGGTAAAGAGGATCAGATTCAGGAACAAGAGCAAGCCGCCGCCAAGGTAGCCCATGGCCCAACCCCGTGACGAGGCCCGGTCGCGGTTATCGGGGCTAGCAATTTCGGGCAAGAAGGCATTGTAGAAGACAATGGAAGCACCAAAAGCGAGATTGGCGATCAAAAAGAGCGAGCCGCCAAGGATATAGCGTTCGCCCTGAAGAAAAAACATGCCCATCGTGGCAAAGGCCCCGATATAGGCAAAGATCCCGAGCATGAGCTTTTTGGCACGCGAGTAGTCAGCAATAGCCCCGAGGATGGGCAGGAAGAAGACCTGGAGGAGCACTGAGAGCGAGACGATATAGGCGAAATAGGAACCTGCTGCGACTGGAATACCGAGCGGATAGATCATTCCATCGGCATCGGCTGCGGCCCGAGCAATCGAGGTAAGATAGGGGCCAAGAAAGACTGTCACCACCGTGGTCGAAAAGGTCGAGTTGGCCCAGTCATAAAAATACCAGCCAACCAGTTCACGTCGATCATCAATGGGATACTCGGTTGTGGCCGTTTGCTCGGCACTCATAGCGACTCTTTCTGCTCAGATGCATGAACCCCCAGCACGAGCGACATCCTTGGGAGGCTACGACCCCATCATGTTTCTGGCGCAAGATGCCAGCAACGTTGGCATCTTGCGCCAGATCTTTCCGCGGGGCCGCAGGACCCCAGAAAGCACCCCTAGCCCATCACGTTCACCGGATTGAGTAATCCGGGGTGCTCGCGGTTAGCGGTGGCGATCGCCTCGGCGGAACCAACGACGGCAATGATACCATGATCTCGCACGGTGTCGAGGATCTCGGCGAAGGCACGGAAGTCGGCTTCGGTCGCGTCGAGGATCTGTTCGCGCAGATTTTGACGGTAGGCGTCGGTAATGCCGTTGAGGTGGCGCATCATAGCGGTGTAGCCTTTGGCGTCGGGCAGTTGGTAGCCGTCGATGTCGCCAATGGTTCCGATGATGCTGCGTTCGATCGCCGTTGCATCCATTGCTACCGTGCGCAGATAGTCGCCGGCCCGGTCATAGACGGCAAGGGTTT
The DNA here is from genome assembly GCF_002532075.1 of Candidatus Chloroploca asiatica. Lineage (GTDB taxonomy): Bacteria > Chloroflexota > Chloroflexia > Chloroflexales > Chloroflexaceae > Chloroploca > Chloroploca asiatica. The sequence goes on along the minus strand of NZ_LYXE01000063.1, from coordinate 246,898 downwards.
TGAGCAGATGCGGGTCACGATATGAGACAGCCCCGAAGATGCCCGTACTCCGTTCAAAACTGGCTCCGACCCCATAGGCACCGCCTTGAACACGCACTTTTTCGAGGTAGTAGCCGATATTCAAGAAGCGGGTGATGGCACTTGCGGCCCCACTAACCTTGAGACCCAACGGGTAGAGGCTTGCAGCTTTGGCGACATAATTGACTTTCGCGGGGACGATCAGGCCTTCACCGGGGCCTGGCTCGGTGATCGGCCACGGGGATGGTTCGTACGGGGTGGAAGGCAATGCGCCGAGGAAGGCGGCGAGGGCCGGTGCCACCTGGCGCTGATTGGCTTCGTCGAGCGTCAGATTCGCCACCATCGTGCTGCGATTGATCAGGCTGGTGCGGATCAGTTCGAGATCGGCGAGGACACCCGGCCAGTCCTCGTCGATGCGTTGCACCAGTTGACGGACAAAGAAGAGGGCGCTGATGCCACCGAGTTGCTCGTCGGCCCATTCGGCGGGGGCGAGTCGAGCGAGGATGCGCTTGCGGGCGAAGGCATTGCCACTTGGCACAAGGGCTGATTCACGCATAGCCCGGCTGCGGGTGGCGATCTGGCGGAACCGCTCACGGTCATTGAGGTTGACGGTCAGCAGGATGTCGCGCATCAGGGCGAGCATCGCCTCGGTCTGGGCGACGGTCGCCTTGCCCCGGATCACGAAGTGCCCCAGTGGTTCGCCGGTCTGGAGATGGGTGGAGGTGCTTGTTGAGGCATAGATGCCACCGGTGTCGCGCCCGATGCGCTGCACAAGGCGCACAAAATCCTCGTTGGCGGTGCCCATCTCGGTCAGGGCGCGGGCGAAGAGCGGAACATAGCCGAGCAGGTGCGCCGGAACGGCCCGCAGATCAAAGACGAGATCGAGATAGACGATGCCGTTGGTAAAGAGATCGTGATAGAGCAGGGGCACTTCACCGCTGATCAGTTGTACCGTTGGAAGTGTCTTGCCCTGACGATCGAGGTCGCCCAGGGTCAGCGTAGGAATCCGGGCGAGATCTTCGGGGCGATCCGGGGTCTCTTGCATGATCTTCAAGGCCTGGGTGTCGGCAATAATTTGTTCAAGCTCCTGGTCGTTCAGGGTCGCTTGGACGGCATCGAGCCGAGCGCGTTCTTCGGCCGCATCGCGGGCTGCCTGTTCGGGATCGGGGCGCAGCATCACGCGTACCCGGTGCGTATTTTCGAGCAGGGTGCGCCGGATCAGATCTTCGAAAATTCGTTCGCCGTTGGTCAGGGCAGCCTTGATCGTTGCCAGCGGTGTCTCGAAGCGCAGCGGGGCCAGCGGGTCGCCATCGTAGAGCCAGGTATCGAGCGCCCGGAGCATGATGCTCAGCCCGCGAGGGAAGCCGCCGGTATTATTCTCACGCAGCGAAAACTCGACCGTGTTGAGTGCAGAGGCCAATTGGTCGGCATCAAAGCCTTCGTCGGCCAGGCGCTGCAACGTGGTCAGAACGAGATCCTCGATGGCCGGTGCATCGGTCGGATCAATGCCTTTGAGCCCCACCGAAAAGGTGTGTTGCCGTAGCCCATCGTTATAGCCGCCGCCGGTCAGGCTATCACCGAGGCCCGAGTCAGTTAGCGCCTTGTAGAGCGGTGCGGCTGGCGTGCCGAGCAACAGATAGCTCAGGATTGCCATCGCGAGGACACGGGTTTCGTCGTCTTCTTCACCGATCATCCAGTTGATCGTCACCATCCCCTTCTTGCCACTCTCTTCAGAGGGCGCCGTATAGGTCTCTTCGACAATGCGAGGCTCGGGGAAGCGAGGTTGCAGGGCCACGTCGGATGGGATCGGCAGAGCGTCGAACTGCGCGAGGTACTCGTCAAGCAGTTCGAGGCGGCGCTCGGGATCGTCATCACCATAAAAATAGATCCGTGCATTGGAAGGATGGTAGAGCGTCGTGTGGAAGTTTTGGAATGCCTCAAAGGTGAGATCGGGAATGTATTTTGGATCGCCTCCCGAGGCCATGCCATAGGTTGTCGCGGGGAAGAGCGCGGCCTGACTGGTGCGATAGAGCAGATAATCAGGTGACGAATACTGCCCCTTCATCTCGTTAAAGACCACCCCGTGGAAAGAGAGCGGCTCATCTTTGCGGGTCAGTTCGTAGTGCCAACCCTCCTGCTTGAGCACTTCGGGCGTGATGCGCGGGAAAAAGACCGCATCAAGATAGACATCAACGAGATGATAAAAATCGGCAAGATTCGTTGATGCGACGGGATAGGTCGTCTTATCCGGGTAGGTCATCGCATTGAGGAAGGTCTTGACTGAACTCTTGATTAACTCAAAGAAGGGCTTCTTGACGGGATACTTGCGTGAGCCACAGAGCACAGAATGTTCGAGGATATGGGCAATGCCGGTATGATCGGAGGGCGGCGTACGAAAGGTGATACCAAAACATTTATTTTCATCATCGCACTCGAGCGAGAGCAGTTCGGCCCCGGTGCGCGTGTGGCGATACAGCCGGGCGCGGGTATTCAGTTCGGTGATCTGCTCATCGCGGAGCAATTCAAAATCGTGGCTACGCGTCATTGCAACCTCCATCAAACACAAGAATCAGTTTCACGCGACTGGTGACGATGCTTGTAACGTGAGCGCCGGATAGAACCGGTTCATCAAGCCAGCCGTCTGCTGGAGCATGGTCGGGGTTTCGTGGGCAAGGCTGATCAGGCGGTTGTGCATCGGTGTGCCTTCGTCATAGGTCGCATTAACCTTGGCCCATTTAGGCAAGACATCCTGCTCGATCCACTGCCAGCGGTCGGCGGCATTGGTGACACTGCGTGTTCCGGTGAGCACCGCGAGCGGCCCATAATAGAACGTGAACGAGGCCTGGCTTTCCAGACTGGTGCCGCCTTCAAAGTCGAGCCACGAACCAAGTGAAGCAATGCGTCGCCCCAGATCCGACATCTTTTCCATATACCGGGGCAAGACGGTCATTTGCTCGTGGCGCAGCATTGTCACCGCCGCCTGGTTGATCAGGGCGAGGCCTGCCTGATACTCCTCTGGTTTGCAGAGCAAGTGAACCCCTGCATCGAGCATCCGGAACGCCTCGCGCAACCCGGATTGATCACTTGACGTAAGATTCGCCTCCACGGTATCCAGGCCCCCGTAGAGATAGGCCAGGTGGGCCCAGCCAATATCGTTGAAGATGGCGTCGTTAGCCTGCTTGACCAGTTCGAGGTCAGCGAGCAGCAGGGGGCGGGTGGCGGCATCGTGGAGAGCCAGCGGAAGTGAGAGCATCAGCTTGAAGACCCGTGCTGCCATCTCGTTATTGGCTCCTGACTGGCCGCTCGCGAGCGCCTCTTCGACGCGCACAGCCTTGTGTGGGGCAAGGAGCAACTCGACCATTGCGAGGCCGACACCTACCTGGAAGGAGGCAAACGCTGCCATACCAGCCCATTTGAAGAGCCACGGCTCTTGCAGATACCACCCGGCATAACAGGCAGTAATGGCTCGATTACGGGCAATATAGGTTGATTGCGGAGGAAGTTCGTGCTCGAGAATGGCATTCCACTCATCGCGTGTAGGCATAGTATGGATCTCCAGACAAAGACGATCAGCAGGGCAGAACGACACCGAAGCTGTCATCGATACAGAATGTTATAATTCATTATACGTCAGTTCAGATAGGCTTGGATATCATTTTGATGCAACAATTCCTGCGGCTACAACAGCATATTACCCCTCTTCTTGAGTTGCTTGACGCGGGGTTGCGGCTCTACCGGCGTCATTTGACGCGGTTTCTCTTGCTGGTTGGCATGCTTGCTTTGCCCCTGGGGGCGGCGCTGTTTGGCCTGTTCTTGTTAGCGGATCGCGTGAGTGAGTCGGTTGTCGTGTTGCTCATTCTTGGCGGCCTTCTTCTCACCCTCCCGCTGAGCTTTTATATTATGGGGGCCCTGAGTCGTGCGGCGGTGATGGCGGTTGCAGGTGAGCCGGTACGTCTGCGTGCTGCGCTGACGATTAAGCCGCGGCATCTGGCCGGGATGGGCTGTTATGGCACGCTTTTTCTGGTGGTCGCGAGTACGATGATGAGCATTGCAAGCCTGGCGTGCATCTTTCTTGCCTACCTTGTCGTCTTTGTTGGCATTATCGCGGCGACGGCCTTGCCGCTTGGCGGGGGAGCTATTGAGCAGGCGACGGCTGGGTTGCTAGTGATTGTGGTTGTGCTCATCTTTATCGCCAGTTATGTGGTGAGCCTCGTTGCGAACGGGGCGGTCTATAGCAGTGCGATCTATGCCTTGCAGCCGTTTGTGCAGGATCAGATTGGGGTACGTGCCGCGATGCAGCGGAGCCTCGATCTGGTGACCTATCGGTTGGGGCAGAACCTGTTGATGTTTTTCTGTGCGAGCTTGGTCTTTGGGGCGGCCGCGTTGGCGACCACCCTGGCGATCGGGGTGTTGGTTCCCTTGCCGACCTTCTTTTTACTGGGCGAAGAGTCGGCGGTGGCCCAGGCGATCACGGCGGCGGCCTGGGTCACGGGTCTGGCGGCGGCGATGCCGCTGTTGCCGATCTGGATGGCCCTCTTTTACCAGCAGCGGCGCATTGCGCGACGTGGCGAAGACCTCGCTGCTCAGCTTAACAGAGTCGTCTGAGTGATGGTACAATAGAACATCATACAGGCGTGCTCCAGTTGTTCTATGTGTTTAGCGTAGAGTTCTATGCCCATTGCTTATCAAGAGCCTGAAGCGTTTGTGTGCCCCGACTGTGGTGCCGATTTCGAGGCACCAGTCTGGCTCATCCTAGATGCGCAGGAAGAGCCCGCAGCGGTCGAGGCGTTGCTTGAGGGTACCCTCAATCTGGTGACCTGTCCGGCGTGCCAGCGGCGTGGTCCGGCCGGTGCGCCGTTACTTTTTCACGATGGTCTGGCGCGCCGCGTAATCTTTGCGCCTGCACCGGGCTTGCCCGAGCATGCTTGGGGTGAGCAGGCACGTGAGTTGCATGCGGTGCTTGTTGGCTCGATGCCTGAAGAAGCGCGCCGCCCCTATCTGGCGGATGTTGATATTGCTCAGGATCTGGCCGGTATTGCCCACCTGTTGCGCCGGATGCAGCGTCGTCCGGTTAGGCCAGCGCCCGCAGATTCAGATGTGCCTGCGGCACCTGTTGTGCCGTCTGTGCATGAACCTGTTGAGGCGGCGCAGGTTCGCCCGCCAGCCGATGAGGAAGAAGTTCCTCCGTTGTTAATGGCGGTCGAGGCGTTGTTGGGGGCTAATAGCGCCGAAGAACTTGAGCAGGTCGTGGCACAGTACCCCATCCTCTTTGAGCCGACAACTGATGCGGTGCTCAACGAACTTGCTGAGGTCGCCGTCAATCAACGCGCCTTCGAAATCGCCGAGAGCCTGCGTGAAGCGCGGGCTTTGCTCGCCCGGATGAGTCAGCGCCTCAGCGTTGCTCCGCCGCCTTCTCTGGTTGCCGGTGAGCCTGTCCTCCCTGCTCTGCTCACCTACGTGCCTGATGAGGTGCTCCAGGCGTTATTGCAAACCCAGAGTGCCGCAGAAGTTGCGCAGGTTGCCGCGCAGTATCCGCTGTTGTTGCAGCCAGAGGTTGATCAATTGCTGGCAGAGCGAGTAGAGCAGGCCCTTGATGATCAGCACGAGCGCCTGGCGCAGCTGCTCGAAGATCGTCGTGAGGCGCTTGCCCAGGTGCGTGAGCAGGCTGCTGGTGGATCCGGAGAGCTTGATGAAGCGCTGGAAGCACTCTTGCTGGCCGATGGGGCTGACGGTCTTTCGCAGGTACTGGATCGCTACCCGATTTTGCTCGAAGAGATTGCGTTGCAGGCGCTCTGGCAATTTGCCGCCGAGGCGCGTGCCGTTGATGATCAAGACCTGGCCCGTTATGCCGTCGAGTGTCGTGAGATGTTGCTTCGTGTTCGTAAGGGACTGAATTCGTCGTAAGCAAGGAAAGATGCCATGCTCAAACGCACGCCGCTTTTTGCAACCCATGTTGGCATGGGCGCCCGCATGGTCGAGTTTGGCGGCTGGGAGATGCCGGTACAGTATAGCGGGATTATTGATGAACATAGGGCAGTACGTCAGGGGGCGGGTCTCTTTGATATCAGCCATATGGGGCGTTTTATGGTGCGCGGGCCGCAGGCCGAGGCCTTTTTGCAATATGTGGCGACGTGCAATGTCGCCGCGATTACGCTGGGCCAGGCCAATTATGGCTTGCTCTGTCAGCCCGACGGTGGCATTGTCGATGATATTTTCATCTACCACCTGCTTGACGAATATATGGTGGTGGTGAATGCGTCGAACCGCGACAAGGATTGGGCCTGGTTGCAGCAGCATAGTGCCGGGTTTGATGTTGAGCTTGAAGATCGTTCCGAGCGCTGGGCGATGCTCGCGCTGCAGGGGCCTGCCGCCGAGCAGTTGCTTGCTCAGGCTGAAGACTCAACCACCCACGATCTGACCCATCTGCCGTTTCACGGGGTGGCGCTGACGACGGTCTTTGGTCAGACGGCGCTGATTGCGCGTACCGGTTATACGGGTGAAGATGGCTTCGAACTCTTTTTTGCGGCGGGTGCAGCGCCTGAGATGTGGCAGCGCCTGCTGGCCCTTGGTGACGTCAAGCCGTGTGGCCTTGGGTCGCGTGATAGCCTGCGTTTTGAGCCGTGTCTTGCGCTCTATGGGCACGAGATTAGCGCGACGATCAACCCGTACGAGGCCCGCCTTGGTTGGGTCGTCAAGCTTGATAAGGGTGATTTTGTGGGGCGTGAGGCGCTGGCCGCGATCAAGCAAGCCGGACCATCTCGTCGTTTAACCGGGTTTGAGCTTGTTGGCAAGGGCATTGCCCGTGGTGACTATGCCGTGCATTCGGTGGAAGGGGAACCTGTCGGTGTTGTGACCACTGGCATGCCTTCACCAACGCTCGGCAAGCCATTGGGCATCGCTCTGGTGCCGACAGCGCTCAGCAGTGAAGGTAGTGCCTTCGAGGTTATTATTCGCGACCGACCGGTTCGTGCGCGTGCCGTGAAAATGCCGTTCTATAAGCCGCGCTATAAGAAATAAGAGGAGTCCATGAGCATCAGTATCCCAGGCGATCTTCGCTACAGCACGTCTGACGAGTGGGTGCGCACCGAGGGTGAGGAAGTGGTGATTGGGATCACCGATTATGCCCAGGATGCGCTTGGCGATGTGGTCTATATCGAACTGCCTGCTGTAGGTACGGTATTGACCCCGGGGGAATCGTTTGGTGTCATCGAGTCGGTCAAAGCCAGTTCTGATCTCTATGCGCCAATCGGCGGTGAGGTTGTGGCGGTGAATAGTGACCTTGAAGCCAATCAAGAGCCGATTAATCAGGATCCCTATGGTGCCGGATGGCTGTTGCGCATCCGCCCGTCAGGTGAAGAAGAGCCGTTGATGGATGCGACGGCCTATGCCGCCTATTGTGAAGAACGAGCCCACTAGTGGAGCAGAGCATGTCCCATTATATTTCGATTACCGCGACGGAACGCGCCGAGATGCTCAAGGCGATCGGAATTGCGTCAACTGATGATATGTTTGTTGATGTGCCGGAAGCATGGCGCTTCCCGGCCCTTGATCTACCCGCGCCAATGTCTGAACCAGAATTGGTACGGGCGTTGCTCGAGCGGAGTAATAAGAATGCGCATGCCCATACCCACAGCATCTTTCTGGGGGCCGGGGCGTACAACCATTTTGTGCCGACGGCGGTTGACCAGATCCTGCGTCGTGGTGAATATTACACCTCGTATACCCCCTATCAACCTGAAATTAGTCAGGGAACGCTCCAGGCGATTTTTGAGTACCAGAGCATGATCTGCTCGCTGACCGGGATGGAGATTGCCAATGCGTCGCACTACGATGGTGCGACGGCGCTGGCCGAGGCGGCGATCATGGCGCTTAACGTGACCCGCAATCGGCGCAAGATCGTCGTGGCTCGTGGTGTCAATCCGCAGTACCGGGCGGTGTTGCGTACGTACCTGCAGGGGCTTGAGATTGAGGTTGTCGGTGATGAGACGCCGGGCAGCAGTATCGACGATGCGCTGGCGCTCGTGGATAACCAGACGGCCCTGTTGATCGTGCAGAGTCCTGATTTCCTTGGGCGGATGCATGATCTGCGTGGTCTGGCCGACAAAGTCCAGGCTCATGGTGCCCTGCTGTGTGTCCATTTCGACCCGCTTGCGTTGGGGCTCTTTCAGACGCCCGCTGAAGTGGGGGCCGATATCGCGACCGCTGAAGGGCAACCGCTGGGTCTTGGGCTGAATTTTGGTGGGCCGTACCTCGGGATCTTTACCACGCGCCAGAAGCATGTCCATAAGATTGCCGGACGCATTGTTGGTGTTACCAAAGATGTTGATGGGCAACTGGCCTATGTGTTGACCCTGCGCGCGCGTGAGCAGGATATTCGGCGTGAGCGGGCGACGAGCAATATCTGTACCAACCAGGGCCTGATGGCGCTTGCCGCGACGGTCTATATGAGCCTGATGGGGCGCCAGGGGATGCGCAAAGTGGCCGAGCTTTGTTATCATCGGGCGCACTATGCTGCCGAGGCGATTGCCCGCTTGCCCGGGTATCAGGTTGAGCCGGGGACGTTCTTCAAGGAGTTTGTGGTGCATTGCCCACGACCGGTGGCCGAGATTAATGCGGCGTTGCGTGAGCATCAGATGATTGGCGGCTATGATCTGGCTGAGGATGAACCGACGCTTGGCAACGCGATGCTGCTCGCCGTAACTGAGATGAATAGCAAAGCTGAGATTGATCGCCTGGTGGAACTGCTTGGTCAGTTTGATTGATGCCGACGAACGTTGGGTGTCTGGACAGGCCTCATGCTTGTGCACAGAGGCCGAACTCAGGTCAATCGTTGCCCATGCCTTGCCGGGGGCAGGGCTGCTGAGCACGCAGCCCTTTGGTGAGCGAACCCACTCTTGCGATGGCACTACTGAGAGGTGAAGAGGTGACACGATGAGTACGCTCACGCGCTTACTGACAGCTGAAACCTTTGCCCTTGTACCTGGTTCACGACATCAGGAACTTGTAGCTGGAGAGGTTATTGATCATGTGCCGCCTGGTGGTGTGCATGGGGTTGTGGCCGCTATGCTTGCGGCCCTTTTGATCCAGTGGAACAGGCAAACGAACCAGGGTTTTATTGGCGTTGAGTCGGGGTTTGTGCTTGCGCACGATCCGGACACGGTGCGCAGCCCTGATGTCTATTACGTTCGTGCCGAGCGACTGCCCAAGAATGGCCTTCCCGAGGGCTTCTGGCCTTTTGCGCCTGACCTTGCCGTCGAGATTGTGTCACCTCATGATACAGCCGATGAAGTACAAGCCAAAGTGGGTGCATACCTGCACGCTGGTACGCTTGCCGTCTGGATGGTCTATCCGACCACGCGCCTGCTGGTGGTACATACGCCAGATGGTCTGGCGCGTACCTATGGCCTTGAGGCAACGCTAGAGTCCGTTGCGTTTTTGCCGGGTTTTGTGTTGCCGATTAAAGATTTGTTTTAACGGGGCATGTATCGAGGGCTTTGCGGCAACGATACGTGTGAAATAAGGAGAGCTACGTGGATACGTACGAACCACATATTTATGAACTTTCGGCTCCGGGCAAGCATGGCACCAACCTGCCGCGCCTGGATGTTCCGGAAGCAGCGTTGCCGACCGCATTGCTGCGGCAGGACGGGATGAATGACTTTCCCGAACTGACCGAGCCTGAGGTCATGCGTCACTACACGCGGATCAGCCAGCGCAATGCTTCACCAGATACGATGATGTATCCGCTGGGCTCGTGTACGATGAAAGCGACGCCCAAGCTGCACGAGGAAGTGGCCCGTTATGCCGGGTTTGCGGCGGTACACCCGTTGCAAGACGAGAGCCTAAGCCAGGGTGCGTTGCAATTGATGTACGAATTGCAAGACTACCTTGGTGAAATCTCGGGGTTCGAGGCCGTCTCGTTGCAACCGGCGGCGGGCGCACAGGGTGAGCTTACGGGCATTCTGGCGTTTCGGGCGTATCACCTCGATCGCGGCGACCCTGATCGCACCGAAGTGCTGGTGCCCAACGCTGCGCACGGAACCAACCCTGCGACGGCGGCGATGGTCGGGCTGAAGGTTGTCGAGTTGAAGAGTGACGCCCGGGGCAACGTGGATATGGACGATCTGCGGGCGAAACTTTCGCCACGTACGGCTGGTATGATGCTGACAAACCCCAATACGCTCGGGCTCTTTGAAGACCAGATTGTCGAGATCTGTCAGCTTGTCCACGAGGCGGGTGGCTTGATGTACGGGGATGGTGCTAATTTCAACGCAATTCTTGGTATTGCAAAACCAGGTAAGCTTGGTTTTGATTTTATGCACTATAACTTGCACAAGACCTTTACGACCCCGCACGGTGGCGGTGGTCCTGGCTCAGGGGCCGTCGGTTGCACGGCAGAACTTGCGCCCTTTTTACCCGGGCCGCGGGTACGCCAGACGGCGAGTGGCAGCTACGAACTCTTTACCCCCGAGAAGAGCATCGGGCGCATGAAAGCCTTTCATGGTAACTTTGCGATGCTGGTGCGGGCGTGGACCTATATTCGCACCCTAGGGGCGGCAGGGTTGCGCGAAGTGAGTGAAATCGCCGTCCTCAACGCCAACTACGTTCGGGTCAAACTGAAAGACCTCTACCCGCAGGCTATTGACCGGATCTGCATGCACGAGACCGTGCTCAGAGGGCAGATTGCCGGTGCGCAGGGCATTCGCACGCTCGACATCGCCAAGCGGTTGATTGACTACGGGTTTCACCCACCAACGGTCTACTTCCCCCTGATCGTGCCCGAAGCACTAATGATCGAGCCGACCGAAACGGAAGGCAAACGCACCCTGGACATTTTCATTCAGGCCATGCGCGACATTGCCCGCGAAGCCGTTGAGACTCCCGACGTCCTGCATGACGCTCCGACGACCGCACCAGTGCGTCGGCTCGACGAAGTGCGGGCCGCTCGTCAGCCAATTTTGCGCTACAACGCCGAAGCCTTTGCGCAGATCCTCAACGAGCGGTAGTGAATGTAGGTGCAAGCGTGCCTGGACACGGGGCTCTATGCCCCGTGCCCAGGCACTTGCCTTTGTAGGCAAAAAGGGTTTGGGGACCGTAGGCCCCCAAGCATCGCGCTTATGCTGGTACAAACGGCCAGCGAAGCTGGCCGTTTGCACCAGCATAAGCCTGGGCGTTAGGGCGATCGCCCTAACGCCCCCCATCCCCCACTTTCTCAACTTAGCGGTATAATAACTCAAGCGTATCTGGACGATGAGTTCTCCCGGCAGATACCATTCATGCCAGAAACAAAGTTGAGCCAGGGATTAGCCGTGATTCACCTGATGAACGGCGTGCGGAGCACGCGATGAGCCTCTATCGGAGCCGCCATGCTGCGGCGCGTTTTCTGCCCGGCATGTTTGTGCGTTTTGTACAAATGTATGTGCGGCCGCGCATCAGTGGGCTTGAATATCTTCCTCACGAGGGTGGGTTTGTCATTGCTGCCAACCACCAGAGTCACGCCGATACGGCTGTCATCTTTGCAAGTCTTCCCCTCGCTATTCGCGACCATTTTGTGGCGGCAGCGGCTCAGGACTATTTTTTTCAGGGGGGGCCGCAGCAATATTTTTCCCGTGTCTTGTTTAATGCAATTCCAATTGCCCGCGATCGCCGCGGTGGGCAAGATCCACTGCGCCATGCGGCGCGGGCGCTGCGCGAAGGGTATGCGCTCTTGCTCTTTCCCGAAGGGACGCGCAGCAAGGATGGCTCGCTGGGGCCGTTTCGGGCAGGCATTGGCAAGTTGCTAGCTGATTTTCCTCAGATTCCAGTGATCCCAACCTGGATCGGCGGTACAACGAGGGTGATGCCCAAGGGCAAGTTTGTGCCCCGCCCGGTGCAGGTGACGGTTCGGTTTGGTGAACCGCTGCACGTCGAGGCGCATCCACGGATGCGGCGTTCGTGGCAGACTGCTGCTGACCAGATTCGCAATGCGATCCTTGCGCTGGGTGAGTATCCGCCCGAAACGCCCGATCAAACCGATGATTTTGTCCAGGATGATGAATAAGCGAGAGGAGTTTGCAGTATGGCTGATGCAAAAAGTTTGGTTGCCCTATTTGAGGCGATGACCGAGAATCTTGAGCGCGATCGCCCCGATCTCAACCAGCTTGATCGCGATGATGGCGATAGCGGCGACAATATGGTCAATAATTTTCGTCTCGTCACGAATGCCTTGCAGCAACAGATCAATACTGGCGCTGGCAGTGACCTCGGTGCCGCGCTGGCTCAGGCGGCTCAGGTCTTGCGTGACAATGGCAAAGGGGCGACGGCACCGATCTATGCTCAAGGGCTTGATCAGGCCGCATCGAATCTGTCCGGGCGCTCGGATTTTAGTCTCAATGATCTCCAACCGATGCTTGAAGGTCTCCTGGGTGGTGCTCAGCAGTCGAGTGGTGCGGCTCCCGGCCAGGGTACCCTGCTTGATGTCTTGTTGCCCGCGATTGGGGCCTTCAGTCAGGCGAAGAAGAAGGGCGATGGCGATCTCGATGCGATCCTCACGGCGCTGCTCGAGGCGCGCCGGGCGGCGAATCATACGGCTCAGTCATCCCAGGGGCATGGGCGTGGTTCGGGTCGCAATACCCAGGGCGAAATCGATCCAGGTGCTGCTGGTGCGGCCTCGTTGCTCGAAGGGCTCTTTGGGGCTTTGCTCAAAGGTGCCCTGAATCAGGGCGGCAATGCGGCAGGCTCCAATGAACCTGCCGCACAGCCTGCTGCGAGCGGCAACCCGATTTTTGAGATGATTGGCAGCCTTTTTCGTCCGAAGGGATGATTTTGGGGCTGCGCCGCCATACCCAACCTCTTGCCGTGAAAAAAGCCAGCGCAGCTGGCTTTTTTTACGGCAAGAGAGGCTCATCCTGCATATGCAAGCCATGCCCGCAGTGCATCATCATTTCCTGGCAAGAGCGGTAGAGCGGCGATGCCACTGGCATAGTGTTCCGCTTTGCCGTGCCCTGGATAGAGCAACGCGACGCGTTCGACGAGGCGTCGCCCTGCGCTGTTCCCGATGGCGCCCAGATAGCTGTATCCGTCGGCCAGGGCGTCGGCAGGCACTCCGCCACTGGGATCAAGGCGATATTTGGCGTCGAGCAGGCTGATCCGCGGCGAGCCGTCAGGCGGGAGCATTTCAAGCGCAAGATCGGGGATGCGTGTGTGCCGGTCGAGTGAGCGCACGTTGTCACCGTCAGGTGGGTAGCGGGGATGATAGCGCAAGGTCAAGATGCTCCCATCTTCGTGCGTCAGACCAAGGAGCGCCGTTCCCTCCGTCAACGTCAGTCCCTGCTCGGCGGCGTCGTCGTTCCACAGTGCCTGGCTGATCAGCGTATACCCTGGCCTTTCAAGCAAGGTGAGGGCGACACGCACAGCGCACCAGCGCTCGTAGAGGCGGGGTAACTGGCTGATGGGCAAGGTCAGGGTCGCGGCGTCCCAGGTGATCAGTGGGTGTCGCCGGAGCCATTGCCAGACCCGGGCGACAATGCGGTAGTCGGGGTCGCGCTGCATACGCGATGTGATGCCGCGATAGGCTTGCAGCGGAGGCACCTCGGTAAGCAGGGGTAGTGACCTCAGTTCGCGCAGGCGCTGCCGGGTTGCCTCCAGTTCTGGCGTCGGGTTGGTCAGGTTCGCCAGTTGCCCAAGGCGATGCAGCAGCACTTCGATGAGTCGTCGCAACAGACGTGCCTCATAGCTATCATAGCTGGCCTCGGTTGTCTCTTCCGGTATGCTACTCAAGGACGCTGGCGACGGATGCTCCGATTCAGGCGACGGCGCTGGTGATAGATTGATCAACTCGCCCCGGTGAAGGGCCGGTCGCTGCGCTGTGCCTGGATCGACCGCGATGGTACGCGTCTGTAGGCGCTCGGGGGGGCGTTGGGCGAGGCGTTCCACTGCCGCCACGAGGCGCGGGATTTCGTCGCGACAGAGGGCGTCGAGCATCGCGGTGGCATGCGCACTCGGTGAAGCTGGATCAGGTTTTACCCCGTGCCGTCCACCAGTGAGCGCAAAGACCAAGCGGGGGGCCACTGCTTGCAGATCCTCAAGGAGCAGCGCATAGTGTTCAACATCGAGCTTACGTGGCGCAACCACGATCTGCGTACGCACCTCCTCGGTGCGACCATCAGGCCAGTGGGTGCTCAGCACCACCTCGTACGCACCTGTACTTGCTGGAGCAGGCCAGTGCCAGCGCCAGGCCGGATCGCCAGGCCGCAAAAATGGCTCTAGAGGTACCCCGTTGATGAACAGGCTAAGGGAAGCGGCCCCGGTTGGTGGCACCGCGTGCAACTCAACTGATGTTCCCTCAACGACGGAAGAGGGTTCAGGGTACAACTGTCCATCAAGCAACAGATCGATCGGCATACGGCTTCAGGTGAGGGTAATCGATCGTGGTCTACCGCGGTCAAACGTACAGCCTTGCGCACCGGGGTTGCAATTTCCGCATCCTCCGGCACATGCAGCTAGGCGGCTATCTTTCAGTTTGCCTTTGCGCACCCAGAAATCAATCATTCCCTCGAGTACCCCCACATCAAGCTCAAGTTGGCGACTCAACTCATCAAGTGACACCGGGCCTTGCGTCTCTTCGAGGGCTTGTAAGACTTTTTGAAGCATGTGATTCTTTTCTTTCTTTGCCTGGCATAAACGGTTCGTTTCGCTGGAAAAAAGCCAGCTACGCTGGCTTTTTTCCAGCGAAGGAAGCCGGGTTTGGGGGCCGCAGGCCCTACAAAAAGAAACGTCCCCCCTGGAAGACGATCAACGCCGCGAGCCAGGCAATCACAAACTGGCCGATAATGCTGACCCACATCCAGCGCGAGCCAAATTCCTGGCGGGCAGCCGCGACGGCGACCATACAGGGCGTATAAAGCAAGACAAAGACCAGGAAGGCGAGCGCCGCGAGCGCCCCGTGCCCACCGCTACTGGCGTCAAAACCCTGGCGAATCGCCCCGGTGAGGCCATCTGGGGCTTGCTCGTCCTCTTCTGCAGCGAGATTGATCCCGATGATCGAGGGAAGTGCTTTGAGTGCGTCGCCGGTGGCGCTGAGAAAACCGCCGCCGATTGCCAGCAGATCTTCGCCAATGGTTGTTGCCCCAACCTCTTCTTCCTCTGCCCCAGGCACATTATAGACCTGGATCATCGTGCTCACCACGACTTCTTTGGCGACAAAGCCGGTCAACAGCGCCCCACTCGTCTCCCAACTACCAAAGCCAAGGGGGGCAAAGACGGGCGTCATAACCCCTGAAACGGCTGCGAAGGCACTCTGGTCAACGTCAGTGTCAGCGAAACTGCCTTCGCCGCTGACGGGAAGTGCGAGCAGCAGCCAGACGACCATACTGGTACCCAGAATAATTGTCCAGGCATGCTGGAGAAAAGCCGAAGTTCGTTCCCACATTTGGTGCCAGATATTGCGCAAGGTTGGCAGGCGGTACGGTGGCAACTCGATCACAAACGGTGTCGGTAGTTCATTGCCAAAAAGGGTACGCTTGAGCAGCATCCCCAGGCCGATCGCCACCAGGATCCCCGTTAGATAAAGCCCGAAGATGACCAGGCCCGCCATCGTTGGAAAAAAGATCGCCGCAACGAGGACATACACCGGCAAACGAGCACTACAACTCATAAAGGGCACCAACAACCCTGTCAGGATGCGGTCACGTTCATTTTCGAGCGTACGGGTGGCATAGATCGCAGGAACCGAACAACCAAAACCCACAACCATCGGCAAGAAACTCTTGCCATGCAGCCCGAGGCGATGCATCAAGCGATCCATCACAAAGGCTGAGCGGGCCATATAGCCTGAGTCCTCAAGGATCGCCAACGCAAAATAGAGGGAAAAGAGCACAGGAATAAAGACGAGCACCCCGCCCACACCGGCGATAACACCATCAATGAGGAGCGATTCGAGCCAACCTCCGCTGAGCCCGGTGATTGACAACAAGCTGGTAATCCAGTGGCTGACTGGCCCGGTCAAAACTGCATCAATCCAGTCAACAAAGGGTGCGGCAACATCAGTGGTCAGTTTGAAAACCACCCACATGAGCCCGAGAAAGATCGGAATGCCTAACCAGCGATTGGTGACAATGCGATCAACGCGGTCGGACATGGTCAGGGAGGGTGTCTTGGGGCGGGTCAGGGCCTGTGCGGCAAGATCGTGGACAAAGCGATAGCGCTGGTCAACCATGGCAACATCAAGATCCTCGCCATAGTGTGTTTCCAGGCGCATCCGACTCGCTGCGAGCGCCTCGCTTGCCACTGATCCCCCAAGGCGTTCAACCTCGGCCTGCAGCAACGTATCACCTTCCAGCAACTGGATCGCCAGCCAGCGCATCGGATACCGCGCAACAAGGTCTGGGCAATGCCCGAGGGCTTCACTCAACCTGGTCAGTTCAACTTCAATCGGTGACGCATAGGTCATCCGCAGTGACGGCGTGAGCGCAAAACTCGTCATTGCCTCGCCTCCTATGCACATACCGAGCTACCAAGCATCGCCTCACGAGGGGTACGTGCGATGGTTGCCAGCAAGCGTTTCAGTTCACCCAAGCCCTGTCCGCGACTAGCGGCCATCGTAATGACTGGAATCCCAAGCCGTGTACTGAGCACTTCGGGATGGATCTGGAGGCCACGTGCCGTTGCCACATCGGTCATATTGAGGACAAGGATCATAGGTACCCCAGTTTCAAGAATCTGGGCGGAGAGATAGAGATTGCGCTCAAGATTTGCCGCATCGAGGACATTGACCACTGCATCGGGGCGTCCACAGACAATGAAATTGCGGGCGATCTCTTCCTCAGGCGAATGCGCTGAAAGGCTGTAGGTTCCTGGCAGATCGATGATCGTCAGGTGTTTTCCCTCAATCATCAGCTTGCCCTCTTGTTTGGCGACCGTCTTCCCCGGCCAGTTCCCTACATGTTGGTGTCTGCCAGTCAGGGCATTAAAGAGGGTACTTTTGCCCACATTGGGATTGCCGGCAAGGGCAATGGTTAGATCAGCCATTACTGCTTCCTCTCCAGGAACGTTACCAGTACCTTATGCGCCAGGCCACGCCCAAGAGCTAAGCGTGTATCCCCAATTCCGATGACCATCCCGCCGCCATGGGTAGTAATGATCGTCAGTTCTGTGCCAGGAATCACCCCAAGTTCTGCCAACCGATGAGCGCTACGCATCCCACCATTGAACCGAACGATACGGACATACGCACCGACCTCGACAAGCGAGAGTGGGAGCGTTGTTTCATCTGCGATGTGCATTGCTAGCCTTTGCCCTGGGCCTCTCTCTTGATGACACTGGTCGTTCCCGGAGGGTATAGTATGCATGGGACTCTTTCATTGTTGATGTGGCACCTCCCTTGCGATCACAATGAGAGCGGATCGGCCGGCGATCTTTGGGCGTGCCTGTACATTAGAGGTATATCACTTTGGGTAAGGCTGAACAAGTAGTGGCAACACAACTACCAGGAGAGAAAAATTCACTATCTACCCTCCCGAAAGTACGGTATACTACTTTTGTCTCACTCGATAGTATAGGTTTACCTTATTTTTCTTCTACTGGTGGAAAATGTCAGTGGAACTGACATTTTCCACCAGTAGAAGAGCGGATGTTGAACGCCTTGCTGCAGAGATATCGTATAGCATGCTCCAGGGTAGGAGTGGATGATGAGTGAAAGTATTGAGATGTACCTGGTGATGACGGCGCTGCTCCGCAGCGAGCCGCAGCAGCCAGTACCAGTATCGTTATTGGCGAATAAGCTTGGCGTCTCGCAGGTCTCGGCCAACGAGATGTGTCACAAACTCGATGAGCGCGGCCTTCTTGCCTATCAACCCTACAAAGGGGTGACATTGACCGAACATGGCGAGACGCAGGCCCAGCAGATCCTTTCGCGTCGCCGTCTCTGGGTGATGTTTTTGGTCGAAAATCTGGGGATTGAACCGGAAGAGGCCGATGACCTCGCCTGTCAGCTTGAACATATTACGTCGGAACGGCTGGTGACGGCGCTTAAGGCCTTTCTCGAGCACGCGCCCGGTGCGGGGCAGCGTGAGTTTGAGGCAGTGCCGACCCAGGAACTTGCCCATTGCACAGCGGGAACCCGTGGCATCGTGGCGTCGGTCGCCACCGAGCCGATGGTGGCTGCGTTTCTGCGTGCCCAGGGGGTCGTACCTGGTACGATGGTCGAGGTGCTCGCGATCAGCGCCGAAGGTGCTGTTCTCGTCGGACTTGGCGACCGCCACGTTGCCCTTGCCCCTTCGATGGCGACGCAGATTGTGCTTGCCCCACCTTCAACTGATCAGAGCTCACGTCATCGTGCCTGGGCCCGTTGCAGTGCCTACTGGTCGTGTCCACACAGTGACGCTTGTGATTGCGTCCTCGACTACCAGGTGCAATGATAGATCTGGAGCGGGGTGGCAAACCGTGGATCGGGCAGGGCGGCAACTTCTTCACATGCTGCAGCCAGCGTAGGATCATGTGTGATTAGTGGGAAGGCTTCTTCGTGGTTGACGACGTACGCTGGCCGGTGGTGCCCAAGGGCAGCGAGCGCCGCGTCGCGGTAGCCGCCCCCCTCGCGAAAGATCGCGTTCACCTCGGGCTGGATCAGTCCGGCGAAATCAATCATGGGGCGTTGACTATAGTAGCCAATGACCCCGATTTCGAGGGTGCCAACACGGGCGTCGGGCTCGGTATTGGCGGCGAGCCACTCGCCAGCCTCACGGTATGCCGGGATACGGAGATCCGGGTTGCGAGCCGCAAAGGTGACGATGCTGCCATAGCCAGCCAGGGCGAGCACGATCAACCCCGTTGCCACGCTCAGCCCCGCTCTTCGCCCGCCGACACGCTCCCCAAGATCAGCCAGCAACTGGATGCCCAGCGCCCCCAGGATGGTCAGGCCGGTCATCACCGGCCCAAAGTACCAGAAATAGTCGGTCACCCCCAGCAGACTATAGGCCAGCGCGTGAGCCAGTGACCATCCGGCAACCAGCGCCAACGGGCCACGTTTCCAGAGTGCCTGGACGCACCCGATGACGATGAGGACGGCAAAAGGACGCCACGGTATCCAGTTCCAGAGGTTGCCCAGGCGCAACACCAGGCCCGCCAGATAGCTGCGCCCACCTGGAATATCGGCCTGGCTCTGCTTAGCCCCCAGCGTCACCGGCAAAGGCGAGCCAAAATACCACCAGGCCGCCGCCACAAAAGGCAGGGCGGTCAGCGCCACAACCGCCCCAAAAGTCAGCGCCGGACGCAAACCATTGCGTTTGAGCAAGAGCAGACCGGCCATCACCACGGCCAACCCCGCATCGGCGCGAGTCAGCGTGGCTGCTGCGAGCAGCACCCCGGCGAGCCAGGGCCGTTCGTGCCAGGCCGCCTCGAACCCCCAGAACACCAGGGCCAGAAAGAGCATCGTTTCAGCCCCGAGCGTATTGATCAGCAGCGGCGTCAACGGAAAGAGCAGTGCTGCCGCTGCACCGGCGACGGGCATCCCCCCCATCCGGCCCATCCGCCAGAGCGCCACCGAACCTGCGCCGAGACTCATTGTGCCGATCAGATTGCTCACGAGCGGCAGATCTGCCCCGACCATTGCAAACGGCACCAGCAGCAACGCATAGAGCGGCGCTGTTGTACTGAGCACCCGTTCACCAGGATTATAGACAAACCCGTTGCCGTTCGCGAGATTGACCGCGTAGCGATAGGTAATGAAAGGATCATCAAAGCCGGTATCGCGGAAGAGCACAAAGAGCACCGCAGCGCTTAGGATCGCCCAGGCGAGGATCAGCCGATCAGGGAAGGTAGACTTCACAGTGCTCATGGCAACGCTTTCATCCGCTGATAGATCATCAAACCGAGCACGAGCCACAGCCGGAACGACGGTGGATAATGCCGTCCATAAAAGGAGCGCAGGCTTTCATAATACACGTCTTGCGCCGCCGGATTCTGTTGCAAACTCTGCCCACCGAGATGGGTAATTGCAACGGTAGGCACATAACAGATCTTCCAGCCATGATGCCTGATCCGCCGACAGAGATCAACATCCTCAAAATACATAAAAAACGCCTCATCGAAACCCTTGACCCTGGCCAGGGCCTCGCGCCGGAGCATTAGACAGGTTCCGGCAACCCAAGCCACTTCAAGCACCTGCGCGACACCCCAGTCATGGAGCGGGCGCTTCAAGAGCAAGCGCCACAGACCGCGACGCAGCAGATAGGCAGGCGTTGGATCATCACCGAACGCAAACGCCTGAGGCTGACCCTCAGCGGTCAACAGACGCGGACTGCAAGCCCCCACCGCTGGATGCGTATCCATAAAATGCAGCAACCCCTCGATTGCCCCGGGCGGCACGAGCGTATCAGTATTGAGCAAGAGCAGATAGCGCCCCTGGGCAACTGTGAGCGCCTGATTATTTGCACGGGCAAACCCCACATTCTGCGCATTCTGGATCAGCGTCACCTCCGGAAAATCAGCGGCCACCATCGCCGCGCTCCCATCCTCTGACGCATTATCAACAACAATGATCTCAGCCTGATCCTGTTGAAGATGTGGCACAAGCGTAGTCAAAAGCGCGTGCAGCAGGGCGTGGGTATTCCAGTTGACGATAATGATGGAGAGTATCATGTTGATAACCGCCATCTTAGTGCAAGATTCGCTTCAGCGTCTTCTCATTGCGAGACACGAAGAGTGTTGCAGCTAGAAGCACCAATACGCCTAAGGAAGAAATAGTAATCAAAAAACCTATCTTAAAACTGATTGGATTATAGATAAATATTACGTTATGAACACCAGCAGAAACAGGAACTCCTCGAAATGCATAGTTTGTACGCAGGATGGGTGTTTCTACACCATCTACCAAAGCTCGCCAACCTGGAAAGTAGGCATCGGACAACACCAATAAGGCTGGTGCTGATGTCTCCACAGCTATCTCTACTTTATCAGGTTGGTAGTCGATGATCTGCGCCGTACCAACAGTGAGCCTGGTTGTAACCAGTGGAAATGGCGGTGGTTCTTCGAGCAACACCCGCTGACCAGCAGCCACATCTTCGGCCAATAGAGCGTTTAGCAGCGCCTCGTCATCGTTGAACACGCTTGCAGACGAAACAAGATAGGCTCTTGGCAGGGGGGTTGTACGTTCATAGACTTTGATCTCTCCATCGTAAACCAGCGTCATCTTAGTATTTGCTTCCACTGCACCGGTAGTAAGCAGGTAGCGTACCCCAACCAGATCAAAAAACCGATCATTGCGTTCCGACCACACAACCCCGAGTGGTTCTCGATCCAATGCGTCCAGGATTTGCGTGTACCGTCCAATGGTCACATCATAGCCCCTCGCATCAGGCAGGTTGTAGGGCATAAGTGTGTTAGGTGGGAGGAGATTACTCAATGCCAAGATCCGCGAATAATTTGGATCTTTGGCCATCGCTTCGTTTAGAAACGATAGCGCTGGCGTTGGTGGAAAGACCTTGGTTGCGGGGATGACCGGGTTGAAGCCTGCACCAAAAGCCCACAGATCGACAAAAACCAGCAATCCAATCAACCTTTGGACACTGATTGTGCTCACCTTGCCTTTGTTCCAGCCCCATAGCAACACGGCAATCGTCAATGCGACCAGCACCGGCGCATATAACCAGACCTGCAGGGGATCCAAGTTTGCTGTTATTTGCTGATAGCGGGTTTCCAACTGATCAAGGTAGTATGGCAACGGAAAGGGATGCGGGGGATGACTGACGACTCGCTCCTCGACATAGATTCGTCCCAGGTTTAGAAAGAAGTCTTTAAAAAGGCGTAGCATCGCATAAAACACGAGCAATCCACCACCGGTGAGAAGCCCAAAGATCAGAAGTGCGCGTCTCAGGGTTCGAATCTGGCTATTTCCAGTGGTTAATCCAAAGACTGCATCGAATCCATAGCCAGCCAGAATGGCAAGCGATGCACTGAAGACAACAATACTCATTGCTGCAATATTGAACAGAGGTAGATGTTGCAGCAGATCTAGAATCGGTAGACGCATGAGAACACCCAGCCAGATCAGACCAAAAATTGTGAAGAAACGAACTCGCCATTCCACCTCCGTTCGTCGTATCTCTAGTGCTGCTATTCCAGCGAGGAAGAGAGGCGCAATCCCCATATATAAAACTTGTGTATAATTTCCAAATCCAGTTCCAATCCACCAACCACTGCGGGTAGGGTTGCCGAAAAAGTCGGGAAGGAAAAGGGTGATAGCCATCGCCACATTGCGCCAGAAACCCGTATATAGCCACGGGTGCGTCTCAGTTGCTGCTGAACGAGCGAGATAATAGTTGGTGAGGGGTAATAATTCCAGAAAAGGGATGAGTTGAACTGCTGCAATGCCAGAGCCAATGAGGAATGAAATGGCTAACATTGCAAATCGGCTGATCTGCCCTTCAAGTGAATGCTCTGAAACAATAAGCGCAGCGAGACTATAGATTCCCCACAACATCAGACTAAAAAAGGAGGTCTCTGCATGGCCCCCCAAGAATTGGACGCTGATGACCACTGCTCCCCAGCCAACCCAGCGCCAGGGGTGCGCCGAGAAAACGACCTTATCAGCAGTGAGCAGCATCCAGGGGAGCCATACACCTACGTTGGTGTGGGGATGACCGAGTAGCGGCATCGTGAAGGCTCCCAGTGCAAAGCTCATCCCGCCAACAAAGCTTGCGGGAGGTGTCTGTTTCCAGTGGCGTAATAAGATGTACATTCCGCCGAAGGCTGTCCATAGCCGGAACAGCGCACTCCATCCTGATACCATATGTGGCGGCATCCAGGCGAGAAGAAGGTTTATGGGATAGAAGACAGCGGATTGATCATTAGCCACGAGAGGTGTGCCTGCGTAGATCAGCGGATTCCAGAGAGGCCAACGTCCGGCATGTAACTCATCTATAGCCAAGAGGCGCCATGGGTAAAACTGAAAGACCTGATCCACCAGAAGATTGTTGCCAGGCGTATGAAAGCTCGTTGGGGCAACCGCTTGCCAAGGAGATTGATCGAACAACAAATCTGCAGGTAACAATGCATTATCTGGCAATAGAGATGGGAGCATGAGCACCAAGATCAACAAAATACCTAGCAGGGCGAACATATTCCTGCGCACACGGCCAAACTCTCTTGAAACGAGCGACTTTGGCATTGCACTTTCTTCCATTCTTCAATAAGCCTCGCTGTCGGTTAACAGGGTGTCTCCCATTTGACCTTTTATCGTATGTTTTTGAAAAGAATTTGGGCTTTTTTTGAGTTAAATTTCGTCGCTAAAAAAGATGTCGTTTTTTCTGAAAACCAGCGGCCACCATCGCCCCACTGCCATCATCTGACGCATTATCAACAACAATGATCTCAGCCTGATCCTGTTGAAGATGTGGCACAAGCGTAGTCAAAAGCGCGTGCAGCAGGGAGCGGGTATTCCAGTTGACGATAATGATGGAGAGTTGAGGCATGGCATCAGGCACGATCGCAGACCTTCTGGTAGATCGATTCGAGAGTTGCAATCGTTGAGGGCCAGGCATGGTCACGCAGCACACGTTCTCGACCTGCGCGGGCTAATTGCAGCCACAACAGATCATCGTGCAGCAAGCGTACTACCGCACGCCCAAAGGCTGCGGCATCGTCAGCAACAAGCACTTCTTGTTCGTCGCGTACCGCAATGCCTTCCACCCCAATGCTTGTCGTAACGATTGGACATCCGGCTGCCAGCGCATCAATTGCCTTCTTGATAATGCCGCCCCCAACAAAAAGAGGGACGATGGCGAGCCGCGATGAAGCATAAAAGCCCTCGATTCGTTCAACTGAACCTGTCACAACAACACCTGGATCCTTTGTCAGGCTTGTAATGGTATGCGGAGGATCTGCGCCGACCACCAATAAACGGGCCTCAGGCACCTGCTGGCGTACATACGGAAAGACCTGGTGATAAAACCATAAAACAGAACTTACATTGAATGGCCGTTGCATATGGCCAACAAACACAATATCTTTGGATTGATGCAACTGGAGTGACAGTTGCAGAAGGGCCTCATCAACACCAGGCAGCAAGGCACTTGCTTGCACATGACGCATATGGGTCATCAGATAGTTGTGATCTTTCTGCGACAGCGTGATGATATGGTCTATCTGAGGATAGATCTTATTTTCATAGCGCTTGGCATCCTTGGCATACCAATATAGCCAGAGCTTACGCACAAAATTCTTCTCGTTGACACAGTCCCGTTCAAGCGTCGTCGACAATACATCAATTGCACATAACACCGTCGCACTTTTTCGCTTGAATAAGCCTACGTACTGGCCCAGTTCACTCCAATTAAGTTGCACAACGTCAAAGGTTTCCTGATTCATCAGGTTTTGCAAGACCATTGCCAGCTTCGGATGCCAGCCTGGAAAGGTTGCCGGAGCGAGCACGTGGCGTGGCAAATACTGCACCGCATGGCGCCAGTGCGGATCGGTAGGAATCGAAACAACACGGCTACAGATCGCCTTCATTGCTGCCAGATGGCATGCTTCGGCCTCAGTAACAAGGGAAAGCAAGGCAACGTGATGACCACGTTCGGTCAATCCCTTGATCATCTGAAACACATACACGCCACCTGCATGGGCCACCGTTGGATAGGGAAAATAGGGTGTAACAAAAAGGATCTTCACAGCAATGGGCTATTTTCTACCGACAATAATGATTTGACTGCCGATTGATGTGTAATGCAGGAAGCGATCATACAACGGTCGCAGTCCTTGTCCCAGCAGAGGCATCTGTGTTATTGCTACGACCATGCGATGAACCCAATGCTGGGGTTGTCCACGCACAATTGGCTTGACCGCAATCTTGCGCAGACCAGCCTTCCGCAGGGTCTGCACATACTCAGACTCGAGATAACTATGTTCATTTACCCCAAACGGAACGGCGGGATGGCGTTGACGAAACTGTTCATCGCTACTCCACCATGGGCGACGATGATCGCCGTAGGCGTAGAATGTCCCACCATATTTTAATGTTTGAGTCAGATTTATTACGAGTTTTCCGAGATCAAATGCATGGTGGAGCGCTTCACGACAGTAGACAATATCGAAAGTGTTACTTGCAAGTGGAAGGTATTCACCGTCGGTAACAACAGCGTGAATTCTATCTCTGTACGGTTCAAATGCCCGAGACGTATGCAGCAGACCAAGTCCCACGTCTTCACTCGAGTTGATGTCAATGGCCGTGACTTGGCATCCCTCTTTGGCAAAGGCAGCCGAAGCAAGGCAACGCCCTGCTCCATAGTCAAGAACTTTCATTCCTGATTTTACTTTCAATTCAGCCAAGGTGTTGTGCCATTCCTGACTCTGGCAGAACTGCTCAAGCGCAAGGTCAACATCCTCATAAAGGAAATTTTCTGTGATTATGCTTTCCCCATTCGGCAAAGACCGCAGAAATGCAATAGCATCACCGTAGCCACTTCGTTCGTTTTGTTTTACCTGAAGCTCATGGTTCATAGTTTACTCCCTATCCAGTATCTTTTGGGCACACACCTCGTCTAGGATATTGGCCAATTCCCTTGTGAGATTTTTTCTGTTGTAATTAGGATAAGTCCCCAGTACGATATCACGGTGTGGATTATGCTCAAAACGATTAAAGAGATCAACTATGCCATAGCATATCTCGTTAGGATTATCGGGATCTACTACAATCCCTGCCCTCTCTTGCCGAATCAGTTGCGCAGCTTCACCGTCTATAGGGGCAATAGCCAAAATTGGTTTGCCACTACCTAGATACTCGAACAATTTATTGGAATGGTTTAATTTCAACTCAAATAGATTTGACTCAATAAGGATAACCACATCAGCGTTAAGCACTTCAGATAGCGCTTCTCGATGTGTTACTTGAGGTCGAAACACTATAAAACCAGTGTCAGCAAGAGGTGCTAATTGTTTCTGAATATCTGCAGAAATATTGCCCACAAATCTAAACTGGATACGTTGTAAAAAGTTAGAATTGGTGGCTAATTGATATAGTGCAGAGATAAACGAATTTTCACTGCGCGCCTTATACCATGATCCTATAAATGTTAGTGTGAATTTTTTGTTGATAAATTTAACTTTAATATCACGAAAATCATCAACGTCGTAGCCATTGGTTAGTGTGAATACCTTGTCTTCTCGCAATTCCGGAAACTTTTTCAAGGTCAATCTGCGAATACCCTCGGTCACAACTAAGGTCTTGTCTGCGGAGCGTAGATACTCCTGCTCTTGGAGATATGTTTTGTTGTACGAAGACGTACCAACAATCAAGTGACTCTGGCTCCACAGATCCCGCAAATCCATGATCCAGGGTAGATGTGGGTATCGTTTTGCCAATCGATATCCAACAGATTGAAGCAAATGAGGAGGAGAGGTGGTAAAAATCGCGTTGATCTTACCTTGTTCAATCACCGAACATGCTTTGTGGTATGCAGAAAAACGCCAAGACCTAACATTAACCTCTAGGTTAATTATATTTTGTATGGATGGTTTTATTCCAGAAATGAGTAATCTTTTGATAACTGAAATCAATTCTGAAGATGTGGATATTTTCTGGATATTATTTAGATTACTTGAAGATCGTCCAAATATTTTAATGATACCTAGTCTGCTCAAGGTTAAATATAGGTCATAAGTGCGATAAATCTCTAGATTTTTATTCAAATCATGCAGCAACCCCCAATCATAGTGGGAAATAAATGAAGTGGTGATTACGACTGGTTCCCAACCATATTCCTGCAAGTATTTACAGAATTTTGCCACTCGAAGAGTGCCTGAACCTCCTTGCGGCGGGAAATAGTAAGCCAAGATCAAAACCTTTCGCATTTCACTCATTTATGATTCCTATATTGTCTACAGTTTGCTTTTCGGATCTGAAAATTTTTCGTTCTTGAAATGAGATTAACTTCTGAATATATATCTAGTGCGATCTGTTATGTTGATCCTCAAGGGTTTCCATTATCTTTCTACTCGCATTGCCTGCCCCGTAATAGCCAAATGAGTATTCAGCCGGCAGACTACGAGTAAGCGCTTCCAATACTTTCTCTGTATGTGCCCCAACCACCACATTCCACCCCGCCTCGACCGTCTCCACCCACTCTGTCTCTGGCCGCAGGGTCACACATGGTACCGCAAAAAAATAGGCTTCCTTTTGCATCCCACCCGAATCGGTCAGGATCATTCGAGCGTTCTGCTCTAGCATCAACATATCCAGGTAGCCCACCGGCTCGATCAATCGAACCTGCGGTGAATCTTTGAGCATCTCCATCACGTCAGCCTCTACCATCCGCGCCTGTGTGCGCGGGTGCACCGGAAAAATCACCGTTTCGCCGCATGTGACAAAGGCCGATATGATGGAGCGTAGATTCTCTGGGTTATCGGTGTTGTAGGGCCGATGCGCGGTCGCCAGCAGATACTGTTTGGGCGTCAGGTCAAGAGTTTCCAGGATGCGCGAGCGATGGCGGGCAAGCTCGCCGAACTGCAAGACAGCGTCATACATCGTATCACCGACCAAGTGAACACCCTGGGTGATCCCTTCCCGTGCCAGGTTATCCACCGCAGTCTGGGTGGGGCAGAAGAGCAGGTCGGCGCAGTGGTCGGTCAAGATTCGATTGTGCTCCTCGGGCATCGTGCGGTTGAAAGAGCGCAGCCCGGACTCTACGTGGGCGACGGGCACGTGCAATTTGATCGCAGCCAGTGCGCCAGCCAGCGTGGAATTTGTATCGCCATAGACGAGCACCCAATCCGGCCGTTGCTCAAGGATCACCTCTTCCAGCCGCATCAGCATCGCGCCGGTCTGTTTGCCATGCCCACCCGAACCAACCCCCAGGTTGACGTCCGGCTGCGGAATGCCAAGCTCATCAAAGAAGATCTGTGACATCGCGTGGTCGTAGTGCTGACCGGTATGCACCAGGTATTCATGGTGACCGGCCTCGCGCAGCGCCTTGCTGACGGGCGCGGCTTTGATGAATTGCGGGCGAGCGCCGAGGACGGTGAGGATATGCATAATCATGGATTCACTGATTTCGGGCGGGTGATTTTAGCTAAGACAAGGTGTAATTGATGAATAATCTGTGCATCATATGCATTGAAAAGGAAAACTTCATACCAAGAGTTTTTACTCACCTGTGCATACATCGAAACTTGAATAACACAAGCTACAAGATATGCAATAGTCGTCGCAAGGGCGGCACCTGTGATGCCCATGCGTGGTATCAAAACAATGTTTCCTACGATATTAATCACCACAACAACTGCCATATTGTACATATTTAATTCAGGGCGTCCACGTGATGCCAGGTCATTCGCTAAAATCCGCACGAGACTCCAACTTACAATGCCCGGTAGTAAAAAAAGAAGAGGCTTGAGGGTTTCTCTATAGGCTGGGCCAAATAAGATCATAATCAAAGATGGGGCGATAATGGCAAGCACAATAGCTCCTGCGGTTGTGAAGATGAGCGTCCAACGGGCAATTAAGGGGGTTAGTTGCTTGCGAATCTCGTCATCATGATGTAGTTCTGCTAGGCGCGGGAGCAGGACAGTGCTGATCGACTGTGAAAGAAACCATAACTTTTCACTGAGCGATATTGCAATCACATAAATACCCGCTGTAGCTGGATTTAGGATTAAATTAACCAGGAATAGGTCTGCTCGGTAATTGATAAAAGTCAAAATTCCACTTCCGTGGGCTTTTATGCCATACTTTGCGGCTTGGATTGTATATTGTTTATGATTGATGTCTTGTTCTGTCTTCAGCATCTCATTTACATCAGATCTCAGATGATGGCGAACTAACAGATAATGGATGATGACGTTGACAATCTGAACAAGCACGAGAGCAACCATAACGGAGGTAATCCCTCCCCCGATGACAAAGAGTAATGATACGACGCCAAACATCATGGCAGGTAAGGAAATGGTTGCGAGATTATAACGACGAAAATCTTGTACTGCTTGCAGCAAACTGCCAAGATAAAATTGTAGTAGTCCTGATGGGAAGGAGAGGATGGCTAACCAGAGGAGTAGGGTTGGCATCCCAGGAAAGAGGATATCAGCATAGAATATGACTGATAAACTCCCAAGAAGCATACCAATACATGTAAGGCCTATCCATATATAGAGACTAGCCTTAAAAGCAGTATGCAGTCTTACTACTTGACCACCTACATAATACACATTTGCTGCCCCAATGCCTAATTCTAACATGGTCAAGAGAAATGTTGGGAGGAGCAGAGCAATGGCATACTGTCCATTGCCTTCAGGACCAAGTACCCGGGCTATAACGACAACGGTTCCAAGACCAAACAGAAAGCCAAGCAATTGACGCCCAAGAGTATGCCCAATATTTGTCGCTATTTTGCTCAGACCCAGTTGACGTGGTGGCTTGTCGTCCTTGGAACCCATGTTATTCTTTCCCCGCCACCGGTTTCATATCATCAATAACCTGCTGTACGAATGATGTGTAATTGCTCTCGGCGTTGAAGTGTTTGATGATCCATTGTTTTGCTGCCTGACGTGTCTGGTTATCTTTATAGTGATCATAGGCACACACGGCGCAAGCTATCTCTTCTATTGAGGGTTGCGCTGATAATAACCATCCATGTTCCGGTCGTACCAGTTCTGGAATACCACCTACAGCCGGTGCAATGCTTGGAATGCCGTGCGCCATTGCTTCCATAATTGAAACAGGTATACCTTCAGACTCACTTGTATTGATTAGCACATCAATAGAATGTGTTTTGAGGTAACGTAAGACTTCTTGATTTTCAAGATGACCCATAAATGTAAACCTGACTTTGCTGCGTTTTCCAAGAATCTTTTGGGCATATGTCCTCAGTTCATCCTGAAGATCTCCACCCCCAAGATGCACCCAATCTATATCTATTTCTTGTCCGATCTGTTCTGATGCAAAAGCAAGCGCATCAATGATGCGATCAATTCGTTTGATAGGTGTACAGAAGGCAATGGATGCAATCGCCACCTTGCCATCTGGTGATGGTGGCGTTAGCTCCTGCGCAATGCGAACACCAAGCCGCGCAATGGTAAGCCGATCCTGGGATATAGCATATTCCTTGTGCAGATAATCGTAACTTGCTTGCGAAATGGCGAAAATCTTATCAACTTTATCTCTGAATTGTCTTTTAAGAGCCATATAATGCTCTTTTTGACGCTCTTGATACACATCTGAACTGTGTGCTCGTGTGACAACTTTTTGTAATAAATTTTGCTGTTTTAACAACGCAGATCCATACGTTGCAATGTCAAACCAGTAGCTATAACAAACTACGGACTCGGCGTCTGTTTTTTTGCGCTTGTGCTTTAAGCTTGTATATATGCGTATGACTGTTGCTGTCATGCGCCAGGCAAGCAAGATACTATGGAGCGAGCAAGCTCTGTTTTGTTGTAACCAGATAACTTCACGTAGAAAGATTACAGAAAATAGCGCTTGAAAAAGTGAAAGAATTTTTGTTGAGGGATTGTTGTGAGCAATGCAGCGATCGATTGAGATATTTGTTGGAACCGGTCGTATCTCCCCCTTCGCAAGTATTGGAAGACAAGTGACTTTAACTCCCTCTAATTGACACCAATATCCAATCTCTGTCTCTAAGAATTGTTCGCCGGATCCATAAGGAAATGAACTCGTCAGAATCCAGATCTCTTTCATAGGTCGTTAAGCCTGTTTCGTTGCAATGATGAGCAGGCCATCCTGAAGTAAAGGATATTTTTTGAGGAGTACGTTGCGGTATAATCTAAATTTTGATGGGTAATCGGTGAATTCGATCGCTTCGACTTGGTATTGTGCGTCTGTTACTGCTTTTGCTAACGTAAAAGGCGAAAACCAGTACCGATGATCGGTGTTGATGATTTCTGCTTTGTATTGTCTTCGGTTTATTCTTCGGTAGGCATTCGGGGTTGTAATAATCAGTCTGTCAAAGTTGTATCGTTTCAGATCGGTCAAAAAAACATTGACATTTGGTACATGTTCAATGACATCAGCAGCAATGAGAAGATCGTATTTTCCTTCTGGTACCATTGAGGGATGGTAAATATGTGGAAAACCTAGCTTTTGCATCACCTCTATACCTTCAGGATTTATATCTACTCCTACGAGTTTGCTGCTGCTATGTTGTAATAACTCATGCAGGTACGTGCCCTCTTTGATTTTGCGCTGAATTAAAATGGTATGATCAGCACATCCGATGTGAAGAACGGATTTGTTCTGGGCAAGCTCAACCAGACGCTTGTTGCGCGAAACGATGCGCTGTTGCTTGGGTATCGCAAGCGACCATCCGTTTGAAAAATGCTCTCCACGAAGGTACTTGTGCGCTTCTTCAGAAATCAACATGATTTTTTAGATCCAGGTATGAATGGTATCGACAATCCTGGCTTGTCGCTCCTCCCCCAGTTCCGGATACACCGGGATCGCTAGGGTCTCCTCGGCCGCGTCTTCGCTCGCCGGGAAGTTGCCTACTTCGTAGCCTAGCCTGCTAAAGCATTCTTGTAGGTGGATCGGTACCGGGTAGTAGATTTCACATCCGATCTGGTGTGCCTTTAGGTGGGCCATGAGGTCGTCGCGGCGCTCGCTCCGAATCACAAACTGGTTGTAGATGTGGCGCCCGTAGCCCGCATCCTCTGGTAGCCCGATGTTCGCTCCGGCTGCGCTGAAGAGTTGGCGGTAGCGCTCGGCGTTCTGCTGTCGCGCTGCTGTCCACTCGTCGAGATAGGTGAGCTTGACCCGCAAGACGGCCGCTTGCAGCGCGTCGAGCCGGAAGTTGCCGCCGATGATGCGGTGGTAGTATTTTGGGTGCGCACCATGGCCGCGTAGCAGTCTGATCCGTTCGGCGAGTTTGGGGTCGTTCGTTGTTACCATGCCCCCGTCGCCAAAGCCGCCTAGGTTTTTTGAGGGGAAGAAGCTGAAACAGCCCATGTGCCCAATCGATCCGGCTCGCCGCCCGCGGTATTCCGCGCCGATCGCCTGCGCTGCATCCTCGATGACATAGAGGCCGTGATATTCTGCGAGGCCCATGATCGGTTCCATGTCGGCCATTTGCCCAAAGAGATGCACCGGCATGATCGCTCTGGTGCGCGAGGTGATCGCTGCCTCGATGCCCGCCGGGTCGATGTTGTAGGTTATGGGGTCAATGTCAACAAAGACTGGGTGCCCGCCGAGACGCGCGATCGAGCCGGCTGTGGCAAAGAAGGTGTACGGCGTGGTGATGATTTCGTCGCCCGGTTGCAAGTCAATTGCCATCAGGGCAACCAGCAGCGCGTCGGTGCCCGAAGAGACGCCAATGCCATAGGTACACTGGCTGTACGCAGCGACTTCCTGTTCGAAGGCTTCAACCTCTGGCCCCAGGATGAACTGTTGACTCGCAACGACCCGTTCGATCGCTGCCGCGATCTCTTCACGCAGTGTTGCATACTGGGCCTTCAGGTCGAGCAGTGGGATTGGCTCTTGATGTGATCCTGTTGTCATGGGCTTGTTCCTGGTTTCAGCCGCAGGCAGCGGTTGGGGCGTGTGTGGACACCTGACTGCGATGCGCACACGCCTGGTTCTTTATCCCGTCAGGGCCTGGTCTTCGGGCCAGTCGAGGCAGCGTACGAGGCTCGGTTGTTCTTCACGATAACGCCAACCGCTTATCTGGCACGTCATGATACCATTCTCGTCTGGCAGTGGCAAGCGTTGCCCGTGGCGACTCATCCAGCCTCGTTGTTTGCCAGGGACGCCGACGATCAGGGCATAGTCGGGGACGTTGCCACGTATGACGGCTCCTGCACCTATGAAGGCGTAACGCCCGATGGTCGCTCCGCAGACGATCGTCGCGTTGGCTCCGATGGTGGCCCCGCGCCGGACAAGCGTTGGCTGGTACTCGCGCTGGCGGTTGATCTGTGCACGTGGGTTGACCACGTTGGTGAAGACACACGATGGCCCGCAAAAGACGTCGTCTTCGAGTTCGACGCCGGTGTAGAGGCTGACGTTGTTCTGGATTTTGACGTTGTTGCCAATTTGTACGTGTGACGCAACCATGACATTTTGCCCCAGGGTGCAGTGTGCGCCGATGCTTGCGTGGGGCATGATGTGGCAGAAATGCCAGATTTTTGTGCCTTCCCCTATCGTGCAGGGTTGATCAAGATAGGCACTTTCGTGGGCGAAATATAGAGTCATATGGTTTTCTTCTTTGCTGGAACAAGCCAGCTACGCTGGCTTGTTCCAGCAAAGAAAAGCCAGCTCCCTGTCACGGTAACAATGGATGCCGCAGTGGTGGTTCGTCGGTGACGATCGGGGCGTTACGTAGTTGATGCACCAGTTCAATCGATGGTCGCACCTCGTCAATGCCAAAGCCCCCGCCAGCCAGGATGTCTTCGTAGACGCGGGTGTGCAGGTCGGTAAATCCTGCGGTGAATTCAACCTCTTGTTCGTCAATGGTGATCGAGCGGTAGGTTGTTTTGCTTCCGGCCTGGGCCGTAAAGGGCAGGTCGCGATGATCCACCGAGAGAAACCAGCGCACGCGGGCGCGTTCGAGTTCGAGGATGCCCCCCATTCGCTGTGGATCGTTGTGATGCACCCGCTGCTCAAGCACATCGCCAAAAAGCCAGATCAGCAGATCAAAGAAGTGGATGCCAATGTTGGTGGCGATCCCCCCCGATTTTTCGCTGATCCCTTTCCATGAGATGTGGTACCAGAAGCCGCGTGCGGTAATGTAGGTGAGTACCACGTCGTGACGGTGACCTCGTGGTGCTTGCTGTAGCTGTTCACGCAGGGCGATGAGCCGTGGATGGAGCCGAAGCTGCAGGATCGTGTAGATGCGTTTGCCGCTCTCTTGCTCAAGTTCTTGCAGTGGATCAAGGTTCCACGGGTTGATCACCAGCGGTTTTTCGCAGATGGCGTCGGCACCAATGCGCAGTGCCGCCCGGCAGTGCGCGTCGTGCAGGTAGTTTGGTGCGCAGATGCTTAGGTAGTGAACCCGTTGCTCTGCCGGGCCGCGCCGTAGTTTTTCGAGGTGACGATCAAAACGCTCAAATTCAGTAAAGAATCTGACATCAAAAGCATATTGATCAAGAATGCCAACCGCATCATTCGGGTCGATCGCCGCCACCAGGCGGTTACCCGTCTCTTTGATGGCCTTGAGGTGACGTGGGGCAATGTACCCCGCCACGCCCGTCATGGCGAAGTTTTTAGGCATGGACACCTCCCTGCATGCGTTGTTCGGCCCAGAGTCCGAACATCAAGAGCGCCCAGAGCTTTTTGCCGTGGTTGGCCCGCCCTGCGCAGTGGTCTTCAAAGAGGGTCTGGACGGCCATCGGTTGAAACCATTCGTCAAGCGCTGGATTGCCAAGTAGTCGTTCGCGGGCCCAGGTGCAGAGATCGTTGCGTAGCCAGTGACTGATTGGTACGCCAAAGCCCTGTTTGCCGCGGGCAGCAATTGCCGGTGGTAGTGTAGCGCCAAAAGCGGCTTTGAGCAACCATTTGGTGGTGCCTCCACGGATTTTGTAGCGCCTCGGTAACTGCGCCGTCCAGGTGACCCAGTCCACATCCAGAAACGGTGCGCGTGCTTCGATCGAGTGCGCCATCGTCATGCGGTCAGTTTTGGGGAGAAGGTCGCCCGCGAGATAGGTGGCATGATCTGCGGCCAGGGTGCGGTCGAGTTGGCTGCGTGCCTGCGCCGCATCATACGCTGCCGCCAGCCAAGCCGCGCTGTCGCGTGCGCCCGGCTCTTCCCGCCATCGTTCGTGGTACAAGGCCAGTTTTTCGGCGTGGTTGAAGTACGAGCCCCAGCGTACCAACGAGGCTTTGTGGGTGACAGAAGCGAAATGACCAAGACGCTTCAAGCCCGTGATCGGGTTGCGATCTTCTGGGAGCCACGCGGGTTCTGGGATCATTGCGGCCATCCCAGGTATTGCCTGCTGGGTAATCCAGTTTGGAAGGGCGGCATAAGGCCGCAGCCACCCGTCAAGCAGGTAGCGCCGGTACCCGGCAAGGGTTTCGTCGCCGCCGTCGCCACTCAGGGCAACCGTGACATGCTGGCTGGTCTGACGGGCCAACTCGTAGAGCGGCAGGGCGGCCGGGTCGGCAAAAGGCTCGTCAGCGGCAGCGGCCACACCTTCAATCACGCGCACGAGATCCTCGGGCCGAAAGATAAATTCGTAGTGATGGGTGCCGTACCGTTCGGCCAATTGGCGCGCATAGCCGACCTCGGAAAAGTGGCGTTCGACAAAGCCAATCGAAAAGGTGCGCACTGGCTCGCGGGTGCGTTCGGCCATCAGTGCGACAATGATCGACGAGTCGATCCCGCCACTGAGAAACGCCCCGAGCGGTACTTCGCTGATCAACTGACGCTCGACTGCCGCAGTCAACAATGCACGTGCTTGCTCAATCGCGTCGGCGTCGCTCAGTTCCTCTTTTGGCTCAAACTGGAGTTGCCACCAGCGCTCGATTCGCGGCGGTTTGCCATCTTCTACCACTAATTTGTGTGCCGCCGGCAATTGCTTGATATCGGCGTAAATCGTCAGCGGGTCAGGGGTGTACTGCAAACTCAAATAGTGATGCAGCGCCACCGGGTCAATGCGCCGTTCCACCCAGGGCGCCGCCAGCACCGCCTTGGCCTCAGAACCCCAGACGAGGCCGTGGTCGCTGTCGTGCCAATAGAGCGGCTTTTCGCCCATACGGTCACGCGCCAGCAGTAATCTGCGCCGCCGCCCATCCCAGAGCGCAACCGCAAACATGCCCTTGAGTCGCAGCAGCATCGCGTCGCCCCACTCTTCATAGGCATGCACGATCACCTCGGTATCGCTGTCGCTCGCAAAACGATGCCCACAAGTGCGCAATGCTTCACGTAACTCCTGAAAATTGTAGATCTCGCCGTTAAAGACCAGCGCAATGGTGCCATCCTCATTGAAGACCGGCTGGTGCCCACCGCGTACATCAATGATCGCCAGGCGCCGCATCGCCATGCCCAGCGCCCCTTGCACCAGGAAACCAGCGCTATCAGGGCCACGATGGTTCAGCGTCGCATTGAGTCGCTCGAGCAACGCCTGCTCGACAGGGCGTTCAGGATCACGATAGAGCACGCCGCAAATTCCACACATGCGTTTCTCCACCCCAGATAAGCTTCGTAGGCACTTGACAGTTTGCTGCCCTACGTAGTGCCGACTTTAGTCGGCCTCAGCCGACTGAAGTCGGCACTACAAAGGTCACGCTCAAAGGCTCTTTCTGCAACCTTGGCTTAGCGTGACAGTCCTCGCTCAAAGATCGCCAGATAGCGTGCCGCCGCATGTTCCCAGGTAAAAGCGCGGGCACGCATCCGGGCAGCGTCCCCCATCTGGCGCGCCAGGGTGCGGTCGTTCGCAAAATGGCGCAAGTACTCAGTCAGGGCCTCAAGATCCGCCCAGGCGAACCGGAAACCCGAAACACCGTCGTCAATCAATTCGTCAGTCCCACTCGTCTTTGTCACCACAGCGGGCAAGCCAGCCGCCATCGACTCAAGCGTCGCAACGCTCATCCCCTCGTTGAACGACGCAAGCACAAAGACATGCGCCGCTGCATAGCGCCCAGGAATCGCTTCACGCGGCACATAACCAGCAAATTGAACGCGCTGACTCACCCCGGCCTGCTCTGCCTGCTCGCGCAGCGCTGGTTCGGCATCGCCGGTACCAACGAGTTCCAGGACAACATCATACCCTTCGGCGACCAGACGGCGCACGGCTTCAATGAGATGGTGCTGGCCTTTCCGCTCAATGAGCCGCGCCACGCTTAGCAGGTGCAGCGGGCCATCATCATGGATCGGGGCCTGGGGGAACTGGGCCAGATCAACCCCATTGGGAATCAGATCAATCGTCAGCCCAGGCGCAACCGCCAGCATCATTTCAGCCTCGCCCTGACATTTAGCCACCAGATGCGACGCCCCAAGCCAGATCGCCTTGATCACCGGCGTCAGCACCGGATAGAGTGGCCCATACCGTCGTTCGAAACCAGGAATATCGGGGCCACAGACCCGCACCAGGTACGGTAAACCCGTAAGTTTACGCAGGGCCAGCGCGACCCCCCCGGCAGGCACGGCACTCCACGCAAAAACGGCATCGTAGGGATGCCTGCGCTGCAAACGCAACGCCAGGGGCAGCGCACGTGCCGCATACGTCAGCAACTCGCGGTTACTGGAATGGTGCAAATTCCGGTTTCTCACCGGCACCTTATAGATCCGCACGCGTTCGGCAAACTGCTCATGCTCAACCGCTCGCCCGAGCGCCGACGTCACCAGGTCAATCTGCAACCCTGGCACATCCGCCAGGCGCGCCAGAATCGCCCGGTTCACCGTCCCCGTCCCCCCACCCAACGGAGGGAACTCATTATTGAGCATGAGAATGCGCATAATTTCGAAATACTTTTCTAACAACGTAGAGTGGCCGGTGCTTCACTTCTTCAAAGATACGCCCGACGTATTCACCGATGACGCCGATGGTGATGAGTTGGATGCCGGCAAAGAAGAAGACGGCGACGACGAGCGTGGCAAAGCCGGGTGGCGAGAGGCCGATGGTGAGGCGTTGGATGGCGTAGCCAATGGCGATGAGGATCGAGAGCAGCGAGACGATGAGGCCGGCGACTGAGATCATGCGCAACGGAATGTAACTGAATGAGACGAGGCCATCGAGGGCGAGGTAGATCAGTTTGCTGATCGTATATTTGGGCTTGCCAGCATAACGAGCGTGCCGTTCATAGGCGAGTCCGGTTTGCCGAAAGCCAACCCAGCTCCGGATGCCGCGAACAAACCGGTTGCGTTCGGGCATCCCGTTGAGGATGTCAACGACCCGGCGATCCATCACGCAGAAGTCGCCCGCATCAAGGGGGATGTCAATTTGGGCGATGCGCTTCAGGATGCGGTAAAAACTCAGGTAGGCGAGTTGCTTGAGCATGCATTCTTTGCGTTGTTCGCGGATGGCATAGACCACCTCGTAGCCTTCGCGCCATTTGGCGATAAAAGCCGGCAATATCTCGGGTGGATCTTGCAGATCAGCGTCCATAATGGCGACTGCCTGCCCATGACTATAGTCCATCCCGGCACTGATGGCCACCTGATGCCCAAAGTTACGAGCCAGATCAACGACTAATACACGCTCATCCTGGCGGGCCAGATCTTGCAATAGCGCGAGCGTCTGGTCGCGGCTGCCATCGTTGACAAAGATGATCTCGTAGCTAAGATCCAGCGGGTCAAGGGCTGCGATGATCCGTTGATAGAGCGTTGGCAGATTCTGTGCTTCGTTGAAGGCCGGGATCACCAGCGAGAGTTCAACGGTTGGTGGTCGTCGCGGGGGCAATTGAGGGGCAAGAATGCTTGTTTGCGCCAGCCCTATGCTCGAGTTGTTGGCCCCTGTCAAAGCTGCCAGGGTGCGGCAAAAGTGGAGAGCCGCTTCTGGATCATCAGTCGGAATAGGTGCAAAGGCGAGTGGGGCTTCGGAGCCTGGTGATGTTGGTCTCCTCGTGGCAGTTTCATTGACCGTTGCGGTTTTGCTCGCCATATCCCATTTCCTTCCAGGTCTTTTCTCTCTTTGCCTTGTTCTATTATACGTACCTGGAAGAACCAGGGTTGTACCAGAATGCTACCCGTGCTTGTGCTGGCCGTTTGCCCCAGCACAAGCACGGGTTTTTAGGGCGACAGCCTCTAAGGCTAAAAAGTTGTCTTGGATGAAACCCTATGGTATACTGAACGCTTGTGAACTGCACTGGCAGCGTCTTATGCTGCTCTGCTTGCTTATTCTGTTGCCTCATCAGTCCCGCGTTGGTGCGGGCGCCTGGTGGAGGTTGATGCTGAAAGGAACGACATCGTCATGTCGCAGCAAACCCTGGACGATTTGGCCCAACGCTATCTCAAGCCTGCTCTTCCTGAGTTTCAGGTTGGTGATACGGTTCGCGTTGGGGTGAAGGTGGTTGAAGGAACTCGTGAGCGTGTGCAGGATTTTGAGGGTGTGGTGATTCGCCGCCGCAGTGGTGGCTTGAATGAGAATTTTACGGTGCGCCGCATTGCTTCCCACGGGATCGGTGTTGAGCGTACCTTTTTGGTGCATGCTCCTCGGGTTGATTCGATCAAGGTGATTCGGCGTGGTAAGGTGCGTCGGGCCAAGCTCTACTATCTGCGTGGGCGTTCGGGCAAAGCGGCGCGGATCAAAGAGCGTCGCGATACGGTGCGTCGCTAATCTGGTGTTGTTCTATCGCCAGGTGGTGCGCTGGGCCTTTCATATGCTCTACCACGAGTTTGCGTGGAGTTATGATGCTGTAGCGGCGCTGGTGTCACGTGGGTATTGGCAGCGCTGGACAGCAGCAGCGCTGCCAGAGTTGCAGGGTGTTACGCTTGAGCTTGGTGTGGGGCCGGGCCACATGCAACTGGCTCTGTCCAACCGCGTCGCGACTTTTGGGTTGGATCGCTCGCCCACGATGCTTGCCCTTGCTGCCAGACGTCTGCGTCGGGCAGGGATACCCCCCCGTTTGATGCGTGCTGATGCCGCTGCGCTGCCTGTGTGCTCGGCGGCTTGTGCAACGGTTTTTGCCACCTTTCCCTCGGAATATATCGTTGATCCCGCAACGCAGGCTGAAATTCGCCGCGTGTTGATGCCCGGCGGACGGTTGGTGCTGGTGCCGTTTGCCGAACTGGATGCCGGTTGGTATCAACGGTTGATGGCGCTGGCGTACCGCCTGACGCTTCAGTTCCGCCCGCGTGCCGATCACCAATCCGACCAGGAATCCTCCTTGACTGGGACGCCCGAGCGCCTCGAACTGGCCGGGATCGTGCTTCATGGCCGCTGGGTGAGGGTCGGGGCGAGTCGGGTGATGGTGATGGTTGGTACTCACGGTCAGGAGGCATATGGCACCGACCTGTGAATACGAACGCGATCTCGTGGCGCAGGGCTATCAGGTGATTGCTGGTCTTGACGAGGCCGGTCGTGGGTGCTGGGCCGGGCCGGTCGTGGCGGCTGCGGTCGTCTTTCCGCGTGATCTGTTGATGAACTCGGAGACTCTGCGCGGCATTGACGACTCCAAGCAACTCTCTGCTCTTGCGCGTGAGCAGGGCTATGCGCAGGTGCGGCGATGGGCCTCAGGTGTTGGCGTTGGCATTGTCCCGGCCTACCTGATTGATGCCTATGGCATCATTGCTGCGACGAGGCTGGCAATGACAGTTGCGTTGTTGCAGTTGCCCTGTCAACCTCATGCCCTTTTGCTTGATGCCCTGGTCTTGCCAACGCTCCGCGTGCCACAGCAGCCGTTGATCAAAGGTGACGCCCGCTCACTCTCGATTGCTGCTGCCTCGCTGGTCGCCAAAGTGACCCGCGATCGCCTGATGCAGACTGCGGATCGGGCCTTTCCGGTGTACGGTTTTGCCGCGCACAAAGGCTATGGCACGGCTCGCCATCAACGCATGCTGGATCAGCACGGCGCATGTGTGTTGCATCGGCGTACCTTTGCCCCGTTGCTTGCCCTGCACGCCGAGGGAGCCTGACATGCGCTTTCGTACCCACCTGATCACTTCGTTGCTTCTCGGTGCGGTCTGCTATCCTCGGCAGCCTGTTCAATTTGCGTCTGTCGTGGTTGGGGGGACGTTGATTGATCTTGATCATCTGGTGATCTATGCGCTGCGTACTGGTGATTGGAGCATCGTTGGGGCACTGCGGTATGATCGCTATCGTCACCTACCGTTGCAGCCAGGTGATCATCGCCCGCGCTATGGCTTTTTGCGTTCGTGGTTGCATCGCCCCCTCTTGAGCCTGCCCCTCTGCTGGGGGCTCGCCTGGCGGTATCCTGCCTTGCGCCCAGTGGCCCTGGGAGTGACCCTCCATTTGATCCTTGATCGTCGCTGGAAGGGTTCTGTGGTACACTGAAGATCAAGCAATCAAGAAGGGAGGCCAGGATGGATGAATTCCTTGATCCGCTGGATTCCCAGCAGGAAGATCCCAGTGGTGAATTAGAGCGGCTTGCTCGTGAAGCACTGGAGGCACAAGCAGAGACGAATGATCCTATTGCGACCCGCCAACGTTGCCAGCGTGTCATTGATCTCTATGCTGGTGGCTGGGTTCAGAATGAACGTGACAATTTTCATGCCGCATGGGTGATGATCTGCGGTGAAAGTCAGGGTCATTTTAGCCTGGCGCAACTCTTTGCGCGCCGGTCGGCTGAACTTGGTGAAGATCGGGCCTGGACGTTGTGGGCGATGGCGTGGGATCGCTGGCTGGTAGCCGGAGGGAAACCACAACGCTTTGGTACCCAAATTATTAAACAGCACGGACGTTGGTCACTCGGGGTTGTTGATCCGGCTATTAGTGATCTCGAGCGTGCCCTATTTGCTGTGCCCCCACTTTATGTGCAACTTCAGCGCGCCGAACAGTTGCAGCGCCAGGAGAATAACTGAATCGCCAAAAGGCTGCTCGGACTTCTGTCCAGCAGCGTTTTGGCGGGCCATCAGGTCAGACGGTATCAGGAGGCACTTCCTGGAGACCGGTGAAGAGTTGTTGCAAAAGATTACGCAATTCCTGAACCTGTGGCTGCGAGAGAGTTCGCATGCGCCGATGCACACCCGCATGATGGCGTGGTCGGATATGGCGGAGCTTTTCCGCCCCAGCTTCGGTGAGACAGATCAGGCTCACCCGACGATCCTGCGGGTCGGGACGACGTTCAACGAACCCTTTGCTGATCAGGCGGTCGACGATGCCAGTCAAATTGCTGTTGTCACAGAGCATGCGACTGCTGATTTCGCTCAGCGGAACCCCCTGGGCGTTGGCGTAGGTCAAAATCATGAACTGAGGTACCGTCAGAGCCTCGCTACGTAAATCGTACCGATTGTAGGTCTCCATCATCGAACTAATCTGGCGGATCAGAGTGTACGCCTCAAGTTCAGGAGTGAGCAGTTCTGGTGAGGGTAGCTCAGAAGGCAGACTCATAACATGACTTTCGTGTACTGTTTCGAATGAGACAATTTGGGGATCACTCTTTTGATAGCTCAAACTATAACATGTTTTACCGCACAATGTCAATAAGTCATACATGTTTTGCACAGCAAACCTGTGCAAAATGTGGGACAAGCATGAAACCTTTCCGGGGTGAGGAGGACGTGTATGCTCTCGGCGAGTTCACCAGTGCCGCGTTTTGATCGCATTGTTTCGCTGATCTTTGTGATCTTGATCGGCCTGGGGGTGATTTTTCTTATTGATGGGAATCCTGACACCCTGCGGATTGTGCCGGGAGGTGATCTGCCAACGATTACCCTGTCGTGGTTTCTGGTTGCGTTGCTGACCATCATTACGAGTGCTGCTGCCGATCTGTTGGCTCGGGCGCATCCACAGTTGCAGACACGTACGCTGCCCGAGGTCAACCTTGGCTTTGTGCGTTTTGAAGTGGTGCCCAACTTCTGGGTGTTGCCCTCGTTGAGTGTGGTTGGTTCGTTTGCGTTTTTCAGGCTCTTTAGCAATGCCTTCGAGGGCCTGGCTTTTGTGCTGGCCCTGGTTGCTGCTGGCAGTTCGCTTTTGATTGTCTTGCTTGCCCAGCATTATGTGCTTGATCGTACGCCCAGGGTCAGTCAGCTTGCGCAGGTGGTCTTGCAAGCGGTGGGCTATCTGCTGGCGTTTGGTATCTTTAGTGCAGTGAGTTATACGGGCTATCGTACGCTCTATTCAGCCTCGATGATTGGGTTGACTGGTGCGCTGCTTGCCTATGCGTTGCTGGCGTATCATCCGCGTACGAGTACGGTGCTCCTCGCGCTGCTGGTTGGTCTCGTGCTTGCTGAAGCGACGTGGGCGCTGAATTACTGGGCTACCTCTTTTTTGATCGCCGGAACAGTGCTCCTGGTGCTCTTTTATGTGGTGGTCAGTCTGTTGCAACATCAGGCTGCCGGTCGCCTGCAGCGCCGGATGTTGCTGGAGTACGGCGTGCTGGGCGGGGCTCTTTTTGTGACGATTGCCTATGTTGCGTTATTGATCTAGCAGTTCGTCGTGCCGCTGGCGCCAATGGCTGGCCCGCTCGGTCGTGTCCGCACAGCGATCCAGGTTGGCAACGATGTGCGGGGCAAGCGTTTCGAGGTCAGGCCCAATCAGGATGAGCCGGTTGAGCGGTTGCTGGTGTCTTTGTGGCCGTACGCTCGTGAGGCTGTGCCGTCCAAAGACGTGGTGGACTTCGTTGGGCCAAGGGGCATCAGTGCAGTGGACGAGGCCCTTCGCTCGGTAGACCCGATCGGGCAGGCTCGCTAGGGTTTGCTCGAATGCACTGCGTATCAAGGGCGTGTCGTTGCTCCAGGTGAGCGCACTGAACCCGTCTTGCGTGCGGTGCCCGGGGTACGCGGGCGGGTCTTCCCCTTCCATCTGAAGGCTAAAGAGCAGATCAGCAGGAACGTGGCCCTGGATCGTTGCGACAAGCGCGGCACGGGCATTGATGCGTTGCACCTCTTCGCTGACCTGTTTGCATCTTTCTGTAGAAATAAGGTCGGTTTTGTTGAGGATGATCAGATCGGCTGCCCGCAGTTGCCAGGCAGTGACTGGCGAGGCGGCGAGCGCCGCTGCCAGATTGGCGGCATCAACCACCGTCACAATCGCATCGAGAGGCAGTTCGGCGGCTCGGATGCGGCGCACCAGGCCCCCTGGTTCAGCGAGGCCACTGGTTTCGACCAGAATTTGCTCGGGATGGTAGTCAAGCAACTCTTCGACGGCCAGCAGGAAATCCGAGCCTGCTTCGCAACAGACGCAGCCTCCGGCGAGTTCAACGATCGGGGCGTGACCGCTGCGGGCGAGCGTTGCGCCATCCAGGCCGATCTGGCCAAATTCGTTGACAATTACGCCCAGCCGCCGACGCGGGCTTCCCTCTGCCACCAGTCTGCGCACGAGCGTTGTTTTGCCACTGCCCAGAAAGCCTGTCACGAGTGTCAAAGGTGTTTGCATAGTTCAACCTACCAGCGACAATCAACCGAACGACAATCGTCGCCTGCATAGCCGGTCAATTCGACATAGCCGCGCCCGCTAAGGGGTTGCCCGCCCTGTGAACCGCGAACATCCACTGCGCCTTCCCAGTAGATGATCGTGACGGGTAACTCCTGGTCACGCAACACGGGTTGGATGGTGAGTTCGAGGTCAAGCTCAGGAAGGGTCATACGCCAGCCCGATGGGTAGACGGCCCCGCTACGCGGGCTACGCCAGGTGTCGAGAACCTCGAGCGTCACTGGGGCTTGATCCAGGATGCGTATCGTGCCGTCCGCCTCGACGAGTGAG
Organism: Candidatus Chloroploca asiatica; assembly: GCF_002532075.1. Taxonomy (GTDB): domain Bacteria; phylum Chloroflexota; class Chloroflexia; order Chloroflexales; family Chloroflexaceae; genus Chloroploca; species Chloroploca asiatica. The sequence goes on along the minus strand of NZ_LYXE01000063.1, from coordinate 202,654 downwards.
CCGAGGCGGTAGCTGATGGCATCGGCGGTTCGCACCTGTGCGTACATTATTTCGCGTCCATCATCAAGCTGAATGCTGAACCAGTCCCACCCGACGGCCCCATCTTCAAGGGCACTGGTGCCCCATTCGTGGTCCATCCAACTGAACCCGGTGACCGCATACTGTGCGTCACCGATGCGCACGGTGCCGTTTGTCTCCATCCGGGTCAGCGAATAGTAGAACGACGCATTGCCGAGGGTCGAACCCTTCTGGCTCAAGCCTTGGTCGCCCTGAAGCGCCGGAGCTTTGCGGCTCACGAGGGTCAAATCGAGAGCAACATCCGCTTCGGCGGCGCGGAGGCGCATTGTCATTCCCTCGGGGCCACTTCCCTCGGCTGACCAATCTTCGAGGAAGACCCGAAACGGCTCACCCGACGCCCCGGCGAGGCCGACTGCATCGCGGCTGAAGCGTTCGAAGGCATAAAAGCGCCCATTCGCCACATCACTGAGCGCCAGATGAGCCATATAGATCGCACTGGTTCCCCAGGGCGAAGCCCGTTCGGGCGGCTCAGGCGTCAGCGCACTACGAAAAAAAGTCAACTGATAACCGAAATGGCGCTCACCGGCGTCAAGGTTGCCTGTATAGTACCACCATTCAATCGCATACTCAGGGTGAGGGCCGTGATCCTGTGGGAAGACAAAGGGACGTGGTTCGAGCACCCGGGCAAACCCACTGTCACTTCCACGGTTGATGGCCTCAACCGCATCGAGGCGCGCCGTAATTGAGGGTGGCGGAGCGGTGCAGCCTGTGATCAGCAGGATACCAATCAAAATGAGCCAATAGGGCATATCTTTCACGCTCTTCTAGCGGTATATGATTGTGTCAACCTAATTCATTGTACCTGGATTTTGTTATGCTTGACGACCAACCTGAAGATCAGGCGCGTGTGCTTGTGGTCATTGTGCCACAGCCACGTGATCTGGCGCTTGCTCGTGACGAGGGCTGGTATCGTGTGCCCTTGGCCCATACACCGGCGCAGTTTGCCGCCGACTACCTGGCCTTTTACCAGACGGCGGCCTTTGGCGACGAGCGCTGGTCAGTTCGCTTCTATGCCGAAGTCTTGCGCTACACGATCCAGACGCGGCGCGAATTGTTACCCGACGAACCGGAGCACCCGCGGGCCAACGAGCGCTACTATCGTGTCACCCTGGGGCCGTTGCGCGAACTGCCGTTGCCCATTCCATCGGCGCGCCTGCGTCGGGTCGTCTTTATTGCGACCACCTTTGGGCAACTACGTCGGGCAAGCGATCTGCGTGACCTCTATCACCCGGATGAAGATGACCTGCCTGATGATGATCTTTGGGGGGCAGGCTTGGCAGGCCGAACCTTGCGTTAAAGAGATGCAATCATTCTCTTTAATCCTGTGCAAGTACTTGACAAATTCTGTGCAAGTGGTATTGTTAATACCAGCGCTGTGATAAAAGAATGGTTTGTGGCACCGCATTTTAGCGCCGGGACTGGCGCAAAGATCCTGTAGAGAAAGAAGAGACTATGGTTCAGGCGACGCGTCGTTTTGATTTTTCCTCTGCGCACCGGTACTGGTATAATGATGGGAGTGCTGAAGAGAATAAGTGTGTTTTTGGGGCTTCCACGAGTACGTATGGGCATGAGGAGTTCGCCCCCCTTTCGAAGGCCGTTTGCGCCACCTGAAACTGTGGGAGACGCGCAAGAATATCTTTGAGTACGCTGTTGCGTAAATGACTGAAGTAATTGCTGGCAATGGTTGCCAGGATATCGCCGCGAAGATTGAAGAGGAAACAAACCTAATGGGCATGCATAACGGAAATGGACACAACGGGAACGGACACAATGGCAATGGGCAACATCATCAGAGTGTTGCTGAACTTGATGGACACGACTATGATTTGTTGATTGTGCCGGGGCGTGGCAAGCTTGAGGGTGTGACCTACACCTCTGACCCGCAGATCGAGGGGGCAGTGCGCGAAATCCTCGACGGGATCGGTGAGCAGCCGGATCGTGAGGGTCTGCTCAAGACGCCTTCGCGGGTCGCCAAGATGTATGCCGAGTTGACCGCTGGCTATCACATCGATCCTGCCGCGTTAATCAACGACGCGATCTTTACGGTTGGCTATGACGAGATGGTGGTGGTCAAGAATATTGATTTCTACAGCCTGTGTGAGCACCACATGCTGCCGTTTATGGGTCAGGTGCATGTTGCCTACATTCCCAATGGCAAAGTGGTTGGCTTGAGCAAGATTCCGCGCATTGTCGAAATGTTTGCCCGGCGTTTGCAGGTGCAAGAGCGGATGACCGTGCAGATCGCTGACTTCATCAACGAGCACCTCGAGCCGCAGGGTGTCGCGGTGGTCGCCGAAGGGGTGCATATGTGCTCGGTAATGCGTGGCGTCAAGAAGGCCAACGCGAGCATGGTCACCTCGGCGATGCGCGGCGTCTTCCGCGATGACTCCAAGACCCGCGGAGAATTCATGGCTCACGTTGGGCGTTCGCGTTCATTTGAAGCGTAATGTACTCTATCGGCCACGTTGTTGGCCGCCTCTAAAACCTCTCCATCAGCTTCCTGAAATTGACCTTCCTGGGGCCGCAGGCCTCAGGAAGGTTTCCCGCACCTTAAATTCGGGATGACTCATGTTGCAACAAATCCCCTCATCAACCAAGATCAAATATGTTATCCTATGCACATGCCAGCGAATCGTAGCCTGTGGCAGGGTTCGGTGGTTCGTTTCAGGTTAGTGTAAGGAGAATGACCTATGCGACGGTTGGCGGTGGTGGCTCTTGTGAGCCTGTTGCTTGTGCTGGTTGCGGCGTGTGGTGGGCAAGCTCCCGCTGCTCAAGTGCCGACAAGTGTGCCAGAAACAGATTCCTCTACTCAGACGGAAGGTGGCTTGCCCGATCTCGGGGGCCGCAGTGTGACGGTTGCAGTTGAAAATGCGTATCCTCCCTTCAACTATATCAATCCCCAGACGGGGCAGGGTGAAGGGTGGGATTACGATGCCTGGAATGAGATCTGCCGCCTTTTGAACTGTACGCCAGTGTATCAAGAGGCCTCATGGGAGGGGATGATCCAGGCGGTTAGCAACGGGCAGTTTGATGCGGCTGCCGATGGCATTACGATCACGGAAGATCGTGCGCAGCAGGTCGATTTCTCGGATGGCTACATTCAGATCAGCCAGCGCTTGCTTGCCCTGGTTGGCGAGGATCGCTTTGCGAGCATGGATGATTTCATTGCTAATGAGAGCCTCTTGCTCGGGACGCAGACTGGCACGACCAACTATGAGACGGCGCGGAACCTGTTGCCCGAGAATCGCATCCAGGCCTTTGAGCAGTTCCCCTTTGCGGTTGCCGCGCTGCTCAATGGCGATGTTGCTGCCGTCATTATGGACGAAACCGCCGGGCAGGGCTACGTTGGCACCAATGCCGAGCGCCTCGAGTTGATCGGCCCGTCGATCTCGAGTGATGAGCTCGGTTTCATCTTCCCCAGGGGCAGCGATCTCGTTGAGCCAGTCAATTTGGCCCTCGCCGAGATGCGCAGCAGTGGCAAGCTCGATGAGTTGGCGGCGCGCTACTTTAGCGATGACTTCAAGTTGCCCGAGTAGGGTCTTTCTGGTGACGCGCAGCATGTAGTTGATGGTTGGTCAGCGTCGGGAACCCATGCATGGTTTCCGACGCTGACGATAGTCACCACTCGCAACACATGCTCTTGAGACAGAGGAAATGCTGTATGGCGGTTGACCACGAGCGTCCCGAGATCCAGCCCCGTCCGCGTGACCTGCGTGCTCATTTGAATGAGTTTCCCTGGTGGTTGCTGATCATTCTGTCGGTCATTGGGTATATGGTGGTTCGGATTATTGTTGATCCGATTTATCGTAATATTTTCAACACGATCCTCCAGGGCCTCTCCACGACCCTCTACGTAACGGCTGTCTCGTTTGTCTTTGCCCTTGTCTTTGGCCTCTTTCTTGGGCTTGGCCGGGTCTCGACAAACGTGATTTTGCGCAACCTCTCGATTACCTATATTGAGTTCATTCGCGGCGTGCCAATGCTCGTGCTGATCTTTACGATCTCGTATGCCGTTGTGCCGCTCCTCGCACGTACCTTTGGTTTGCCCAATAATGCCATCTCGTTGACGGCGCGAGCGATTATTGCGCTGGTCTTGATCTATGGGGCCTATATCGCCGAGGTCTTTCGGGCCGGGATCGAGGCAATTGGGCGTGGGCAGATGGAGGCTGGTCGCTCGCTTGGGATGTCGCGCTGGCAGACGATGCTCTATGTCATTTTGCCTCAGGCGACACGTAATATGTTGCCAGCCCTTGGCAATGATCTGATTGCCTTGCTCAAAGACACGTCCCTGGTCTCGGTGCTTGGTGTCCGCGAAATTACGCAGGTCTCGCGGCTCTCAGTCAGTACGTCGTTTCGTTATGAAGAGACCTATTTCATTTTGACGCTCTTTTATCTGAGCATGACGCTCATCCTCTCGTTGCTGCTCCAGTGGATCCAGCGTCGCGCTAAAATCAAAAGGTAGTGTAATGGTAGCAACTTCAGCCGACCCGATGATCAGGATCGAGAACGTCTCGAAGTTTTATGGTCATTTTCGGGCGCTTGACCAGGTCAGTCTTGATGTGCAGGCGGGTGAGGTGTTGATGATTGTTGGCCCGTCGGGGTCAGGTAAATCAACGCTGTTACGCTGTATCAATCACCTCGAGGTTCCCGACGCTGGACGCATTGTGGTTGATGGTATTCTGGTCGATAATGATGAGAAGCATATCAATGCGGTTCGCGCCGAGGTGGGCATGGTTTTTCAGCGCTTCGAACTCTTTCCCCACCTCACGGTTATCGAGAATATTTGTTTGGCGCAGCAGAAGGTACGTCGTCGCTCACGGGCCGAGAGTCAGACGATTGCGCGTACCTTGCTCGAAAAGGTTGGCATTCCCGAACAGGCGCAGAAGTATCCCGAGCAGCTCTCGGGTGGTCAACAGCAGCGTGTAGCGATTGCGAGGGCGCTGGCGATGCAGCCCAAGATTATGCTCTTTGATGAGCCGACGTCGGCCCTTGATCCCGAGATGATCAAAGAGGTTCTTGATGTGATGCTTGCCCTCGCCCACGAGGGGATGACGATGGTTGTCGTTTCGCACGAGATGGGGTTTGCCCGCAATGCGGCACACCGGGTCGCTTTTATGGATCAGGGCCGGATTGTTGAACAGGGCCCCCCCGACAAGATTTTTAGCACGCCGCAACACGATCGCACGCAACTCTTTTTGTCACGTATTTTGCACTGAGGTCTGCTACCGTACCTCGATGATGAGCGGGTAGAGGGTTGTGTTGCGCCAGATGCCGAGGATTTCGACTGAGCCAAAGACGATGCGTCCGTCGTTGCTGGTGGCGAGTTGCTGTTGTACCGCGTCGTCGCGCAAGGGGGCGCTTAGTTTGATCTGGCGTGTGTTGTCGGCAGGAACGCCACCTGGTCCGAGCCGCTCGACCAGCAGGGCGCTTTGCGGCGAGGCGAGCAGTTCGCCACTGAGACGTACTGATTGTCCACTATAGAGCGCACTGTTGCGCAAGAGCAGATCGATGGTGAGATCGCGTGATGAACGTGAGATCAGAGTTGGTGAGGTCAGGCGGTACGCATATGCCCCCGCAGGCCCGAAGGCGCCCGGGCCTTCGAGGATACCGCGAGCTTCAACGACCAGATAGCTGATTGCGCCAAGCGCCACTGGAGTTGGTTCGGGGGGCAACGGCGGAACCTCCTCAAGCCAGATCACTGCGGAGCCAACTGGCTGCGGTGTTGCCCCACTGATACTCAGTCCGTCGGTGAGTAGCGCCCCTTCTGCGCTCAGCACAAGCAAGCCAATGGTCTGGATCGCCCCTGGTTGTGGCTGAGCCAGGATTTCGCCAACGACGGGCACTGTTGGCGCTGGCAGTATCGTTGGGGCCGGTGTAGGCTCGCTGCTGCAGGCAGCGAGCAGAAGCAGTAGCCCACAGAACAACAAAGACGCGAGTCGTGCAAGCATAGCTCAGAAAGATAGCGGGATCGCCATCTGCTAATCTGCGGTGTTCCACGGGGAGGCCTGGTTACCCAAGGAGGGCGCGCGTGCGTGCTACATCTTGGGCAATCTGGGTTACCAGGGCCTCAATGCCACTGAACTTCTGCTCGCCGCGCAGATAGTGGCGAAATTCAAGGCGTAACGTCTGCCCATAGAGATCTCCACTCCAGTCGAGCAGGTGGGCCTCGATGGTGCGTCGCACGCCATCAAAGGTTGGACGCAACCCGATGTTGGTTACGGCAGGCCACCGCATCTGCTCGGTGATCACGTGGCAGGCATAGACCCCATCGGCAGGCAGCATGCGCCCTTCCGCAAGTTGCAAGTTGGCGGTAGGAAAACCGATCGTGCGGCCACGTTGATCACCCTGGATCACCGTTCCCCGTAGTGCAAAGGGCCGCCCTAGCAATTGACCAGCTATGCCTACCTCGCCCTGGTCAAGCAGTTCACGTATGCGTGAGGCACTGACTGGGGTTCCCTCGATCACGAGTTGACGAACAGTGCCCACGGCAAACCCCAGATTGGCCCCGATCTGCATCAGACTGGCTATGTCACCACTGCGCCCGCGGCCCATCGCAAAACCTTCACCCACCCAGAGCTCGCGCAGTTGCACCGCTTCAGCAATGGTTCCCATATATATCTCGGCACTGGTACGCCGGGTCTCTTCGGTAAAAGGGGCGATAATGAGCAGATCGGGTGCATACTGTTCAATCAGGGCGATCTTTTCATCAAGGGTGGTAAGCAAACGAACCGGTTGATCCGGGCGGAGCACCGTGTTCGGGTGGGGTTCCCAGGTCAACACGGCACTACAAAAATCGAGGCTTCTGGCTCGTTCGACCGTGGTTTTGATCAGTTGCTGGTGGCCCAGATGCAACCCATCAAACTTGCCCATCGTAAGAATTGTTGAACGCCTGGTAAGGCCAGGTTTGAGCGTACGGACAACTTCCACAGTGATGCTCCGGACCAGGAACGACTTACAATCATCTTAGTGTACCATAACTGGTGCCCCGGCTTGATCAAGCATCGCCAGGAAGGTCTTGACGATCCACGGATCAAATATGCTGCCTGCCTGAGCTTCAATATACTCACGGGCTGCCTCGTGGCTTAAGGCTGCACGATAGGGTCGATCCGACGTGAGGGCGTCCCAGACATCAACAATGGTAAAGATCCGTGCGGCCAGGGGGATCTCGTCACCCTTTAGCCCTCGTGGATAGCCGCTGCCGTCCCAGTGTTCGTGATGGCAGTAGGGAATCGCGAGGGCGGGCCTCAGAAAAGCGATTGGTTGCAAGAGTTGATAGGCATATTCAGGGTGGCGGCGCATGATCCGCCATTCGTGGTCGGTCAGTGGCCCGGGTTTGTGCAGGATGGCATCGGGAATGCCAATCTTGCCAATATCGTGCAAGAGCGCCCCGCGTCGCACATGCTCTAATTCGTCTTCATTGAAACCGAGTACCCGGGCAAGTTGGAGGGTCAACAGGGTCACGCGACTGCTATGGCCTTCGGTCTCGCGGTCACGGAGGTCGAGCGCCTGTGACCAGCCTGCCAGCGTGCTATCGTATGATGCGATCAAGGCATCGTGAGCAGTACGCAACGCCGCCTCTGCTTCTTTGCGTTCGGTGATATCCTGCTTGATGGCTACAAAATGGGTGATACCATTGCCATGCATCTGCACTGGGGTAATGACCTGCTCTTCGGTATAGATCGTGCCGTCACGCCGCCGATTGATTGTTTCACCCTGCCAGACCTTGCCGTCGACAATCGTTGCCCAGAGTTGGGCATAGTAGTGGCGATCCTGATGGCCTGACGCGAAGATTCTGGGATTCTGGCCCAACACTTCTTCGGCGGGGTAGCCGGTCAGCGTTGTAAAAGCCGGGTTCACCCATTGGATGATTCCCTTCGTATCGGTAATCACAATCGCGTTGGCGACCGCTGCCAGCACTTCGCCCTGAAGCCGGATCTGGGCTTCAGCGGCGCGACGTTGACTCAGATCACGAATGACGCTGAGCAGCACCGATTCGCCTCCGTATCTCATGCTCGTGGTGCTCACCTCGACGGGAAAGGTTGAACCATCAGAGCGCTGATGCTCTGTTTCAAAGATGAGCCCACCTGAGGCGGCGGCGGCCAACTGGCCTCCAATGGTTGGACGCGTACTCGGAGCACGCAGGTCGTCGAGGGTGCATTGCAGCAACCTCGTGCGACTGTAGCCATACACTTCTTCGGCGGCTGCATTGGCTTCGATGATCCGTCGGTCGGCTTTGCGCACAAAGAGCACAATGTCGTGCATGTTTTCCGAGAGCAGCCGATAGCGCTCGAGGATCGCCTGGGCTTCGATGCGGGCGGTGATGTCGCGGGCGACGCCTTCAAGCGCCACGAAATGTCCTTGCTTATCGTAGATCCGTGTATGATGCTGTTCGATCCAGATGATTGCGCCATTTTTGTGCAACCAGCGCAAGGTCAGTGGGCCATCTGTGCGCGCCTGACTATTCAGCAGGGCCTCGAAGTGGGGGCGGTCGTCGGGATGCACAATGTCGATGCAGAGGTTCGGGTCGCGGTAATAGTCTTCTGGTGCATAGCCGGTGATGCTCGTGATGGCAGGGCTGATGTATTCGGTGAAGCGGTGAGGATGCAGGCCAAGGCGATAGATGGCGTCAGGTGCATATTCGGCCAGGGTGCGGAAGCGCCGCTCACTCCTTTCCAGGGCGTCGACGGCATTACGTCGCTCGCGCTCGCGGTAGGCTGACTCGATGGCAAAGGCTAGGTCATCGGTAAAGGCCGTGAGTAGGCTTATTTCCTCTGGGCTAAAGGTGCGTGGTTGGTCGGCATAACAGCAGAAGGCCCCGACGATCTTCTCCTCGATCCATAATGGAAAGGCGGCTGATGACCGTAGCCCCTGGGCTTCGTACCGCGTTCGCCAGATCGCCATGTAGTCGGCTGTTTGCACATCAACACAGATGCGAGGTTCACCACTGCGTAACGCCGTCCCAAGGGGGCTGGTCATATGTGCATCATCGGTTGTGTCAAGGACGAGGTGATCGAGAAACGCTGTCCGCCCCCAGGCCGCCAGTGGGTAGATGCGGCTGGTTTCACCATCGATCAGCGCCACCCAGGCGAGTTGAAAGCCGCCCCGTTCGGCGGCAATGCGACATGCTTGCTGCGCAATCGTGGTCGGATTGCGTTCGTAGATGATCGCCCGGTTGACCGCAAAGAGTAGTTCGTAGAGCCGCGTGGTCTGTTTGATCGTTCTGGTAAGGCGTAGAGCGAGAAAAGTGATCAGAATGGTGGTGACGCTAATGAAGCCGAGCCCTTTGAACATGCTGACCTGGATTAGAGTCTGTTCGTTTAGTACCAAACGGAGCAGGATCCAGTCTGAGAGGATGATCCAGGCAAAGGAGAGCAGAAAGTAGATGCCTCCTATCCAGAGGGCTTGATGCCAGAGTGGCGGCCCCCGGTCTTGATCGAAGCGATGATGTTCATGTGCTTCCTGGGTTGGCTTTTCTTTTCTACCCGCCATAGCTTTTATCCATCTGTGCCTGTGTTATTCAACCCTAAGACGTTCTGGTTTCTCAACGTTTGCTACGTGCTGGTTGGCAAGGAAAGCGGCACCTTTGCCGAGGCGTGTATTGATGGGCTGGCCTGCTGCGCAGAGCGGGCATGCCTCAGCGTCAAAACTCTCAAGTGGTACGCTCGTTAGGCAAAAAAGGTCGGGTGCATCGATGGCGGCGGCGGTGATGCCCCCGCGATTGCAAAGTGCTCCAACGCCTACGACGCTGCCTCCGACGGCCCTGACTGCTTCGATCACCATGCGTACCGAACCGCCAGTTGTCAGGATATCTTCGACGACCAGTACCCGCTGAGCGCGAATGAGCTCGGCGTACCCCCGCCGAAAAATTCGTTGTTTGCTCCCTCCGCTCACTTCTTCTTCGGCATAAACCGCCAGGATATCGCGGTTGTTTAGCTTGCTCAGATGATGCGCCGTCCACTGGGCCATAATGACGCCACCAACGGTTGGCCCGGCCACCACATCAATCGCTGCGTCCGCAAAATGGTGTGCTAGCCGCGCACATACTGCGCTCGTTGCCCCCGTATGCGGATAGAGTGCGTCTTTGTTGACATAACTGCTGCCGTGGCGGCCCGAGGTATAGACCAGGTGGTCATTGGTGATCAAGGCACCGACATCGGCGAGGGTGACGAGAAGATCCTGTTCCATGAGCTATCGTTTCTTTGTTCAACGGGCGAGTTCAGCGACGATACGGGCGGCAGCGGCGACAGGATCATCTGCTGCCGTGATTGGTCGTCCCACCACGAGATAGTCAGCTCCGGCTGCAATGGCCTCGGTAGGCGTCATGATCCGACGCTGGTCATCCCGTGCAGCCCAGGTCGGGCGTACTCCTGGGGTCACAATCAGTAACTCGGGGCCACAGGCTGCGCGAATGGCTGCGACTTCGTGCGGTGAAGCGACGACGCCGTCGAGACCACACGCTTGCGCGAGGCGGGCCAGGTGGACAACATGGGCTTCGAGGTCGGCCCCAACGCCGAGTTCATTGTGGAGGGCCTCTCCATCGATGCTCGTCAGCACCGTGACGCCAAGCAAGAGCGGGCGTTGGGGCGCGGTGTGGGCCGCAGCGACGGCGGCGCGCAGCATAGCGGCCCCGCCCTGGCAATGCAAGGTCAACATGCGCACGGCTGAGCCCAGTTCACAGACGGCGCGCACACTTGCTGCCACGGTGTTTGGGATATCGTGGAGTTTCAGATCAAGAAAGAGGTTGCCCCCCGCCTGTCCCACGGCTTCGACCACTTGCGGGGTGCCCATCGCAGTGCAGAGTTCGAGGCCCACCTTGAAACCGCCAACATATGGTTGAAGCAGGCCGACCAGAGCGAGGGCCGTTTCGATCGTCGCTACATCCAGCGCTACAAGGATGGGTTGTTCAATGCTGCGCACACTCATCATACTCTCCTCGCGAGGGTCTGTTTGATCTGGCGGGGCAATCCCGGACCCTGATAGACGAGTCCCGTGTAGACCTGGACGAGGCTTGCTCCGGCCTCAAGCATGCGGAGGGCATCCTCGCCACATGCAATACCCCCTACCCCGATAATCGGCAGTGCGCCCCCGGTTTCACGGGCAATAAAGCGCACGACCGCGAGCGCCTTTGCGGCGAGTGGTCGCCCACTCAGCCCCCCGGTTTCACCTCGCAGCGAAGCATCTTGCTCAGACAGGCCCTCGCGACTCAGCGTGGTATTCGTGGCAATGACGCCACTGATCGCGTGGGTTGTGCAGACGTCCAGCACTTCACCCAGGGCCGACTCACTCAGATCTGGTGCGATCTTGACCAGGATTGGCCGGGGTTGGCTGGCCTCACGTGCGGCCAGTTGGCGATTCTCGTCCGTGAGCGTGGCGAGCAACGCATCCAGCTGCGCGCGATCCTGCAGGCTCCGTAGTCCGGGTGTATTGGGTGAACTGACGTTGACCGCAACATAGCTTGCATAGGGAAAGAGCGTCGTGAAAGAGGCGACATAATCTTCAATCGCGTGCTCAAGCGGGGTCTGTTTCGACTTGCCAATGCTAATACCAAGCGGAATAGAGAGCGTACCGACTTGCTTGAGGCGCAGGGCGAGTGCATCGGCCCCGTGATTATTGAACCCCATCCGATTAATAATGGCTTCATCTTTGATAAGACGGAAGAGCCGCGGACGTGGATTACCGGGTTGGGCCTGGTGCGTGACGGTTCCGATCTCAACAAAACCAAAACCGAGCGCATCCCAGGCAGGCAACGCAACCCCATCTTTATCCATACCGGCAGCGAGGCCGACAGGGTTGGGAAACCGCACCCCGAAAAGCGTACGGGCCAATGATGGGGGTTGATCGGCATACAAACGCCGCATCAGGTGCAGAAGCATCCGCCGACGCGCAACCATTGCCAGCAATGCAAGCGTTCGTTCGTGCGCGCCTTCGGCATCACCGCGATACAGGCGAAAGAGAGCCGGACGTAACACATACTGATACATAAGGTCAGAAAGGCTCAACACCTGCCTCTGAGAGACTATCAGCCAGGCGCTCGAGGTCGCCGATAGTCCGTACGCGCCCAATACGGTCAAGCAGCCGTGAGCGCATCGCATCTTCCGCGATAACCGCCCGTTCGAGATACTGGCGCAAATAGATCTGGATCAACTCAAGTTGCGCTGGTGCGAGTTTCTCACCGCGCATATAGACTTCAATGGCAGCCGCCAGTGCCCCGGTTGTCTCCTCCATCCAGAAGCGAGGTGGCTGTTCCACCGCAAAAGGATAAGGATACTCAAGATTTTCCACAAAGACCAGCGGCCCAATCTGTTCTTCCATACGCTCAAAGACCCCACAACTTGTATAGAGCGCCGACCAAAGCCCGTCCACGCAGGCTTTCCTCAGCGCAATCTCATTCCCATCGCATCATACAAACGGTCAAAATCAAAACTTGCCTCCAACAACTCGGCAAACCGTTGCAGCTTGGCGGCCTGATGAAAGCGCACGCGCCCAAAGAGCCGTTCGGCCCGGTCGACGGTTGTCAGGGTATCGTCAGGGACAAGCACAATGGGCACCTGCCGCTCGTTGGCGCGGTCGAGCACCTGGGGACTGGGGCGGAAATTCCCTGTCAACACGAGGGCCGTCGTACTTGTCTCAAGTGCAGCGAGTTGCAGGTCACTGCGATCACCGCCGGTAATCACGGCCTTATTGGCGCGGCGGCGGAAAAACGAAATACTCGCATCTGCCCCCATCGCCCCGATCATCAGCGCCTCGATCGTACGGGCACACCATGCTGGTTGCCCAATCAACTGCCCCCCGAGATGTTCGAGCAGTTCATTGACCGTCACACCGCCGAGGGTTGAATCGCGTGGCATCAAGCCAAAGACAGGGATGCCGCGTCGTTCGAGAAAGGGCATCACGCGACTCTGCACAAAGTCGAGATGCGGCTCTTCAATCTGATTGATCAACACACCGAGCAGGCGATCACCGACATACCGTTGCACCGACAGGATCGTATCAACATTGAGGGTCGAGCGATAGCGCGTCACCAGGAGTGTTGGGGCCTGCAACAGATCGGTCACCTGGTCAGAGGTCAAATCAACCAGGGCTCCTTCCGACCAGGTATTGGTGCCTTCAAGCACCACGATATCTTTATCGCGAGCAATTGTCAGATACGCATCACGGAGTGTGCGCGCATAGGTTGCCGACTGCCCACGCAAAATCGACTCGACCACACCTGGTGTAATCAAGACAGGCGCGATATGTTCCAGGGAGGCTTCCAACCCGAGGGTACCGCGAATAAAGGCAGCATCCTCATCGATTGCTGCCTCGCGGGTATGCGCTACCGCGACGCTGACCGGCTTCATATACCCAATTCTGAAGCCATCCTGCTGCATCCGGCGCAGTAACCCGATACAGACAGCGCTTTTGCCCACAAACGTCTCTGTTGAGGCGACATAGAGCGTTGCCATACAAACCTCCGCAGGAGAGATGTCGTTCCTCCTGCTATTATAGACCCTCTTTTCACTTTTCGGGAGGGGCAAAGAGGGCGCTTATTGGATCAAGATCCGTGCATCAAGCACCACGGCACCTTCGCCTTCGTGGTGGATCACGAGCGGATTAATATCGAGTTCAACAATTTCGGTAAAATCGGTCACGAGTTGACTAATCCTGAGTACACAATCTTCGACGGCGAGCACATCAACCGGTGGATTGCCACCGGCCCCACGTAGCAGCGGATAAGCGCGGAGCGAACGGATCTGGTCGCGAACATCCTGTTCGCTGATCGGGGCGAGCCGATACGCGACATCCTTCATGACTTCGACATACATCCCGCCGAGTCCAATGGCAACGAGGGGGCCAAACTGCGGATCGCGATGGACGGTGATCAAAAACTCTTGACCGGGTTTAATCATCTCCTGGACAAAGACCCCATGCACGCGCGCTTCGGGCCAATATTTGCGAGTGCGATACTCGATCAACTCAAAGCTATCGCGGGCGGCTTCTTCACCGGTAATGCCCAATTTTACCCCACCGATCTCGGTCTTGAGCAGAATATCGGGGCTGGCGATCTTCATCACGACCGGAAAACCTAGCATAGCAGCTTGTTGCACCGCTTCCTCGGTTGACAGGGCGAGATGACTCTCGGGGAGGCGCAGGCCATAGGCAGAGAGAACCGCACGGACTTCGCCTTCACTCAATTCAACGCGCCCAGAAGCGTGTGCATCGGCAAAAATCTGGCGCACCTGCTCCTGGTCAGCCTCAAAGGTTCGATAGATCCGTTGAGGGCGACGGCGACGCTCATAATAGTGGTGCATGCCGGCAATGGATTGCACCGCTCGTTCGGGGAACGTATAGTTGGGAATATGGGCGCGACTCAAGGCCGCCAAGGCCGGCCCGAGGCTATAACCACCCATAAAACATGTCACAACTGGCTTCTTGTACGATGCAACTGTCTCTCCAATCGTCTCGGCAATCTCAACGAGGGCACTCTGTGCCTGTGGGGTTAACATAATAATCAGGCCATCAACCCCCGGATCTTCAAGCACGGCGGTAATGGCTGTCTGATAGCGATTGCTCCGCGCATCGCCGAGGATATCAACAGGATTATAGACACTTGCCGAAGGGGGCAGATCATGATTCAGCCGCTCGATCGTTGCTGGCGCAAAGAGGGCCATCGCCAGGCCACTGCGTTCAACAGCATCGGCGGCAATAATGCCCATCCCGCCTGAATTGGTCACCACGGCAACGCGATTACCCTGAATCAAGGGCTGATACGAAAAGATCAAAGCCAGATCAAAGAGCTCGCTCACCGTGCGGGCACGCAGAATGCCACTCTGCGCAAAGGCGGCTTCGTAGGCTTGTTCCGAGCCCGCGAGGGAACCTGTATGTGATGATGCAGCGCGTGAACCGGCTGCCGTTGTGCCACTCTTAATCGCAATCACGGGAACCTGACGAGTCACCTCGCGTGCCGTCGCGATAAATGACGCCCCATCGCTAATATCTTCGAGATAGGCCAGAATCACCTTGCTTTCGGGATCGCTACCCCATGCCCGCAGCAGCGTGACCTCATTAATATCGGTCTTATTGCCGAGTGACACAAACCGTGAAAAGCCAATGCCGCGATTCTTGCTCCAGTCAAGAATCGCCGCGCAGATAGCCCCCGACTGCGACATCAGGGCAATATTGCCCTGATTGGGCATGACTCCGGCAAACGAAGCATTAAGTTTGCTGAACGTGTCAATCACGCCGAGGCTATTTGGCCCGATCATATCCATACCATAGCTACGCACCAGGGCCAACAATTTGCGTTCAAGCTCGTTGCCTTCACTGCCAGCCTCTTTGAAGCCAGCGGTGATGACAACCAGACCGCGCACGCCCTTCTGCCCGCATTGTTCAACCACAGGCAAGACCTGACCGATGGGAACCACCAGCACAGCCAGTTCAATGGGATCAGGCACATCCAGCACGCTTGCATATGCTTGACACCCCAGAATCTCGGGGATGTGTGGATTGATTGGGTAGACCGCACCAGGATATCCATTGTCCAGGATATTCTTGAGCACGGCATAACCTACGCGTTCAGGATTGGGCGACGCCCCAATCACTGCGACTGACTCTGGCGTAAAGATCGCCTCGAACATCCCTCCCTCCTTGCGCTGCGCCTTTCATCATACTCCAATGCGCCTGTCTGCGCAAAAAGTGAAAGCCAGGCCAGCATAGCAAGCCCGGTTACAGCCTCTTCTTGTATGTTGTGAGCCCATCTGGTCGCACCAGTTAATCAACGCTGGAAGCAACGGCCACTGTGCGTCGTGCGGGCAAGGCGAGCATCCAGTGCTCGATCGCTCCGAGGGTCACCAGTGAGGCGAGCAAGGCGAGTCGTACGCCTGATGGATCGAGGCGGTGGGCCCATGTTGCGAGCCACAGCATGATGGCAAGCATGGTTGCAATCGAGACCGAGGGAATGAAGAATCCGCTTGGCATCCGCGGTGCCCAGTAACTCCCCAGGTAACGCAGATGTGGCGGAAAGAGTTCGACATTCAACCGTGGTACCCCAAGCAAGACATTGAGTTTGGCGCTATGTTGCATTGCCCAGCTTAAAGCAAAGACCAGAAGCCCAAGGGTATTTGTTCCACCACCTAGCAGCCACAGCATCAACACAACTTCGGCAAGGACGGCCAGTTCGTGATAAAGATGGGTGCCAAGTGCATAGCCAAAGCGTTTGATGCCTCGTGCCTCGGGTGGGCAGGGCTTGCGCCATGGCCCAGTTAAGACCCCGCTATAAAAAGCTAGTTCGTGCCATGCCCAGATAAACGTCCCCGCCACAAAGGCGCGGTAGGCTCCGGCAATGCTTGCATCGTGTGCCACGACCCAGAGTTCGTGGTGGGCCATTGCCAGCAAGGGCAGCACCGCAACGAGCGCAACCCTGCCCGGCCATGGGCTGCGTCGGTTCAAACTGCCCACGATCACCGTCAAGCCAACCCAGAGCAGCATCGCCGCGAGCAGTGGGTAGAGCAAAACATCGGGCCAAGCGGGCAATGGGCTGAGCATGGTGCCTACTTTGTCAGCTTATCTGAGAGTGGATAAACTGATGACAATTTCTTTGGGTGACATGGATGTCACATTCTCATATATGCGATGGTAGCATACATGCTCTTGCCGAGTCAACTCTGGAGGGGCCTTGGAAGAGGGCGATGGCATCATACGAAATCGGATACAACGGGGCACCCGCAAGGGGTGCCCGTACCGGGGCGGGGCCGCATCCGGTGTAGGGGCACCCCTTGCGGGTGCCCGTGCGGGTGCATACACGGAAGATGCCATCGCCCTAGGCCTTGGAAGAGGGCGATGGCATCTTCTTCACTCATTGCGCAGGGCACGGATTGGGTCAAGCCGCGCCGCACGGATCGCTGGGAAAAGTCCGAAAAAGATCCCGATGCTCGCCGAGATGGAAGTCGCCAGGATGATCGAGAAGAGCGAGACACTGGCACGGATATTGGGGTCTTGCGAAATCGCGTAGAGTACAAAGGTTCCCCCGAACGAGAGCAGATACCCCAGGCCGATCCCGATTGCGCCACCGGCGAGGCAGAGTACCAGGGCTTCGATCAAGAATTGGAGCAGGATATCACGTCGTTTGGCCCCGACTGCCTTGCGCAGGCCGATTTCGCGGGTGCGCTGGGCGACACTGACGAGCATAATATTCATGATGCCAATGCCTCCAACAAGCAGCGAGATCCCCCCGATGGTGCCCAGAAAAGCACTGAAGCCCACGGTGATCGCTTGAAACTGCGCCGAGAGTTGCGCGGGATTGGTGATTCGAAAATCGTTGGCCTGGTAGGTCAGCCGATGCTCTTCGCGCAACACTTCGGTCACCTGCCGGATCGCTTCATCAATCAGATCGACATCACGTGCGCGTACCGTCAGGCTCGAGACATCAACCCGTGTTGTGACGTCGTTGCGGAAGAGCCGGTCACGGGCGGTGCGATATGGCAGATAGACCTGCTCACCTGGGTCACTGAACCGTCCGAACGCGCCAGAGATCTGGCTCTGTTGCGCGACCGAGACCCCGATGACCTCGAATTGTACCCCGTTGACGGTGATGCGTTGGCCGACCGACCCTTCAATGCCTCCAAAGAGCGTGGTGGCGACATTTTGCCCGATGACGGCAACTCGTGCGCTAGCGAGATCTTCCTCGTCGGTAAAGTAACGCCCATCACCAAGTTCTTGGGCACCGATGGTAAAGAATCCGGGTGTCACCCCTTTGACCCCAAAGAGGAAGCGTTCACCTCCCGCACTCACAACCCCGTTCCGGTTCAGTTCGATTACCACCAGATCGATCGCTGGTGCTCGTCCCGGCTCCATCAGCGCCGCAGCGTTGGCCGCGGTCAACTGTGGCCTCAGCGTCTCGTCGTCGGCGTCGCGGTCGACTGATGGATTGACATAAAATGTGCCAACCCCAAGCGAATTGAACTCGGCATCAATGTAGCGAGCGTAGCCTTCGCCAATCGCGAGCATGCCGACTACTGCTCCGACACCGATAATGATGCCAAGCATCGTCAACAACGAACGTAGTTTGTGGGTAAGCATTGCGCCCCAGGCAATGCGAAAGGATTCTAAAAGCGCCATAGTCTCTATTCGGTACGAAGGGCTTCAATCGGGTTCAGACGGGAGGCCTGGAGAGCCGGAAAGAAGCCAAAGATAATGCCGATGATGGCTGCAATGCTGCTTGCCAGCATGATATTGCTCATATTGACCGTAGCTTCAGCGCCTTCGGCATTGAACAGACTAACCAGGACAAAGGTTCCGATGAACGAGAGCCCATAGCCTAAGACTGTGCCTATTGCTGCTCCGATCAGACAAAGCACCAACGCCTCGATCAAAAATTGCCAAAGAATATCACGCTGTTTCGCTCCAACAGCACGACGAAGCCCAATCTCACGCGTGCGTTCAGTCACACTGACGAGCATGATATTCATAATCCCAATACCCCCAACGACGAGCGAAATACCGGCCACGAGCCCGAGAAAAGAGTTGAAGGCTCCGATCACGCTATTGAGTTGGGCGGCGATCTGTTCGGGGTTGATGATCGAAAAATCATTATCTTGATAGGTCAGACGGTGCTGCTCGCGCAGAATCGCGGTCACCTGACGAATCGCCTCATCAACCTCATTCACACTCCGGGCTTTGATCGTGATAATTGAAACGTCAATACGATCATTGACCTGATTCCGATAGAGTCGGGCGACCCCAGTATGATAGGGAATGAAGATCGCTTCGGCAGGATCGGCCCCGATACTGAAGGTGCCTTCAGGGGTCGTCAAAACACCGATCACATCGAAGCCGACGCCATTGAGATCGAGCCGCTGACCAACCGCACTATTGATATCACCAAACATGCGTTCAGCCACAATGCTGCCAAGCACGGCGACCCGTGCGCGATCCTGGTTCTCGTCGCTCGTGAAGAGACGGCCCGGCCCGAGATCCTGAGGGGTCACTTCGAACCACTCGGGGTTGACCGCTCGCACGCTGTAGGTGCGCCGCTGACCGCCGGCACTTACCTGGGCGTTACCACTGAACTCGATCGCAACCTGGCTGACTGCCGGGGCGCGGCCTGGTTGCATGATGGCCCGTGCATCACTCGCCGTCAAGCGTGCCGAGGTGAGCACATCAATCCGGTTGCTATCAATAAAGGGGGCTACATAGAAGTTACCCGCCCCAAGTTGCGCAAACTGACTATTCAGAAAGCCCTGAAACCCGTTGCCCATCGCCAACATGCCAATGACAGCCCCAACGCCAATAATGATGCCGAGCATCGTCAACAAGGCCCGGAGTTTGTTGCTGAGCAGAGCCTGCAGGGCGATGCGAAAGGATTCGATCAGATTCACGATGCGACCTCATCCATTGCTTCGGCCTCGGTTCCAATCGCAGCGACCGGGGTCCCTGCGAGAATGCGACCTTGTACGGGTTCGTCGCCGGCAATAACCCCGTCGCGCACGCTAATAATGCGTGCGGCGTGTTGGGCAACATCGTGTTCATGGGTGACGAGGATCACCGTAATGCCCTGATCGCGGTTGAGTTTTTGAAAAATGCCCATAATCTCTTCGCCGGTGCGGGTGTCGAGGGCCCCTGTGGGTTCGTCGGCCATGATAATGCGCGGTTCGTTGACGAGGGCACGGGCAATTGCCACACGTTGCTGTTGCCCACCCGAGAGCTCGTTGGGTTTGTGGTGCATGCGTTCGTCCATGCCGACGGCTGCCAGGGCCGCCATGGCGCGTTCGTGGCGACTGCCCCCTTTGCCGCCATAGAGCATCGGCAGTTCAACGTTGCGCAGCGCGGTTGTGCGTTGTAGCAGCATATACTGCTGAAAGACAAAGCCGATCTTCTGGTTGCGGATCTCGGCTAACTGGTTGTCGTTGAGATCTGCCACGCTGACCCCGTCGAGGTAGTATTCGCCATCGCTCGGCTGGTCAAGGCAGCCAATGATATTCATCAGGGTACTTTTGCCACTGCCCGATGGCCCCATAATGGCGACCATCTCACCCTCACGAATGGTCAGTGAAACCCCACGCAGGGCGTGAACCTCGACATCACCCATACGGTACACTTTGGTGAGGTTCTTGACGACAATCAAATCAGTCATGGCATCGCTTCCTGTTGACTCTTGTTGCCAGCAAGCACAAGAGTCAGGATAATTCGTAGGTTGTGAACGAAGTTTGTTGACCTCCTGAGCACGCGAGCGGCCCGCCCGCGCGCTCAGCGACTTAATTCGGCGGGCCAGCTGGATTGAAGGTGCTCACCACATCCTGTACCAGGACGCGCTCTCCCGGGGTAATCCCCTCAACGATTTCAACAAACTCACTGCTGCTTAGGCCAATGGTCACCGGTCGGCGATCACCAGGTAGCGCTGCAGGTTGCCCCGGTATCGCTGGTTGCGGCACAAGCGCAGGATTGGGCACCAGGACAAAGCTCTGCCCGCCCTCGGCACGCACCGCACGTCGTGGCACAAGGACAACATCCTCTTTTTCCTCGGTAATGATCGCGACGACCGCCGTCATCCCAGACCGTACGCCCGGGCTCTCCTCGTCAAAGGTGACCGTGACTTCGTAGGTCGTGGTTCCCGTTTCGCTACGTGTGGCGAGCGGGGCAATCGCCGTTACAACGCCGCCGAGCCGTGCACCAGGTAGGGCATCGAGTTCAATCGTTGCCCGCTGCTCAAGCTGCACTTCGGCGATATCGAGTTCATCGACGGGCAAATCGACGTGAAAGCTGCTCAGATCGGCTAGGGCAATCACGGCTGATGCGTCGGCAGGTTCACCTACGCGCATATCAACGCGGGCAACCGTCGCCGCAAAGGGGGCCACCAGGGTGCCTTGACCCAGGTCACGCTGGGCACTCTTGAGGGCCACTTCGGCGCGGATCAATCCGGCTTCGCGAGCGGTGAGGGCGGCGCTGCTCGGCTCGGCAAGCAGACGATCGAGTGACGCCTGCGCAATTTCGATACCCGATTGTTGGGTCGCGAGCTCACTCTGGCGTTGCGCCCCGGTCAATTGATCAAGGCGAGCGCGGGCACGTTGCACGGCGGCGCGAGCCTCGGCGATGGTCTCGGTTTCAGTGCCACGGAGCAGGCGATCACGCGCTGCGATGGCACTGTTCAACTCGGCTTCGCGGGCGGCAAGGCTGTTAATCTCTTCTTGTTGCGCCTGTTCGTAGGCCGTCTGGGCATTGCGCAAGGCTGTTTCGGCATCAGTCACATT
Source organism: Candidatus Chloroploca asiatica (assembly GCF_002532075.1). Taxonomy (GTDB): domain Bacteria; phylum Chloroflexota; class Chloroflexia; order Chloroflexales; family Chloroflexaceae; genus Chloroploca; species Chloroploca asiatica. The sequence goes on along the minus strand of NZ_LYXE01000063.1, from coordinate 181,352 downwards.
GCGTGCCGCTTGCTCTTCGCGATCGCGCCGCTCTTGGGGGAGATCCGTTGGCAAGCGTTCAAGTTCACGGTTTTCCCAGTAGATCCGGCTATACTCATCCTGGACGTTGCGCAAGGCGTTGGCGCGTGTTTCCAGATCGTTGCGGGCGCGTTCTTTTGCTGCACTCAGATTTGTGCGTGCGTTGGCGAGATTCGTCTGGGCACTCTGCACCCGTTCGTTGGCGCTTGCCAGTTCGTCGGTCGCGGGGCCTGCTTCCAGCCGGGCCAGCCGGGCCTGAGCACTCTCAAGCTCGGCACGGGCTGCGCTCACGTCAGCTGCACTGACACTTCCTGCCGCTTGGGCATACTGGCGCCGTGCCTGCTCGACGCGTGCGTTTGCCTCGGCAAGTTCTTCTTCCGTCGAACCCGCCAGCAGGGCTTCAAGATCCGCCTGGGCCTGCGTAAGATCCGCCTGGGCCTGCTGTACGCGCAACTCAAGCGTAGTCGTGTCAATGCGGGCAAGGGGCTGACCGGCTTCAATAACGTCACCAGGTTGCACCATGATTTCGGTGACGGTGCCACTGGTTTCAAACCGTACCTGCGCCTCGGCCTGTGGCTCGACATTTCCTGTGGCGCGTACCGACGATGTGATGCTTCCGCTGGTAACTTCGACTTCCTGCCAACCCGCAGGCAAGGTGCCGGGTGTGGCCCCTTGATTCAGGAAGGTCATGACCACGCCAGTTAGCGCAGCAATGCCCAACACGATGACGACGAGTCCAATGATCCAGCGCCGTCCATTGCGGTTGCGTTTCTGAGGTGTGGCTGTTGCAGCCATCGTTGATAACTCCTTGCGTTGTAGGGCCTTGCCCTACCCACCCACATGAATCTTGTCGCGGTTGCTATGTGCAAACTTTTCTCATTATGCCTGATCTGACGTTCGTTTGCATCAGTCTGTTGCAGGATATGCACTCGTACTTCAGTCGATCGTCGCATTGACACCCTCTTTCCTGTCAGGTATCCTTCGTCTGGTACCCCTCGCATGATGAGGAGAATGCAATGCGTATCGGGCTGGATTTTGGGACAACAAATTCGAGCGCAGCCATCTATGATGGCAGTCAGGTTCGGCTCTTGCCACTTGATCCGGTGAATGCCAATCCAGGCATTCTGCGCTCAACGCTCTTTATGACTCGCGAAGGGGCTGCCTATCTTGGTCGTGAGGCGATCAATCGGTTTACCGAGGGCAATGTTGGGCGCGAAGTTGAGTATGAATGGAAGTATATTGGCGATGCCGAGGTAACCTTCGCTGATTTTGGGACGATTCAACAGGCCCTGTATGTGAAAGTTGATGCGAATGCACCGGGGCGGCTCTTTCAATCGCTCAAGACAGGGCTGCGCGACCGCAGTTTTTCGCGTACCAATGTGTTTGGTACCTTGTATACGCTCGAGGAATTGATCGCGATTGCCCTACGGATGATCCTTGAACGGGCCGAGGCTGCGCTGGGTACCCAGGTGACCAGCATGGTGATTGGGCGTCCGGTCTTCTATAGCCTCGATCCGGCTAGCAATGAACTTGCGTTTCAACGTATGCAGGCTGCCTGCAAGCTCGCCGGTTTGCCCGAGGTGACCTTTCTCGAAGAACCGACGGCTGCGGCCCTGGCGTATGCCCGTACTGTCCGACGCGCCGAGCATGTGCTTGTCTTTGACTTTGGCGGCGGTACGCTTGATGTCACGGTGATGCGCCTCGATGGTTCCGGTAGTCGGCAGATTCTGGCGATCGATGGGGTGCCCGTGGGCGGCGATCTGCTTGATCAGCGCCTGGTGATGGGTCGCCTCTTGCCCCATTTTGGCGAAGGTGCCACCCTCGGTTCTCGTCGCTTGCCCTTCCCGACCCATGTGCTCGATCATCTCTGCGAGTGGCAGCAGATCATCGATCTCACTCAACCCCACTATCTTGAGATTATTGATGAGGCCATTGCAATTGGCGACCGCCCACGCGAATTGCGTGCGCTCCGCTCGCTTGTGCGCCAGAATTATGGTTTGCCCCTCTACGAGGCCGTCGAAGCTGCCAAGGTGCGGCTCAGTGAGGCCCGCGAGACGGTGCTCGGTATGCACATGGGCGAGATTGCCTTTGATGAAGTGATTCCACGCTGGGATTTTGACCGCCTGATTGGCCCTGATGTGCGGGCTGTTGAGCAGTGCATTGATCGGGCGCTTGCCGCTGCCGATCTCTTGCCCGACGATATTGATGTCGTCTTGCGTACCGGCGGCTCGTCACGCGTGCCGCGCTTTGTCAAAATGCTTGCCAACAAATTCGGGGCCGACCGTCTCCAGGAGATGGATGTTTTTACGGGCGTAGCTTCGGGGTTGGCGCTTGCTGCGGCCGACTGAAGTTGGCACTACTATCGTGGCTGGCTTGAACGTATGCTACAATGCCAAAGATTTTGCCGCCGTATAGTATGGTTACTCTTGTGATGCATAGCTCTTTTACTGATCAATGCGATGAACTCGTTGCCGTGCTCCAGCGTTTTGCGGCGCAGTCAGCGGCGGTCGATGCGTTCGTTGAGCGCATTGCCGAGGCGGTGTTGGCCGGGCAGACGCTCTTTACGTGTGGCAATGGTGGCAGTGCCGCTGATGCGATCCATCTTGCCGAGGAACTGGTCGGGCGCTATCGGAGCGATCGCCGCCCGCTCGCTGGGATTTGCCTCAATACCGATGTTGGGGCGCTGACCTGCATCGCCAATGATTTTGGTTACGAACAGGTCTTTGCCCGTCAGATCCAGGCGCTTGGCCGGCCCGGCGATCTGCTGGTTATCTTCAGTACCTCTGGTGGTTCGCCCAATCTTCTGGCCGCGCTACATGCGGCCCGTGAGGCGGGTCTCATCACGTTTGCCCTGCTTGGCAAAGATGGCGGTTTGGCACTGAACCTCGCCGATCATAGCCTCGTGGTGCCGAGCGACAACAGCGCCCGCATCCAGGAAGTCCACGGTCTGCTCCTTCACGCGATCTGCGAAGAGCTTGAACAGCGCTTGCATCGTGCGCAGGGCTAACCTTGGCATGCCCGCGCACGCGGGCATCCAGCGGTATTACTCTGCTTGAAACTCGCTCTGGTATGATAAAGTGTGGGCTGATTTGCGCATCGGCCTCTTTCGTGTTGGCTGATGTCTATAGCTGGAGAATGTTTTCATGGATCGGATTCTTGTCACAGAGAAGATTGCGGCTGAGGGCCTCGACGTTCTCAGGCGGGCGGGCGCGGTTGATGTTAAGCTCGATCTTGATAAGGCAGCGCTGCTTGCGCAGGTTGCCGAGTATGATGCCCTGGTCGTGCGTTCGGCCACCAAAGTGACCGCCGAGGTCATTGCGGCAGGCAAGCAGTTGAAGGTGATCGGGCGCGCTGGAACCGGTGTCGATAACATTGATGTTGAGGCGGCTACCCGCAATGGCATTATTGTCGTCAATGCGCCTGCCTCCAATAATGTTGCCGTGGCCGAGCTTGCGATAGGCTTGCTCATCAGCCTTGCCCGCTCGATTCCTCAGGCCCACGCTTCTCTCCAGAGTGGCAAGTGGGAGCGGACGAAGTTCGTCGGTTGGGAAGTTCGGGGCAAGACGCTTGGCCTCGTTGGCCTCGGGCGGATCGGTTCCGAAGTCGCCATCCGTGCCCGTGCCCTCGAGATGACGATTCTTGCCTATGATCCGGTGGTCTCGCTTGACCGCGCTGAGCAGATCGGGGTCGAGTTGGTTTCGATGGACGATCTGCTCGCCCGGAGTGATGTTGTTTCGTTGCATATTCCTCTTGTTGAGGGAACCCGCAATCTCTTTGATGCCAGCCGTATTGCGCGCATGAAGCGTGGGGCGTGTTTGATCAATGCTAGCCGTGGTGGCATTGTTGATGAGGCAGCTTTGATGGAAGCGCTTGATAGCGGCCAGTTGACCGCTGCTGCGCTTGATGTGTTTAGTCAAGAGCCGCCCGCGCCTGATGCGCTGGTGACCCATCACCCCAAGATCATTACGGTGCCCCATATTGGTGCGTCAACCGCCGAAGCCCAGATCTCTGCCGGAAGCGAGGTCGCCGAGGGTGTTGCGGCTGCGCTTGGCGGCGAAACGCCACGTTATGCCGTCAATGCACCGTTTGTGGCCCCTGAATCGTGGGGTGTCTTGCAGCCCTATATGACCCTTGGTCGTCAACTCGGGCGCCTGATCTCCCAGATGATTGTTGATCCGGTGCGTAGCTATGACCTCGAATTTCGCGGTGAACTGGCCGAAGTAGATACCCACCCGGTGCGCCTCGCGGTGCTGCAAGGTCTGCTTGAAGCCAATAGCCCCATGCGCATTACGCCTGTCAATGCGCCGCTCATCGCCCGCGAGCGCGGTGTGCGTCTCACCGAGCGTACTGATCCTGATGCGCAGAGCTATACTGGCCTGCTGGTTGTCAATGTCCAGACGGCAGAGAATCTCCATTGTTTCAGTGGCAGTGTCTTGCGCGGCGAGTCACATATCATTCAGGCTGATGGCTATTTTGTTGACTTTGTGCCCAACGGTCCGCTGCTCTTTACCTATCACCGTGACCGCCCCGGTATGATCGGCCGTGTCGGTACGTTGCTCGGTACCAGTGACGTCAATATCTCGGGTATGTATGTCGGTCGCCTTGCGCCCCGCGAGCAGGCGATGATGGTCTTGACCCTCGATGAGCCAGCCTCAGCCGAGGTGCTGGCGAAGATCGAAGAGGAAGAAGATATTCAGCGGGCCATTGGCGTGGTGTTGTAAGGTTGCGCATGGTTCCTTCGCCGCAAGGCCAGTTATGCTGGTTTTCTAGCGAAGGAACCTACACTTACTCCGGCAAGCTCCAGATCGCAAAGCGATCCAACCAGACTTCGACCTTGTCAACGTCGCTGTATGAGTTGGTCGAGACGCCAACTTTGCCGCCAGGGTAGGTGTTATCGTTGACCCTGGCAAGCATGACGTTGTTCAGTTCAATTTGGATGCGGGTGCCTTCACGGATGATGCGTAGCTGGTTGAGTTCCCCAGGTGCGCTGATCACCGATGACGGATCGCCTTCGGCCAGGATCCCTGGCTCAGCATTGCTCTGAATGATGAAGAGCCTGTAGTAATCCTCAAAGAGCTCGTATTTGTAAAACCCCAACTCACCCTGATGCCCAAAAACGAGGCTGCAGCTCCCCTTGCGATCACCTTCGTGAATGCGGCAGTCGAGTTCAGCAATGAAATTATTGAGCTCGCGTACCTCATAGAGTTCGTACGAGGCCCCTGAGGCTGTCCAGGCTATTTTGAAAAAGCCATCCTCGATGGTATTTGTTTCAACCTCATTGAACACCCCGGTAAACCAGGCGTTGCGATTATCGACAAAATCGTCACGAAAGACCTGTTGCGCAACCTCTTGCCGCTGCGCCGCAAGGGTGGTTGCCTCTATCCGGGCTTCTTCAGCCTGGGTGGTTGCCATCAGTTCACGTGCTGTTGGCGTTGGTGTCCCGACGATCGTTGGGGTCATCATAATCATCGTTGGCGTCAGCGTTGCCTCGAAGGTAGGTAGCGCGGTGATGCTTGGCTGATCCGTCGCATGGTTGCTGCATCCAGTGGTTAGCAGACTTATCAGCAGAATGACCATCAAGCGTGGCATCATCTCTTTACCTCACACGAAATTTCGTTGCAGATGTTGCAGGCTATCACACCTCGCGTACCCCGGATGCGTGCGCTCCCGATGATGTGCCGCCAGTTATTCGCATATGCAATCCCGACTCCTGGACAACCTTGTCAACGAGGGTTTGTAGCGCAGCTTCGGCATCGTTATGGCCCAGCACGACCAGGCTTGCCCCCGACGCCGCTGCGGTTGCCCGTGCCCCATAGAGACCGAGGCTGCCCCCGTCGAGGGCAATGACTTCGACGAGCCGGTCGGCCCGCGGATCGCCCAAGCCTGCGGCACGCTGGCCGCCGTGTGAGCGCGCCAGTAATTCGCCGACTAGATGCAGATCTTCGTCGCGCTGAGCTTTGCTTGCCGCCGCCCGTAATAGCGCCGCGATCATGCGTGCGCGTAGATGTTCTTCAACGGCGAGGGCTGCGGCTGCTCGCACCGGATAGGATACCGCAGGATCAATAGATATGCCGGCAGGTACGTCTGCGCGTTCCAGAAACGCGGCCCCACTCAGGCTCACCGGCAACGTGGCACGCACCCGTGCTTCATAGCGGGCTGTTCCAAGGTTGCTCAGATACCCGCGCCAGTAGCTGTTTGCGTCGTTTGGCGCTGTCGCGGTCACCTCAGCGACGAGATGGTAGGCCATCGCCGTTGCCACCTGCAATTGATGCTGGGGTTCTATCGGCGGTCCATCTCCGATCGCCACCGCCCACAGTGCGGTGCCCGGCGGGAGATGCAATTCGCCCCAGAGCCAGGCTGGTTGTTGATGCACGAGCAGCAGTGACCCAGCGTGGCTACAGACACTGACGAGTGGCCCAAGCACGCCCGGATTCGTGCCACTGCTCCGATGCAGTGCCGTCTGAACCAGCAGACCCAGTTCACGCGGGGCCAGCTGTACCTGAAACGCCGCGACAAGTGCCTGCGCTATGGCCGCCCCAAGGCCCATTGTTGCGCCAGGGCCGCTGTTCGGCTGCACCAGCACCCTCACCCCGCCTGGAAAACGCACAAACTCTTCACGCATCAGGGCGAGCCAGATCCCACCGACGATCTGCACCATCGCCGGGAATTCGCTCAGCACCTTTCTCCCCTCGCCATAGCTGGATGGTGTACCATCGAGGGTCGCTAATTGATGACACTGCACCCTGTATGACGCAACGTCGGCAAGAGGAGTGCGATTCTTGTCTCTTTGGCGTTGTCCCGAGCGAGGGTGAACCTCCCCAGTTGCGTGTGGGTCAGGCAGGATACGTATCTCGATCACGGGTTCGCTCTGTGGTTGCACAGCCACAAATGTCCCGGTTCCAAGTGGCCAGCCTAGCGCAAGTGTGCCGCCATCAAAAGCCGCGCCGCCAACCAGATCAACCCAACCTGGCCCACGACTCGCGTAGATAGAACCCTCGGTATGCCCAAAAAAATCTCGTTCCGCCCGGACAACCTGCAGAAAACGCTCAAACTCATGTGGCACGTAGGGACTCCTCTGCGGAACGATGCCAACGAAGTTGGCATCGTTCCGCAGAACATGAAGGGCTGAAGGTTATTAAAGCTTGAATTGGGTGTACCGGAGTGCCGACTTCAGTTGGCACTCCCTGATTTCAACCGCCTGCGTAACTCAGCCAGGAGCACAGGCTCGATCTGGCTCCGAATGGCTGCATTCGCATAGCCAATCCAGCCCACGTCAGCATCAAGTGTGAAAGGAGCATCGAATGGGTTGCCATACTCATCCGTGAGGAGCACCCCGGCTTGTTCGGCCAGCAGTGCCGTACAGAGATCATACGGATGACAACAGATTCCCAGGGCTTCGCCGCGGGCTGCCATATATTGGTCAAGCAGCGGGCGTAGGTCAGCGACAAACCGGTCGTGCCCAGCGATCAACTCGTAGAGTTGGCCTCCCGAGCAGATATACTGATCCTCAAAACAGTGGGCCTTGCCCGCCTGGGGTGGGCCGAGTACCGCCCGTACCATCGCTTCATCAATCGCCGCGAGTTCTTCCCGTGCCCCCGGAAAGAAGCGGCTGATCATGGCAAAGCCGTGGGCAATCGTGGTCGCTCGTGATGGACGCAGTGTGATCGGCCACCGTTCACCACTCAGTCGATTGAGTCGTTCCGCGTGCAGCGGCCCGCCAGCCACCGCCCAGAGCGTATCGCAGAGATGCTGCTTGACCAGAGGAATCTCGGTCTGCACCGCCAGCACAATGTCACGCAGGCGGGTTGCCGGGCCATGATTGGGGGCCACGCCGGTCAGTATCCAGGCCGGGCGTTTCTGATACATCAAGCCGCGGGTGCCGTCAATCGGATCAACGAGCACACGGATCACGGCTTTGTCAGGTGGCATCCCCACCGGCAGCGTGATACCATCGGGCGGCAATCCCTCAGCGAACAACACCAGCGGCCAGCGTGGGGCCACATGCTCACCAAAAAAATCCACGAGCAGCGCCTCACTTACCCGGTCGATTGCATAGATCGTATCGCCGGCCTGCCCATCTTCGGCCACGCCAGCCAGTTCTTCGACTGCCGACTGTTCGCAGGCTGTCACCACTGCATCACGAATCTGCTCGTGCAGTACGCGCAGCAACGCTAATAACGCTTCAGGATGATCGATTGGAATCTGCATAGAGATGATCGGGGTTGTCTCAAACAGCAACTACATCGATGACAAGGATACTCTGGTGTCAGCCGCAACAGTGGCGACCCTCGGTCCGGATGTTTGGAAACGCCAGCATACCACAGAAAGAATCTCATCACAAGCGCATAATCAAGCGTATCCTTTGCCGCCTCTCAACGGTCTATTAGGCGTAAGCCTCTCCCCCCGCTGGGTTGAGGAGCCGGATGCCTCCCTCGCAGGTGAGGGTTGGCTCAATGGGTTTCACTTGTCCTATGCAAGGGTGCCTGATGAAGCCTCCCACCGCAGTAGTGTGTGCCACGCCGTGGTTGGCGCAGGCTGGCCCAAACCTGGGTTCCCGCGTGCGTGGGAACGACAGGGCGGGGCGCACCCATGTCATGCCCGCGCACGCGGGCATCCAGCGGATGGTCGCCGGTGTCCAGGCTGTTCCGTGGGTGTACGTGGGGAGAAACCCTTTGACGGGAGGGTTGATGTGGCGGCGAGGGGCTTATGTGGCACGTATTAGTCCTACACCACAGAGAGGTTGTTATGCGTGTTCTTGTATGGATGGTTGTTGTGTTGACCTGTACGCTCGCTTTCGCACATCCACCAGTCGGTGCTCGTCCGAGTTCTGCCCCCAGCCAGGTCTTTCTCCCGTTGATCCGCCGTCCCTATCCGCATCCTGATCTTGCTGCGCTTGCCCAGGCCGCCGAAGGCTTGCTCTATCCCAGTGAAATTGATGCACCCCTCGATCCTTTTGTGCCCCCTGCATACTCCGGTCTGACCCCCTCGCAGGTTTGCCACACCCTTGCCGATGGTGCTCCAATGCGCATGCTTGACGCCGATGCCTTCCTGGCGGCCCCTGCTCGTGCCGAGCCTTGGATGTCGCCAGAGCAACGTGCTCAGGCGGCCCGCTTTGCGACGCTGCGCGAGGTCTTTCGGCAGCGTCTTGCCAATCCGGTTGCCTGTCGCATCGGCGGCTATCAGGCCGATGTCTTTCTGCTGGGGATCTCATCAACAGGCCAGATTGTGGGCCTGCATACCGTTGTGGTCGAAACATGATCCGTCGAATGCGCTCTGGTGATAACGAAAGCGGCCTGTGCTGGGGGACAGCACAGGCCGCTTTGACCATAGAGGATGTGAGAGAGAGGTATCAGATGTGGCGGTTGCTCCGCCTGCACCATCATTCTAGCACTGGAATGATCATTATTGAGAAAAGATTCGTTTGCGTAGTGAGGTAAAATAATAACGGAAGGACTGCACGAAAAACTGCCCTTATCGCAAGGCCTGGTCTGCTGGCACGAGGTGCTAGCGTAACTGGCATCGCGTGCCACCAGAATGGAAGGCGTATGGTCTCTGCACATGTACGTGAGTATCAAGAAGAACTTGAACGCCGGACGCTTTCGCCTCTGGCGGCTTTTAGCGCCGATGCGGTGCGTGAACATCCTGAACCTCCCTGTCCCATCCGTCCGGCGTTTCAACGTGATCGCGATCGTATTTTGCACTCGAAGCCATTTCGCCGTTTGAAGCATAAAACCCAGGTTTTTATTGCGCCCCTTGGCGATCACTATCGTACCCGCCTGACTCATACCCTCGAGGTGACGCAGGTCTCGCGGACGGTGGCGCGGGCCTTGCATCTCAATGAGGATCTGACCGAGGCGATTGGTTTGGGCCACGATCTCGGCCATGCTCCGTTTGGTCACGCCGGTGAGACGGCCCTCACCCGCATCTTCCCTGACCACTTCCGCCATAATGAACAGTCGCGTCGGATCATCGAGGTGCTCGAACGCGATGGCCGTGGTCTCAATCTCACTTATGACGTTCGCGAGGGTATTTATCTCCACTCTAAAGCGCGCCGTGATATCATGATGACAGCCTGGGGTACCGCCCATACCCTGGAGGGGCAGATCATTAAGATCTGTGATAGCGTCGCCTATATCAATCACGATATTGATGATGCTCTTCGTGCTGGTGTTTTGCATAAAGAGGATTTGCCCGCCGATCTGCTCGATCGGCTCGGTCATACTCACGGTGAACGCCTCAATACGATGGTTGGTGACCTGATTACCCATAACTGGTGGGCCACCGGTGAAGGAACGCCCCCCGATCCTCCCTTGATTGCGATGAGCGCTCCTATTCTCGAGGCCACCAACCGACTGCGCGAGTTTATGTATCGCGAGGTCTATTTGAACCGGAAGGCGAAGGCTGATGATGAGAAGGTTCGCTTTGTGATCGAGACGCTCTATGCCTACTTTGTCAAATATCCTGAACAACTTCCCCCTGATTTGCTACGCATTAACCGGGAACGCGATGAACCGATCGAACGGGCCGTCGTGGATTATATCGCGGGCATGACTGATCGCTATGCCCTCGAAATCTTTAAGCGGATCTTTGTGCCGCGTACCTGGGGGGCTTGATGCCATAAGCGGATCTTTGTGCCGCGTACCTGGGGGATCTGATGCCATGTTTTTCATCGTTAGTACCGTTGCCGCGCCGTCGCCGCTATGCTGTGCATGCGCTGGTTCTCTTTGTATTGCTGCTGCTCACGCTTGTTCAGTTTCCCACTGGTGATGCTGCCCAGGCCCGTTTTGCTGAGCAGTCTGGTTCACATGCCGCCCATGTTGCCTCGCAGCGCGATCCTGACTTTGTCAAGCGTCTCGCTGAATTGAGCAGAGTCGCCCAGGCAGATGGCAGTGTACAGGTTATCGTGACGCTTGGTGTTCCCACGGTTCCCGAAGGCTCGTTGACGACTGCGACTGACGTCGCTGACCAGCGCGGCCGCATTGAACAGGCGCAGGATGCCGTCCAGTCTCGGCTTGCTGGGCACGTTGCCACCATTCGCCATCGCTATACTCTGACCCCGGCTATGGCCCTCGACGTTGATGCTGCCGCGCTCCAGGTACTCGCTGCCTCCCCCGAGGTGGTGCGCCTTCAGTCTGATCTGATGTTGCAAGCTAACCTCCACGAGAGTACCGCACTGATCGGTGCAACGACGGCCTGGGCGCAAGGCTTTACTGGTGATGGGTACGTGGTCGCCGTGCTCGATACGGGTGTCCAGACAACGCATCCCTTTCTTGCCGGTCAGACGGTCGCCGAAGCCTGTTTCTCTTCCAATACTTCGAGTACAACAAGCCTCTGTCCCGGTGGGGTCAGTTCCTCAACGCAACCTGGTTCAGGTCAGGCATGTGATGCCTCAATTACGGGATGTGCGCACGGGACGCACGTGGCTGGCATTGTGGCCGGCAAGCCGATCACTCTCTCGATCGGTGGCGTGCCCCAGACGGTCGCCGGGGTTGCCCCTGAGGCTGGTCTGATTGCGGTGCAGGTCTTTTCCCGCGTTGCGTGTGGCTCTTCATATTGTGTGACGGCTTGGTCAAGCGATCTTATGGCGGCACTTGAGCATGTCTATGGCCTACGCGATACCTATGCGCTGGCTGCTGTGAATATGAGTCTCGGCGGTGGTCGCTATACGACGACGTGTGATAATGATCCGATGAAGCAAATTATCGACTCGTTGCGCAGTGTTGGCATTGCGACCGTCGTTGCTTCAGGCAATACAAGCTATAGTGACGCAATCTCGTTTCCGGCCTGTATCTCGACGGCAATCAGCGTTGGTGCAACGACGACCAGTTCCTCGGGCCTGCCCGTTGATCAGGTGGCAAGTTTCTCGAATAGTGCCTCGTTTCTGAGTTTACTTGCTCCAGGTCATTTTACCCTCTCGTCCGTCCCAGCTACTACCTATGCCTGGTATTCGGGCACCTCAATGGCGGCACCTCATGTCGCCGGGGCCTGGGCCGTCTTGAAGCAGGCTGCTCCTACCGCAAGCGTTACCTTGCTCTTGAACACCCTGCAAATCACCGGCAAACCAATCGCTGCGCAACGCTCCGGTTTTCCTACCATTATCAAGCCGCGCATGCAACTTGATGCGGCCCTGACTGCACTGAGCGCCAACAACCCAACGGCTACGGCTACCCCTGCCCCGCCAACCGCTTCACCAACACGCACCGCCACGGCGACGCGCACCGCCACGCCGACGCCCACCGGCACCACCACGGCGACGCCGACGCGCACCGTCACGCCGACGCCCACTGGCACGGCAACGGGCACCGCGACGTCAACGCCCACCGGTACGGCGACGGGTACGGCAACGGGCACCGCGACGTCAACGCCCACCGGTACGGCGACGGGTACGGCGACGCCCACCGGCACGCTAACAGCCACACCGACCGGCACGGCCACCGTAACACGTATGCCCACGATCACACCGACCACCACACCGCTTGCGCCGCTGTCGCGGGTCTACTTGCCCCTCATACGCCATTAAATTCTTTGCCACCTTGCCTTGCTCAGTTGACGCAAAGCCGCAGAGGCGCAAAGCTGCGCATGTACAATCATCAAACCTCCGCGCCTTTGCGCCGTTGCGTCACACAACCCGAATGGTCTTGCCGCAATGCATCTGCTCAATCCCGCGGGCAGGCCTCGCTTCACCGCGCCGAGGTGTTTGCACCCACGCTCAGGGCGCGCATGGGGTGATCAGTAGGTTGGTCCTACGACCATAGACCTATTGACACCCAACGTACAATCAAGGTAATTTAGATAAGGTTCACAGTGACTGAACCGCACACCGACACACATTGCATCCTTGATGTTCTCACCCTACGCTCTCCCTTCCCTTTTCATCTTTCATCTTTCATCTTTCCCTACGAGGCTTCTGATGCCTATTCCTTCAATTATTGCCGAGCAGTTGGTCTATCGTTATGGCTCGTTGCTTGCTGTTGACCAGATCAGTTTCCAGGTTGCTTCCGGCGAGATCTTTGGGTTCCTTGGCCCCAATGGTGCTGGCAAATCGACAACGGTGAAGATGCTCACTGGCCAGTTGCGTCCGCAGGCCGGCCAGATTAAGATCCTGGGCATTGACGTTGCCCGTCATCCCAAACAGGTACAAGCGCGGATCGGGGTCTGTTTCGAGTTGACGAATCTCTACGAGACGATGAGTGGTGTCGAAAATCTGCATCTCTTTGCCCGTCTCTTCGGGGTGCGCGGTTTTGATGCCGATGCACTGTTGCGTCGGGTTGGCCTCGATGGCCGCGGCAAAGATAAGGTTGAAGGCTATTCCAAAGGGATGAAGCAGCGTCTGATGGTTGCACGTGCCCTCGTCAATCAACCCGATGTGCTCTTTCTCGACGAACCAACCGAGGGCCTTGATCCGACGTCGGCGCAGGCGATTCGTCATGTGATCCGTGAGGAACAGGCCCGCGGGGCGACGATTTTTTTGACGACCCATGATATGCACGAGGCCGATCTGCTCTGTGATCGGGTTGCCTTTCTTGATCGCGGTACCATCGTCGCCCTCGATACGCCGCATACGCTCAAGCAGCAGTATGGCGAGCGTATGGTGTACGTCGAAGTGCTCGCCCCCGATGGCACTCTGCAGCGCCGTGAGGTTATGCTCGATCGCGCTGATACCCCCGCCGAGGTCGCTGCCTTGCTCCAGGGTGAACAGGTCGTCACCTTGCATAGCGCCGAGGCGACCCTTGAAGATATCTTCATTCGCATTACTGGCCGGGGGCTTGCGTCATGACCACGATGATGCTGACCGCGCTCATTGCCAAGGATTTCAAGGGCTATTTTGCCAATCGCTTCTTTGCCCTTGTGACCGTTTTGTCGCTGGTGGCTTTTACCGGCCTCTACTTTCTTCTTCCCAAAACGGTTGATGAGACGCTTGCGCTCGGGTTGGTGCTCGCCGAGGCTCCTCCTGCGCTTGAGGCTGAGTTGAGCAGTGCTGATGAGGTGCGCATCGCTCGTTTTGCTACCTCAGAAGAGTTACAGGCTGCCATCCTTGCCGGCGATCTTCCCGTTGGCTTTGTCTTTCCTGATGATCTCGCCGCTCAGTTGCAGGCTGGTACGCAACCTCAGGTGACCCTCTTCCTTGCCCCCGATGTTCCCCCCGAGTTTGTGTCCATCTACCAGGTGGCGTTGCAAGAGTTTGTCTTTCTCATTCTTGGACAGGAATTGCCAATTGAGGTCACCGAGACGGTGCTTGGCCCTGATATGGCCGGGGCGCAGATTGCCCCTCGCCAGCGCATGCTGCCACTACTGGTGGTCTTTATCTTGATGGTGGAATGCCTCGGTCTCGCCAGTCTGATTGCGAGTGAGGTCGAGGGTGGTACCATCCGGGCGTTGCTGGTGACCCCTTTGACGATGCGCGGGCTCTTTCTTGCGAAAGGGATCTTTGGGTCGCTCTTTGCTTTTGCGCAGGCTGCGTTGCTCTTGCTGGTTACCGGGGGCCTCACGGCTCAGCCCTTGTTGAATTTGCTCGCCCTTCTCGCTGGGGCGGCCATGGTGACCGGGGTGGCGTTCCTGATTGCTTCCGTCGGGCGCGATTTGATGTCGGTGATGGGTTGGGGCATCCTCGCGATGCTCTTGCTCGCGTTGCCGACGCTGAGCCTCTTGATCCCCGGTCTGACTTCCAACTGGATGCGGCTGATCCCGTCGTATTATCTCGTTGATACCCTCTTTCGTACCCTTAATTTTGCGGCCGGCTGGCGCGAGGTTGGTGCCAATCTGCTGGTCTTGCTGGCGTATGCAGCGGTACTGATGACCATTGGTACGCTGACGCTGCAAAGGAGATTCCGATGAGTCTCTATCGAGTGGGGGTTTTGCTCTATCGTGAATTGGTGCAGGGCCCCAAGAATATTATTTTTATCTTTGCTGTGGTGGTTCCTCTTGTCCTCAGCCTCGCCCTTGCGCTGCTCTTTGGGACGCTCTTTAGTGGCAAGCCCCGCCTTGGTATCGTTGATGAGGGATCCTCGCGGTTGAGCCAATCAGCCGCTGCGATGACCTCGATCCGGCTGACGATCTTTGCTACGCAGGTTGAACTCGAGGCAGCAACTCGTCGGGGGGCCATTGATATGGGCGTGGTCGTACCGGCAGATTTTGATGCGCAGCTTGCCGCAGGCCAACCAACAACGATGATCGCTTATGTCTGGGGCGAGAGTCTGCTGAAGGATCGCGCTCTGCTCAGTACAGCCCTTGTTGCCTGGACGCGTCAGATCGCGGGACAGGAGCTACCTGTAACTTTGACGACCACGATACTTGGCGATACCGTCGCCTTGCCTTGGCAAGATCGCATCTTGCCGCTGCTCATCTTGATGAGTGTCGTCTTTGGGGCAATGATGCTCCCTGCTTCATCGCTGGTCAGCGAAAAACAGCACCGGACGCTGACGGCGTTGGCGATCACGCCGGCGACCACCGCTGATGTGTACCTTGCCAAGGGCTTGCTTGGCGTTGGCTTGAGTACCGTCATGGCGCTGGTTGTGCTTGCGCTCAATGGTGCCCTTAACGAGCGCACTGGCCTTGTCGCGGGGGTCTTGCTCTTGGGGGCGATCTTCTCCGCCGAACTGGGGATTGTGATGGGAGTGCTTGTCAAGGATGTCAATTCGCTCTTTGCCACGATCAAGGCCATCGGTTTGCTTTTGTATGCGCCCGCCTTGATTGCCCTCTTTCCCGACATTCCGCAGTGGATCGCACGTATCTTTCCAACCTACTATCTTGTGCAACCCGTCATCGAGATCGTTCAGCACAATGCGCGTCTCGCTGATATTGCCGGTTTGCTCGGTGTCCTGCTTGCGCTGATTGCCGTGACCGGCGCTATCCTTGCTGGCTTGACCCGCCGTAATTATCGCCTTGGGACAGTCTAGGTGCTGTGTGCTGGCACGCAAAAAAAGGCCAGTGTCGCTGGCCTTTTTTTGCCCCAGCATCGGTTTCCCGCTAATCCTCCAACAACTTCATGCCTGTCATCCGCTCCACGGCCCAGAAGCCAAGTGGTAGTACGCTGAAGAAGGCCATGATGAGGTTCGAGAAGGTTGCCGCATTCAGGCCGACCCCGCCTGCCCCAGCCAGACGCCCGACATTGGCGAGCGCCGCAATGGTCCCCAGCGCTGCGATCCCCAACGCGATGAGCGTCATTAGCCTGGTACGCGCTGGATTGCGTGCCAGCCAGCCTAAAACGATCAGAACTAGCCCAAAGAGGGCCGGAATAAAGGCGGTTGTGGCAGTGGTGGCAATGCCTCCCCCCACACCGAGGACAACCAGACCGACGCCCGCCCAGATGATAATGGTGATCATACGTGACTCCTGGTGGTTTACAGGTACTTGCTCGCCTGCAAACTCGCAAACGTCTGCATGGAGAGGCGACCAATTCTGCCTCTCCATGACGTATGGTACACGCTTTTAGCACATTGCGTCAAATCAGGGCTCGTTGTTCTTGATGCGGTTCACAACCGCGAGAATGCGTTCGGCGCGTTTGCCATAGGTGTGTTCGGCCGCGATTACCCGGCGTGCCATCGCCCGCCTCCTATCCGGTGCCCGTGCCAGCGCGTCCCCCAAGGCCTTCGTCAGACCTGCTTGATCGCGTCGGGCAAAGGTGTGACTCAGGTGCAGGGGCACAATCTCTTGCAATGCAGGCAAGATGGGCAGTACAATCGGTTGACCCAGGGCAAGATATTCAAAGAGTTTCAGCGGCGAGGCTGTAATGTCTGTTACCGTGTCTGGTATCGCCAGGACATCGGCTGCCTGCAGGTAGGTGACAATCTCGGTCTGGGGCCGTGGTGGGATGAGCAGGCAGACGCCCTGTCCTTGCTGCTGCCCACCATCACCAAAACCAAGATCATAGGCCTGCTTGCGCAAAGCCTCGCGTTCGTGATCCCGCCCGCCTGCCAGGATGAGCACCAGATCTGGGCATTTTTGCCGCAGTTCCGCGCACGCGGCCAGCAGACCCTCAAGCCACCGATGCGCGAACGTCATGCCTGCGTACGCGATGATCGGTGCTTCGGCGGGGAGCCCCAGGGTTTGCCGGGCTTCCTGCCGATTCCC
Organism: Candidatus Chloroploca asiatica; assembly: GCF_002532075.1. Taxonomy (GTDB): domain Bacteria; phylum Chloroflexota; class Chloroflexia; order Chloroflexales; family Chloroflexaceae; genus Chloroploca; species Chloroploca asiatica. The sequence goes on along the minus strand of NZ_LYXE01000063.1, from coordinate 164,264 downwards.
TTGCGCAAAAATCTGCTCGTCATAGGCGTCGGGAACGACAAATACTTCGTCCAGGTTGCGCCAGCCAAGCGTTGCCAGCAACTGCCGAAAATCGTCGGTCAGCGACACAACCGCCGAAGACTGCGTCAGTGCGATGCGATCAATCAGGTGCAAAAGTCCCTCGGCCCACGGTTCCCGTGCCCGCGATGGATTCCTCGCCTCCAGGTCGTGTGCCTCGTAGATCACTGGTATCCCCAGGCGTGGCCCGAGCACGCCGGCCCACCAGGCGGCACAGATCACCTGCCGTACGTAGACAGCTTCAACCTCGTGTCGTCGTGGTGCGATCAGTGCCGCTGTCATAAACGCAAAGGCTGTGTGCTCAAGGTAGTAGAGCAACGTTGATTTGTAGAGACGTGAGAGCTTCCCAATCGCCGGGCGGGGCAGATGCACGGCCCCTACCTCCTCAAACCGACTCGCTTCGCGCCCCCAGCGTGGGATCAATGCCAGCGTGTCAGGTCGACGAACCCGCAGTTCACGCAGGGTGGTATACGTTTGCAACGCATTGGCCGACTGCAACGTCAGACTGGTGGGGTAAGCAATGTAGACCAGCATAGATGTACACCACTGCTCAACTTTCCGTGCTGGCATCGAGCACAGCCTGGGCGATCTGTTCACCACGACCTTGCGGTAGATAGACATAACGCCCGCCCAGCCAGGCAGCCAGTTGTTGCGCTTCGCCTCGACTGATAAAGCTGCGTTGGGTATCAATCACCACGGCACCGATCCCGGCTGCGTGCAAACGCGCACTCAGGGTCTGGACTTCCCGGCGCGCAACTTCCAGACGAGTCTGCTTATCATGGCTCGGGTCGGGGCGTAATGGCACATTGGGCCGCCCATCGGTAATAATCACCATGGTGGTTCGATGAATACCCCGTGCACGGGCCTGCTCGGCGACCTGATAGGCCGCGAGCAACGCCGCCGCCAGGGGTGTTCCACCGCCTGTGGGCAGCACATCAAGGGCTCGTTTCGCCAGTTCGACACTCTGCGACGGTGGCAAGAGCACTTCGGCCTCTTCCCCACGAAACGCCAGCAGCGCCACCTGGTCCCGATGCACATACGCCTGTTGCAACAGCGCATTGACGGCCCCTTTTGCCTGACGCATTCGGTGCAGCGCCATCGATCCACTGGCATCTACCAGAAAGCAGAAGAGTGTCCCCGCTTTGCTGCGATATTTCTTGATATGGAGATCGTCGGCTTTGAGCCGAATGTGGCGTTTGTGTACCTCAGCGCGTGGTCGTTGAATGGCTTCTTCGTGCCGTACCCGTTGCCACGGTGCCGCCGCGCGCAGCGTTGCCACAACATCCAGCCGCCCCTGTGAGGGAAGACCGGGGATCGAGCGAATATGCCGCCCACGCAAGCCAGAGGTTGTCCCACGTGACCCACTCCGCCCGTTGCGGCGCACCGTAAAGGGTGTCTCTAGCACATCAGGCGGGATCTCGCTATCGAGAGCCGCCAGGATCAGATCTTCCACTGTCAATTCTTCAGGCGGGGGCGGGGGCTTCTCTTCTTCATCTTCATTATTCTCTTCGCTCTGCGAGGGCGGTGGCGGCTCCTCGGGCGGTGGGGGTTCTTCGGGTGGCGGCGGTGGTGCCTCCATCTGTGGGGTACGGGTGGCACGTGGCAACAGCACAAAACGCACGGCGCGCTCTAGATCCTCATCAGCGACCTTTTCGCGTCCAGCGAGTGCTGCCGAGGCCAGGGCCACACGGGTCGCAAAAATATCAGCCCGATGACCTTCGACGCCGAGCGCCAGCGCGGCCTGAATTAGCTGCGTAACTTGAGGCTCATCGATCGTGACTTCTTTCAGCGCTTCGCGTGCTGCCATCACCATCGCCTGCAAGAGCGCATCTTCATCTTCGAAATCGCCACTGAGGCCTTCGAGGAGCAAAGAGGTCTTCTTTGACCGTTTCAGGGTCACCAGACGTTCACGGTCAAGCGTGAGATTACGGCGCACGACCTCGGCGCGGGCAGGTGCCGGGGCCTGGGAAATCGGGGCGGCAATCAAGCCAATGCGATCCATCAGGTGACGCCGGGGCGGGCCTTCATCGGGATCATAGGTCGCGATCAACGCAAATCGTGAGGGTTCAACCACACTCAACCCTTCGCGTTCTACGCGCACCACCCCGCTATCGAGCGCAGCGAGCAGATGGTTAATCGTGCTATCGTCAAGCAGATTCACCCCATCGGCATAGAGTAGGCCACCGTGAGCACGGGCTAGCACCCCACTACGATGCACCCGTTCGCCACGGGCAAGCGTGGCCTCGAGATCGAGGCCACCTAGCAAACGATCTTCTGTCACCCCGACGGGCAGTTCTACAAAAATCTGCTCATCAATCAGTTGCGCAAACGCACGTACCAGCGTGCTTTTGCCCGTGCCAACCCCGGCGGCAATGACCGCCCCACCAAGACCGGGATCGACGGCGAGGAGGAGCAGCGCCTGGCGCGCCGCATCAAGCCCGACGAGAGCCGAGAAGGGCATCCCACGTTGGGCAACCGTAACCAGAGGCATAGCGTTCACCTTACGCACCTAGAGCAGGAACAGACGAGCGCTCACGCCCATAGTCAGCGGGCAGCGCCTGAGCCGGCGCTGCCGATGGTCTGTCTGCTGCAAGCGTCAACTACGTCAGCACCTCTTCGACCGCACGTTCAATGCGCACCGAGTCGTCTTGGGTCTCGAGGGGGTCTTTGCGGAGGCGATGACGCAGCGCAAGATTGGCAATGCGCCGGACATCCTCCATGCGCACCTCGTTATGACCCTCAAATGCCGCCAGTGAACTGGCTGCCCGGCTCAATGTCAACTCACCCCGATGCCCATCAATTTCGAGTTTGACACAGAGTTCAGCGATCTTGTAAAGAATCGGGTCAGGCAACGTGACTTCAGGCAACCGTTTCTGGGCACCCTTGATTTTACGCTGCACTTTGGCCGTCTCTTTCGCCCACTCCTCGACAAAGGCAAAGGGATCGGTATCATAGGCACGACGGCGCTTCACAATTTCGACACGCTCTTCGACACACGTGATCGTTGTGATGCGCGCGTGCAAGCCAAAGCGGTCAAGCAACTGCGGTCGCAGATCACCTTCTTCAGGGTTGCCGCTACCTACCAGGACAAAACGTGCCGGGTGACGGATACTGATGCCTTCACGCTCAACCACATTGGTACCACTGGCAGCCACGTCGAGCAACACATCCACGAGGTGATCCTCGAGCAGGTTTACCTCGTCGATGTAGAGGAAGCCACGATTGGCGCGGGCCAGCAACCCTGGGGCAAACGCCTGCACACCCTGCGTCAGAGCGCGTTCAATATCAAGCGTACCACAGACGCGGTCTTCAGTCGCGCCCAATGGGAGATCGACCACTGGCACTGCAATGGTCACTGCTGATGGATGCCGCGCTGCTTTCCTTCCCCCAGGCTCATTATGCGTTGTACAGCGCTCACATAGCCCAGCCGTACGATCAGGGGAACATGAATACGGACAACCAGGCACAGCCTTGATTGGTGGCAACATCGCCGCCAGCGCACGGACAGCTGTTGATTTGGCGGTACCGCGATGGCCCATCACCATCACCCCGCCAATCGTTGGATTCACAACACAAAGCAGCAGAGCTAGTTTGAGCTCGGCCTGACCAACAATTGCAGCGAACGGGTACGGAGGAACAGGTGCAGAAGATGGGGGGACAGCACCATTAGACAGCGTCTGAGGAAGCTCAGGCTCAGTAGCCGTGGGCACAGTTTTCACCTCATTGAAATGCGAAGTGCAACATGTAGCGAGCACACCTTGCACTTCGCATCACACACGTTACCGAAATGACGTCAGCGTTCGGAGCGTTTCACCACCGAACCGGCCGTAGGAACACGCTGGCCATTGCGCGCACGCCGTGCAAAGGCCGTGATATTGGTCCAGAAAAAGGTCAAACCGAGTGCAAGTACCGTAATAATCAAACTTGCCCAGCACATGAGCGCCGGGGTGATCGGGCCAATCATTTGCGTGGCCTCACCAAGACCTGCTGGCATACCCCTACTCCTATCATTTGTCGCGTACGGTTTGACGCGAAGAATGGCACCATGGAACTGTAGCTATGAGCTTCCGAAGGACTGTCCTTCATGTTCTATTGTACCATATTGCTGCAAGTATGCTTCATCACCAAGGTGCCATATAACCCGTTATGATGAGCTATCTTACCGACGCCACAGGGGATTGGCCTGTTCTGGCGATGTCACATGGTGGGCTTCAAAACCCTGGCACCAGCTCCAAAAGAACCCACAGGCCCACCAGCGTAGGCGCAAATGCCAGGGTGCCAACACGTACTCGGTCAAGGCGACTTTCGAAGGGGTTTCTAGCTTCATCGGGCCTTCCTTCGCTTAACGATACAACGGGCTTGCCGGTCTTCTCAGGTCAACATAACGGTAGGGTTCCCCTGAGCGTTGCAAAGCGATCAAGATCGCCAGTTTGCTCTCAAGTTCATCCTCGTTGCCAAAGCAAATGGTTGTATTGCCATCAATCGTGAGGGTCATGCCCTTTTTCGGATCCTGGTTGGCTTCGGTCACATACATGCCAAGATCGGTGAGCAATCTGCCGACAACCCGGCGTGTCGCCGGATCAAGTTCAGGCTGATCGCCAACCGCCTGTTGCATCAAGCCCAGTTCGAAGGTCGGAATAGCCCTGGCCTCACGCCCGCCCATTAGTTCTTCGACCCCTGCCCCTTCGGGCACCAGATCGGGCTCGATGGCCCCGAAGACCTTCAAAAACTCGGCATACTCAAGGGGATGCACATCTTCCATGGCGACTTCGGGGATACTCCGGGTCATAATCTGGCGTGCCAGGCGGTCAAAGATAACCTCAAAACGTGGTTCGGTGAGCGCCAGTTGGCATGCGTCGGCGAGTTCGCGCACGCCACGGTCAAGCGGAAGACTTGCCAGTACCGGCAGATTGATCCGCTCGGCAAAGCGCTCGGCGACACCGCTCCCATCATCCCGATTGACAATTAACCCAATCAGGCGTGTGCGCCCACCCATCTGGGCAAAATAGCGGGCCGCACTCGCAATATTATTGGCCGCATAGAGGCTCTGGCGGTCATTGCCACAGAGGATGATCACCTCTTCGGCCAGTGAACGTGAGAGCGGCGTGGCAAAGCCTCCACAGACCACATCACCCAGGAAATCCATCACAATATAATCAAGTGCCCACTGGCTCATCCCGAACTTTTCGAGCAGATCAAAGCCAAAGGTAATGCCACGCCCACCACAGCCGCGCCCGACCTCGGGGCCACCAATCTCGCACCCATAGACGGTTGCCTGATCCATTACCCGTGTCTTGAAGATAACATCCTCGGCGCGCAGCTGGTCTTCACGCCCAGCCTCTTTCAACTCACGCCAGACATCGCCGAGCGTCGGCAGGCTGACCCCGCCAAACAGGGCATTGCAGCTGTCGTGCTTGGGATCGCAGCCGAGTTGCATGACTCGATTGCCCAGCAGGGCCAGTTTGCTTACCAGATTTGTCGTGAAAAAGGACTTGCCCATGCCACCTTTGCCATAGACGGCCAGCATCCGGGCATGGTTCGTTCCATTTTGTCGCATCTTCGCAGGCATGAACGCCTCTCTTTGCGCGTCTGACTTTGAGTCAGACTTCGCTCGTTGCTTCGTCCTGCGGCCATTCCACGACGACTTTGAGACAACTCGGATCTTCAAGAGCGAGCCGATAGGCAGCCTGAATACGATCAAGGGGCACCCGGTGCGTTAGCAGGCCATTGACATTCAGATCCCCCGAGGCGAGCATATCGCGCACGCGGGGCAGGTCGCCATCGGCCCCAAATTGCCATTCGCGGGCCACCAGAATCTGCGCCTCACGCATAAAGACCGGGGCATACGGAATATTGATATGGTCATAATAGCCGAGCAGCAAAACGCGCCCATGGTTGGCGAGCAGCGGCAGTGCCCCGACAAGTGCAGGCATCGAGCCAGTTGCCTCAATGATGACATTGATATTGGCTTCGCCGAGGGCTTCGTCCAGTGACTCGCGGGTAATATCAATGACCTGATCCGCCTCGGCCACGGCCAGACGTACGCCCACCCGGTCGGCGACTGCCACATGCTGTGCCCCCTGAATACGAGCGAGGCGGGCGGCCAGTTGCCCAACGATCCCCTGTCCAAGTACTAGTACGCGGTCAGTCTTACGGATCTGGGCGATATTGAGCCCATGCAGCGCGGTTGCAGCAAGGGCGAGCACTACCCCGGTCGCCGGGTCAATCGAACCGAGCGGCACGACGCGGTCGGCCTCGGCACTAATATACTCGCTCTGCCCACCCCAGGCCGGGTTGACCCCACGGAAACAGCGTGCGCCACCAACATATACCCATTGCCCCAGCAATTCCTGAGGGGCTTTGGCTCCCACCTTCACGACCTGGCCTACCGTTTCATAGCCGGGTACTACCGGAAAGAGCAGTGCGGGATGCGGCATACGGCCATCAAGCAGCATCCGCTCTGTTCCAGCGCTAATCGAGGTAAAGGCAGTGCGGAGTAGCACATCACCCGCTTGTGGTTCAAGGACTTGAACCGTGCGCAATTCAATGGTATTGCGGCGAGGGATGACTACGGCGCGAGATTTGATCGGCATGTGGGCCATCGCTTTCTAGCGAATGTCGAAAAAAGGGATCCGCAACTGGTGCAGATCATCAGGCCTCCAGGCACACTACATTTGTGAGGCTGCCTGGCGGAGCGAACGGCGTTGGCGAGCTGAATTCACTCCTCGTACCACAAATTGAACCGCGTTAAAGAGGTAGGTGACATAGGCAAAGACCATCACCCACATCACGGTGCGCGTGTCGGCCCCCATCCATTGCGCTACAAAGTAGAGGTTATGCGTGATAATCGCAATCAGATTGCCGACATCTTCCCAGAAAAACTCTTTTGCCATGAAATAATGATCAAACATATCATATTCCCAGAGCATTCCGGTAATGGTGAGCGCCCAGATCAAGGCGATTTTGAGCCAGATGCTGATGGTCGTAATCAAGTAACCTTCGCCAGTGGCAAGATACCGCAGTACCAGGGCAAAACTGATCAAAAAGACCACAAACTGGATCGGGGCCAGAATAATTTGCACTTTTGTCCAGCGTGAGCGTTCACGACGGCGTAGTTGGTCTTCAGTATACATCATAACAATCACCAGGTTAGCTATGCATCACTTCCGGTTCAGCGGTGCCAAGGTGCGTAACATTCAAGATAAACCGGTGTTCTACCATTTCGGGTTCGGTCAGATCTGACCACGTTGCTTCCGCCCAGGCATGCACGCGCTCCATAACGGTAGCGAGCATCGCATCGCTGAGTACCCATGTTTCGGCATCAAAGCGTGCCGCCATGCTAGCCAGGACGTCGGCTGGGCTAACCGAGGTTACCCACGTCGCTGCGACGAATGGTTCGCTCGTCGTGCCGCCAGAGCGCGCCAGGGCTTGCGCAAGCGCTGCTCCCGCTCCCGGTGGGCGGCTTCCAGGCATGGACTCGATAGCGGCTAGGCGCAGTTGCGTCCGCAGGCGTCCGACACACGAATCAGGATCACGCCAATCACTGCCTTGCACAAAGAGACCACCCGGTTTGAGGACACGTACGATTTCGCTCAGGGCTGAGCGCCAATCAGACAAGAGGTGCAACACATGTACCGCGAGCACGGCCTCAAAGCTCTGATCCGGAAATGGTAATTGCTGGGCGTCACCACAAATCAGCGCAAGCTCTACGTCGGTAGCTTTGGCTCGTTGTGCTGCCAGAGCCAACATCTCGGCTGAAATATCCAGTCCGACCACCAACCCACCGGCCTGAGCTGTCGGCACCGCAATGCGCCCCGTGCCTACCCCCAGTTCGAGCAGCGAAGCACACGAACCGCTCAGACCTACAATCGCCTGACCGATCTGTGCTGCTGCCTCGGGTGGATGGGCTCGTTGCGCATCATAGACCGAAGCTATATTCTCAAAACTAAACGCAAGCGCCATAACAATCTTCTCCGCAGCGAGCGTCTATCTGCATCTGCTCGCTGCGGCATTCCCTCTAGCTCAACGGACTAGCTCGCGGTATCCATCGCCAGCACCGTTCCGATATCCTGCTTGGTCAGGCCCTTGAACTCTTGCACACTCACATTGCGCAGGATGCCAATGGCGACGACCATCACGATGGCCTCGAAGCCAAAGATGAGTGAGTACCCGAGGGTCGGGCTGAACAAACCCGTGCCAATCATCGCCGTGACGAGACCGCCACTAAAGACGTTGGCAAACCCATTGCCCAGACCCTGAGCCATACCCCAGATCCCCATATAGAGGCCCGTCTGCCCTTCGATCGTCATTTCCATCATCATCGAGAGCGCACCGACGTTGAAGAAGCCGATCCCAACCCCCATGACCAGCAGCGCCGGATAGACCAGACCAGGCTGATACGTGATGGAAGAGAACGCAATCGTTGCCAACGCAGCGGCAATGCCGAGCCCACCCAGGCTCGCGATGAATTTCTTGGAAATCGGGAAGATCGAGGAGATCACCCCAATCGAAAACATCCCGAGCAGCGCTCCGGCTCCCCAGGCCTGCTGATAGGCGGCAGTCTCGGCCTGAGTTTTTCCGAAGACCTGAGCACCAAATGGTTCAAGGATCGCATCTTGCAGGAAGATGCCCATAATGGCCAGTAGGACAAAGAAGAAGAAGGCACGCACGTGGGTATTGGTTCCCATCAGTTGACGAGCCACGCGGAAGGTACCCAGGGGCGAAACGCTCTCTTGCGGCTGGGCAGCCAGCAGGGCTGCATGCTCTTCTTTGGTGATCCGGCGCTCCATCCCGACCGCGCCGAGCAGAATTGTCACGACGGCAATGATCGGCGTCAGGTTGTAGAGTTGCCGCATAGCCTCATGTGAGTATTCGGGCATAATCACCCGCGAGACCCCTGCCGAGACAATGCCGCTGATGATGATCGCAGCCCAGATCACGGCTACCACGCCGCCACGCTCTTTGGGGGTGGTGACTTCTGCAACCAGCGAGTTTGATGCACTGCCGTTCATCGCCATAAAGACACCAAACACAGCCATCAAGAGGAAGGCTTCAACGGTTGCAACCAGATCCCGCGAACCAAGCCCGACCGCAATATAGGGCAGAAACAGAAAAATCAGTGAGGCTCCAACACCACTAATGAAGATATAGGGGGTGCGGCGATAGCCAAAAATGGGATAACGATCAGCAAAGCGCCCCCAGTAGACCTGGAAGAACGAGATGAAGTGGTGCATCCCGATCAGCGAGGTGACAATGACGGCGATGGCCCCGAGATCGGCAATCGCAACTCGATTGAAGTTAAACGTCACGAGGGCGAACATCCAGCCAATGCCCAGGCGCATTGTCGCCAAGCGGAGTGTTTTAATGACGAGACGCAGGAAACCCATGCGACTTGCCCCTTTCCGGATCTAGAAAAGCGAATACTGTATAAAGTACTACAGACTTAGAACTACATTATTAGGTGGGTATGCAGGATACGATAGAAACCTCTACATAGTTGGTTAGTGAAGAGGCGCGATCCCGCTGATATACTTGGTTGTGGCTACTCTCCTAATCCAGTTCAGCTAGATCAGTTGTAGAAAGGACGGGGCCAAAAGACGCCTAGAGGGCATATTCTTAATGAGCGAAAGTATAGCATATGCTCAAAAAGGTTGCAATATGTGCAAAATTATGGCAAAACCTAGACATTTTGTTTGTGACATTTATTCAAAAATTTGACTTGTTGTGCTATACTAGAACAACAACAAATTATTTGAGGTTACACATATGTATGTACGCTGGGTGGTCAGGCGCCACAAAAACGCCACGATCGCGGATACCAGCTTTTATGATGCGTATCTCGTTGCCAGTTATCGTGACGAGCGGGGTGTTCCGCGTCAGCGCACCATTTGCTATCTGGGCAACATTCGTCAGATCGCTGACGAGTTTCCTATGATTGAGCGCGAGTTGTTTCTCCTCCGTGCCGAACGCATCCTTCTCTCGATTGAGGAATTGGGAGAAGTTGACCGTGAAGAAGCTCTCGATGCGCTTCGTCAGAAGGTGCCTCCGCTGACCCGTGAGGAAGTGATGACGGCCTTTGTCGAGAATTTACGCTGGTATCGTCGGTGGTGGGAACAGAATGGTGGTGGCCCGACCGATGATGAGTTGATCAAGATTGTCCAGTTAGCTCGTGGGCGTCTCGGGCCTGTTTGATGGCGCGGTGGCGTTGTTTCACTCTTTACAGGTTCGGCCCATATCTGTTATGATCAGAGGGCTATGGAAAACGGGACAATTCTTGCTATTGACGATAATCCACAGATGTTGAGTATCCTGGCGGATCTCTTGCAGCCGCTCGGCCATACAGTGGTGTGTGCTGCCAATGGGCCTGATGCGCTGGCTCTGGCGGCGGCGAATCCCCCGGATCTGGTGCTGCTTGATGTGATGATGCCAGGGATGGACGGGTTTGAGGTCTGTCGCCATATGCGCGCCGATCCTGCGCTGGCTCACGTGCCTGTTGTGCTCGTGACGGCACTTGATGATCGTGAATCACGGGTTGAAGGCTTTCAGGCTGGCGCTGATGAGTTTGTGACCAAGCCGTTTGACTATGTCGAGTTGCGGGCTCGTGTGACGACGATCCTGCGCCTGAATCGCTATCGAACCCTTGTTGAACAGCAACGCCGTACGGCAACGGAACGAGCGCGGTTTGTTTGGGCCGTGGAACATAGTGATGACGGTATTTTGCTCCTCGATGAGGCTGATCAAGTTCACTATGCCAATCCGCACGCGCGCACGATCCTGGCGCTTGCCCCCGATGCGCCTCTCGATCATATGTTTTTGCCCCTCGCTCTCCAGCAGTATCGGTTGACCCCACCTGAAGCATGGGCCGATTGGCCCCATGTCCCCGCTCAGGATGATCAACCTCGTTTCTTGGTCAGCCCAGAACGTGCGAGTAGTCTCGAACGCTGGCTCCGCGTTGACTTGTTGCCGCCCGCTGAGAATGATGTGACCCGCGTTTTGCGGCTGCGTGATGTGACCGAACAGATGATTACGCAGCGCGAGATGTGGACGTTTCATACCATGCTGGCGCACAAGCTCCGTACGCCGCTCGTAGGCATTCTCGGTGGATTGAATATTTTGAGTGGTGGCGGCGCGACGATGGATCGCGAGAGTATCGTCCGTATTGCTGAGGTGGCCCTTGCCGGTGCACGACGTTTGCGCTCGGAAATCGAGGACATTCTGCATTATCTGCGCTCACCCTCTGATGTCTATGGGCTCGATAGCATTATTGTTTCGGAGGTTCCGCTATTGCTCGATCAGATTGCCCGTGATCTCGAGCTCAAGCGGGTGACGATCGAAGCTTTGTCCCCCGAGTCAGCCAATGATCGCATTGCGCTGACGCAGCATAGCCTTGAAGTGCTGCTGCGTGAAGTGCTGGAAAATTGTGTCAAATTCCATCCTCAGCGTGACCCCGCGGTTCAGATCAAGCTTTCATTGCTGGAACCTAAGATGCTGCGGCTGGAGATTATTGATGATGGCCCTGGGATGAGTAGTGAACAACGTCAGCGGGCGTGGTATCCGTATTATCAGGGTGAACGCAATTTTACTGGTCAGGTTGAGGGTATGGGGCTTGGGTTGGCGCTGGTTGCTCGTATTGTTCATGCCGTCGGTGGCCGGTGTGCGCTTGCCAATCGCACTGATAGCCATGGAACTATCGTGACGCTTACGCTTCCACTTGTGAGTTGACGTTGCTAGCGGCTTCTGCTACCATCCACCCGGGGTGAAGATTGCTGCGTACGCACGGGAAGGCTTGCATGAAGGTGGCGATTACTGGGGCACGTGGGCAACTCGGCAGTGAGTTGTGTGCGGTGCTGGGTGCTGAACATACGATTATTCCGCTTGACCATACCAACCTCGAACTTGGTTCGCCCGAGGCTGTCGCGCAGGTTGTCGCTACGGGGGCCGATCTGGTGGTGCATCCAGCGGCGTTTACTAATGTTGATGCCTGTGCCCGTGATCCCGAGATGGCCTATCGGATCAATGGGCTAGGTACGCGCTTTGTTGCGCTTGCCTGTCGCAAGCTCAAGGTGCCCCTCGTCTATATCAGTACCAATGAGGTCTTTGCCGGTGATGCGTTGACCCCGTACTACGAGTACGATCAGCCTCGCCCCGTCAATGCCTATGGTCGCTCGAAGCTAGCCGGGGAATTGGCGGTGCGTGAGTTGCTTGATGCTTTCTATATTGTGCGGGTGGCGTGGCTCTTTGGTGGGACACGCAATTTTGTCCGTACGGTCCTTCGTCTTGCTGAGCAGTCACCTTCTGGGGGCTTGCGGATGGTTGATGATGAGTTTGGTAGCCCGACCTATACCTTTGATGTGGCCCTCGCGCTGCGTGAGCTTATTACCAGTGAGCAGTATGGGACATACCACATGGTCAATGGTGGGGTTGCTTCACGCTATAGCTTTGCAACGACGATCTTGCGTCTTGCTGGTTACGAAGATGTGGTGCTGACGCCGATCAAACTGGCTGATTTTGTGCGTGATAGTACCCCGCCCCCGTATACGCCGCTTGCCAATCTGGCTGGTGCTGCGTTGGGCTTGTCCTTGCGCCCCTGGGAAGATGCCGTGGCCGCTTTTTTGCAACGCTAGACGATGATTGATATTATTATTCCCAATTATAATGGCGCTGATCTGCTGCCGACTTGCCTTGATGCGCTGCGTGCCCAGACTCGGCGTGATTGGCTTGTGACCGTCGTTGATGATGGCAGTACCGATCATTCGCTGGCCTTGCTTGCCACAGCCTATCCCGAGGTTCACGTCGTTGCCCTTGAACGTAATCGTGGCCTCGCCGCCGCCGTCAATGCTGGGCTCGCTGCAACAAATGCTCCGTATGTGGTGCTGTTGAATAATGATACCGAGGCCACGCCGCACTGGCTTGCCGAGTTGATTGGAGCGCTTGAACGCTATCCGGCCTATGGTTTTGCCGCGAGCAAGTTGCGCCTCTTTGATCGCCGCGATATGCTCCATTCGGCTGGTGATTATTATCAGTTTGATGGTGAACCAGGGAGCCGTGGCGTCTGGGAACGTGATCGCGGGCAGTATGATGCCCTCACCGAAGTCTTTGGCCCTTGCGCCGGTGCTGCGGCCTATCGTCGTGCGATCCTTGAAACGCTGGCGCAGTCAGGCCGGGTCTTTGATGAAGATCTTGTGATGTATTGTGAAGATGTTGACCTGAATTTACGCGCCAGACATCATGGTGTGCGCACGCTCTTTGTGCCTACCGCTGTTGTCTACCATCGGCTTAGTGCTACCGGTGGTGGTGTCCTGGCAAGTTATTACTGTGGACGTAATTTTTTGCTGGTCTGGATCAAAAATATGCCGCTGCCACTGGTTCGCCGTCATTGGGGCGCGCTGTGTGTTTCCCAGTTGCGCTTTGTCTTCGCTAGCCTGCGGCATCTCCGCGAGCCTGCCGCCCGCGCTCGCCTCAGAGGGCAGTGGGCGGCTCTCCGTGCCTTGCCTCTCTTTGTCGGTAAACGTCGGCAGCAGTCACATTTGACTGACACAACCCTCGCTGGCTTTGCGACCGCACTGAACCTCGGTCTTACCGCGAAAGCGAGGATGTAGTCGTGTCTGATACGATGCCCTGGCTTTCGATTGTGATTCCGGCTTATAATGAGGCAGGCCGGTTGCCGCACACCTTGACCGTGATCCAGCGCTATTTGGCGACCCAGCCATTTACGAGTGAAGTGCTGGTGGTTGATGATGGAAGCTCTGATGCAACGGCCGATCTTGCTGCCGCGATGCCGGGTGTAGAGGTCTTGCGGCTTGACCATCGGGGCAAGGGGTTTGCGGTACGTGCCGGTGCGCTCGCTGCACGCGGGCACTATGTTCTCTTGTCTGATGCTGATCTCGCAGTGCCGGTTGAAGAGTGGGTGCGCCTCGAACAGATGCTGCAGGATGGCTATGAAGTTGTCATTGGCTCACGTGAGGGTGTCGGCGCAACGCGTGATGGTGAACCCTGGTATCGCCATGTGATGGGGCGTGTCTTCAATGGCTTGATTGCCTTGATTGCCCTGCGTGGGATTAATGATACGCAGTGTGGTTTCAAAGCTATGCCTCGTCACGTGGCCCATGATCTGTTTCGGCGGGTGCGTATTTATGGCGATGATGCGCCGGTGCTTCAGGGGGCTGCCGTGACGGCGTATGATGTTGAATTGCTCTTTCTCGCCCGGAAAATGGGCTATCGCATCGCCGAAGTTCCCGTGCGCTGGCACTATGGTACCGAGACGAAAGTCAATCCTCTCCGTGATTCGTGGCGTAATTTGCGTGATGTGGTGACGGTTCGGCTTAATGATCTGCGTGGGCGCTATCGTGCCGCCCCAATAACGCTTGACTCTTCCGAAGAGGGTTGGCGTGATACGGTTCCTCCAAAAAACTTATGACACAACTGACAAATGCCCAACGTGCCTTTCTGCGCAAAATGGCGCATCCACTCAAGCCCACGGTGATGCTTGGCAAGCAAGGGTTGACGGAACAACTGTTTGCTAAGCTTGACCAGGAGTTGAATGCACACGAGTTGATCAAGGTGCGTTTGATCGATGGCAAAGACCAGAAGCACGAACTTGCCGAGACGATAGTGGCCGCAACCGAAGCTACACTGGTCAGCATGGTTGGCTATGTGCTGGTGCTTTATCGTGAGCAAGCTGACCCTGAACGGCGTACGATCATCTTGCCCCTAGGAGCAGACGGGTGAGCCTTGATGCGTTTGTGATGCGCTGCTGGTTCCTCTGGTGGGGGAGCGTGGCCCTTGTGCTGGCCCGTAAGAGTTTGGTGCCTGCACGCATCATCGGGGTTGACTGGGAGTATCTGTGTGGCGGTAACCCTGCACTCCTGCATGTTCGCTGGATCTATAGTGAAGGTGTGCGCCCGCGTAGTGTAATTGTTGACTTGGTACACTCGGGAGGGCGAGCCAGTGCCACGGTGGGCTATGGGATATGCGCCGCAGTGCTGCCGCTGGCTACCCCGCTTGAAGGCACTTGCGAGGTGTCTTTGAGCGCGACCTATCGCAGCGTTGGGCCTGCGTATACCCTGATTACCCGTGTCAGCATGATTTGACGCAACGGCGCAACGGCGCAATGCTGCGTATGCAGATCCATCAAACCTTGGCGCCTCTGCGGCTTTGCATCAAATACCCCGACGTGTGTGCAAGGTATTGTCCCTAAGCCGAGGACGCCTGGTGGAGCGCAGCGATCTGAGCACGAACTTGCCGTGCAAGCCGTTCCAGTTCGCGGTTGACGACATATTGCCATTCTTCGGCCTCTTTGTCATCGAGGGCTCCCCCTCCATAACGTAGCTCCATCGCCAGATGCCAGCCTTTACGGGCGGCAAATTGCTCAAGTTCTTGCTGGCGGCTCGGCAACCAGCGGCGTTTGATAAACGCACGAAATGCACGCTCCATACGGTGTGAGCCATCGGGGTTGAGTGATGGCAGGGCGAAAAACGGTTCGGCATCACGTGGATCTGGATCGGTTGCTTTGCTAAAATAGAGGGTTTGATGGGGAATAGAGTAGCGCCATTCGCCATCACCGTCATAGTGGGACGGATTATTCGCAATGGCACCAGTGAGCATACGGTCAGTAATTGTCATAATAGCTATCCTCAAGAGTACGACAATGCCTCTACGGGGCGCATGATCGCGCTGCTTCTGCCAGGATAGCATGCTCTGGCGTTGCTGGCAATGTCGGCTTACTGGCGTTTGAGCGAGCTTTATGATACATTGTACGTGCATGTCTGGCCTTGCGGGAAAGGAGCGGAAAGGAATGGCAGAACAGGAAGATCACACCCGTATTACTCCCGCAGTGGAAGACTATCTGAAGTCTATTTATCATCTACAACAGCATCAACCAGTGGTTACGACGTCGTTGCTTGGTGAAGAGCGCGGCTCTCGCCCCGGCTCGGTGACGGGCATGATCAAGAAACTGGCCGAGATGAACCTGGTGCAGCATACACCCTATCAGGGGGTTCAGTTGACCCCGGCTGGTGAGCGGATTGCGCTTGAGGTGATCCGACATCATCGTCTCCTTGAACTCTATCTGGTGGAAGCCCTGGGCTATAGCTGGGACGAGGTACATGAAGAGGCTGAAAAGCTTGAGCATCACATCAGCGAGAAGCTTGAGGCGCGGATTGCTGCTCACCTTGGTCATCCCACCCTCGATCCCCATGGCGATCCCATCCCAAGCCTCGAAGGTACCTTGCCGACGAGTCTCGATCTGCGTCTCGCTGATATGAAAGTGGAAGAGTGCGCTCGGGTGATCCGTATGCGTGATCAGAGCGCTGAACGCCTGCGTTATCTGGCCGACCTGGGCTTGGTGCCCGGTGCATTGGTTGAGATTACCGCAAGTGCTCCCTTCGACGGACCAATTACGGTACGCCTGGGGGCGGTGGTCTATGCCCTTGATCGCCGTATGGCTCGTACGATCGAAGTTGAACGGGTCGAATAATCAGGCCTCTAGCCCAAGCCAGTTGCGGTAGGCTTGCTGTTGCGCTGAACTTTGCTCTTTCATTGGCACGAGTTCCAGCCCGTCGGGTGGGGCCTCGGCCAGGGTGAGTGGCAGGTCGATGAGTTGGTCACCACGGAAAAGCGTGAACCGGACGACCTGACCTGGCTGATGTTCGGCGAGCCGGGCTTGCAGTTTTGTTTCGTTGATCCGCCAACCGTTGATCGCGAGTAGTTCATCGTCGGGGTAGATCCCGGCTGCATACCCTGGGCTATCACTGCGTACGGTTGCCACGATCGTGCGTTGTCCCTCAGACCGCAGCGTTAAGCCTGTCCAGGCGCGTGGGCCATGACGTTTCCACACCAGCACCAGGCCAACCACCGCCAGCGCCGCATGATAGTCGAGCTCGCTTGTCCCAGCAATCGCGTTGGCAAAAAAATCGCGGAAGCGCCCATCGCATCCTCCCGCCACCTCTTCGACCGCAGCAAGGATCGCCCCATCCTCGGGAAGCCCCGTTCCATTGAGGGGATACCGCGCAAAGAGAAGCCGCATAACGTCATCAAATGAGGCCTCTCCGTGGGTTACTTCACGTATCGCAAGATCGAGCAAGAGGCAGACGAGGCTCCCCTTCAGGTAGTATGAAATACTGGAATTGGCGCTGTTTTCATCAGGCCGGTAGAGCTTGATCCAGGCATCGAAGCTACTTGCTTCGAGACTCTGCACATGACGCCCCGGCTGGCTCTGGAGATTGAAGATAGTTTCGCTGAGGCGGGCAAGGTAGCGTTCTGGTTTTATCAGGCCAGCACGCACCAGCAGCAAGTGGTCATAGTAGCTTGTCGCACCTTCAACAAACCAGAGGAGCCGCGTATAATTTTCGGTCTGATAGTCAAATGGGCCAAGTGCGGCTGGTCGCAGGCGCTTCACATTCCAGACGTGAAACAACTCGTGGCTAGTCAGCGCCAGGTAGCGCTCGTAGCTGCGTTCTGGTTGAAATGTCCAGCGATCAACCTGATTGCTCACACTATTGCGGTGTTCGAGCCCACCCCCGCGCCCGTCGGTCAGGTGCAAAATAAACGTATAGCTGGTGTAGGGCAGGTGCCCAAAAAAATCACGCTGAATTTCGACAATACGGCGGGTATCTGCGATCAGGCGGGGCTCTTGTTCATTGCCCTGACCCCAGAGCGCAATCTGATGCGGGATGCCGTCCACGTCAAAAGTCAGGAGCCGGTGTGTGCCACATTCGATGGGACAATCAACTAATTCGTCGTAGTCATTTGCCGTGTAGAGATTGATTTTGGGGCGAGGATCAGGCATCAGGGCATCGCCAACCAGGGGGCGCAGCCCTGTCGTGACGAGCCAACCACTAGGGACATCAATGAGTACCCGCAATTGTTCATTGGTACGCTCGGGGACATACATAAAGACGGTCGCCCCATTGATGTACCCGTGGCTCGCATCGAGATGACTGGTGCGTACGGTGAGCTCATGCGCATACACCTGATAGCGGGCAATGACCTTTGAGGAAGCCTCGGTTGCAATGCGCCAGGTTGATTTGGTTACTTTCTGCCAGGTGAGGGGCTGACCATGATCCGTAGACGCCGAAAAAGACTGGACATGGCGGGCATACTCACGGATCATATATGACCCGGGTGTCCAGACTGGTAATTTCAGGTCTACATAATCATCGGTTACATTGTCAACTTCAACTGACACATGGAACAGATGCGTATGCGGCGCGGGCATCGCAATGGTATAGGTCAACATAGACATCACTCCGGGAGCGCCTGTGCCAGCATCCGCAGCCAGTTATCACCCATGATCAACTGAATATCGGCATCGGCAAAACCGGCACGACTGAGGGCTTCGGCGACACGTGGGAGATCAGCGATGGTGTCAATTTCACGGGGGATCTGCTGACGGCCCAGTCCTCCATCGAGATCGGTTCCAAGGCCTGTGTGGCGGGCATTACCGGCGAGTTGACACACATGGTCAATATGGCGCACGACGAGATCAAGCCCATAGCGTTCTTTCGGCGTACCGCGCTGGTAGTCACGAGCAAGAAAGCCATTGAAAAAGACCGTCCCAATCACGGCACCGTGGGTGATCAACTCTTTGATCATAGCATCGCTGAGGTGACGGTCGGCGTTGAACTGAGGGGCGAGTGAGCGACAGTTGCTGTGTGATGCGATGACCGGGCCATCCCAGCGATCCATTGCCTGCCAGAAACTCTCCTCGGCCATATGGCTCACATCGAGCACGATCTGATTGCGGGCGAGTTCAGGCAAGAGCGCTCGTCCGAGGGGAGTCAGCGGACCTGGCTGTTTCGTACCACCGCAATAGCGTGTGGCTTGCCAGGCTGGTCCGACAAGGCGTACACCCTGTTCTGCCCACCAGGCGCTCTCGGCGGGTTCAGTAATCGGATCGGCATTCTCCATCAACAGCACCAGTCCTAGGGGACTGGTGGCCTGCTTCCAGGTCGCCTGATGGCGGGCGAGATCGGTCTTGGTACGTATAATGCGCACCAGGTCACGCGCTTCGAGTTCTTGATAATACGCGAGTTGGGCCCGGGCCAGCGCGTGGGCTTCGGCAGGCGTCGCATAACTCGCTTCCTGGGCGAGGTCAGTCTCAAGCGCTGAGGCAGGTAGGGTGAAGAGCGTGGCAAAGACCAACCCAACCCCACCGGTACGTAATTCAGGCAACGCAACCGTTGCCTCGCCCTGAGTTTGTGAAGGCGGCTGTTCGTGGGTACGGATTGCCGCAACACCTGCCAAAAGATCACGCTCAAACGTGAGCGCGTTATAGGCGAGATCGAGATGCCCATCAACCAGCATATTGTTCACTCGATATAAGGAAAAAAGAGGTTGGTAACCAGCACTTCGCTTCCTGGCGAGTCATCTGGAATGCGTTCATAAAGGGCAATGACCCTCGCCGCCTGGTCACGTCGTCGCCAGAGGGCTTCCGCGAAACGATTATCAAAGATGACGCCGCGTTCTTTGAGAAAGGCATACAATTGCTTGATCGCGGTACAAAGCTCACGTACCTGTCGTTCTGAGGTATGCGCACTCGATTGAGGATAGTAGAAAAAGAGGCACTCATCCAGGGTGGCATAATCGCCTTCGGCGAGCGTACGTCCATAGAAAGTAGCCAGAAATTCGGCATACACATAGAGCGCCCGGCTGCGCACGCGCGCTGTGGTATCGCGCTTGCCCATCTCACGCAGGTAGTCATAGAATTGACCAATCAGATCGCTACTCTGATCGAGAGCCGCAAGCGTTGTCTGATCTTCAAACTCATCATCTGGATCGTCATAGAGATCCGATTCTTCGTCATCGGCATCATCATCCCAGGCCTCATGCCAATCCTCATCATCATCAAACGCGGTAACGGCGTGATCGACATAATCCACGGGTGCGATGTGATCGATGCGCGGAAAGAGCTCGGGTGCTTGTACGAGCAGCCTATTGAGGTGGCTTGCCACAATAACCTCGGCCTCTTCTGGGCGTGCCTCGCGGAGTCGTTCAACATCACGCGGTGGGAGGATCGCAAAGAGCCGTTCCTGGATTTCTTCGAGTGTATAGGTGTGCGTGTCGACCAAGCGGGCTGGATCTGGCTCATACTCTTCACCCAGCCAGGGATCGTCTAGTTCCCATATACCATCATACAGCGCATCATCGAGCCCCCCAAGGAGGCCATGTTGCCCTGGTTCAGTGTGCTCGAACCGTCCGAAACGGGCCGAAGCGCGCTGGATTTGTCCACTCCAGAGTCCCGCTTCAGCATCGTGTTGACGTGCGTAGCGTAATTCTTTCTGAAGTGCGTCAATTTCGGCGAGTAAGGCGGCATCAACGGCGTGCAGGGCCTGTTCGCTTTGCGGAGGTGCTTCAAAGACCTCATCATGCCCAAAGAGTGACAATACGGGCAAATGCTGAGTTGTCAGAAAGATATCATCGACCAGGTGGAGGCGTCGGTCATTCAGTACGAGGTACTGCCATGGCGTACCAGGATACGTTGTGCGCCACGAGGCCGTCGCAAAAATGGGCAGCACAATCTCATCACAAGGTACGAGCGCCACCTGTGAGCGCCGTACACGTTCAACGATGGCGTCGATTAATTCAGTATCCTGGGCCTGCACTGCGTCATTGCGCAAGGCTGTACAGGGTTCATGCTCAAGGCGCATCGTCACTGGTTGTGCCCTGATCACAGTGACAATGATACTATCACCGGGGCTGAAACCCGTCCGCTCATACCATGCACGGAGATCAACGGCAGGCAAAGAGGGATGGCGAAATTCCTCTTGTTCAATCCCAAGCAACGGAAGCAACTCGCCATCCGTATCTTGCACCAGGCAATCATAGGCGCGCAGACCGGCAAATGGTTGCAGATGCACAACTGGTAGTAATCCGTCCATCAGATCACAGTCACGGGGCTGACAACGAAACGTCAGATCCTGCAAGGCAATGCGGAGAGGGATCAACTGGGTACGGCTGAGCCGTAACCATCCCAACGTCAAGCCATCCCAGCGCAGGCGATCACGAATGGTTGCATATGGATTCTTGGCACTACTTGGACGCCGAGTTAGTACCTGATCAAGCAGGGTGCGTTCATCCACGGAACCCTGGTGCTCTTCAGCAAGGAGACGTAGAATGCTTGCAATTGTAGGCTCGTGGTAGGTCATAAGCCGACTCCATACGTGTGATCACCCCCACGGTTACAGGGTAGCATCAGGTGATGGGGGTGTCAAGCCGTTTTACTGTAACACCAGCACCTTCAGAAAATTAGTTGGCCCAAAGCGGTAGATTGGATGGCCGCCGGTCAGAATCAAAAGATCGCCGTGTTGCACCATCCCGCGCTCGTAGAGTTCTTGCTGGATCCGCTGTTCCAGTTCATCAAGGCGATCTGCCGCCTGAATAAACAGCGGGGTGACGCCCCAGTAGAGGGCTGTACGCCGTGCTATCTCATCACCGGGGCAAATCGCAATAATTGGCACGTGCGGGCGGTAGTGTGAGACCAGGCGTGCGCTGGAGCCTGTCTGGGTCAGGACGGCAATGCCGCGCACAGGCTGACCGCGCGCAATCGTGCATGCTGCATCGGCAATGGCGCGTGGGATCGAAGGCGTCTGCGCAATGGCCCAGCGTGGAATGGCAAGGTCACTTCCGTGATAGGCCGTGCTCCCCTCGATCGAGTCGGCGATCAGCGCCATCATCTGGACGGCTTCGATTGGATAGGCTCCCGCCGCGGTTTCACCACTGAGCATCACCGCATCCGAGCCGTCAAGAATCGCATTCGCAATATCGCTGGCCTCGGCGCGGGTGGGACGTGGATTGGTAATCATCGACTCAAGCATCTGGGTCGCGGTAATGACCGGGATCAAGGCCCGGTTGGCTGCATCAATGATCTGTTTCTGCACCAGGGGAACCCGTTCAGGTGGCATTTCAACCCCAAGGTCTCCCCGTGCAACCATCACCCCATCGGCGACACTCAAGATAGCTGGCAGGACATCGAGGGCTTCAGGCCGCTCGATTTTCGCAATGACGGGCGTGGTTTTGCCAGCCTGCTGAATGATCTCTTTGATCTTGACCACATCAGCGGCGTGACGTACAAAGGAGAGGGCGACATAATCGACCCCGTGCGCAAGCCCAAACTGGAGGTCTTCGAGATCCTTGGCGGTTGCGGCAGGCGCACTGACCCGAACATTAGGCAGATTGATGCCCTGTTTCTCTTTGAGCCGTCCGCCATGCACAACTCGTGTAATGACCTCGGTGGTGCTGTGATCGACGACAACCAGTTCGATCAAACCATCTGAGAGCAAGATACGATCTCGTGGACGAACATCTTGAGGCATGAGTTCATACGTGGTTGTTACACGGGCTGCATTGCCTTCAATGGGCTCGGTGGTAAGGGTGAAGGTCTGACCTGCAACAAGTTCCACGGGGCGACCGCCTTCAAGTTTGCCGGTACGGATCTTGGGTCCCTGAAGATCTTGCAAAATCGCGATATGCTTCCCGGTTTGGGCTGCGGCCTGACGTACCATTGCAATGTGGGCGGCGTGTTCTTCGTGGGTTCCGTGTGAAAAGTTGAGCCGTGCAACATTCATCCCGGCGCGGATAAGCCCCGTAATTCGTTCAGGGGTACTGCTTGATGGCCCCAGTGTCGCGACAATTTTTGTCCGCCGCATTGACTCTCCTATCCTCAATTAGCGTCCCACTGTGACGAGCGCTTCAAGTTGCCCAAAGAGTTTGTCGCCAATCCCAGTCACATCACGCAGTTGTTCAACGGAGGTATATGGTCCCTGCTCTGTTCGGCGTCCGACGATACGTTGAGCCAGAACGGGTCCAACGCCAGGTAACGTTTCGAGTTCGGCAGAGGTGGCTCGATTCAGGTCGATCAGATGTGTCCCTCCTGCCGTATGCGTCGTCTCACCTGGATCTGCACGAGAAGCCTGCCCATCATGTTGATAGGGCACATGAATATGATCTGCATCGAGGAGGGGTTGGGCCAGATTGATAGCTTCGGTAGCCGCATCGGGTGTAAAGCCGCCAGCGGCCATCACCACATCTTTGATCCGCGCCTCGGCAGGAAGGCGGTAGACATCAGGTCTGAGGACGGCTCCTGAGATATAGATCACGAGTTCGACTGGTTCAGCCGCTTCTAGGGCTTCAACCGGCGCATCAAGCGGGACAACATCAGCGAAGAGATCGGATGGTTGACTCAAGCTCGATGTGAACGCTACCGGTTGCGGTTGCGACCAGCGATTGCCAAGGCCTACTCCTGCCACAATGATCCCCAGCGCAAAACAGACGACAGCTGCAATCAGGCGAGGTTGACGTAACCAAAATTCACGATCCATGCGGTATGGTTCCATTTTCAGTCATCGTTCTTTCAGCGAGTCAACCGTGTGTCTGAGGTCAGGCGTGGGGTAGACTCACCTATTTATACCGTTTGTGACTGGAAAATGGTGCGTGTGTGGTTTTATTATACCAAACCACTCCGTGGTTGTTGTTCAGAAGCCGCAGGCCCCCCAAATCCTTGTCAGAAATGGTACAATGAGTATACTGCTCGTCGCTACCACAGAGTATGGAACAATTATGCATAAACCAGACCAACCGGATCCTGATATGCAGTTATCAGACCAACCAGATCCCACGCATGAATCTGAGTTACCGACCTATCAGATCGATCTTGATCCCAGCCTGATCGGGCAGATTCTTGCCTCGTATAATCTCCTCGGGGTTGCCTATGGCGAAGCTGATGCTCAGACCATCGCTGAAAATCGTTTTGCCGGTTATAACTTCCGTGTTGATCTTATGCACGAGCCGCCACAGTGGTCGCTGGTGGTGAAGGTTCAGCCGCTCCTTGACGCAGGAGTTCGGCTTCGCTTGCCTGATCGGATGCTTCGGGGTATGTTTGACCATCAGGGTCTCATCGTCTTTCGTGATCTGCCCGTTGAGGGCTTGAAAGAGCACGTTGAACTTACGGTTGAGTTCGAGGCGGGCTCTAACTAGTCTGGGCCTGGGCGAAAGACTTTGACCGGCTGCCATACGTGGTGATCAGCTTCCTGCCGTTTCAACAGGGCCAACAAGCTCTGATCAGAGCAATGAGCACGTAGATACATATCAGGCATTGGCGGCAAGGTGACTGGCATGCCATGCGCGATCCGTTGGGCCTGTTCATCTTCTACGATGATGGCTGTCCAGTCGGCAAGCGCTGTTTCTGGGGGCAGCAAGGCAGCGGTCAGGAGATCAGGGTTGTCGCGCAACTTGCTCAGCGGAACGGCGTTGGCAAGGGTGAAATGACCGACAAATGTTCGCTCGAGGTTGGCGAGATGTGCGCCACACCCGAGGGACGCCCCAAGGTCACGGGCAAGTGCACGAATATAGGTTCCCTTGCCGCATGTCACCTCCAGACTGAGGGTATCTTCACGCGAGCGATGCCAGGCCAAGTGATGAATCATCACTGGACGTGGCGGCAAGGTTACCGTCTCACCCGCTCGTGCCAGATCATAGAGGCGTCGTCCCTGATGATGAAGCGCCGAATAGTGTGGTGGTACTTGCATAATAGCCCCGCGAAGGGGCGCGACTGCGGCCTCAATCTCTGTATCGGTGAGAGGTGGTACGGGTTGCTGGCTAAGTATGTCGCCCTCAGCATCGTCGGTTGTTGTCGTTATCCCCAGGCGCACCAACCCGCGGTAGCCCTTGTGCGCATCACTCAGGTACTCGATCAGCCGGGTTGCCTGTCCGAGGGCGATCGGTAACACTCCTGTTGCTGCTGGATCGAGCGTACCTGCGTGGCCCACCTTGATGCCTCGGCCAACCATTCGGCGAACGCTGGCGACAACATCATGAGACGTCATTCCCGTCGGCTTATTTAGATTCAAAAAGCCATGCATTGGGATGTTCACTGTGCCTGCTCAATGGCTGCCCGTAGCAGGGGTAACACCGTGGCCTGAGCCTCCTCAAGCTTCATTGGCAAGGTGGCCCCGGCAGCCTGTTTGTGTCCACCTCCACCCCAGGTACGGGCAATGGCGGCTACATCAATCCCTGGTATCGAACGAAGACTGAGCTTGACCGTGCCATCAAAGCGTTCTTTGAAGAGGGCCGCAATCTGCATGCCCTCGACGCGTTGCAATTGCCTGATCGCATCGTCGGGGGCCTCGTCACCTGCCCGCGTGCTTGCCATCTGCTGTTGCGTCACCGTTGTCCAGATCAACCCGTCTTCACGTTGCATGCCACTGAGCGTCAGGGCACTGAGGCGCACTACACTTTCGGGGACGCTGAAGTAGATCGCCGAGATGACGGTGCGTTGATCAGCGCCTGCTTCGAGCATATCTGCTGCAATGCGCAGCGAACGAGGTGACGTACTACTTGTTTGGAAACTCTGCGTATCAGTTGTCAGGCCAAGCAGCATGCTCGTGGCCGCAGCTGGTCGGATGGGCAACTCCATCGCCTGGAGCAACCGGAAGAGCAATTCGGCAGTTGAAGCCGCAGAAGGATCGATCAAATTGACGACCCCGCCGCCGTCATTGGTGACATGGTGATCGGTAATGATCAATGGTCGTGCGGCAAGGGCAGCTTCGTGATCGTCAAATACTGCCCCAACCCGACTCAGGGCTGCGGTATCAAGCATCCAGATCAAATCGACCTCAGGGAAGGCGCTGCCCCGCTGATAGATCTGCACCTCATCGATCCCTGCGAGGCACCTGGTATAGTCGGGGATCGCCGATGACGCCAGGGCCGTCACCTGTTTACCAACATCGCGCAGCGCGTGGAAAGCACCGAGCATCGAACCAATCGCATCGCCATCAGGATTGACGTGCGTGAGCAAGAGAATATGCTGTGCCTGATCGATCTGGGCGCGAAAGGCTGGCGCGGCACGTGTAGGGTCAGAATAGATCATCATAGTGATAGCGAAGGATAGATGCGATAAACAGTATAACCAGAGCGCTTCTTCATCTCTTTCAGGCGCAACTGATGGCGTGGCCCGAGCCGAGGGATCAGGTGATTCAAGCCGCTCACTACCACAAACCAGTAAACACCATCGGGAGCGAGGAGGGTCAGCGGTTTGAGGATAAACTCCTCTTCAATGGCCGCATCACCGATCTTCGCGGGAATGTTCGAGACGATCAGATCGTAGGGGCCAGGTGGCACCTGTTCGAGCCCAACACTCCCGATCACGGTCGCATTGGTTACGGCATTAAGGGTCAGATTATGGCGGGCATAACGCACCGCGAGCAGATCCTTATCGGCCATCACCACCTCGGCATCGGGGAAGCGCCGGGCCAGGGTAATCCCGATCACCCCACAACCACAGCCCAGATCGAGAATCCGGGTTGGCGGGTTGGGCATAGCAATCGTACGGAGCAGCAAATCGGTGCCATCGTCAACCTGAAACGACGAAAAGAGCGTATGGCCCACATCAAACGCAAAAGGCTGATGGTGGAGGGTATAGGTAATGCGCTTTTTATAATAAGCGTCAGGCCCGTCCATGATCCTCGGGTTCATCATCAAGTTTTGGCGGATTAGCCTTGCGTTCAGCTTCTACTTCATGCAGCACTTCGTCGATACGCATGGTATAGGCAAGCGATGTATCGTGTACCAGACGTAATTCAGGCACAAAGCGCATATGGTTCATCTCTTCGGCGACACGCTTGCGCAAAAAGCCACGTGCGCGTTGCAAGCCTTCCATGGTTGCGGCTTGTTCATCGGGCTCGCCCATCACCGAGACACGCACCGTGGCGCGTTGCAGATCGGCACTCACCTCGACACCCGTAACCGTGGCAAAACCGACGCGTGGGTCTTTCAACTCGTACTGGATCACCTGACCGAGGATCTGCTGCATCGTATCGGCGACCTGTTGTAAGCGTTGTTTGGACATACATGTTCCGACTTGTTGTGCAGTCTGGAGTGGTGAAAACCACTCCAGACCTCATCACGAACGGATCTAGAGCGTTGCCTCGACCCGTTCTTCGCGATAGAACTCCATATTATCGCCGACCTGAACATCGCCGAAGCCATCAACAATCAAGCCACACTCATAGCCTGAGGTCACCTCACGGACATCGTCCTTAAAGCGCTTGAGGCTACTAATGCGCCCATCGTGGATAACCGCGCCATTGCGGAGGACGCGCACCTTCTGGCCTGTGCGCGTGATCTTGCCATCAGTCACATAGAGACCAGCGACGACCTCACGCGAGGGCAAGCGGAACGTATTGCGCACATCAGCGAAGCCTTCGACAACCTCCTTAAAGGTTGGCGCGAGCATACCCACCATCGCCTTTTTGATATCATCGGTCAGTTGATAGATGATATTGTAGAACCGAATATCAATGCCTTGATGTTCGGCTGCCCGGCGGGCAGCGGGGTCAGGGCGGACATTAAAACCAATAATGATCGCCTGCGATGCCATTGCGAGGTTCACATCGCCCTCACTGATGGCACCGGTGGCGCGATGGATCACCCGGATCTGCACCTCATCTTGCGACTCACTGAGTTGCTTGAACTGGTGCTCGATCGCTCCGAGCGAGCCTTGCACATCAGCTTTCAAGATCACATTCAGATCTTTGACCTGTCCCTGTTGTACTTTACTGAAGAGATCCTCGAGAGTCGTACCTCGTGTTGATGCAATAGCCTCCATCCGGGTCTGGCGTGTTCGTTGGAGGGCTACCTCGCGGGCGATGCTGAGGTCATCAATGACCTGGAGAATATCGCCGGCCTGGGGTACGCCTTCAAGCCCAAGGATTTCCACAGGGGTGGAAGGCTCAGCGTGACGGAGGCGTTTGCCACTATCGCTAAACATCGACTTGATCTTGCCCGAGACCCCACCGACGAGCACATTATCTTCGGGGCGGAGCGTGCCATTCTGGATCAAGACAGTTGCAACCGACCCTCGATTCTTATCGAGTTCGGCTTCAATAATTGTCCCGATAGCAGGTGCATCAGGATTCGCTTTAAACTCTTCGATATCGGCCACGAGCAAAATCATCTCGAGAAGGCCGTCGATATTCAAGCGAGACTTTGCCGAGACTTCTACCGAGGGCACCTCACCGCCATAGGCCTCAACCACCACATCGTGGGCAGCGAGTTGTTGCTTGATACGATCAATATTTGCGGTTGGCAGATCGATCTTATTAATCGCGACAATCATCGGCACGCCGGCTGCTTTCACGTGACTAATAGCTTCAAGCGTCTGAGGCATCACACCATCATCGGCTGCGACGACCAGCACAACAATATCGGTGGCCTGGGCTCCACGCGCACGCATCGCGGTAAAGGCTTCGTGGCCAGGCGTATCGAGAAACGTGATCTTGCGATGATTGACCTCGATCTGATACGCACCGATATGTTGGGTGATACCGCCGGCTTCACCTTCGGCAACGCGAGCGGAGCGGATCGCATCAAGCAATTTTGTCTTGCCGTGATCGACGTGGCCCATAATGGTCACCACTGGTGGCCGTGGGCGAAGTTCACCTGGTGCCTGGGCATTGAGCACATCTTTAACATTATCCACAATGCCTATCAGTTGTTCGGGCACTTTCTCGGTGGTTTCGATGGTGAAGTCTGCCGCAATCAACGCAGCGGTCTCGTAATCAATTTGCTGATTAATGGTTGCCAGCACCCCACCTTTCATCAGCGCCTTCAGGATTTCAGATGCTCCGATCCCGGTGGCCTCAGAAAGCTCACGTACTGTCATCACACTCGGCAATTCAACGGGGCCACGCGGGCGCGCTGGCACGACAGGCCCTGTACGTCCCCCAGGCCCAGGCCGTCCAGAGGGGCGGCCACGACCACCGCCGAAATTACCCTCACGTTCATCACTGCCAGGCCGACTGCCACTCGGTCGACCACCGCGGCTCCCGCCAGTGCCGCCTCCTGGTCGACTATTGCGATTTGCATTTCCGCCGGGGCCACGATTACTGCCGCCGCCGGGGCCACCGGGGCCGCCAGGGCCACGGCTACCGCCGCCGGGGCCACCGGGGCCACGATTACTGCCGCCGCCGGGGCCACCGGGGCCACGGCTACTACCGCCGGGGCCACCGGGGCCACGGCTACTGCCGCCGGGGCCACCGGGGCCACGATTACTGCCGCCGCCGGGGCCACCGGGGCCACCGGGGCCACGGCTACCGCCGCCGGGGCCGCCAGGGCCACGGCTACTCCCGCCACCGGGGCCACGCCCCCCGGAGCCACCAGGCCCTCCGGAGCCACCAGGCCCTCCAGAGCCACGGTTACTCGGGCCACCGGGGCCACGTCCACCGGAGTCACCGGGGCCACGCCCTCCGCCACTACCAGATCCGCGGTTGCCACCACCTGGCCCACCCGAGTCACGACTGCCAGTAGCAGAAAGATCGGCATCACGGGAAGAGACGCCTGTAGTAGGTTTCATTTCTTGTTATCCTTTCACTTCCCTGAGCCGTTCAGGTGGCCGAATGCCACCCCAACCGACCAATGGAGCTAATTTTTGTCTGTACTTACATTATCAGCGCTTCATATCTTCGTTGTTTCTAGATCGCGCACATATGCCAGTAACAGAGCACTCACGTCAGGTTCAATACTTGCCACTCGTAGGGCTCGTTCGAGGTGATGCCGCTTGAGGGCGACCTCCCAGCAGGTTATCTCAGGGCAGAGATAGGCCCCACGTCCATTGAGGCGGCCCGTTGGATCAACCACTACCTGCCCCTCAGCGTTACGCACGACGCGAACAAGGCCTTGTTTTGCGTCGGTACGTCGACAGGCAACGCAGGTACGTTGAGGAACGGGCCTAGTTTTACGTAATCCTGACGGATGTGCCATCTTCACCTCACGGGCAAGCTATTCTTCTTCTTCGCTATCACCCTCACCTTCAATCAGGATATAGGATGCGATCAAGCGATCACGGTCATAGATATACAACTTTTGTGATGTTGTGCGAAGTTGTACAGTCTCACCGAGCAGTTCATTCCCGAGCGGTCCATAGCGATGGTTTTGATACATCACGGTACCATCAGGCCGCACCTTGCGATTTTCAACCCGAGCGTGTGAAAGCTCAGCTTCGGTTTGCATCTGTTCAGCCTCGGCAAAGCCGCGCGCTTCTGAGGATGCCCGTTCTTCTTCCAAGAGGGTAGTTGCGCTCTTGATATCAATACGCCAGCCGGTTAATTTTGCGGCGAGGCGAACATTCTGCCCCTCTTTGCCAATTGCCAGGGAGAGTTGCTTATCGGGGACGATCACGAGGGCTGCGTGTTCATCTTCATTCAGATGAACCTCAACCACTTGAGCTGGTGAAAGGGCATTGGCGATGAAATCTTTGGGATCAACTGACCATTGCACCACGTCAATTTTTTCGCCGTTCAGCTCATTGACAATATTCTGAATACGGATACCCCGCATTCCAACGCACGAGCCTACGGGATCAATCCCTTCTTGACGGGCGGCCACGGCCACCTTCGTGCGTAAACCTGGCTCACGGGCAATTGACTTAATCTCCACCGTGCCATTGTAAATTTCAGGCACTTCCATCTCAAAGAGGCGCATGATCAACTGTTTGTGCGTACGTGAAGCAATCAGACGAGGGCCACGATCCTCACGTCGGATCTCCATCAAGTAGACTTTCAGGCGTTGACCGTGATAATAGCGGTCGTTATCCACCTGCTCTTTCGGTGGGAGGATGGCCTCGGCTTTGCCCATTTCGAGGATGACATTGCCTTTGGCCATACGTTGAACTGTCGCAGTGATCAGTTCCCCCTCACGATCCATATATTCGCCATAGATATACTCACGCTCAACTTCTTTGATTCCCTGGAGCACAACCTGTTTCGCCGTTTGTGCGGCGATGCGCCCGAAGTCATGCGGCGTACTCTCTACCATGATCGTTTCGCCGAGTTGTGCATCTGCCTTGACTTTCTGGGCATCGGCGATATCTATTTCAAAGCGCTCATCGAGTACATCATCAACAACCTGTTTTTCGGCATAGACCACGGCCGCCCCGGATTGTGGGTCAAGGCGGACCGTAACCTCCATAGGGGGGAGGTTTGTTCCCAGGGTGCGCTTATAGGCTGTGATGAGGGCTTTTTCCATCACGTCTAAAATTGCCTCTTTGGGAATGCCCCGTTCTGCCGCAATCTGTGAAATCGCTGTATAAAAATCGCTCTTCATTGGTTTACTTCTCGCCTACAATTAAGAAAAGTGGGGGCTACCCACTTTTCCAGAACCTCACAACTCAGGCCGCAATGCTAATAGATTGGCACGCGCAACCACTTCTGGTTGGGCGATACCTTTGCCTGGACGCAAACTCAGCGATACTTCATCGCAGTGTTCCTGAACGGGCTAATGCGGCGTGACCGAACGGTTTTTTGAAATAACATGCACAGCAAGGCAGCAAGATGCTGCGCACGCAACCGTGTCGCGGTGACAGTATAACATCTCTAGATCGCTTTGGCAAACCTGTGGTTTGCCAAAATTGTGAGTAAAAACTCACAATTTTGGTATGGACGTGGTGCCTAATCTTAGGTATACTTATTACATAGACAACCACGTCGCCTGGCGACGATGGTAGTGTCATAGTCGAAAGGATTGCTGCTATGGCTCTTTTCTTCATGCTGGTTGTGATGGCCGCCCTCTTGGCGCTGCTCTTCGTAGTCTCCTTCGTGTCTTTGCAGCGTGAGCCTGTGCTGCTTCCGATTGAGCGTTCATCTCGTCATGTACGACGTCGCGATATGTAGGTCGATCCTGGCAAGGTACGAGAAGGTTTGACGAATACCGTCAAGCTTTCCGCGTGCCTTGCCAACTTCTCTCTTCTTGCCACCTTCGGCTGGTTGCCCCGTCTGCCCTTCCGAGTGTTTGCCTAGTTTGCATGTAGTTTTTTGCGTTATAGCGCTTGCTATCACGCTTTTTTCAGTTTGCTCCTGGCAGTTCAGTATTATACTGTGGGCGGTAGTGGTTGAGAGGTCACTCCCGCCTTGTTGCGTTGGCCCCGGTAGGTTTGCTTGTCTGAAGGCACGCATCTATGAAGTCGCGCTCACTGCACTGGTTGCCTGTGCTGCTGGCATTGGTGGTGCTCGTTGCACCTATGCCAGCGCTTCGTGCTGCTCAAGTCGAGACGTTGTCGTTGCAAGCCAGGCCGTTGTTTGGCGATCTCTTTCGCACGGCGACCTGGTTTCCTGTGGTTGTTGAGGTCGAAAACCGTGGTGTCGATCGCACGGTGCAAGTGCAGGTTGGTACGCGTGACGGGGCACAGTATGCAGTATTGCTTGAGTTGCCTCGTGAGGCACGCAAGGCGGTGACGCTCTATGCATATATGACTCCTTCGTCACGGCGTCTTTTTGTCCGCGTGCTGGAAGACGGGCGCGAACTGGCAACCCAGCCACTGCAGTTGATGCCAGCGAATGCACGGGCGCATGTGATTGGTGTTGTTTCTGATCGTGATCGTCCGCTGCGCTTGCCCGAGCGGTTACCTGATGGTCAACCTTTGCTGGTTATGCCGGTCATATCTGCCGATCTCCCTTCCCATCCCCTTGGTCTGACGATGTTTCATACGCTCCTCCTCGATGAGATCACGGCTAACGAGTTGCGCGACGACCAACAGATGGCTTTGCATGAATGGGTTGTGCGGGGGGGGCGCCTGATGATTGGTGGCGGCGATCAGCTTCCGGGTTTGCTTGCCAGCCTCTCCGCTTCGCTTCGTGCAGCGCACGTGGTTGAAGTGAGGCCGTTGTCGGCGGCAGCATTGGTGGGTACGCCAGGGGTTGCCGTTGCGGATGTGCCGTTTGCGCGGCTTGAGCCGGTTGCAGATCAAGCGGGTCGCTTGTCCTATCGCTTGCCACTCACATTGCCAGGAATTGATGATTCCATTGCTGTGGAACAGACGCTGGGGCAGGGTTTAATTACCGTCCTTGCCGTGCCGCCCGGTCACCCGACCTTGCTCGCCTGGGATGGGTGGAGTTTCTTTTGGGGTGAGTTGTTGCGCTCGGCTAGTCCGCTTCCTCCGGGTTTTGTACCGGAACAGACGAGTGTGGATAGTTTTCTCGAGAGCAATATGGCGGCGAGTCTGACCAGTTTGCCTGCCCTCGAGTTTCCTCCACTTGGTTTGTTGATGGTGCTGGTGGCGACCTATATTCTGCTGGTTGGGCCGGGTACCTTTCTGCTGCTGCGTCATCTCGACCGTCAGGCGCTTGGTTGGATCGTGGTTCCGCTGATTACCCTGGTCTTTGCAGGCTTGACCTATGGGGTCGGGTTCTGGCAGCGGGGCAATGCGGTACTTTTCAATCAGGTGACCCTGATTGAACCGGCTGCAGGGAGTGGGGGTGTTGCGCGCGCCCGTTCGTTTCTCGGGATTTTTTCGCCCCAACGTGAGGAGTACACCCTCCCTGTCCAGACTGTTGTCTCGTCGCGTGTCCCACCGCTGATGCGCCCGATCTCGATCCAGGGGCCCTGGGATATGACCCTGCCGAGCGGCGGGATTTACCATCAAGATGACCGTTTTAGCGCCGTACGTGATCTGACGATTGCGCAGTGGTCGATGCGCGCCTTGATGACCGATACGTCGATTCCGCTGGAAGGGTTGCAGTCAAGGCTAATCTTTCATGGTGAGCGTCTTGAAGGCGAAGTGACGAATAACACCCCGCTCATCCTGCGTGAGGCGCATCTGATGCAGGGTAATCAGGTCTTGCGCCTTGGCGATCTGGCTCCTGGTGCGACAGCGAGCGGCGTCTTGCAGGTGGTGCAACAGGATCAGATGTTTGGCACGGTCTTTGTGCCGGTTAGCTATCTTATGTATGGCGAGGAACTGCAGCAGCAGGGCCTCCCCGGTGGTCAACCACTTGGTCCCGATCTTCAACAACGGGTACGGATTCTTGATGCACGGTTTAGTTATGGGCCAGGACAGCATCAGAGCGAACCGTTGCTGGTGGCCTGGGCTGATACGGCTGCGGTGCGTTTTGGTGACGAGCAATTGCGGGTGGATCGCCAGGAACTGGCCTTGATTACGGCGGTTCCGCGCATCGAAGTCAGCGTCACCGAGGTGAACCTGAGCGAGCAATGGATGCAGGTTCAGTTTGAGCCGAGTGCAACCAATTTCTGCTATGGGGGCCAGGGCAATGGCCTCGCGCTGATGCCGCAGCCGCAGGTCTTGCAGTTGCGGCTGCCGCGTGATCTGTATGGGTTGCGCCCAACGGCGTTGACGTTGTTGACCAGCGGCGATGGGGGGTGGCCTGACGGTACCAACGTAGCCCTCTATGATTGGGTGACGGGCAATTGGGTTGTCCAGTCGGTTGGTTCGAGTATGGCTGATCGCTCTTTTGCTGTGGCCCAACCTGAGCGCTTTCTGAGCAGCAATGGGACGGTACGGATGCAGGTGAGCAATGAGTTGCCACAGGTCGCTTTTAGTTGTGTTTACCTTGGAATCAGTGTCAGAGGAGCCTTGCCGTGATCCCTGCGATTGAGACGATCAATTTAAGCCGCCGTTATGGGCGTATGATCGCGCTTGACCAACTCAATTTACGGGTTGAGCGTGGCAGTATTTATGGCTTTATCGGGCCGAATGGGGCGGGTAAAACGACGACCTTGCGCTTGCTTGCCGGTCTTCTCGAGCCGTCGAGTGGTGAAATTCGGCTTTCGGGACAACGGTTAGTACCGGGAAGTGGTCAGCGTCTCGTCGGGTATATGCCTGATTTTTTTGGCGTCTATGATGATCTGCGGGTCTGGGAGTATCTCGATTTTTTTGCCCGTTGTTATGGTATTCCATCGGATCGTCGTAGTCGTACGGTTGATGAGTTGTTGAGTCTGGTTGATCTCAGCAGCAAACGCACCGCGTATGTGCAGACGCTCTCGCGGGGGATGCAGCAACGACTGTGTCTGGCACATGCGCTGGTGCATAATCCACCGGTACTGTTGCTAGACGAGCCAGCCAGTGGTCTTGATCCGCGGGCGCGCGTTGAACTGCGTGAGTTGTTGCGTACCTTGCGTGAAATGGACAAAACCGTGGTGCTGAGTTCACATATTCTCAGCGAACTGGCCGAAATCTGTACCGAAATTGGGATCATCGAAAGTGGCAAAATGGTGATCAGTGGGCCTGTTGACGAAGTTCGGCGCCAGTTGCAAGGCGGGGCGCAGTTGCGGATCCGCGTGCTGCACAGTGTTGAACAGGCCGAAATTGTTTTGCGCGGACTCGTTGGCACGGCAAGCGAAACGTTGCCACATCTGCGGAAGGTGCGGCTTGCGCCAACCGAAGAACGAACCCTGATTATCGAACTTGACGAAGCGGATGAGACGTTGCAGATGCGCCTGCTGCACTATTTGATTGGTCAGGGTCTGGCGATCAGTGAATTCCGTGCTCAGGCCGAGAATCTGGAAGAACTCTTTTTACGGCTGACGGCGGGTGAGTAGTGGGCAAGGTACGTGGGTACAGGTCTTGAGAGATGAGGCGCGGATGCGAGCATGGCATTTTCAACTGAACCCGATCATTGTCAAAGAGGTGCGCACCCGGATGCGGGGCATGCGTCCGTATCTGATCTTGACGGGATTTCTGGTGTTGCTGGCGCTGACTGGGTTGGGCATCTATCAACTGATGTTGCAGCAAGCGCGTTTTGGGGGGACAGTGCTGAGTGCGCAGGTTGGCCAGGCGCTCTTCCGTGGGCTCAGTTTTGTGGAATTGCTCTTGATTATTATGCTGGCCCCAGCCTTGACGAGCGCGACGATCAGCAGTGAGCGAGAGCAACTTACCTACGATATGCTCATGGCTACCCCGCTGCGTCCTGGGCAACTCCTCTGGGGCAAGTTGTTTGCCGCCTTGAGTTACCTCTTTTTGCTCATTTTTGCGTCGCTGCCAGTCTTTAGCATTGTACTGGTCTTTGGCGGAGTAGAACCCAAGGCGCTAGTCAAGACGGTGGTGCTCTTGCTGGTGACGACGGTTGCCTTTGGCGCGATCGGGCTCTTTTGTTCGAGCCTTTTTCGGCGTACGGCCCGGGCAACGACGGTTGCCTATCTGCTGGTCGTGCTCTTGATTGGTGTTCCGCTGCTCATCGGGGCCGTGTGGGGCCAGTTCAGTAACCCACCGGGGCAACCACCGCCCCCAATGCTCTACTATCTAAACCCACTCAGTGCGCTCTTTGCGGTGACAACGATTGAGCCAGGGGTGATCGAAGGTGGCTTTGATCCAGGGATGATGCCGTTTATTGCTTTTGACTTTTCGACCGGGGGCCTGCCCTTTTTGCACCTCTTGAGCTCGGGGGTAATCTTTTACGGCCCGGCTGGCGTGGTCGTCATACCGATCTATCGGGCGACCCTGATTGGGTATAGCCTGATGACGGTGTTGCTCTGCTGGATGAGTGCGCATCTTGTCTTGCCGCATCGCCGTTGGCATCTGCGCTGGACTGATCTTGGTTTTGCTTTGCTGCTGATCGGGCTTGGGGCGGTTGCGTACTTCACCCATGCATGGTGGTATCTTGTGCCGCCACCGCTAGTGATGGGGCCAGCGGGATGAAGAGACCTGAGGGAGGAAAGAACGCCAGCTTAGCTGGCGTTCTTTCCTCCCTCAGGCCTCTGTGGTCTATTCAACGCTACGGATCACACCGACCACGCGCCCCTGAATATGCAGATTATCAGGCGTCGTAAAGATCGGCTCCATCGTCACATTGGCTGGTTGCAAGCGGATGCGTTCACCCTCGTGGTAGAACTTTTTGAGAGTGACTGCATTTTCGTCAACAAGGCGAGCAACGACGGTCTGCCCATTATCGGCGGTCTCTTGATAGCGCAAGAGCACGATATCACCGTCGCCGATCAGCGCATCAACCATTGAATACCCACGTACCTTTAGGGCATAGACATCACGCAATTTGTCGGCTGAACCCAGTTCAGCGGGCACCTCGATCTGTTCCGCATCCTCGACATTGATCGCTTCAGGGTCGGGCAAGGGTGAACCAGCGGTAATCATCCCGAGCATTGGTACCGTAAAGCCGTGTGACGTTACCACGGTCTGATCAAGAGTCATCCCTGGAATGCTGATGCCGCGGGAAATTTTGCCATCGCGGGAAATTTTGCCTTTCTCTTCCAGGATGCGCAGATTGTAGGCGACAACCGACGTTGAACTGATGCCGAGGTCATTCTGAATATCACGAATGGCTGGCGGATAGTTGTTCTTTTTGAGAAAGTCCCTGATGTAGTTCAGAATCTTCTCCTGGCGTACGGAAAGCCCATTTGAAGACCGCATATGCCCTGTCCTTTCTTCAGGCCGTAGCCCAGACAGGGGCCAACGGCAGATGGATGCATTGTTCAATCGCCGACCTTGACACGATAGAACGTATGTAGGATGTATTATAGCAAGCAAACACTTGTGCTGTCAAGCGTTTTCTTCACAGAGAGTCAATCAGCGTGCTATAATCGAGGGTATGGACTACGTTATTGCAGTTGACATTGGGGGAACCCAACTCCGTGCCGCGCTTGTGACGCTCACGGGTGAGCTCGTTGTGTCTGAGCGTACCGCGACGCTGGTGCATGAAGGTGCCGAGGCGGTTCTGGGGCGTGTCCTGAAGTTGATTGAACTGGTGCGAGCCGTAGTTTTGCCCAATGATCGGTTGTTGGGTCTGGGCATTGGTGCACCGGGACCGCTTGATCCGGTCACCGGGATGATCTATTCGCCGCCGAACATGCCGGGGTGGGATGCCTTCCCGTTGCGTGATCGGGTCGCCACAGCGACGGGCTTGCCCGTCACCCTTGGGAACGATGCCAATGCGGCTGCCCTGGGCGAGTGGCGGTTTGGGCGTGGCCAAGGGCTACGCCACCTAGTTTATCTGACGGTGAGTACAGGGATAGGTGGCGGCGTTATCGTTGATGGTCAATTGCTACTTGGGCGCCTAGGAGCTGCTGGGGAACCAGGTTTTTTGATTGTGGATCATGCGACTGGGGCGATCTGGGAAGATCTCGCTTCGGGAACCGCGCTTGGCCGTGAGGCGGCCAAGCAGATGCCCCACTATCCTGATAGTGCCCTGCACACATTGGCGACACCGACGACGGTCACGGCAGCCGAGGTGTCCTTGGCGGCGCAGCAAGGCGATCGGTTGGCCCGACAGTTAATGGAGCGTGAAGCGCGTCTGTTGGGTATGGGTTTTGCCTCGATGCTGCATCTCTTTAGTCCTGAAATTCTTCTCGTAGGGGGAAGTGTCATCCTGCACAATCCAGCCTTGTTGGAGGCCGCTCGGGAAGTGGCGTATGCCAATGTACGGGTGCCACTCTATCGTGAGGTGCCCATTCTTGCGGCTTCCTTAGGCGATCATGTTGGTTTGCTTGGTGCCGCAGCCCTTGCGTTGCAGTGCATAGAGTAGATATAAATTATGCAAACAGCTGATTCAGGTGTTGCTTTACGCCAGGCGGCTCAACAGCGGACGTTGAGCATTGCCTGGGCAAGCCTGCTCTTCTTTTTTGCCCTTTTTGTCGGGTTGCTGACATGGGCAGGGTTGACCGTACGGAATGTGTATCAAGAGGCAACGCTCACCGGTGAAGCGACGCTGATTGTGCGTGGCCCGGCTGAGTCGTTGAGTTGGCGCCCGGCGCAGCGGACGATCTATCAGGGTGCGCCTGATGGTTTGGTTCTGGTTGAGGGCGATAGTGTGCGTACGACGGCGACGGCTGGTTATGGTCAGGTGGCGACGATCAAGCTCTTTGATGCGAGCCAATTTGATCTGTGGGCGGGAACCGAACTGACGCTTGAAACCATGGAGGTTAGTCGGTGGAACCAGGATCATTTTCGGGTGGTGATGAGGCAAAACAGGGGATACATCCGGTACGATCTGGCGGAAGCTCAGCCTTATGACCAGGTGCAATTCCAGGTTCTTGTTGGTGATGCGGTGATCGAGTTGACGCCGGGTGGCAGTTACAGTGTCGAGTTACGGTCCCCGGCACGCTCGGTGTTGCGGGTTGATGACGTTCTTGCGCAGGAAGTTGACGTTGCGGTGCGGAGTGGTTCGGCCACGGTTATCGGGGTGGATGGGGAAGCGGTAAGCCTCGGTTCGCGTGAACGGGTGACGATTGATGCGGCTGGTTCCCCGGGGCTTGTGGTTCCGGCACGCTGGGATCTGGTGCGTGATGGTGGGTTTAGCCAGTTTACCGAGGTGGAATACAACAATACCACGGTGGCTGATCCCACACGACCACGTTCCGAGTACTGGCACGTCTATTCAGGGCCAGATCTGCCGCGTGAGAACCAGGGCTTCTTTCGGCTTGCGCAGACCTGTCGGCCCCCGATTGTCAACAACTTCTGTGCCCCCAACGAGCGACGGGTTGCCGCCTGGTTTTATCGTGCGGGTGGGCAGACAAGTAGTTTCACCACCGGCATCAAGCAGGAACTGGGGGCGCAGGGGTTGGGGGTGGATATCTCGGAGTTTCCCAGTTTGCACCTCTCACTCTGGGTGCGGGTGCTCTATCAATCCTTGCCCGACACGGGTGATCGTGGGGTCGAATGCCCAGTGATGGTGCGGCTCATCGCGAAGCGGACGACCCCGGCTGATCCTGAAGAGCAGCGTGACTATTGTATCTTTGTTGATGAAGATGCGGTTGCGCCGATGGTGCGTGAGCCAGGGGTGACGTATTATCCGGTGCCATTAGCCGAGTGGGCTTTGATTAGTTTTGATCTGCGTGAGCAAGATAAACTACCCGATTTTCGTTATTTGCGGAGCATCCAGATCTTTGCGCAGGGCCATGACTATGATTCACGGGTTACCGAGGTTTCACTTGTTGGCGAGCAATAGTTGATGATTTATCATGGCATTGATCTTGTCGAAGTCGGGCGTGTACGTGAAGCGGTCGAACAGTGGGGCGAGCGTTTCACGCAGCGGGTCTTTACGCCACGGGAACTAGAAGATTGTGGCCTCGCGACGCGAGCGCCACGCTTTGATTCGTTGGCAGCGCGCTGGGCGGCCAAAGAAGCCACAGTGAAGGCGCTTGGGCGTGGTCTGAGTGGCCTCGGGGCTGCCGAGGCGACGGTGCCGCTGCTGCACCTGCACGAGATCGAGGTTCGACGGGCTGATGATGGTCGGCCTCAGCTTGTGTTGCATGGTGCGGCAGCAGAGGCTGCGGCGGCCCTTGGTCTGGACGAGTTGTCACTGAGCCTGACGCATACACGCGAGTATGCGATGGCGAGTGTGGTTGGATTGGCAGGCTTGCCGTGAAAATTGTTGCTACAGCCGAGATGCGGCGTTTGGAACAGGCTGCGGTTGAGGCCGGCGCTACGTGGGAAGGTTTGATGGAGCATGCAGGCCTCGGGGTGGCCCGTGAAGCGTTGCGTTCCCTGGGCGCGCCGGTTGGCCGTCGGGTAGTGGTGCTGGTTGGTCCTGGCAATAATGGTGGCGATGGCTTGGTGGTCGCTCGTCATTTGCACGATGCAGGCGCTGTCGTTGCGCTCTATCTCTGGCGGCGCCAGGGCGCTGAGGATGATGCCAACTGGCAGCAGTGCCGTCAACGGGGCATCATTGAGCACGAGGCGGCGCACGATCCTGATCTGCATTGGCTCACGGCAACCCTGGAGGGTACCGCTCTGGTGGTTGATGCGCTGCTTGGCATGGGCGCTTCGCGGCACCTGGATCCGAGCCTGGCAGCGATTGTTGCGCGCGTCAATGCGGTGCGGCGCCGGGCCAGGGTGACGGCTGACTCGCATCCGTTGGTTGTTGCGGTTGATCTGCCCACGGGCGTGCAAGCGGAGAGTGGTGCCGTGCTCGGAACGGCACTCTATGCTGATCTCACGGTCGCGACCGGCTTGCCCAAACCAGGGCTTTTTGCTTATCCCGGACGAATGTATCGAGGGCACCTTGCCCTGGCCGAGCTTGAAATTCCTACGCATGATTTGGAGGCGCTTATGAGCGATCTGCTGACCGCAGCCTATGCTCGATCGTTGTTACCGGAACGGCCACTTGACGCACACAAGGGGAGCTTTGGCAAGGTCATGGTGGTGGCTGGCTCACTTCGGTATCCTGGGGCGGCTTTTCTCGCCTGTGCTGGAGCGGCGCGTGCGGGGGCCGGGTTGGTGACCCTTGCCGGTGCTCGTACGGTGCTGGGAATGGCGGCGCGGCTTCCTGAGGTGACGGTGTTGCCGCTGGCTGAGGGTGATTGGGGGGCGTTGGGCCCTGCTGCGCTCGAAGAGTTTGGCAAAGAGGTAACTGGTTATAAGGCTCTGGTGCTTGGCCCTGGCCTTGGTCAGGCCGACTCGACCCGGGCCTTTGTGGAACGGGCCTTTGGCCTAGATACACCAAAAACAAAACCACGAGTTGGTTTTTTCTCCAGTAGTGCTGAAGAACAGCCTTCGACCTCATCAGCCGTACCGTCCTTGCCCTTGACGGTGCTTGATGCCGATGGCCTTAATCTGCTGGCGACGATTGACGACTGGAGTGAGCGCCTGCCGAAAGAGTGTTTTGTTTTTACCCCGCACCCCGGAGAATTGCGTCGTTTGTTGAAGGTAGAGAGTTTGCCCGAAGATCGCTTGGCTGTGGTGCGTGAGGCTGCCGAGCGTTGGGGGCAGGTTGTGGTGCTCAAGGGGGCCACCACGCTGATTGCAGCCCCGGATGGACGGCTACTTGTGCATGACGGGGCCAACCCGGCTCTCGCAACGGCGGGCACGGGCGATGTATTGGCGGGGGTGATTGGTGGCCTGCTCGCGCAGGGGTTGGCTCTGTATGATGCCGCTGCGTTGGGGGTCTATCTGCACGGGGCAGCCGGGGCACGGGTGCGGGACGATATGGGTGAGATGGGCACGTTGGCCGGCGATCTGTTGCCCGAGTTGCCACGAACGATCAAGGATCTACGTTATGCGCATGGTTGATCTGATTGCCAGGAAGCGCGATGGCCTGGCCCTGACCCGGGAAGAGATCGACTGGCTAATCGCTGGCTACAGTGATGGAACCATCCCTGATTACCAGATGAGCGCATGGGCGATGGCGGTATTGCTGCGTGGCATGGATGATCGCGAGACAGCCGATCTTACGCTAGCAATGGCGCAGAGCGGCGATATGCTCGATCTCCACGATCTGGCCCCAATCACGGTGGACAAACATTCGACCGGCGGTATTGGCGACAAGACGACCCTGGTACTTGGGCCAATGGTGGCGGCCCTCGGGTTACCTGTTGCCAAGATGAGTGGACGTGGACTTGGGTTTAGTGGCGGCACGATTGACAAGCTCGAAAGCATTCCCGGTTTTCAGACGACCCTTGATGGTGCTACCTTCCGCCGCCTGGTACGCGAGGTTGGCCTTGCGGTCGTAGCCCAAAGTGGCGACCTGGCTCCTGCCGATAAACGACTCTATGCCTTACGCGATGTGACGGCAACCGTTGAGTCGATGCCCTTGATCGCCGCGAGTGTGATGAGCAAGAAACTGGCGGCTGGCGCTGATTGCATCGTGCTTGATGTAAAATATGGGAGCGGTGCGTTTATGCGCACCCTCGGGGAGGCCCGTCACCTGGCACAGATCATGGTGAAGATCGGGCAATTTGCGGGTCGACGTATTGCGGCAGTGCTGAGTTCGATGCAACAACCGCTTGGCCAAGCGGTTGGCAACGCGTTGGAGGTACGTGAAGCGATTGCCGTGTTGCGAGGAGGTGGGCCGTCTGACCTCGTTGAGCTTTGCCTGGTGCTGGGAACCGAGCTTGTATTATTGGCAGGGCTGACACAGGAGCCGGATGAGGCGCGGGCGATGTTGCAAGCGACGTTAGCCAACGGTTCAGCCTGGGCGAAGTTTCATGCGATGGTCAGCCATCAGGGTGGCGAGGTGCGTACCATAGAGCAACCAGAGCGCTTGCCGGTCGCCCCGGTGCAGCAGCCACTCGTTGCGTCTAGTACGGGTTATGTTGCCGCAATTGATGGTATGGCGCTGGGGCTAGCGGTGAATGCTCTTGGGGGTGGTCGCTCACGGAAAGAAGATCAGATTGATCCAGCGGTTGGCTTGATGATCCAGGCCCATGTGGGGGATCTGGTTGAGGCCGGGCAACCGTTGCTAACGATCCATGCTGCTACCGAGTCTGCTGCCGCCCAGGTTGCGCCTGCTTTGTTGGCTGCCTACCGTTTCAGTGACCAGCCGGTTGCGCCTCCTGCGCTTGTTGAAGCCATCTTACGCTAGACTTCGGAAAGGGAAATACGCTACCTATGCCAATTTACGAATATCTCTGTCCAACGTGCAACGGTACCTTTCAGAAACTGGTACGGGGTTTTCAAGATCCCGAGGGTCTGAGTTGCCCGCGTTGCGGCAATAGCGAGGTACAGCGAGCCGTTTCGCGGTTTGCCACCTTGAAATCAGAAGAGGCACGGATGGAAGCCCTGGCCGATCCTTCGACCCTCGCTGGACTCGACGAGAGCGATCCGCGTTCAATTGCACGTTGGGCCAAACGTCTTGGCAAAGAATTGGGTGAGGAGGCTGGCGAAGACTGGGACGAGATGGTTGAGCAGATGCTCGATGAAGAGCTTGCTGGTGAAGGCAACACAGGTGAAGATGACGAGGGTGAAGGCAAACCCGCCCCTGCGCGGGCCAAACCACACGATCTCGGGTGGGGTGATTAAGGGGCCTGGTGGGCTGAAGAGCGCGATGCGCCGATGGTCATATGGTATGCTTGCAGCGATAAAGGAGTAGAAAGATGAGTACGTCACAAACAGTTGAGCTTAGTGAGCGGCCTGCCGAGCTACCGGGGCCAAAGGCGCGTCATTTTGTTGAGCGTGATCAGCGGGTCATGGCTCCGATGGGCCGCGTGTATCCGCTGGTGATTGATCATGCGTTGGGGTGCGAGGTCTGGGATGTTGATGGGCATCGTTATCTCGACATGACGTCGGGCATTGCGGTGCTGGCCGCAGGGCATTGCCACCCGCGGTTGGTCAAGACGATTCAGGACCAAGTTACGCGCTTTACGCATATGGCGGGGACGGATTTTTACAATGAGCCGATGATCAAGGCGGCAGAAAAGCTTGTGTCGTTGATGCCAGGGGGCGCAGGCTGGCAAGTGTTTTATACCAATAGCGGTACCGAGGCGATTGAGGCAAGTATCAAATTGGCGCGATATGTGACAGGTCGTCAAAATATTATTGGTTTTTATGGTGCTTTTCATGGTCGTTCATATGGAAGTCTCTCCGTGACGG
Source organism: Candidatus Chloroploca asiatica (assembly GCF_002532075.1). Taxonomy (GTDB): domain Bacteria; phylum Chloroflexota; class Chloroflexia; order Chloroflexales; family Chloroflexaceae; genus Chloroploca; species Chloroploca asiatica. The sequence goes on along the minus strand of NZ_LYXE01000063.1, from coordinate 120,172 downwards.
CCTCGAAGCCGCGTCAGCGTGAGGGCTTCTTTCCGCTCTTGCCAGGAACCTTTCACACCTATTACCCCAACTGTTACCGTTGCCCGATCAATCTCACACATCCTGCGTGTGGCATTGCCTGCCTCGATCTCATTGAAGAGACGCTCTTTCGGACAACAACACCCCCTTCGGAGGTAGCCGCGATTGTCGTTGAGCCGATCCAGGGCGAGGGAGGCTATCTGGTGCCGCCGGAGGGGGCGCTGGTCAAATTGCGCGAGATTTGTGATCGTCATGGCATTCTCTTGATCTGTGATGAAGTCCAGAGTGGCATTGGGCGAACGGGTAAGATGTGGGCCTTTGAGCATGAAGGCATTGTGCCTGATATCGTTGCGTCGGCCAAGGGGCTTGGCGGTGGTTTGCCGATCGGGGCCATGATCGCCCGTGCAGAACTAGCGCAGCGCTGGCTTCCCGGGGCGCATGGCAATACCTATGGCGGCAACGGCCTGACCTGTGCCGTGATGCACGACGTGCTGAGCCTGGTCGAAGAGGAGTTGATGGCTAATGCCGCGACGGTTGGTGCGCATCTGCTGGCTGGGCTTCAAGCCCTGCAGGCTGAATTTCCGCAGATCGGAGTCGTGCGGGGCCGTGGCTTGATGATCGGAGTTGAGTTTATCGAACCGACCTCTGGGGTACCTGACCATGATCTTGCTGAAGCGATTATGCAGGAAGCCTTTCTCAACAATCTGCTGGTACTGACCTGTGGAGCCTCAACCATCCGTTTCTGTCCGCCGCTCGTGTTGACCCATGCTGAGGCTGACGAAGCGATTGAACGCCTTCGCCAGGTGCTCACGATTTGCGTGAGGAGCTAACCGCGACGATGCGTGCATTTGTCGAACAGTACTATGCGCTTGCCCCGCTGGATCTGCCATCGTATCGCACCTTGCGGTACGATGGCGGCGATATGAGTGTCGACCTGGCGGCGTTTCCCCATGCCGATCAGCGGTTGTTGGGGCGTCTGTATCAGGTGCTAACCGATATCTTTGAACTGTTGCGCGTCCATCGTCATAACCCTGTCGTGGCCCTGCCCCATCTGCGTACGCTCTATCACCAGGGTGGTTGGGCGGCCCTGGTGTATGATGTGCGGGCTTTAGGTGAGACGTTACCTGTTGAAACGACCTCGCAACGGGTTTATCAGGTGATTCATGACTTGCGAGGCGGCGCGTTTCAGGCGCTGGCGATGCATTTGCAACTGCTCACCCTTGAGATGGAAGAGCTTGCCAACCTGCACCGCATGTTTTTTCTTGCCCGCGATCAACTCAAAATTATGCGCAATGCCCTGCCTGCGATTGATCCTGTCGGGTTGGCGCGTGATCAGAACGGGGCCGTGCATGCGGTTGAACTACTGGTTGAGAAGTGGCAAGAGAGTAGCCAGTATTATGGGGGGCACGAAGCCGTGATCACGGTTGAGGCGCACTATACTGGTGCCATTGCCGAGCGTTGTCTGGAATTCTCGGCGCTTGATCGGGTGATCTACAATCTTATTAACAATGCGGTCAGGCACAGTGCGACCCAGGCGATCACGTTGACCATCCTGCCCCTCGGAGCGGAACCGGCAGACCTGCGTTTTGTGGTGACCAATCCGCTGACCGTAGCGCAGCAGCGCATCCTCGAAAACCGGTTCCCTGAGGGAGTTGGTGGGCTCTTTCATGGGGGCTTTACGACTGATGGGAGTGGCCTGGGGTTGCGGATCTGTGCTGATTTTGTCTGCAATGCCTATGGGCTCAATGATGTCGCTCAGGGCTTGGCCGAAGGGCATTTTGGGATTGTGCTTGCGCACAACCACTTTGTCGCCTGGTTTCACTGGCCGGTCGCGGCTGACTAAGTTGGCCTGCTGCCTCACGCCAGAACCGTAGGCGCATACCCTGCCTGGTTGAGCGCATCAATAATGTGCGACAGGCTGGCCTGTTGATCGCGTTCGAAGCGAAGCGTACGGTCGGCAAGATTTGCGATGGGGTGATAGAGGCCTGGTTGCTCGGCAACGAGGCTAAGGATCACCCGACGGTCGCGTTCGGTGCGCATCTGCTCGATCCGCAAGATTTCGAGAGTCATGGCTGAACCTTTGCTTGTGTGAGGATGTGCTTCATTCAGTGTAGCCTAGGTTGCCCTATGGGGCAAATGCTTGCGCAATGATCTGGGCTACGCCCCAGACCTGGATGCTTCCCTAGAAAAAGCCAGCTACGCTGGCTTTTTCTAGGGAAGCAATAAGGCTTCTTAGGGGCTGTTGCCCCCAAACCTCCTGCCGGACGCAGGAAGGAGGTTTGACGCTCCTTCTCTTTGCTGGTATGATCCGCAGAGAGCATATTACATGCCTTGTTCATAGCAATAAGGAGTGGGTGATGCCTGATTCAGGCCAGACCGAAGGGCGGAAGGTTGACCATATCAGGATTGTGCTTGGCGAAGATGTTGCCGCCAAAGGTGTTGCGACCGGGTTTGCGGCGTATCGCTTGCCTCATACAGCTCTGCCTGAGCTCGATCTGGCCCAGATTGATACACGGACAACGTTTCTTGGCAAAATGATTCAAGCGCCTCTGCTGATCAGTTCGATGACGGGCGGGGCGAATGTGGCTGAGCGGCTCAATCTGGCGCTTGCCGAGGCTGCCGAGCACCTCGGTTTACCGATGGGGGTGGGTTCGCAGCGGGCGGCGGTCCTTGATACACGCCTTGCCTCGACCTATCAGGTGCGTCGGGTTGCCCCGCGGATTCCCCTGCTGGCGAACCTGGGTGCCGTGCAGTTGAATTATGGCTTTGGGCTTGACCATTGCCAGCGAGCCGTTGACATGATCGAGGCTGATGCACTTATTCTGCATCTCAATCCATTGCAAGAGGCAGTGCAACCTGAGGGTGACACCAACTTTGCCGGGTTACTGCGCAAGATCGAGCAGGTCTGTCGTGCGCTTGAGGTGCCAGTTGTCGTCAAAGAGGTTGGGAATGGCATCGGGGCCCACGATGCGCGCCGCCTCGCTGAGTGTGGTGTCCAGGTGATTGATGTGGCTGGTGCCGGTGGTACGAGTTGGAGTGAAGTCGAACGGTTTCGTCAGCCGACTGAACAAGGCCGCCGGGTGGCCGGAGCTTTTGCTGATTGGGGGCTTGCCACAACCGAATGTATTCGCCAGGTGCGTGCTGCGTTGCCCGAGGTCGGTCTGATTGCTTCAGGGGGCATCCGGAGTGGGGTTGATGTCGCCAAGGCGCTTGCGCTGGGGGCTGACCTCGCTGGGACGGCCCGTCCCGCCCTGGTCAATGCCGTTGATGAACGCGGTACCGAGGCTGTCGTGGAGGGTCTGACCTCGTTCATGCGTGAACTGCGGGTTGCGATGTTCTGTGCGGGGTGTGGTGATCTCAAGGCGTTGCGTTCGGTGACGCTGACCGAGTTGCGCGGCTGATGACGCATGGAAGTTACCCGGCTGAGCCTGCGCGATTTCCGCAATTATCAACACCTCGATCTCCCGTTATCACCTGAGATTACGTTGCTCTATGGGCCGAATGCCGCTGGCAAAACCAGTGTGCTCGAGGCCCTTTTTTATCTTGCGACGACGCGGTCGCCCAGGGTTGGGGCCGACCGCGAACTGGTGCGTTGGGAGGCCGAGGCCGAGGCGGGAGTGCCACCGTTTGCGCGGGTGTTTGCTGAGATCCAGCGCTTAACCGGGCACATGCGGCTCGAAGTGATTGTGCAGCGACGTACTGACGAAGATGGACAGTTGACGAATACGGCGAGCAAGCTCGTCCGCATTGATCGACGCCCGGCACGTGCGCTTGACCTCGTTGGTCAGTTGCGCGTGGTTCTTTTTACGCCCGCCGATCTTGTGCTGGTTGATGGCCCTCCTGCTGAGCGACGGCGCTACCTTGATATTACGCTTTCGCAGCTTGACCCTCACTATGTTCGGACGCTCGCGCATTATCAGAAGATTGTGCAACAACGGAATAGCCTTTTGCGGGCTTGGCGTGAGCGACGCCGTTCACCGCGGGCAGTTGACGATGAACTTGGCTATTGGGATCAAGAGATGACAGCGGCAGCGGGCTATTTGCTGGCTGAACGTCTGCGGGCTGTCGGTGAACTAAACGCGCTCGTTGGCCCGCTCTTTCAGGCGATCAGTGGTGGGACAACCCCGCTGAGCATTGACTATCTGCCGAGTTTGGCTTTGCACGAGGCGCGCGATGCGGGCAGCCTTGCCCATCGGTTAATGCAGGAATTGCGCAACCATCGTCGTGATGAACTGGCGCGAGGCCAGACGTTGCTGGGGCCGCATCGTGATGATCTGAGTTTTACGGTGGGCGCAGTCAACCTGGGGCGGTATGGTTCGCGTGGGCAGCAACGCAGTGTGGCGCTGACCCTCAAGCTCGGGGAGGCTGCGCTGATGCGTCAGCGCGCCGGTGATGCGCCGGTTCTGTTGCTCGACGATATGCTGAGCGAGCTCGATGCCCAGCGTCGGGCGCATCTGCTGGAAGCGGTTAGTTTGCCTGGGCAACAAACGCTGCTCACGGCGACTGATCTCGCCGACTTTCGGCCTGAATTTCTGACCAAGATTACCCGCCTGCGGGTCGAAGAGGGGCGTATCTATTAGGTTCGCTACGGGGCATCGCCCCGCAGCGAAGCGTGGGGGCGTATTTAAGCTCTGGCCACAAGGTCGAAATCGCTCTGGGGCATCGCCCCGCAGCGAACCGTGGGTCCGTATTTAAGCGGTGGCCGCAAGATCGACGGGATCGTAGACGAGTTCATCTTCGGTTGCGGTATCTTCGGCTGGTTCGTCGGGTTCGGGTGATGGTGGTAGGCGCCCATAGATCTCGGTAAAGAAATGGAGGCCGTGGGCCAGGCCAGCGTTGAGCACATCGTCACGGAAGCGCCAGCCCCAGTTGCCCCCAAGGCGTCCAGGTGTATTGATCCGCGCCTTGGCATCGAGGCGAAGTACATCTTGCAAGGGCACGACCGCCATATCAGCGACTGACATCATCGCCAGGCGCAAGAAATCCCAGGCGATATCGCTGCCACTACGACCAAGATAGCCACGAATAACTTCACGTTCTTCTTCGGTCAAATCTTCAAACCAGCCAACCGTGGTATTGTTATCATGGGTACCGCTATAGATCACGCAGTTAGGCACGTGATGGTGGGGCAGATAGATATTTGACGAACCGCCACCAAAGGCAAACTGCAGCACCTTCATCCCGGGCAGGTCAAACTGATCACGCAGCGCAATCACATCAGGGGTAATCAGGCCCAGATCCTCGGCGATAATCGGCAACGCACCGAACTCCTCTTCGAGGCGTTTGAAAAGGGCGGCCCCTGGCCCCTTGACCCAGCGCCCATTGATCGCGGTCTCTTCACCAGCCGGTACTTCCCAGTAAGCGGCAAAGCCACGGAAATGGTCGAGGCGCAGAATGTCCATCTGCATAAACGCCGCCCGCAAGCGCTTGATCCACCAGGCATAACCGTCCTGGGCCATACGTTGCCAATTATAGAGGGGATTACCCCAGAGTTGCCCGGTTGTGCTGAAGTAATCGGGTGGAACGCCCGCAACCACGGTTGGCTTGCCTTCTGGATCGAGGAAAAAGAGCTCAGGATTGGCCCAGACATCAGCGCTATCATAAGCCACGAAGATCGGAGCATCACCAATAATACGGATCTGATGCTCGTTGGCATAGGCCTTGAGGGGCAGCCACTGCTGGAAAAAGAGGAACTGGAAAAACTGTTGCAGCGTGAAGGCCTCGGCATACTGGGTACGCGCCTCGGCCAGCGCTTTGGGATCACGTGTACGCAACTCGGGTTCCCACTCGTGCCATGAACGACCGTCGTGAACCTCTTTCAGGGTCATAAAGAGGGCGTAGTCATCAAGCCAAGCGTGCTGGTCACGACAAAACTGCGTAAAAGCAGCTGCCATGTCTGGTGCCCCGCCCTCATGGAGGCGCTCGTAACAATGGCGTAACAAAGGCAACTTGAAAGCCAGCACCTCGCCATAATGAACCTGGTCAGCGTTCAAATCATAGCGACGTGAGGCCTCTACGACCTCGTCATAGCTGAGCAACCCGCGCTGGATCAATTGATCGAGGCTAATCAACACCGGATTGCCTGCAAACGCCGAAAAGCACTGATACGGTGAGTCACCATAGCCGGTCGGGCCGAGGGGCAGAATCTGCCAGAGACTCTGCCCGGCGGCGGCAAGGAAATCAACAAACTGATAGGCGGTTGGCCCAAGATCACCAACCCCCCATGGACTCGGCAAAGCCGTTGGATGAAGTAAAAGACCACTGCTTCGTGGAAAATGCATGCAAAACCTCACAGGTACGTTTGGATACCGAGCGGTATTGTAGCATGAAAAACGCACCTTTTGCCTCAGGCCCAAGCAATCCCCCGGGCACAGAAAAGAGACCAGCAAAGCTGGTCTCTTTCGTCTGAGCCAAACAAATTACCCTTTGACTGAGCCAGCGAGCAGACCGCGCACAAAGTAGCGCTGCAGCGAGAAGAAGACGATGAGCGGGATCAGCATCGAAATAAAAGCTCCTGCCGTGAGCACGTGCCAATCCTGGCCTCGTGAACCGACCATGTCGGCCAGTCGCATCGTGAGCACCTGGACATTCGGCTGGCTACCGATAAAGACCAGGGCAATCAGGTAGTCATTCCAGACCCAGAGGAACTGGAAGATGGCGAATGAGGCGAGGGCGGGCACCGAAAGGGGTAGAATCAAACGGGTAAAGATCGTAAAATGGGAAGCCCCGTCAATGAAGGCTGACTCAAGGATATCGCGGGGCAACTGACTGATATAGTTATAGAGCAGATAGGTTGCCAGGGGCAACCCAAAGCCGGTGTGGGCCAACCAGACCGCCATATAGGTTCCATTGAGATCAAGGCTCACAAAATCGCGCAAAATTGGGATCAACGCCACCTGGAGCGGTACGACCAGGAGGGCGACGACAATCGTAAAGAGCAGAAAACGCCCTGGGAAGCGCATCCAGGCAAACCCATAGGCAGCGAAGGCGGCAATGAGGATCGGGATGACCGTTGCGGGAACAACGACCGCGATATTATTGATCAAGACACCCCAGAGATCTTCACCCGATTCAACGACTTCATTGCCATTTGCGTCGATATACGTAAACTCACGCCCACCAGTCACGGCACGATAATTATCCATCGTGAAGTTGGCATTGATTGTCCAGTTCTGTTCCTGGATCGCCAGGGTCCGGGCGCGTCGATTTTCCCAAGTGACAAATTCCCCACCTGGAACAACCACCCCTGCATTGAGTTGTTCAGACGTATAGGTTCCTCCACCTAATTCGGCAGGCAACGTAATCGGTGCCCGCAGATCAGTATCAAGAGGTAACTGCACTGTCTCAACCGTCTCGAAGGCCCGGTGGGGCAGCACTGTCCACCAACCCGTGGTACGGATATCATCACGGGGGCGGAACGAGGAGATGAACAACCCGACGGTTGGAATTGTCCAGAGCAAACAGATCAAGCCAAGGATGGTATTGACAATAATCTTGCCGATCAATTGCTGGCGCTTCTGGCTCATGGCGCGGCGCGAGACTTTGACAGGTTTTGCAGTAACAGCAGTCATTTAGAAAACCTCCTGCTTTCTGATCTGGCGCAGATTGTAGACCATCACCGGAATGACCGCGATGAGCAAGACAATCGCAACAGCCGAGCCATAGCCAAAGTTACGGTTCGAGAAATACTGTCGGTAGAACTCAACCGCAATCACATTGGTGCCGTACTGCCCCCCTGTCATCACGATAACAATATCAAAAATCTTGAGGGTGACAATCAGAATCGTCGTCGTTACGGTGACAACCGTGCCCTGAATCGCCGGGAGCATAATGCGCCAGAAGATCTGGATCTCGTTGGCCCCATCAACCCGAGCGGCTTCAAGTACATCTTCGGGGATCCCCTTGATTGCTGCCGAGAAGATCACCATCGCGAACCCGGTCTGCATCCAGATAAGAATGATCACGAGGAAAAAGTTATTTTGAGGTTGTAAGAGTGTTGTCCAGGCTTGCGGTGGAAAGCCCATGTCGGTGACAAGCGCATTGAGCAAGCCAATCTGTGGTTGTCCAGGTGGTGAGTAGTAGTAGATAAAACGCCAGATCACGCCAGCACCGACAAATGAAATTGCCATGGGCATAAAGATCAGCGATTTAGCCAGGGTCTCAAAACTACTGCGATCGGCGAGTACCGCGATAATCAAGCCTGCGACGACACAACCAGCGGTACCAAAGATCATCCAGAAGAAGATATTGTTCCGAAAGGCCGTCTGCATTGAGCGTTCGGTAAAGACCGCAAGATAGTTGTCGATACCGACAAAGTTGGTTGAACTGGCGTCCAGGAAACTCAGATAGAAGGTACGGATGGTGGGAAAGAAGAGTGCCCATCCAAGAAACAGGATCGCCGGGCCAACAAAGACGTAGGGAAGCAAGATTCGTCGCACATTGCCGGGCATCTGTTCGACGATCATGTTCAGCGTATAAAAGGTACCGGCGGCACCACCAACACCCCAGATGATGGCTATCGCTGCGGTCAGTAGTTTTGGCAGCGTGTCACCGCGCTGTGCATCGCGCAGAAAGACAAAGCCTCCCCAGATGAAGAGGACGAGCAGGGCGAACAGGCCGAGCGCGATCACAAGCCGCCCAGGATTGAAATCCTCGCTGGACGGTGACGTAGCGCGTCCCGGTGTCATCTCAGTTGTACCTTGCATGAGCGACGCTCCATTGCGTTACATGTGAAGGGCTGCCGCCCTCCAATCTCCTGCCGAGAGGCTGAACCTCAGCGTGGATGGCAGGTACTAACCTGCCATCCACGGTAACCTCTTAACGCGGCCAGGCCGCATCAATTTCGCGCATGGCGGTGTCGAGATCGACGGTGCCAGCAACGAAGTCGGTCATGCCGGTCCAGAACGAGCCAGCCCCAACCTGACCAGGCATCAGGTCAGAGGCATCGAAGCGCAGACTGGTCGCATTGAGGATGATTTCACCCACGCCACGCTCGATGTCGTTGGCGTACCAGCTCAGGTCAGAGTCATTGTGGGGCGAAATCGCGCCACCGCTCTGGAGCCAGTTCTGCAGCGAGGCCCCACTTGAGAAGTAGGACATCACGGCCCGTACTTCGGGGCGGTCGTTGAACATCGCCATCAGGTCACCAGCTACCAGCACGGGATCGCCATAAGCAGGATCAATGCTGGGCAGGTAGAAGAAGTCGAAGTCAACGCCAGCCTCAGCCGTGCTCGGGAAGAAACTGGTGATGAAGTTGCCCTGCTTGTGCAGCCAGCATCCCGGAGGGGTCTGGAACATGGGCAGCGGGGAATCGCCGAAGCCGGTGGTCACGATGGCCGCACGACCACCATAGACATACTCGTCGTTGAACCAGATCTCGGCCATCTTCTCGGCGGCAGCTTTGACCTCAGGCGAACTGAAGGTCAAGTCACCGGTCACCCAGCGATCATAGTTCTCGAGCGAGGTGGTGCGCAGCATGATCTCTTCCATCCAGTCGGTGGCGGGCCAACCGGTGGCCGTGCCTGACTCGATGCCAACACACCAGGCCGGATCGCCATCAGCCGCGATCTCGTCGGTTAGCGCCAGCAATTCGTCCCAGGTGGTCGGAATGGTGTAGTCGGCAGCCTCAAATTGGGCTCTTGGATACCAGACCAGGCTCTTGCCATTCACACGCTGCCAGATCCCAGCGGTAATCGGCCCGCTGGGGCTCTCCATCGTTGCCATATCAAGCCAGCTCTGGTTGTAGTTCTGGCTCAACCAGTCAGCACTGACAAACTGACCAACGTCAATGACCTTGCCGTCACGGACAAAGTTGGCAAGCAGGCCAGGCTGCGGGAAGTCGGCGATATCAGGTGGGTTGCCACCGTCAACGCGGATCGAGATGCTGGTCTCGAACTCTTTCGAGCCTTCGTACTGAATGTCAATCCCGGTCAGTTCTTCAAACTCGCGGATTGCATTGTTGAAGTTGACCGCGTCCTGATCGGTGAAGGGGCCGGTCATGGTGACCGATGTGCCACTGTATTCGCCAGCAAATGCAGCAACGAGTTCTTCGCTGATTTCGGCAGCGCGATCGGCAAGCGCGGCGGTTGCTGATCCACTCGGAGCGGGCGCTTCAGTTGGGGCGGGCTCAGCTACCTCTTCAGTCGGGGCGGGCGCAGCTACCTCTTCAGTCGGCGCTGGTTGCGCTACTTCTTCGGTCGGAGCGGGTTCGGCCGGTGGGACAGTTGGCGTAACAGCTTGTCCACCGCCACAGGCAGCGATCATTGCCGTGAACAGTGCGATGAGCACAAAAAGCGAGAATTTGCGAAGCATAGATTCCTTCCTTCATTGGTACGGATGGCATACATTGCCATGACAGAGCATGCGTGATCGGTGCAACTGGTGATCGAAACCACCTCCTTTCTGAAACATCGCGTATCGTGACGTCGACTGCCCGCCGCCCATACGTTACTCAGGGTGAGGGATGTTTGGCTTGCTGATGCGTCATACGAACAGCATTTTGTTGTTACACAACGTCTTCATCTAGCGATGCGTCGCGTGGTACCACGCGCAATTAATTCAATGGGTAGATATTCGCGTTCAAGCTTGGTCGCCGGGTTCGCTATCCGTTTCAGCAGTAACTCGACCCCGCGTTCGCCACTCTCGAAGAGTAACTGACGAATTGTCGTCAACCCCAGATACTCGGCCACATCAATATCATCAAAGCCGATGACGGAAAGCTGATCAGGTACCGCAAGATTGAGATCCCGCGCTGCTTCGAGCACCCCCATAGCCTGGGTATCACTAGCGGCAAAAAGAGCCGTGGGTGGTTCAGGAAGTTCCAGCAAGTCACGGGCAAGCACGCGCGCCTCATAACGCCCGTGCAAGCCGTGGCGTTGATATTCGTCACGAGGGGGAATGCCTGCGGCTACCAGGGCTTGCTGATAACCCTCCAGTCGATGACGGCTACTGGTAAAGTTAAAACTCATTTCATCAGCAATCAGATCCCCGATAAAACCAATGCGCCGATGGCCCAGGGCAATCAGGTATTCGGTAGCCAGCGCTCCCCCGGCTACATCATCAATGGTCACCCCTGGTAAACTATCGGCATAGGCGTCGATCAAGACTACTGGGAGGCGCGTTTCCTGGAGGGCAAGAACCTCATCGGGTTGGGGGGCAAGCGAGATAATCAACAATCCATCGGCACGCTGGCTGCGTGGCACATCACGCAGGCAGTTATCACGGCGCGCTCGCGTCTCGACATTGAACACAACCAGGGCATAGCCACCGCTTGCCAGGGCTGCCTCGATCCCACGTAAGCGCTCAACGACCGAAGGGCGCGTAAAAAAGGGGGCAATGGTTGCAACCGTTAGGGTTTTGCCAAGGGAGAAGCTACGCGCAATCTGGCTGGGGTTATAGCGCAATTCAGCGATCACATCAAGCACACGCTGGCGGGTTGCCTGGCTTACGAGTGGGCTATTGTTGATCACTCGTGAAACTGTACCAAGCCCAACCCCAGCAACTCGTGCAACATCGCGAATAGTGGCAGCCATGACACCCCCGGTCAATCGTGTCGTCAATGACAGAATGAACCAGTTCTATAATTGGAACTGGTTCCAGTATAGCACGCTTCTTGTGACTGTCAAGCGTTGTTACAGGGCTTACTTGTGGCTGGCGCACAGGTTCATTGCGGGAAATATAGCGCAGACAAGGGTTAGGCCTCGCCTTGGGATTCCTGGCTGATCAAGACTTTGTCAATGCGTAAGCCATCCATGTCAACCACTTCGAAGCGCCATACGTCCCATGTGACATAATTGCCCGTCTTTGGCAACTGGCCGAGCAGGGCGATCACAAGGCCCGCCAGTGTGTCGTAGCGAAACGTCGCTTCGCCAGGCAGTTCTTCGACATCGAGCAAGCTCTTGACTTCATCAATCGCCAGCCCGCCATCAACCAGCCACGAGCCATCTTCACGGCGGACGATCGGTTCCTCTGAAGCTTCATCGAATTCATCATCGATTTCGCCAACGATCTCTTCGAGGACATCTTCGAGGGTCACGACGCCTTCAATGCCGCCCAGTTCACTCACGACGACCGCCATATGGCGGCGATTTTTGCGAAAGGTTGCGAGCAAGATCGAGGCCAGACTATTTTCCGAGACGTAGAGAGGTGGGGCGATGACTTCACGTACCTGTGATGCTTCGCCCTTCCGACGATAGAGCATCAGCAGATCACGGACATGCACGAGACCAACGACCTGATCAGGTGTTTCTTCATACACGGGAAAGCGTGAGTAGCCACTTTCGAGCAACTCATCCAGGACGTCACCGAGCAGCGCATCGGCCTCGACCATTTCGACATCGCGTCGCGGGGTCATAATGTGACGTACTTCGCAGTCACTAAACTTGAAGATGCTCTCGATAAAGAGTTGTTCTTGCAATGCAACTTCGCCGTCCTCAGCACCTTCACGCACCAACGCTTTGATATCTTCCTCGGTGACTCGTTCTTCGGGGGCATTGCGGAGCCCAAAGATCATGAGGATAATACGTGCGATCAGATTGATGCCACCCACGACAGGTGCACTGACCCGCGCAAAGAAGGCAATTGGGCGTGCCATCAACAGCGCATAGCGCTCGGTCTTGATCTCGGCTAGCCGCTGTGGGATCAACTCCCCAAAAATGAGTGTCAAGAGCAGCGCACTTGCGACGACAAGCCCAGTCGCTACCAGCGGGATGCTTGTTTCATCAAGTGATGACCAGGTGTAGACCAGGGGCAGCGCGAGGGTTGCGATCGTGGTGGCACTGAACGCACCGATGAGGATCCCCACGGTTGCGATGCCCACCCGTACAGCTGGGAGAAACTGTTCGGGTTCATCTTGCAACTTCAAGACAAGGTTGGCTGCCTCATCGCCATCTTCGTCGAGTTCCTCAAGTCGAGCCCGACTTGCCGAGAAAATCGCCCATTCTGCACCGACCAGGAGCCCGCGAGCAAGAATGAAACCAACTAACAATGCGACCTCAACGGTCATACCACCTTCCCCTCCGGGGGAACGTTTGGAGAGACACCTGTCTCTCCAAACACAGTCGGATACGGTTCACGTACCCGATTCAGGGCGCTACTGATACTTCACAATCCGCAGAAAACTGCTTGCGGTCAACGATGCCCCACCAACGAGGGCTCCATCAATATCAGCCTGGGACATCAACACATCAATATTATCAGGCTTGACGCTTCCGCCGTACTGAATGCGTACGCCACTGGCGGTCTCACCGCCAAACTGATCCGCGAGCATCGCCCGAATCGCAGCATGCATTGCCTGGGCATCCTCGGGGGTTGCGGTATCACCGGTGCCAATCGCCCAGACGGGCTCATAGGCGACGATGCATTTTGCCATTTCAGTTGGCGTGAGCCCCCCCAGGCTGCCCTGAATTTGGCTACCGACCACAGCTTCGGCCTGCCCGGCGTCACGTTCGGTTTTGGTCTCACCGACACACACAATAGGCGTCAACCCGGCGGTCAGCGCAGCCCGCAGTTTGCGATTCACGCTTGCATCAGTTTCGCCAAAATACTGACGGCGCTCGCTATGCCCCAAGATGACATACTGACACCCCACGTCAACCAGCATGCCAGGTGCAATTTCGCCGGTATAGGCTCCCTGCGTTTCATGATAGACATTTTGTCCGCCAAGGCCAAGGCGGGTACCTACGAGCAACGGACGCAGAGCGTAGAGCGTCGTAAAGGGCGGACAGATCACCACCTCACGACCCTCCAGGCTACTTACCTCGGCCAGCAGAGCTTTGACCAGTTCTACGGCCTCGCCCACCGTCTTGAACATCTTCCAGTTACCAGCAATGATCGGAGTACGCATACTAATCCTTTGTCCACTTGCCGACGACAGCCCAGTGCTGTCGATCGTTAGACTCGAATCCCGAAGGTTAAGAGCAGGGCTATCCCGACGGTTACCGCAAAGACGCGCCAATCCCAGGCGAGAACTTTGGCCCCATCAAAGGGACCGGCAGGAATCATATTGAAGAGCCCGAGCCAGGCATTAATGCGATAGCCAATACGAGCGAGATCAAGGAGGCGCACGCCAAAGATTGCATCACCCGGGGCAACAACCATGCTCATCAGCAGGAACCCAACGGCAAGCACGAGGTTGGTCACCGGCCCTGCCAGCGCAATCAAGCCGCCCTGCCGAGGCGTCAAATAGCCGCGATGCCAGACGGCCCCAGGGGCAGCAATGAAGATGCCGAGAAAAGCAATCCCTATCGAGATCAAGAGCCATCCATTATGTGCAACAAAGTGGGCCTCGGCTCCAAAATTGCGGGCCACTACGCGATGGGCGAGTTCGTGCAGCAAAAAGCCAATGCCACAGGTGAGCGCTGCGATCGCCAGAAAATAGAAAAAGCGACTATTGAAGATTTGCCCCTGCAAAATATAAATTGCAAAGGCCAGCGAGGTGCCAGCCCAGGCTTTGAGCAATTCAAGGTTGTCATTGCGCCCGTACATGCTCATTTCATCGGGCGGCCCGGCAAATATATCACGCACACGTTACTCCTGGATTGCTAAGAACGTGTTTGCATTGTAGCATATTGTGTGTAGAATGTGCTTCTTCCTACGCCAAAACGCCAGCATAGCTGGCGTTTTGGCGTAGGAAGAAGCGCGTCTATTGAGGTTATTGCGCCCAGAGCGGCCAGCGATTCTGTGCCCCATTCGCGGTGAGGCGGGTCAGGTTCTGGCCGTCGACGCCGATGGTGTAGATTTCATAGTTGCCGGTGCGGTCACTTGCAAAGGCCAAGGTGCGGCTATCGGCCGACCATGTTGGTGCTTCGTTGTTGCCTGGCTCGGCAAAGATCCGTGTGCGTCCCGTCGCAAGTTCATAGAGCGCCAGTTGCCAACGACCTTCTTGCTTGATCGAATAGGCCAGGGTGCGACCATCAGGTGCAAGCCGGACATACCGGTTGTCGGTGCCATTGTCGGTGAGCCGTCGAGCGTTCACGAACCGGGCATAAATATAATCCTGCGCATCGTGCCCATAACTGAGTTCAGCTTGATAGAGGTTAAAGCTCCCGTCACAGTTGGCTGTCCAGTAGATCCGTCGTCCATCAGGTGACCACGAAGGTGATTCGTTGACACATCCATCACTGGTCAATTGCACTGGATTATTGCCAGTGATGGATGCGATCATCAACTCTTGACTGCCATTGCCCATCCGATCCGAGACAAAGACCAGCTTGGTTCCATCGGGTGACGCAGCAGCGTTATAGTCGTTCGCTGTGTTGTTGGGCAAATACCCTGGGAAGGGGCCGGGCTCGGGCCAGCCTTTGCCATCACTGTAACTGAGCCGTTTGACCCGGGCATTCCAGGCACGGTCGCCGTCATAGACCGTCACGATATCGAATTCATAGAGTTGACGGAACCCAGTGCCGGCACGCCGCGAGTCACCAAGCAGGCTTTGCTGGCCAGGATCCCAGCTGCGGCGCCACGAGAAGGCCACCGTTTCATGGTCGTTAAAGGTGATCCGCTGGCTTTGCCCATTGCCGTCGTAACGATAGACTTCCCAATGGCTACCGGTGTCAACATTCGAGGCATACACCAAGATCTCACGTGGTTCGGGCGAGACCCAGGGCGTGCCAAGGTGGGGATAGCGCCACTGGAAGTAGTGCTGCCCAACATTGCCCATTTCGACTTTGTACCCAGCCGGGTTCGAGGGGACGTAGGTCAACACGCGGCGCTCGAAGAGTTGCACCAGGACATCCTGTTCAGCATTGCCAATGCGGGCACGTGTCCAGTAGGCATCGGTGATCGGCAAGCCCATCGCAAAGAGCCAGTCGACCACGGGGCCGCGTACGATGCGACCATCAATGACGATCGGTCCTTGCTGGCCCATAAAATCCCAGAAGATCCGGGGGATGTTGTGGCCGGTGACGCTGTTGTACTGCACGATCTCGGTTTCGGGAAGGGCCAGGTCGGGGCGTTGCCCCAGGTTGCCCGCTCGGTCAATGGTCAGGCTGATCCGTTCACCAATTCGCTGGGGGTCACGATAGCCATTGTCAATGGTCGCGACGCCGGCAAAAGAGCCATAGCCTGGCGAGGTAGGGTTGGCGTTGCGCGGATTGCCCGCAACGGGGACATCACTTGGCCCACGCATATCAACATCATACGGGTCATCGCCACGCTGCAACCGACCACTGACCAGTTCTTTGACCAGCAGGCCATTGGTCACACCCTGGGCTTGGCCACCAAAATCACTGGGGTTGTTCAGTTCCATCCGGGCTTTGTCAAAATACTGCACGGTTCTGAGGCCGTTTGTGCCCTGGCGATAGAATTCGGCATAGTCGAACCAGGGTCCTGGCCCCCAATACCACGTTCGCCCTGACCGTACCGCTTCGCTGTCAGTTCGTGTCCAAACCTGCTCGAACCGTGGATCGGCGAAGCGCGTCCGCCCACCGTCGAACGGCGCTGCCCAGGCTGGCACAACGGTAAAGAGCAACACAACAATCAAAGGAGCCGTCAGCAGGGCCATCATACGCTGCGTCAATCGTCTCGTATTCATGGTCTCCTCCTTGTAGCTACATGCGCACAAGTTGCGCTTGCGATCTTGCGATGGGAACACCCATCGCATCCTCACCCGAACATCTTCTTGTGTGTCCTACACAAGAACAGGGTTTGGGGCCTGTGTCGCCTCCGAGTCTCCCCGTAGGTGCTTATCCAGGCGTCTCATCTCTAGTATAGTGAGAAACCTGCGTAAACTGAATGAAGGTTGGTTTTACAAGGGCTTGTACAGACCTGAACATGCGCTGAAGAATGTATCAGGTTCTAGCTAGACATGGGAGCAATGGTATAATGCCCATGAACTTCATTTCCCATTGGCGTAAACCGTATAAGCGCATAGCTCAAGGATCAGGGTATGGCTTTCAAACTGGATATACGTACCTGGTTTGCCTTTGTTGCATTGGGTCCAGCCATCTATGTCGCAATTCAGATCCTGCCCATTTTTCGGAATCTCCTGACCCTTATGATTGTTGCGGCTCTGTTGACGCTCTTGATCAGCCCTGTTGCTGATCGGCTTGAGCGTCGTGGCTTCTCACGAGGGTTTACGGCGGGTGCGACACTTGGTGGGGTGATTGCCATTCTTGCGGCCCTGGTGCTGATGTTGCTGCCCATCCTGTTTGAGAGTCTGCGCCTTCTTTCGGGGGCGTTGACCCGGCTGGCCAATGATCTGCCGGCCCAGCTGGAAACCACCTTTGGCCTCTCTGAGTTTGGGGCCTTTGGCGAACGCCTGGTTGGTGATGCTGCGGCAGCGATTCAGTGGGGGCTTGGGCAGATTGGCGGTACGGTGGGGCAGGTGGGCGCGGTGGGCTTTGCCCTTTTTGTGCTCTTTGTCGTTGTTTTTACGCTGGTCAGCAGCAAAAGCAGTGCCGTCTGGGTCATGCGGCTCTTTTTGCCCGTACGGTATCATCAGCGGACGACCCAACTGACGCATGCAGTCAGTCATGGGCTATCACGCTGGTTTGTGGCCCAGTTGGCGATTTGTGGGTACTACACGATCGCCTATACGATTACGAATCTGATTCTTGGGGTGCCCTATGGGGTGCAGATCGCAGTAGTGAGCGGCTTGCTCGAGTTTATCCCCTATCTGGGGGGCATTGTTGGGATGGTTCTCGGTGCGCTTGCGGCGGCAACGGTCAGTCCAACGCTCGCGGTGCTGACCTTGATCGTGAATGTGATCATCGGAGCCATCGCGGTCTATGTTGTGGCTCCATATGCCTTCTCGAAAGCAGTGGAAGTTCCGGTCGCTTTGATTTTGCTGGGCCTCTTTATTGGCGGTCAGATCGGTGGTTTTTTTGCGGCCTTGCTAACCGTACCAATCATCACGGCTGCTATGGTCATTTTGCGCGAACTGCGCCCCGATCTTCGCCCGAAATCCTCCCCAACTCAGCCATCGTCCGATGTGCCCGTTATACCGGTGGGCCAACCGCGTGATGTGCCAGGTAATTAAGCGGCTATGTGCCTAACGTAGATCGCCCTGGATTTCACGGTAGCTGTCGGTATACCACCGGATCACGGTACGATAACGATCTTCGGTGCCAAAGAGTTGGCGACTGACGGCACTATCAGGGTCGTCAAGCCCTGAGCCGCCTAACTGAGTCTCAGTGGTAAAACGATAGAGGGGTTGATAAAGCGTAATGGCAGGAACAAGCTCGATCCAGCGTTGCTGAAACGTGACATAATCGGCAATGCGAGCGGCTAGCTCCTGCTCGGTGCGTGCTCGCCGCAGGAGAATATCAATCTCGCGGTTTTCGAGCCCAGTCACATTCAGTTCACTGCTCGAATGCCAGAGCAGATAGGGATCGGGATCAGGCCCAAGCCGTGCCCAGCTATGGAGCGCAAGCGTGAAATCGCCTGTGCGCAGTCGCCGTTGGAGGGTTGCGCTCTCTAGTTCAACCACTTCAATCGTCAACCCTAGTTCGGCCCATTGACGTGCTATCTCATTGGCGGCCGCAATTCGGCGTGGTTCGCTGTCCACCAGCAGACTCGCCGTCACAGGAACGTCATTATCCGTCAGCAAGCCCTGGTCATTGAGCGCATACCCAAGGTCGCTGAGCATAGTTGCCGTGCGTGCAGGATCGGCGTCATACCAGGTGAGCTCGGGGGCGGCCGCCCATGATCCGTTCAAGATGGGTGTATCGAGCCGCACAACACTGCTGTTGAGGGCCTCTTCAATCAGGAGATCTTTGTCGAGGCCATGGGCAAGCGCTTGCCGAAAGCCGATATCATTAAAGGGGTAGGTACGAAGATTAAAGCTGAGTACCGTATAATCATCAAGCGGAACGACGTTACTGCGGAGGTTGCTTGCAGACGTAACGCCTGGCTGCCCAAGGGCCGTCCGTTCGCCGTACGCAGTCACCGTACCGCGCGATAGCGCTGCCTGGGCTGCGGCAGGGGCGGCAAGAAAGCGCAGTTCAATCCGGTCGAGGTAGGGGCGCCCGTTCGCATAGGCCTCATTTGCTTCGAGCAAGGCGTGCTCTTCATTGAGCTCGATCAGCCGATACGGCCCGCTACCGACGAGTTGTTCAGCAAAAGCCGAACTGGCCCACTGGTCAGGCGGTAGGCCAAAGAGCAAGTGGGCTGGGAGGATCGGCACGCGCGCAAAACTCAAAAACGAGGCGAACGGTTCAACAAGGGTAACCCGCACCGTATAATCGTCAAGGCGATCCACGAGTAAGGAACGCCACGCCTCGGCCACCCCTGGTTCACCTGGCTCTTCGAGGATCTGCAGGGTACGCAGGGTGAAGACGACATCATCAGCGGTGACTGGCTGCCCATCGTGCCAGGTGGCATTGCGCTGGAGCCTGAAGAGATAGGTTGTTCCCGTGGCATCAAGCTCATAGGACGCGAGGCCTGGTTCGAGCAGTCCATCGGCCCCAATCCGTACCAGAGTATCAAAAATCAGCGCAATGAGGTCACGTCCTACGGGATCAGTCAGCGGGTTGTTGAGCAGTGGAATGGGCAGTTGTGGGCTGCCTACTACTGCCTCGATATGCGCCCCCCCCTCGAGTGGGCTTGCCACCGAGGTGGTCGTGAGGGCAAGCCGCCCGAGTAGGCCCGTCACAAGCAGAATGCTCAGGGTCGCAATAACGAGTTGCCAGCGAATGCGACGCGCCATAGCTTTAGAAGATCGGTAGGCTGGTGAGCAGCGCGAGCATCAAAAAGACGACGCTCAACACAATCGTAGCCTGATGCATGGTCTTCTCTAGCCCGCGACGGGTGCGATAGATCGAACTCGTATCGCGATTTGCCATCCCAAGCGAGCGTGCCTGCAACACCACCAGCGTAATAAGCACGATGCTGACGATAATCATGGAAAAATAGAGCGCAAGCTCCACGTTTCTTTTCTCCATACTAGACGATGAACCAAACTTTTCTTAGTATACCACATGCACCGTGTATAATATTTCAGCGGGTGTGTCCTGCTTATGTGTCCTGGGAAAGGCGGGGTGTGACACTATGGCAAGAGGTGCGCAGGTTGTGATCATCGGCGCCGGCGTGATCGGGTCGAGCATTGCCTATCATCTGGCAATACGGGGCTGTACTGATGTGTTGATCCTGGAGAAGGAGGAAGCAGAAATTAGTGGCAGTACGGCCCGTTCGGCGGCGGGGGTGCGACATCAGTTTTCGAATACGACCAATATTTTGCTCTCGCGCCATAGTATTGAGAAGTTGCGCGTTTTTGATGAGGAGGTGGGCGGCCATGCCGAGTTACATCAGGTGGGGTATCTCTTCCTTGTCAATGATCCGGTTACCTGGCAAGAGTATCAACGCAATGTTGCCCTGCAGCGTGAGCTTGGTGTCCGCGTTGAAATTCTGACTCCCGATGAGGCAGCCCGGTTTGTGCCACGGATGCGCACTGACGATCTGCTCGGGGCGACGTTTGGCCCTGATGATGGTTATTGCGATCCATACGGAATCGCCCTCGGCTACTTACGGGCGGCCCAGCGTCTGGGGGTACGTTTGCAGCGTGCGACTCAGGTGACTGGTTTCGACTGTGTCGAGGGGCGCGTCGTTGGTGTACAGACGACGCAAGGCCCGATTGCCTGCGATATGGTCGTCAATGCGGCCGGCCCCTGGGCCGGTGAAGTAGCTGCACTCGCCGGCCTCGATGTACCGGTGCGTCCCTATCGGCGCAATATCTATATGACGACGCCCTTCCCGCAGATTCCTGGGCCTATTCCACTGATCATTGACGTTGGCTCTGGTTTCTATATGCGCCACGAGGGTGCCGGGATCTTGATGGGCAAATCGAATCTCGAAGAGCCGAGTAGCTTTAATCAGACCGTTGATTGGGACTGGCTTGATCATGTGCTCGAAGTCGGTCTCGCTCGTTTCCCTGTGCTTGAAGAGGCTGGCCTGGCTGAAAGCCAGTGCTGGGCGGGCCTCTATGAAATTACGCCTGACCATAATCCGATCCTTGGCTATCATCCCGATCTGCAAGGCTATCTTGATGCCAGTGGCTTTAGCGGGCATGGTATTATGCATGCGCCGGCTACCGGGATGCTGATTGCTGAGGAAATTCTTGATGGGCGAGCTCAGACGATCAACATTGATGAGTTGCGGATCAGTCGTTTTCGCGATGGCGCGGCACGGATTGAACGCAATGTGATTTGACGTTGTTCTCAGGCTGCATGGGGGCACAGCCCCCATGCAGCCTGACTGTTCGGGTGCCAGCATATGGGGTTACGCCATCGCCATGTTTGGCGCAGGATGGCCCAGAACTGGGTTCCCGCGTGCGCGGGAACGACACGGTGGGCCGTACCCATGTCATGCCCGCAGAAGCGGGCATCCAGCGGATGGTCGCGGTTGTCCAGGCCGTGCCGTGGGTGGACGTGGGGGTGAAATCCTTTGGGGCTGCAGGCATCCCAAACCCCCAGCCGGAAGCGTACGTTCGGCTAGTGAGGAGTAGCCTCGATGCGCGTGGTCTATACTATTACGATTTTTGTTAGCGCGCTGCTGCTGTTTCTGCTTCAGCCGATGTTCGCCCGGATGATATTACCTCTGCTTGGCGGTACGCCAGCCGTCTGGAATACCGCGATGGTCTTTTATCAGAGCATGCTGCTCGTCGGCTATGCCTATGCGCATCTGACGATCCGTTGGCTCGGGGCACGCCGTCAGGCAATGGTGCATCTGGTGGTGATGGTGTTGCCTCTGGTGACGCTGCCGATTGCTGTTCCTGCGGGTTGGTTGCCGCCCACCGAGGCAAATCCGGCGTTCTGGGTGCTGGCGCTGCTGGCGGCTGCGGTTGGCTTACCCTATTTTGTTGTGTCGACGAGCAGTCCCCTCTTGCAGGCCTGGTTTGCCACCGCTGGCCCGCGGGTGGGCAGTCCTTATACGCTCTATGCTGCCAGCAACCTCGGCAGTATGCTGGCTTTGCTCAGTTACCCCGTGCTGCTTGAGCCATATGTACGCCTTGATCAACAGAGTTTGCTCTGGTCGATTGGGTATGGCGTGCTCGTCTTGCTCGCCCTCGCCTGTGCGCTGGTGCTCTGGCGATTACCGGTTGTGGTGCCCCCATCGGGTGATCTTGCTGCGCCCTCGGTTGAGCAAGGGCCAACCTGGCGGCAACGTGGCCGTTGGGTCTTGCTCGCGAGTGTGCCTTCGAGTCTGCTTTTGAGTCTGACGACCTATGTGACGACTGATCTGGCGGCAATTCCATTGCTCTGGGTCTGGCCGTTAGCGCTCTACCTCTTGACCTTTACGTTGGTGTTTGCCGCTCGCCCACCGCTTCCACACTGGCTGATGGTGCGGGCGATGCCGATTCTTGTGTTGCCCCTTTTTGTGACGATTGTGGCACAGGCGACGCAGCCCTTTGGTCTCTTGCTGGCGCTGCATCTCGGGGTCTTTTTTGTGGTTGCGATGGTCTGTCATGGTGAACTGGCTGCGGATCGCCCTGCTCCGCGGTACCTGACTGAATTTTATCTCCTGATGTCGGTTGGTGGGGCGCTTGGTGGCATCTTCAATGCGCTCATCGCGCCGACGATTTTTGTGACGATTCTGGAATACCCGCTGGCGCTGATCCTGGCGGCCCTGTTGTTGCCCGTGATGACGGATGAGGCTACTACGTCGATGATTCCGCGCCAGCAACGTCTCAACGATGTCGCGATGCCGCTTGGTCTTGGTCTGCTTACGTCCGTCTTGATCATCGCTGGTCAGCGGTTTGGCATCGTTGGTTCAACCGGGTTGATGGTAATGCTTGGTATTCCCGCGTTGATTGGTTTCAGTTTCTCACGGCGTCCCCTCCGCTTTGGACTTGGGTTGCTTGCTCTGCTTGTGGCTGGTGCGCTCTTCAATCCTGGCAACGGCGACCAGATCTATGCCCAACGTACCTTCTTTGGGGTTCACCGGGTGTTGTTAGAGCCAGGGGGGGGCTACCATGTGCTCGTGCATGGCAATACCAAACATGGGTTGCAGAGTCTCGATCCAGCACGTCAGGCTGAGCCATTGAGCTACTATACAACGAGTGGCCCACTTGGGCAGATTTTTGCGGAACGGCAGGATCGGTCTGATCTGCGGGTGGGCGGGGTAGGTATGGGAACCGCCTCGATGGCCTGTTATGCGCGGCCCGGGCAGACCTGGACTTTTTACGAGATCGATCCGGAAGTGATTGCCATTGCCCGTGACACCGATCTTTTCACCTTTCTTAGCACATGTTTGCCCGATGCTCTGATTGTCCCTGGTGACGCTCGGCTCTCGCTCCAGCAGACCGATCGCATTTATGATCTGCTGGTACTTGATGCCTATTCATCTGATGCGATTCCGATCCATTTGATCACCCGTGAAGCCCTGCAGCTCTACCGTGACCGGCTTGCCGACGATGGCTTGCTGGCTTTTCATATTTCCAATCGCTTTTTTGATCTTGAACCGGTACTGGCCAAGCTTGCTGACGACGCAGGGATGATCGCGATGATTCGCCACGATCTGACGGTGACGCCCGAACAGTATGCATCAGGACACTGGCCGTCGAGTTGGGCCGTGCTCGCCGCCTCCGAGGCTGACCTTGGTCGCCTGCGTGATGATCCGCGCTGGCGACGTGCGGTTGCTTCGCCGCAGACCCCCCTCTGGACCGACGATTTTGCCAGTGTACTCAGTGTCATGAAGTAGGTTTGCAGCGTTGATACGGCAGCATAACGGTAAAACAACTGCCCTGACCAAACATACTCTCTACCGTGACGGTGCCACCATGCAATTCTGCCAGACGGCGTACGAGGGTAAGCCCGAGGCCGGTGCCATCGTGTTGCCGCCTCAGTCCGCCATCGAGTTGGGTAAAGGGTTGGAAGAGGCGTTGCATATCCTCAGGCTGGATGCCCATACCAGTATCACGCACGGCAAAATAAAAGCCGGTCTGGTCAGCGGAGACACCAGCTTTGAGGGTGACTTGGCCACCGCTGGGTGTGAATTTCACCGCATTCGAGAGCAGGTTGACCAGAACCTGTTTGAGGCGCTTGGGGTCAGCGGCCAGTTGAATTTTGCCATCCTCTTCACGTACCTCAATGTGCAACGTCAGTTGCTTCTTGCGGGCCGTCTCTTTGACAAACTGCATGCTTGCCTGGCACAATTCGATGACCGGGAAAGGGCTGATCTGCAAATCGAGGCGCCCGGCCTCAACCTTTGAGAGATCGAGGATATCATTGATCAACGTGAGCAGATGCTTGCCACTGACTTCAATATGATGGATCGCCTCTTGCTGGCGTTCATTGAGCGACCCTCGTAGCCCTTCGAGCATGCTCTCGCTCAGGGCCAGGATCGCGTTCAACGGCGTGCGCAATTCGTGACTCATCGTGGCGAGAAACTCATCTTTGGTACGCAGAGCGCGCGCCATTTCGGCGTTGGCGAGCAATTGAGCCTGCTCGGCCTTTTTGCGCTCAGTATTATCGAAAATCGTTGTCCGGCTCATCACAAAATTACCGGCCTCATCTGGAATCGCAATGGCACTCACAAGCACGGGAAACGTGGTTCCATCTTTACGGAGCAAATCGAATTCGAGATCTTTGATCCAGCCCTGAGCTTTCAAGATCGGAAAGGACTGTTGGAAGGTGGGTACGCTGTGTGGGGCGATGATTTTGCTCATATGCTGCCCAAGCAGTTCTTCGTGGGTATAGCCGAGCCATGCCAGTTCCGTCTGATTGACCATCAAAATATTGCCCTCGGCATCAAGGGAATGGTAGCCATTCGGGGCGCGATCATAGAGATCTTGCACCTCGGCGGTGCGCTTGCGTACCAGTGCTTCGAGGTTTTGATTCAGATTGCGCAGCTCTTCCTCGCTTGCGCGTAGTGCGAACTCGGCCACTTTGCGTTCGGTAATATTCTCAAAAGTGGCGTATACCTGATAGGCGGTGCTGTTGCCTGGTTTGAAGAGCGGGATGGCATTGATCCTGATCCAGTTGGTTTTGTCGATGAGGGGATTATAGATCCCCATCACGATATTGTAGACGGGTTGGCCGGTACGTAAGGCAATGCTGACCGGATGCGTCTCACCCGGAAAGGGCGTACCATTTTCATAGATCGCCTTCCAGCGCGGATCACGTGGGGTTCTTCCGCGTAGTTGGTCGAGGGTCAGGCCAAGGATGCGCTGTGCGGCTGGATTCGCGTCAATAATGTAGCCATCGGGGTGGAGGTAGACAACTCCTTGCACCATTGTCTCGAAGAGCAGGCGATGACGTTCTTCACTCTCACGTAAAGAGAGTTCCGACTGCTTCCGTGCGGTGATATCAACAAGCTGTAAAATCAGGAAGCGCTCATGCTTCAAGACCAGGTACTCGCCAGAGATCAGGGCATGACATTGCCCGCCCCCCTTTTGGCGTAGCACGGCCTCAAACCCATCAATTTTCCCCTGTGCATCGAGGTGATCCATGAGGCGCTGGCGCTGGTCTGGTTCCTCCCAGAGGTCGAGTTCCATCGCAGTTCGCCCAAGTGCCTCTTCGCGGGTATACCCAATGATTTTCATCCAGGCAGCATTCACTTCGACAATCACGCTATCCTGGATGCGGGTGATGACAATGCCAATTGGACTATGATAAAATATGGCTGCAAAGCGGGTCGTGGCATCAGCGTCATACTCTTGTTGCTCATTCATAGTCTATGCTTTTCTCTTCTTTGCCTGGATAGTTGCTTAATGATAACACTACCTTAATGCTTCTTATCACCGAAATGGCCAATACCGGTCTACGATATTTAGTAGACCTGGAGTAATCATGTAGATATGCAAACAAGAGGCGGAGACTTCGCGTTTGATTCTGTTCGGATGGTGATATCTGTAGCGTTGTGCCCGCTGCCAGAAAGGAACGAGACCATGCTGGTCCGCGATCGTATGAGTGCCCATCCCGTTACGATTGAGCCCGAGTCGAGCGCATTGTCAGCGCTTGGCATTATGCAGTACCATCACCTTCGCCATTTGCCCGTTGTCGACCCGACCGGTCGTTTGGTCGGCATCCTGGCCGAGCGTGACCTGCTGCTTGCGGCATCACGTCATCTGCACGCCGGAATGGAAGTCTCAGAAGTGATGTCACGCGACGTTGTTGTTGTCCGTCCCGAGACACCGCTGGCCGAGGCTGCTTTGTTGATGGCCAATCATCACTTTGGAAGTTTGCCCGTAACTGATGCTGAGCAAACCATTGTGGGTATTGTAACCGAGAGTGATATTTTCCGGGCCTTCGCTGATCTTGATGCTCGCGTCAAAGCATAGCTCTGTTGGGAAACAACAAGATGGGGTAAATGAGTCGTTGCGAGTACCAATTCGTTTGGCGCTTCGCAATGTCTTGCTTGCCCTATCTTTTTGCGTTACGGTGCCTTCAAGTGTTATTGGGATGAGCGCCCGCTGATGGTAGAGATTGTGGTATGCTAAGACTCTCCTGGCGATGATAGTCGTCAACAGCAGATCGCAGCGAGGTTCGGATGGAGCAGCAAGATCGACTCGTTAGCCCCAGGTCTGATGGGGACGATCCGCAGGTTGAAAAGAGTCTGCGCCCGCGCAGTCTGGCCGAATTTATTGGTCAGGAGAAGGTTGTTGCGCAACTGCGTATTGCGATTATGGCGGCGCGTGCGCGTGGCGAGCCCCTGGATCACACTCTCTTTTATGGGCCTCCTGGCCTTGGTAAAACGTCGCTCTCGAATGTGATTGCGCACGAGATGGGGGTCAAGATCAAGGTGACGAGTGGCCCGGCCATCGAACGGGCCGGTGATCTCGCTGCGTTGCTCACCAATCTCCAGAAAAATGATATCCTCTTCATTGATGAGGTACACCGCCTTAATCGGGTTGTTGAAGAGGTACTCTATCCGGCGATGGAGGATTTTGCCCTCGATCTGATCGTCGGTAAAGGGCCAAGTGCGCGTAGTTTGCGCCTCAAATTGCCTCGTTTCACCGTGATTGGGGCCACGACGCGACTTGCCTTGCTGACTTCGCCGCTCCGCGATCGTTTTGTTGCGCCCCATCGCCTTGAGTTTTATACCGATACGGCGATGTGCGAGATCGTCGTTCGTTCGGCGCGCATTCTTGAGGTTCCGATCACGGCTGAGGCTGCGCTGGAAGTGGGCCGTCGGGCTCGTGGTACGCCCCGTATTGCCAATCGTCTGTTGCGTCGCTTGCGCGACTATGCCCAGGTTGTCGCCGAGGGGCAGATCGATCTTGAGGTGGCACGAGCGGCCCTTGCTCAGCTTGAAGTCGATGATCTTGGCCTTGATGAAAATGATCGCCGCTTGCTGCGGGCGATTATTGAACTCTTCAATGGTGGTCCCGTCGGGCTCTCGACGCTCGCCGCTGCCCTTGCCGAAGAGGTTGATGCCATTGAGGATGTCTACGAGCCTTTTTTGCTTCAGCTTGGTTTCCTCCAGCGCACTCCCCGTGGCCGCATTGCGACGCGCCGTGCCTTTGAGCACCTCGGTTTGCCGTTCCCCGAGAAGACGCTTTCGTCGCCTGATGACAATGATTTGCAGCCCCGCCTCTGGTAAAAGCCCCCTGCCTGAGGCTTCGCACCAGAGGCCAGCAGCGATGAGGATGCGATGATACGAGCGGGCGTTGTTCGTCATTGGATGGTTGATCTCTTGGCCCTGGCGGTGTTGTGTGGGTATGGCGGGCTCGTCTGGCTTGTTGCTGGGGGCGCACAGGGAACGGCGTCGGTTGCGCTTGACCCTGTGATGGCGGCAGCCCGGGAACGTGGCACGCTTCGCATTGCCGTAGATGTCGGGGTGTTACCCTTTGCTGATCAGCAGGGCGAGCGTCTGGTCGGCTACGATATTGAACTGGTCGAGATCGTTGCTGCGCGGATGGGGCTTGCCACCGAGTTTGTGCCAACCGGCTTTGATGGCCTCTATGATACGCTGACAAGTGGTCGCGCTGATCTGGTTGCTTCGGCGCTTGTCTATGCCCCTGAACAGGGTTTTCGCGCACGCTTTTCTTCCTTCTATTTTGACGCCGGGCAGATGCTCCTTGTCCCTGAGGCGGGGCCAGTGCGCAAGCGACGCGATCTTGCCGGGCGCACCGTGGGGGTTGCGCTGGGAAGCGATGCTGATGCCTTGGCCCGAGGCCTGGTGCGCGATGGGCTCACGATGCACCTTGTTTCAGCGTATGACGAGCCAGCCGATGCAGTCGCAGCGTTGCAGGCAGGCTATCTTGAGGCCGTGATGGTTGATCATATGACGGCGCTTGCGGCCATCCATGCGCATCCAGAGCTTCGCATTGCCGAAGCATTGAGCTTTGAGCCTCTGGTGCTGGCGATGCCGCGCTCGGCGTTTCAGCTTGAAGCCGATATCAACCGCATCCTCGCCGACCTCCGCCGGGAAGGTATTTTGATGACCCTTGAGCAACGCTGGTTTGGCTCGGATCGTCCGTAGGGGCGCGGGTGCTGCGCCCCTGCGTTGCTGCTCTGTGCTACAATAGAAAAAGGGGATCTATAGGCATAGTGTAGATGCATGGATAGCAATTCGCAATCAGGTGGTCGACATGGTGGGGGCGATCTTGTTACCGCCCTGCAACAGATTGCCCGCCAACGCACGCGCAACGAGTCGCCGTTGCTTGCCGTGCAAACCTTTGCGAAACGTGCAGGGGTGCGCATTTCCCACTTGCCGATTCACCAGCATCTGGAACAGGCCTGGATCCGTGTTGTTGGTGAACCGTTTCATCAGCATCAGGCGCTGGCGCTCGCGTCCTTGCGTCGTGGTGAACCGTTGGCTCTTATGGGCGGCGCTTCTGCCGAGCAAACGCTCTCGCTGCTGCTGACCGAGTATGTGCGTGACACTTCCCCTTCGACTGCGCTGGTGCTGGTTCCCGATGATCTAAGCGCAACCCATTATGCTGCCGATCTCGTCCGGTTGACCGCAGCGTTACCCGAGCCGTTGCGTGTGGGTATCGCCGCCGGAGCCGGTGTGCGCAACGCGATGGCGGCTCAGGTGATCGTGGCGACGCCTGCAATGCTGCATCAGCGCCTCTTGCGTCACCATGATCGCGCCTGGATGGCCTTCTGGTCGCGGTTACGCACGGTGGTTTTACTCAGCGCTCATGCCTATACCGGTGTTGCTGCTGCCCACCTTGAGGCTCTGTTGCTCCGTGTGCGCCGTTTGAGCCCTGCAGGTTCTAACCTCCAGTATATGGCCACGATGGCGCCTGTTACCGGGGCAGAAGAGGCGCTCGCTACGATGAGTCGGGTCGCCTGGCGTGTTATTTCCGCCCACGATACCCTCTCACCAGAGGTGACGCTCGCGGTCTGGCGCACGGGTGCCGAACGGATGCGCGATCTCGTGGCGCTCACCCTTGGGCTCGCTCGTACTGGAACTTCGCTTCATGTGACCTGCCCTGCGTTTGAATTGGCGCTTGTGCAGTCTGTTGTTGGTCAGGATGAACCAGCGGTGAGTATCGGCTTGCATGCTGTGCCTGCCGAGGTGCAGATCTTTCCTAGTCTGAGTGGTGTTGCTGCCTCACTCCGTGCAGCGCTGGATCGCACGCGGCTGATTGTCTTGATGCTCGGTGATGATCCTGCGGAACATATGCTCGTACGGATGGCAATGCAGAATCAGTTTCCCTTGCTCGATGGTCAGCCTCCTGTATGGATTGTTGCCCCTGGCAATAGCTATATCGAAGCCCAGCATCTGTTGTGTGCCGCCAGCGAGCAGCCGTTGCATGCCGCTGAAGTGGCGGAAGAGTGGCAGTCAATGCCTATGGTGCAGCGTTTGCAACAGCAGGGTCGGCTCCGTATATTGCCAGGCTCTGCCCAGATGTGGCAACCTGCTGCTGGGCCGCAAGATCCCTATGCTGCCTTCACTGTGCAGAGCGTTGAGGGTGAAGTCGCCCATCTTGTGAGCTCCCAGGGTACGGATCTCGGTTCGGTCACGATGGCGCTGTTTGACCGCTGGGGTGCGGTCAATGCGGTCTTGCCCCCCTTTGGCCGTGGCTATCGTGTGCTCGAGCGCGATGAAGTGAACCTTGTGCTGACGCTGAGTACGGCCTACGAGTCGCGCCGTACGATGCCGCTGCGCCGGTGTAGTGTGCATGTGCGCGAGCGCCGTGAACAGCGTGTGATCCGGGGCCTCGATATCGCCTGGGGGCGGGTGACTGTTGATGAGGAGATCTATGCCCTACGCGAAGCCAATGCCAGCAATGTGATCACACAGGTGCCGTTGGCCGAGCCAATTATGGGGAAGTGGACCGCCCCGGCGCTCTGGATTGATCTGGTAAATGGGATCAAGGCCGAGGGTCAGGTGATGGGTTGGTCGCTCGTGCTGGCGCTGCCGCTTGCTACCCTTGCTTCGATCTACGATCTTGTGCCTGCATATGATGAAGAAGCCCGCAGGCTCTATTTTGTTGATACCGAAGCAGGTGGCAATGGGGTCGCTTACTGGCTCTATCAGGCGCTTGAAACGCTCTTGCCGCTTGCCTATGATATTGTGAATCAGCGTGGCCTTGATCCGCTCTTCGAGCCGGTGGCTCGTGCCGATAAGGATTGGTTGCTTGCCTTGCTTGCCGGTGGTCAGGCAGTTGCGCTGCCCCAGCCACGTTCTGGCGTGCGTCCTCAGTCGGTGCCCCCGTTCCCTGCTCAGTCTTCGCCCCCTGCCCGTTCGCCGCATCGTCCAGCCGCGATCCCCCCGACCGATGTGCGGCGCACTGCCGCCTCATCCGTGCCCCCCCCGGGTGGCGGGGCGTCCGGCGAGTCGCTCGCGCCGGTGCATGAGGAGTTGACCGGGCCGTCGGGTGGCGGGGCGTCCGGCGAGTCGCCCGCGCCGGTGCATGAGGAGTTGACCGGGCCGTCGGGGGGCGTAAGTGAGCCGGGTAGCGAAGCGTCGGTTCTCATCTCGCCGCAAACACCTGCTGACGAACCGGATCGGGCACGTGAGTCGCCGCCGCCGTCCCGGACACGTTCATCAGGCAAAGCCCGGACCTCGCCGCCTTCATCCTCCTCGCCAGCACGTAAACAGCCGAAGTCAGATGCGAATGCGGCTACGCCAGAAGGAGAAGGCACGGCCCCGCGTATGCCACGCAGTCGCCGTGCCCAGGCTGATGCACCTTCTAAAGCGGCTCCTCCAGCGAGTCCGCCTACGCGACCTGCGCCACCACAAGAACCGCCTGTGCCACCACCGCCCAAACCATTGTCTGAACCACCACCTGTTATGCCTGACGCGGCCGCGATGGTGGAACGGCTACGGCGTATGCGTCAGCAACAGGAAGCTCAGAAGCAGAAGCAGACAACACCATCTCTGCCATCTTCGTCGAGCTTCGAGCCAATTGAACCGCGGTTTCTCCCTGGTGACCAGGTGCTCTGCAATCCTTATGGGGAAGGCGAGGTTCTTGCCAGCCGGATCGAGGATAATCGTGAAATCCTTGTTGTCGCCTTTCCCATCTATGGACATCTCACGATTGATGCCATCGTGAGTGCGGTACGGCTTGTTCAGGCACGCAGCTAACGTGTCATAACTTATAATCGCTGACAATGACCCCATCGGCATCAGCATAGAGATACGCCCCTGGCTTGAGGGTAAGACCGGCGAGGTGCAGCGTTCCGCTGCGGGTACCCTGACCTCGTTTGATACTGCGTCGTGGATGTGGAGCGAGAGCCAGGATGCCCAGGGGCATATGTGCAAGGTCTTTGGTATCACGGACACAACCGTGAATCACCACACCGACCCATCCATTTTTTATACCCAGGGCCGCTAACTGGTCACCGAGCAACGCACAACGTAGCGACCCGCCGCCATCAACAACGAGCACATGCCCTTCGCCGGGTTCTTCGAGGATCGTCCGCACCAGCGCATTATCTTCAAAGACCTGCAGCGTTTCGATTGGCCCGCTAAAGACGGTTACGCCACCAAAATGACGCCACATTGGTTCACCGACCTGCACCTCGGGATTGGTGTCGGAAAGATCAGTCGTCTTGAACGTCATTGACTCCTCCTTACTTCTATATTCTATTGCGCCTCTGCGTTAAAACCGTCTCTCTCGTCAATCCGCAACCGTTCCATCCAGGCTACCGCATAATCAACGAGAGGCCGCTGTGGTACCAGGATACCCGTCCCTACTCCCACGGCACCGCGCCGTTCGAGGCCAGTCGCTTGGGCAAAATCAGCCCCGATCTGGGCAAAATCGTGGTCATTCCAATCAAGATCAGTCCAGGTCACCCATTGTCGTTGCCCATCCACCAGAATGGGCGCACCGGTTATGATCTTTTGTTTCTGCGGAAAATTAGCGCGGTACTCGGCCAGATGGAGCGACGTATTGTTGGCGTGGCCGACACCGAGCAGCAACACAAATCCAGCGCACTCGTACAGGCGCGCTAAGGGCGAGCCTTCGCCGAGATTGACCTGATACGTATGATCGGCCACAATCCACTCGGCGTGGCGACCCCATGCAGCGAAAGAGACCTGAGGATGCTGACTCCGTACGACGCCTGGTTGGCGACGAAAGGTTTCGGCGATCGTCCCCATCCGACGTGACGGAGTGAGCGCCGGATCATAGGCGGGCATATGGTCACGGATCACCGGCCACCAGGGTTCGGGGACGGGTGGAGCCACCCAGGCCGCAGGATCGGAAAGATCGGCGCTATGGGTTGGCATCACCAGGGTGCCCGTGTTGCCCAGAACCTCTTCGAGGGCCAGGATGACCGCAACCGGTCCCCCACAGACCCACCCCAAGCGACTCAAACTTGCATGCACCAGCACGGTCATACCGGCTTGCAGGCCGAGTCTACGCAGATCGTCACAGAGTCTTGCAACTGTAACCGGCATACCAACTGACTGACGTATTGCTTCTTCCTCGCGCATCATGTGTGTGCTATCCTGGTTATTGGTCTGCCAACGAAGTTTCCCGCCTAGTTAGGCCAATTCCTGTTGACAATGCTGGATGTACGTTGCTGGGCATCCTACACGGTGATGAGGAGCGGCGCAAGCCAAAGGCCACCATATCCGTAACGGGCTTAGACCATGGCTGGTTGGTGACGATAGTAGCCAGTTGCCTGTTCAAATGCATACCCGAGCCGGAGCAGGAGGCGTTCATCGCGGGGCCGCCCAACAATTTGCAGGCCTACAGGCAAGCCAGTGGAAGTAAAGCCACCGGGGACTGCCAGGGCGGGTTGCCCGGTCACGCTGATCCAGTAGCACGAGCGCATCCACTCGATATAGTTTTGCATTGGCACCCCATTGATCTCAGTCACATAGGGTTGTTCGATCGGAAATGGCGGCACCTGGCTCACTGGCAAGACCATCGCATCATAGCGGTTGAAGAAAGCCCGCATATGGGCGAGCAATTGACTATGCTTGCGCAGGGCTTGACCGATCGCTGGCCCCCGCAACTGCTGACCAGCCTCGATATTCCAGATCACCGTGTCCTTCATCTGGGCACGATGCTCTTCAAGCAAGTTTCCCAGGCTCAACTCAAAGTGCATGGCACGGAGAGTGAGAAAGATCTCATCGGCATCGCTCAGGTCAGGATGCGCATCTTCAACCAAACATCCGAGGCTTTCGAAGATCGGTCGTTGGGCTGCAAAGACCGTGGCGACCTCGTGATCCACCGGTAACCCACCGAGATCCGGTGCCCATGCAATGCGCAGACCGTGAAGATCGCTTGCCAGCGGTTCGCGGAAGGATGCACCGGGTTCATCGAGCGACAGCGGTGCCCGTGGATCTGGCCCTGCGATCGCCGAGAGCATCAGGGCGACATCGCTGACGGTGCGTGCCATCGGTCCAACCACCGACAGTGGCATATACGGAGCGAGGTCAGGCCACACGGGGACTCGTCCTGGGGTTGTACGAAACCCGACAATATTGCAAAAACTCGCCGGATTGCGCAGACTCCCACCCATATCTGAGCCATCGGCCAGGGGTAACATTCTGCAAGCTAAGGCGACGGCAGACCCTCCACTGCTCCCGCCACATGTTTTATCCAGATCATAGGGGTTGCGCGTGACGCCAAAGACGGCATTGAACGTCTGGGAACCAGCCCCAAACTCGGGGGTATTCGTTTTGCCAACCGTAATCGCACCGGCCCGCTTCAGGCGATCAACAATCAAGGCATCAAAAGCCGGGACATAATCGGCAAAGATGGGGGACCCGTAGGTTGTGCGTAGCCCTCGCGTTTCTGTCAGATCCTTGTGCGCCACAGGGAGTCCGTACAATGGTGCCTCTTTTAACGAGGGTGCTGTCCCGTGAGCGAGGGCTTCATCGTACGAGCGGGCAATGGTCAATGCACGTTCAGGGATACATGTCACGAGCGCATTGACCTGAGCATTCAGCCGATCAATGCGCTCGATGTGCGCTTGCATGACCTCAGTGCAACTCAGACGTCGTGCGCGTATATGTGTCGCGAGTTCGGCTGCCGTCATCAAGCAGAGTTCTTCTGACATAGAGTCTTCCTACAGTGTTATACTACCCAGGTTATAGTATACAATCTGTAGAGACAGACGAAACACGATAGAACCTATGCCCAAGCCAGAACAAAATGTCCTTGCATCAGCCGCAACACCAGAGGTACCAGAGCCAGAACTTACCCCCGAGCAAATTGAAGCAGCGGCTGCCTTGGCCCGCCTAGAAGATCGGAGCGGTGCCTTTACCTCGGTGACGCTCGCCGCTGATCTGCTCGAGTTACGTGATATTTATCATGGAACTTTCGAGCGTACCCGTGACGAGGATTGGCTACGGCGTTTGGGACGAAACGCAGAGGGTTGGACACGTCGTGAAGCCTTGGCATATGTCGAAGCGATGACGCATACGTATCATTTGGCGATCCTCGCGACCCTTGGTGGTGCCCCGTTGATTATTCCAGGTCTCAACCACCTTG
This sequence comes from Candidatus Chloroploca asiatica, assembly GCF_002532075.1. GTDB lineage: Bacteria > Chloroflexota > Chloroflexia > Chloroflexales > Chloroflexaceae > Chloroploca > Chloroploca asiatica. Next base: position 85,371 of record NZ_LYXE01000063.1, on the reverse strand, counting down.
ATGAATTGCCAACCTTTGCCCGCCAACAGATCGAGGTGCGGGCTGAGGCTACCGAAGCGGAACTGATCGGTTCACTTGAGACAGCCTTCAGCGAGATTGCACGTATTGTTGGTCAACTTGGCCCTGAAGAGTTAGGGCGCACGCAAGCTGTGCCGTGGATGACGTCAGTTCCGACGGTAGCTGAACTTGCTGGGGCTGTGCTGGCAAATGCGGGCGTACTCTATGGGTTGCATCTGGCGTTGGCCCGCTCACGTCCAATCTGGCTCTATTTTTCACCTGGCATGATGCGCCGCCAGTTGACGCGGCTGATCCATCTGATGGGACTGAGCTACCGCATCAAGCAGGGGGGCGAGCTGTATGCTACGATTGGGCTCAATATTGCTGGTCAGGGTGGTGGAAGCTGGTTCGTCCGTATCAGTCCCGAAGGTGGTATGGGTAAAATTGGGATCGTACGTACGACTGATGTGACGCTGGAGATCGCGAGTGCTGATCTCTTTTGCCGCCTCGTGTTGGGCCAAGCTTCGCCGTGGCAGCATTGGTTGCGCCGTACATTGCGGATCAAAGGCAACCTGCGCCTGGCTCGCAGGTTGCCGACTTTGCTTATCCCTGGATGAGTCATGTCTGTGGGCTAACGTTCGCCCTGTTGTTGGAGCAGGTGTTGACGCTCTTCAGCGGTGAGCAGCGTGAAGCTCTGTTCACGGTTGACATAGACCATCTCTTCATTCTTGATCCGTACAATCAAATCATTGGCACCGTCACCGTTGATGTCTGCCAGGCGCATGGTGACTGGTGTTAGGTCTTCGCCTGCTCCGAATAGGTATGGCCCGGGCATGGTGCGTACCTGATTAACGTCCCCACCAGGAATTTCAATAATCATGACCTGCCGATCAAGATTTAGGGCAATCAAGTGGGTGGGTGCCCCAGTCTCCTCGGGCCGTCCAACATGTGCGGTCAGATGATAGGTGCGTGGACGCCCATACTGGATGTCGTCTATGGCAATGCGTACCCGGCTGACGATGCTGCTCAGCAAGACATAACTGGCAAGCAGAACGAGAATGCCTGTAATCAGATAGGCAAGATTGCCCGCATACCCGTTGGGCATGCTGAGCGGCCAACGCCGCTCAGCGCGTAATTCACGACTCTGGACAGCCATCGTAGACCCCTCCTCCAGGAATTGACACGGCACCATAACGGTCGTGTTTGGCTTTTGCGCTCTTCTGTGCTAAAGTATAGCAGAGGGAGGGGGTTGCGTCAAGAACGAATTTTCTGATTTCACGAAATCTATTGAGGACGAAAGGTGCAAGTTCTGCGATCAACCGGGGTCTTCAACCCTTTAAGAAAGCCTTGTGCAAACGCGATGGTGCGATTCAAGACCGGGGGCCGTTGGAAGCGTCTGAGTGAACTCAGGGTTGGCCCAATGATGACGCGCCACAGTTCGCATCCGCAGACGAGCAGCATCGCGGGGTGCCCACATTTCAACAGCTTGGCATAGATCGCGGCCATGCCAAAGATATAACGCTTCATCAGGGTGCGCCCATCGGCATGATTCCGAAAGCCGTAATGCTCAACTGCGATATCCTTTGTGCGATAGATGGTGAAGCCACGCAGGATCGAGCGCAGCGCTGCATCGGTCTCCCATGCACTTCGAAACATCGAGCCTGATCCGAGGTGTTTATCAATGCCGCCGATCGCCAGCATCATCGAACGCCGCATTGCGACGCCCGCTCCGATGCCCGTATTGCCGCCTCCTGCCGCGCACCAATCACGAATGCTGCTGATCGTGCGATTATGATCGGCAATGCTGACTGTAATCCAGCCAAGCGTGCTATCGTGGGGGGCAGCGACAACATCGCAAAAGACCATGGCGGCTTTGGGATGCGCCTCAAGCGCTTGCACCATCTCGTGAACCCAGGTGGGCGAGACGACGCAGTCGTCATCGGTCATCACGAGGTATTCGCCACGCGCTGCATTGACCCCAATGTTCCGCGCCAGGCCAACCCCTACCCCTGCGGTGCGGACATAGCGCAGGCGCGAGTCGTGACTCAGGGGCTGCATAATGTGTTCCGAGGCATCACTGTCACTCTGATCAATGACCAATAATTCGAAGTTGGTGTGGGTGCTGGCTAGAACCGACTCGGTTGCACGGAGGAGATCCGCGGCCCGGTTTCGTGTGCAGATAACGACCGAGACTTGGGTCACTGGATCGATTGTTGGAGTGGATGAGGAAGATTGTGTGAGCATGGCATGGTTCCAGTCTCGTGCCACACCATTGTGGTGAGTCACGTCATAGTGGACGTGGGGCTACGTCCCGGCTTCCGTGTGCCGTTAGCTCAATTATACGGTATCGTGCAACCATGACGTTACTGCTCACATGATTTATGCTTGCCTACGCCGTCGCTGGGCAAAATGCCGTCGGACTGCCGATCCACTCGAGCCACGTACGAGCGAACGTGCCAGCGCAATCGCATGAACCTCCTTTGCTCCGGCGGCTAGCAATGCTTCGGCGCATGCCGAGAGGGTGGCCCCGGTGGTAACAACATCATCAATCAGGATGACGCGGGCCGGTGGTCGACCCGGGCCATGCCAGAAGAAGGCTCCGGCGACATTGCCCTGACGTGCTTCGCGATTCAGACGGGCCTGATGCCCTGTGTCACGTTCGCGTTCGAGCCCCCGGTTGCAGACTCGTATGCCCCAGCATAAGCCGAGACTGTTGGCGAGTTCTTCGGCCTGGTTGAAGCCACGCTCGTTCAGGCGATCAGGGTGCAGAGGAACCGGGATCAGGGCGTCAGCCGCAGGTGGGGTGAGCGTGGTCGCTAAGGCCTCGGCCAGTACGCCACCCATCCGCCGTCGTCCGCGGTATTTCAGGCAGTGAATTGCCCGACGTGCGGGTTCGTCGTAGATCCAGCCGACCTGGATGCTCACGAGATCGGTTGGTACCGCCATCGTTGGGTACGCCTGCAAGGTTGCGCGACAGTTGCCACACAGTAAGGTGCCCCTCTGTCGGCACACCGCACAATGATCGGGGAAAAAGAGGGCGAAAAGATGTTGATAGATCTGCTTGAGCCACTGTTTCATACTCTTTGTACCGCCTGGATCGCAAAAAAGATGCGCGACTCAGCCGCAGGCCGATTGGACGTGTTACAATAAGAAAAAGCATCTTGGCCTGGCTCTAGTCTGGAGGATCAACGCATGGTAGAGGAAAAAGAAGCAGTGCAAGCAGCACAGGCGCGCTGGGAACAAGAGACACTCTGGCCGACGCTCGAGCGTACGCCCGAGCGAGATGTGCGGTTTATGACGACGAGTAGTGCGCCCATCGAGCGCCTCTATACGCCACTCGATCTGCAGGATAATGACTATCTGCGTGAGCTTGCCCATCCTGGTGAGTATCCCTATACACGCGGGGTGCATCCCACCGGATATCGTGGCAAGGTCTGGACGATGCGCATGTTCGCCGGCTTTGGTACGGCCGAAGAGACGAATGCGCGTTTCAAGTATTTGCTCAGCCAGGGCCAGACCGGGTTGTCGATCGCGTTTGATATGCCGACCCTCTATGGACGCGATACCGATCATCCGCTGGTAGAGGGTGAGTTTGGCAAGTGTGGGGTGGCGATCTCGTCACTCGCCGATATGGAACTGCTGCTCGATGGTTTGCCCCTCGATCAGGTCTCGACCTCGATGACGATCAATTCGCCCGCCGCAATGATCTGGGCAATGTATCTTGTCGTGGCCGAGCAGCGCGGCATTCCATGGTCGAGGCTCCGTGGGACGACCCAGAATGATATCCTCAAAGAGTATATCGCTCAGAATGAGTATATCTTTCCGCCTGAACCTAGTATGCGGCTGGTGGTGGATACCATTGAGTTTGGGAGCACGTATGTCCCGCAGTGGAATCCGGTCAGTGTGAGTGGGTATCACATCCGTGAGGCCGGCAGTACGTCGGTGCAAGAACTTGCTTTTACGCTGGCTGATGGACGGGCTTATGTCGAGGCCTGCCTTGAGCGTGGGCTCGATATTGATGATTTTGCGCCCCGGATTTCTTTCTTCTTCAATGCCCATAATGACTTTTTTGAAGAGATCGCTAAGTATCGCGCCGCCCGCCGGATCTGGGCGCGGTTGATGCGTGAGACCTATGGGGCCAAAAAAGAACGCTCCTGGTGGCTCCGTTTCCATACGCAGACCGCCGGTTGCTCGTTGACGGCGCAGCAGCCTGAGGTCAATATCGTTCGCACGGCGATCCAGGCCCTCGCTGCTGTCCTCGGTGGTACCCAGAGCCTGCATACGAATTCGATGGATGAAGCCCTGGCGTTGCCCAGCGAGAAGGCCGTGACGATTGCCTTGCGTACCCAGCAGGTCATTGCCGCCGAGAGTGGCGTGACCAATACGGTTGATCCGCTCGGGGGAAGCTATTTTGTTGAGGCGCTGACCGACCGGATGGAACGCGAGACAAATGAGTATTTCAAGGCGATCTATGCTCAGGGTGGCGTGATTGCCGCTATTCGCAATGGCTATTTCCAGCAGGCTATTGCCGATGCGGCCTACCGCTATCAGCAAGAAATTGACGATGGTGAGCGTGAGGTGATCGCGGTCAATGCGCATACTGTCAAAGCGCCGATCGAGGTGCCGATCCTCGAAATGGATCCCGAAGGTGAGCGCAAGCACCTTGAACGCCTCAATCGCGTGCGCCGTGAGCGTGATCAGGCGCTGGTTGCCCAACGCCTTGCCGAGCTACGGGCTGCTGCTGAAGGCACCGACAATACTATGCCGGCCATCCTCAATTGTGTGCGTGCCTACTGCACCGTCGGCGAGATGTGCGATGTGCTCCGCGAGACCTTCGGCGTCTACCAGGAGACGCTCGTTGTCTAGGGTTTGCTCCGCTGGTTGCCCAGGTTCGTTATGCTGGCCTGGGCAACCGCGTAGTAGAGATTTATAAGAACCCCACTCCCCAACCCTCCAATCCAAGAGCCTCTGTGCTACAATAGAAATGTCCGTTCATAAAAGAAGATAGATGAGGAAAATCCTATGCGATTAGAGCGCTTCACCGAAAAGGCGCAAGATGCATTTCAGACTGCTCAGGAAATCATGCAAGAGCAGCACCATACTCAGCTAGATGTCGAACACGTTTTTTTGGCGATGTTGCGCCAGAAGGATGGCCTTGCTCAACGTACTATGGTGCGTTTGCAGGTTGAGCCTGAGGTCATTTCACAGCGTGTTGAGCGTGAACTTGAGAAATCCCCCAAGGTTTATGGTCAATATGGTTTTGATAATCGCGTCTATGTTACCCCGCGAACCCAGCGCTTGGTGAAGCGTGCCGAAGAAGAGGCCGCTCGCCTTGGTGATAAGTATGTCGGCATTGATCATTTGCTGATTGCGCTCAGTGGTGAACGTGAAGGTGCGTCGGCGCGGATTCTGAATAGTTTTAATATCGATCAGGAACGGATCTATCAGGCGCTGATGGAGATCCGAGGTTCCCAGCGTTCCGATGATCCTACCGCCGAGAGTCGCTATGAGGTGCTGGAGAAGTACAGTACGGATCTTACCCAGATGGCGCGCGAAGGTAAACTCGATCCGGTCATTGGCCGTGAGTCAGAGATTATCCGCGTGATCCGCATTCTTTCGCGGCGCACCAAGAATAATCCTGTCCTGGTCGGCGAAACCGGGGTTGGCAAGACGGCTATTGCCGAAGGTCTGGCGCAACGCCTTGTCAGTGGTGATGTTCCGCCAACCCTGCGCGATCGCAAGCTCCTCGCGCTTGATCTCGCCGGGATGGTAGCTGGCTCGAAGTTCCGTGGTGAGTTCGAAGAGCGTCTCAAGGCGGTGATGGAAGAGGTGCGGAGTGCGCAAGGCAAAGTGCTGCTCTTTATTGATGAATTGCATACCGTCGTTGGTGCTGGTGCCGCCGCCGGTAGCATTGATGCCAGCAATATGCTCAAGCCAGCCCTGAGCCGCGGTGAGATCCAGGTGGTCGGGGCGACGACGATTGATGAGTATCGCAAGCATATCGAAAAAGAAGCCGCCCTCGAGCGCCGCTTCAGTCCCGTTTTTGTTGAAGAACCGGATCTCGAAACGACCTTGTTGATGCTGCGTGGTTTGCGCAAGCGCTATGAAGATCATCATCAGTTGACGATTAGCGATGATGCGCTCAATGCGGCTGTTCATCTCTCTAGTCGCTATATCAATGATCGCTTTTTGCCCGATAAGGCGATTGATTTGATTGATGAAGCTAGTGCCAAGTTGCGCATTGATATCTTTGCGATGCCTACTCCGCTGAAGGAGAAAGAAGCTGAGTTGCACCGCTTGCAACAGGAAGAGGAGGAGTCTGGCGCACGGCGTGAGTATGAAAAGGCTGCGTTGCTGCGTGCGCAATTCCTCGCCTTGCAGAATGAGTTTGATCAAGAGCGCGACGCCTGGCTCAAGTCGGCGAACCTTGATGAAGTTGTTGATGATGAGGATGTTGCGCAGATTGTTTCGAGTTGGACAGGGGTGCCCGTCAGTCGGATGCTCGAAACCGAACGCGAAAAGCTTGTCCATATGGAGGAACGCCTCCACGAGCGTGTGATTGGTCAGCACGAAGCAATTGTTGCGCTCTCTGATGCGATCCGTCGTGCCCGCAGTGGCTTGCGTGATCATCGTCGCCCGATCGGTAGTTTTATCTTTGTCGGCCCAACTGGTGTCGGCAAGACTGAGCTCGCCAAGGCGCTCGCTGAGTTTCTGTTTGATAGCGATGATGCGCTGACTCGGGTTGATATGAGTGAGTTCCAAGAGCGCCATACGGTCAGTCGGTTGATCGGAGCCCCTCCTGGTTATGTTGGCTATGATGAGGGTGGGCAGTTGACCGAGAGCATCAGGCGGCGTCCGTATCAGGTGGTGCTCTTTGATGAGATTGAGAAGGCGCACCCCGATGTCTTCAATGCTTTGCTCCAGGTGCTTGATGATGGCCGCCTTACCGATGGGCAGGGGCGTACGGTTGACTTCCGCAATACCGTCATTATCATGACGAGCAACGCTGGCACCGAGCATCTGCAGGGTGGTAGCATCGGTTTTTCGGCGGGAAGTCGGTCGTCGAAAACAGTTGATCTGAACGAGGCCCGCAAGAAGGTTTTTGATGCGATGCGCCAGACCTTCCGGCCCGAGTTCCTCAATCGTATTGATGACACGATCCTCTTCCATCCGTTGACGATGGAGGATCTGACCTGTATCGTTGATCTCCAGATTGCCGAACTCGTTGAGCGTCTCCGCGAACAGAAGATTGCTTTGAGTCTTACCAACGCTGCCAAGGAATTTCTGGTCGTCGAGGGCTTTAATCCGGTCTATGGTGCTCGTCCGTTGCGCCGGACGATTCAGCGCCTCGTTGAGACTCCCATCTCGCGTGAGTTGCTGCGTGGCATCTTCAAGGAAGGTGACGCGATTGAGGTTGACCTTGAACATGGGCAACTCGTCTTCCATCGCGGCGACGTGCTCACGATCGAGACGACACGCTCGACGGAACCGATGGGTGCGTGACCCGTGAGGGTGCGTATGTAGAAACGGCCAGCTTAGCTGGCCGTTTCTACATACGCACCTTCACGCTTTTTTATGGATTACAAATTTGTCATAAAACAACAAGGCATTTTGCGGTACAATTATCGTTATAAATCACTTGACGCATATCTTCTACGTTTTGTTATGGCAATGAAGCCTCAGTGAGGTATATGTGCATACGGTTCCTACCACCAGGCCTATGTCAAAGCGCAAGAGTCGTACGATCCGTCTGCAACAAGCCCTTGAAGGCTATGGGCTTTTCCTCGCCGCAGCCCGTGATCTTGATCCTCTGCCCAGACTCCACGATCTCGCATGCGATTGGATGTATGCGGAAGAAGTTGTGATCCATATCCCCGCTGGCTTGGCTCCCCTCCATTGCAACGATAACAACAAAATATGTGGTTCGATTCAGATCGGAAGACAGGTTGTTGGTGCGATTGAAGTCTATCGTTCACATCCGTTTGATGAGGATGATCGCGCCTTACTTGCCACGCTTGGCAAGATGATTGGCGCTGCGCTTGAACACCATTCATTGCAAAGCCAGATCGCATCGCACGCGCTTGAAGCTCGGGCGTATAGTGATACGCTTGATCGTTTGCTCGATTTTGGCCGTCAGGTCGTGCGTGGGGCGGCAACTCCTCTTGAGTTGGCAAGCCTTATTGTTGCCCAGATCCCTGTCATGGTCAGTGGCGAACGTGCTTCCCTCTTGTTGTTACCTGATGAAACGGGCGATGAACCGATCCTGGTGCTGAGTGATGGTACCCTGACGACAACCGAACGTGCGGTTCAGGTGAGCGAGCAGGGTCTTGTTGCTATGGTGCTCCGCGATTGTTTGCCGATCATTATTGATGAGACTGATACTGACCGCCGCTGGCTCAGTCTGCCTATGCAGCAAACCAATACGCCGACCCGTTGTGCGATGGCGGTTCCGTTGCTCTGGGGAAGTTACGTCGTTGGTGTGCTGACGGTGACAACTTCGCAGAGTCGCCTCTTTAGTCCGACCCACCTTAATCTCCTCGAACTTGTGGCATGTCATGTCTCACTTGCGGTTCACGCGGCGCTTCTCGATGCGCGCATCGCCGCGAACGCTGCAACGATGGGGGCCATGGCAACCTATCTCGAAACGGCTCTGCGGGCTATCCAGGCTGGTGATGTGACCGCCCTGGCAACGGTTGTTGCCGTCGCCGAACGGTTGCGCCACGAACAGCAGAGTCTGCTCGCCAAAGCTTCGTGACCCCTGGCTTTGTCGCTGTGTTGTAATTTCTGTTCCCCAGCTGATACTTGCAGAACGGTGCCCATTGTCCTATCATGACAATGATCCGCTTTAACGCGGTCATGTTGATGAAGGGACGTTGGACACCGATGCAAAGCGCGCTCAGCGGACAGCCGCTTCTCCTTAGCCTTGCCTTTGTTGTAATCATTCTTGTAGTGGTTGCCGTCGTTTTTGTTGTCCTCCGCTTGCGTAGACCATCAGTTGAAGCTATCGATCCTACGACCCTTGATGCGAGTACTACGCTTGAGGATACGCTTGATTTTGACGCGCTGGTTGCTCAGGATCAGCCGGATTTTGAGGCGGATGGTTACCCTTCCCTCGCTTTTGATGCTGACGGTGACGAGTATCCTTCGATTGCGCCCGACGAAGAACCAGAGGGTTGGCGTGAGCGCTTCGCTCGTTTGCCGCTTACATCCAGGCTGCTCTTGATTCTGGCCCCCCTCTTGATGCTGCTTGGGCTCTTTGGACTATTGCTCCTGTTGCCGACGGCTGACGAACCCGAGCTTATTATTGTCGAGCCGACGCCCATTCCGGTGACGTTGCTCGTGCAGAGTGCTTCGGTTGCGCGGGCCGATCCCTTGACCGTGACGATTGCTGGCGCAAGTATCGGTTTGCCTGATGGTACCGTTGTTCGCGCCGAGATGTTTGAAGATGACTTTCCTTTTTCCTGGTTTGATACTGAGTTGGCCACCGCACGGGTGCGGAATAATCGCCTCGAGTTTCAGATTCCACGGGCCGCTGATGCGCCCCAGCCAGTTGAAACGCGTCAGTATACGGTCAGGCTCTTTGGCCCTGATGATGAGGTGGCGAGTGTTCCGGCGGAACTGATTGTTCCATCAATTGCTGGGATTGCCGATAGCTTCTTTGATCGTCCGGTCGCGCAGGTTCCGACGCCAACGCCAACCGCGACGCCAACCGCGACGCCGTTCCCTGAACCCGAGCTAGGGGTGCCGACTGAGGATCCGGTGCCTGGAGGCCCGGCAACGGCTACGCCTACGGTTGATGGGCCGATTGGTGAAGGTACCCCGCCGCCAATGCCAACGCTGGCCTTGACGACGGTGCCGCCTACCGCGGTTCCTCAGCCTATTCAACCAACCCTGGTGCGACCAACAGCACTTCCTCCACCGACGGCATTGCCGCAACCAACGCCAACCGATGATCCGTCGGTCGTTGCTCCAACCACGCCGCCGCTCCCGCCTGTTGATCCGGTACCACCCCCGACGGCGACGCCAGCGCCACGACCAACCCTACCGCCGCCACCGACGGTGCCGCCACCGCCGCCTGCGGATGTGCTCAGTGGCGATATCCGCTGGTCCCGCGATCAGGGCCCACTCCGCATTGAACGTGATGTCCAAATTGCTCCCGGTAGTGAGTTGATCATCGAGCCGGGGGTTGAGGTGCAGCTTGCTCCTGGAGTCGCGATCTTTGTGGATGGTGGCCGGTTGCTTGCCCTTGGGCAGCCTGATCAGCCTGTCCGTTTCGTTAGCGCAACTGGTGAGCGCTGGAACGGGATTTTTGTGCGCCCCAATAGCTTTGTCGTGCTGGAACATGCCGAGGTGCGTGGGGCCGGGCTTGGTGGCACCCTCCTGGCGAGTGAGCGTAGCGAGTTGATCGTGCGTTCGACCCGCTTTACCGATAATGGCGGGGCGATTTTGCTCAACGATACACGCCTCGAGATGCGTGATAGCGAAGTGACTGGCAATGATATGCCGTTTGGCCCCGCGTTGGAGGCGACGTATGGGCGTGGCAATTTCATCACGCTCACCAATAATCGCTTTGGCGGCAATCGGTTAAGCGAGGGTGCGCCGCAAGTACGGATCAGCAACCGCAGCACCTTTGAGACCCTGAATCTGACCGTTGAAGGCAATTTGATCCGTGGGGGCGCACCTAATCTGCAACTCACTACGAATGGGCCGTTGCAGGGAACAGTCGGTTGCAATGCGCTGGTTGGCGATGCGCAGGGCTTTGGTCTTCGTACCCAGACGCCTCAGGTCAATCCCAATGGGGTGCCGCCGATGGCCTTGCGGATCGAAAACAACCTGATTGACGAGCATCTCCCGCCGATTATTCCGGTCTATCTGCGGTATGGCCTGGGTCGTGGTGCGACGAGCGAGATTCTGCTTGACATGCGCAACAACTGGTGGGGAGAAGCCTCGGGCCCCTATGAGCCAGAAACCAATCCATTGGGCCGCGGCGACTCGGTAGGCAACAATATCATCTATGCCCCGTGGCTCACAGCCCCACCCTCTTGCCTACCGCCTCAATAAACGGCACTACGGTGGTTTGTGTGAGCGAAAACGGCCAGTGAAACTGGCCGTTTTCACTCACACAAGGGAAATTCTTGTTGTCGCTACTGGCAGACAGCGGTGATCGACTCGCCGATAATCGTCACCATGCGATCAATGGTTTCAACGGGTGTTACCAGTGGTGGCGCAATGCAGATCGTATCGCCAACGACACGGGTAAAGAGCCCGCGGCTCGTCATCTCTTTCTGCACACGCCCGCCAACGTTCTCGGCTGGCGGGAAGGGGGCTTTGGTTGCCTTATCAGCGACCAGTTCAACGGCGGCCATCATGCCTTTGCCGCGCACATTGCCGACACCTGCGAGCGTGCCGAGTTCGTTGAGGGCGTTGTTCATATGCGCTCCGACCTCGGCGGCGCGGGCAACCAGGCCTTCACGTTCAATCAGGTCAAGATTCGCGAGGGCGACTGCGCATGATGTGGGGTGGCCCGAATAGGTAAAGGCGTGCATCCAGCGCTTCTCACCCGGCACCGTCTCGATCACATCACGGATGGTATCATTGACCCCGATGCCGCCGAGGGGGACATAGCCCGAGGTAATGCCTTTGGCAAACTGGATAATATCCGGCTCGATGCCGTAGTCTTCTAGGCCAAACCAGCGCCCCGTGCGGCCAAAGCCAGTAATCACCTCATCGGCGATCAGCAGCACCTCGTACGTATCGCAGATCTCACGGATGCGCTGGAAATAGTCGTCCTGGGGCACAATGACGCCGCCGGCACCCTGAATCGGCTCGGCAATGAACCCGGCGACTGTCTCGGGGCCTTCGCGCAGAAGCGCCGCTTCGAGCAGATTCGCCGCAGCGATACCGTCACTCACCTCGGGGTTTGGATTGACAAACCGATAGGGATAGGGCGAGTCGATATGAACAAACCCGGGGACACGCGGCTCGAACATCGGCCAGTAGGCCGGTAACCCGGTGGCGCTCATTGCGGCCATTGTGACGCCGTGGTAGCCCTTGATCCGTGAAATGAACTTGACCTTGTCGGGCTTGCCGACGGCCTTCCAATAGAAACGGGCCGTCTTGAAGCTACTCTCGGTGCTTTCGGCCCCGCCACTCGTAAAGAAGAAGGTGTTGATCGAGGGGTACATCAACTCGGCCAACTTCTCGCCCAGTTTGATCGTCGGCAGATTGGAACTACCAACATACGACGAATAGTAGGCGAGTTGCTGCATCTGCTCGTACGCAGCGCGGGCCAATTCCTCACGCCCGTGGCCCACATTGACGTTCCACAAGCCACTGAGCCCGTCAATAAATTCTTGCCCGTGCATATCTGTGACGATGGCCCCCTGGCCCCGTACCCAGAGTTTCATTGCCTGGTGCGCACTGGGATGGTAGAGCGGGTGCAAGACGTGGGCGTGATCACTCTCAATCAGGTCATGATCGATCAACACAACTCCTCCTTGCCAACAATAAGCGATTCCGCCCGATCGGCGAAACCGCTGCGCTGCGTGTATTCTGACAGATGTAGGCTTGATTCTACTCGATATCAGGATGCTCTGCAAGGTGAACGCCTGTGGTTCCAAGGCTTGAGGAACGGCGCCGCTGGGGCGCGGATGTGGCGAGGCGTGCGTTGGCGTGATGGGTGGTGGTTGCGCCACCACCCATCACGCCATAGCGGAGTGGTAATAACCCCGTTCGAGGCGTTTGATATAATTAAGATAAGCACACAACTAGGATTGCATTCTGTTACCGGAGCTTAGGATATGGCTATGCGACTTTCATCTTCACAATCAGGCCAATCGCTCGTTGAAATCGGGGCACTGCTTGCGCTGGTCTCGCTGACCGCAATCCTTGGTCTCAGCATACTTGGCAAGAACATCGAGACCGTCTTTTGCCAAGTTGCCTCGACGCTGGGCGGTGACGACGTTTGCGAAGCCGGCCCGCTCTTTCATGACTCCTTCGATAACCTCGATGCCTGGTACAAAGAGTATGGCAATTGGCAACTCAAGGATGGGCAGCTCTGCATCAAGGATGGTGGGCGGATCTTTCGTCCTGTTGAACCCAATGATTATCGGATCCGCGTTGACCAGTCGATGCTTGTCAATGGGCCTGGCCATGGGGTCTTTTTCCGGGCGACTAATTTTGATACGAAAACGAAAGTCAATGGCTATACGTTTCAGTATGATAAAGGTTTGAATCAATTTGTGATGCGCAAGTGGACGGATGGAAGTGAAGCTGGGCCTTTTGCTCGTGTTAATGTGCCGGCGAATTATGATTGGTATAACACGAACCGCCAAATCGAACTCGAGGTGAAAGGCAATACCTTTACGGCCTATATTGATGGAGTTCAAGTGCTAACGGGAAGTGATACTAGTGCAACGCCATATACGACTGGTGGTGTTGGCTTTCGTACCTGGTATGGTAGCGAAGCCTGTTTCGACAATCTGAGTGTTAGCGCACTTCCATAGGCTATGAAAAGAAGAGACAAAGCTATGACGTTCCAGGACTCATTCAAGGATCTTGTGCCAGGATCCACCCCACCACCGCCGCCGCCACGCTGGCAAAAGCCCGTGCGGATCGCACTGATTGTGTTGAGCATCACCACCGGGTTGTTGCTTGTCATCCGTCTGGTGCAGATGATGGATGTTGTGCCGTCGGTTGCCGGTACAGGCAGTGGCACGGTGGCCGGCCAGGTGGTTGATCAGGCCGGACGCCCTCAACCTGCCGAAGTGATTATTCAGAAGACCGATCTGATTGTGCAGACAGCCCCCGATGGTCGCTTCCAGATTGCTGGCGTCCCGACAGGTGCCCAGGTACTTGTCGTCGCCCGTGACGGGGTTGCGGTTGAGTATCCGATCAATGTCCGCAATGGTCAGACCATCAATGTCGGGACAGTCAAGTCCGAAACAACGACTCAACCTGTGCGTTAGCTTTGGTCAAGGGAGACCAACGATGCATACAACAACTCAGGACAAAAGAGCAGGACAGTCAATCGTCGAAATCAGTCTCCTCCTGGCGCTTGTCTCCATCACCGCCCTGGTGGGCTTGAACCTGGTGGGGGTCAATCTCAATGCCGTCTTGTGCCGGATTGCCACGGGCCTGGATGCCGGTGCGAACTGTGCGCCGATCATTGCATCAGCCGAACCACCCGCCGCACCACCGGCGTCGGGTGGACCCATCAAGATGGAGGATTTTTGCCAGGGCCGAGACGCCAAAAGTGATCAACGCTTTCAGTCAGTGGGGGCTAACGATTACACGATCTCCTTTAAGCAAACGATCGACACCAAGAGTCAGGGTGCCGGAGCAAGCGCTGGTAGTGGTCACAATGTCTTTTTTCGCGCTACAGATACCGGCTCAGGTAAGTCAAACGGCGTCGGTTCGCTCAATGGTTATTCGCTGCGTTACACTCCATCTAAGACAATTGGCCAGACTACTACACCAGCATCGCTTGCGATCGTGAAATGGACGGGCGGCAATATGGTTACGCCTGATCTGAGAACGGTGCCGATCCCGAAAGGTTACGGTGCTAGCAACAACGTTGAGCTTACTGTCAGCGGCGATACCTTTCGTGTCATGATTGATGGCACAGAGGTTATGCAAGTGAAGGACGCAACATATGCGACAGGGGGCATCGGCTTTCATTCGCCTACCCCGACAGGTTCCACCCAGACCTGCTTTAACAATGTTTTGATCCAGCCGCTCGATTGAGTAGTCTGTAACGTAAGTTTTTTGATACCAAGCGGGAGCTTCGATAGGCTCAGCCTCCGTCCGTTCGCAACGCCCATTGTCCGCCGTTGGCTGAGCTTGTCGAAGCCAATACCGAGAGCAGAAAACTTTTGTTACGAACTACTAATTGGAGCATTCCTATGCATCAGCAGCCTCTCCATCGCCGTTCAGGGCAATCGCTCGTGGAAATTGGAGCTCTGCTTGCCCTGGTTTCACTCACCGCGATCCTCGGGTTGAGCATGATCGGCGTGAACCTTCGCACCGTTATGTGCCAGATTGCCAATGGTCTGGGTGCCGATGAGCAGTGCGAAGAGCTCAGCAATCTGCTCTTTCGTGATTCCTTTGATAATCTCAATGCGTGGCCGACAAAATATGGCAACTGGAACGTAGAAGGTGGCAAACTCTGCGGAGGCCCTGGTGCCGGGTCGATCTATCGTCCAGTCGAAGCCGACAATTACCGCATCAAAGTTGATCAGAGTATGCTCGTTTCGGGGGATGGCTACGGGGTCTTTTTCCGTGCAAGCAATTTTGACGTGCCAGGTACTTCAGGTAGTGCTAGATTTGTCGGGCAACTTAATGGTTACTCGTTTCAGTACGATCCGGGGTATGCGAAGGGGGAATTCATTATTCGCAAATGGACGAATGGCACTGAAGCTTCACCAATTAAACGAGTCCAAGCACCACCAGACTATCTCTGGCGTGGTGCAGACCGCCAGATTGAGCTTGAAGTGGTTGGGGATACTTTTGCTGTTTCTATTGATGGCGAGGAGATCTTACGAGTCACGGATCAAAATCCCTATATGAGTGGCGGCATGGGTTTTCGCACTTGGGCGAATTCCAAGGCCTGTTTTGATGATCTGGGGGTCGAGGCTTTGCCATAAGACCAATTTCGGCTGAAGGTACCGGATTGTGTACGTGTTCACATTTGGGGTAAGACAAAGCCTGGGAGCGAGGGCGTCTCGCCCTCGAAGGCATTCCGAGGGCGAGACGCCCTCGCTCCCAGGACAAGTGTGAACCCTTACCGGATTGTCATACTGAGCGCAGCGATCATGCTGTCAAGATCGTCATGACCCCGGCAAGGAACGCGAGGCTCATCGCGAGATAGCGGAACCGCGCGGCTGGTAGTTTGCCGCCCAGTTGTGTGCCCAGGTGGTTGGCGACCAGGGCGACACTGAGCCACAGCAGACCCAGCGGCAGCACACTTACGCCTGGCAACCTCCCCTGCGTCGCCAAAAGGAACAGGGTTGCCGTATTCGTCAGCACAAAAAAAAGCGCCAGTTCGCCCTGAAAGCGACGTGGTGCTGTCTGTTCGCGGGCGAGCAGCAGCACGGCCGGGATGCCATTCAATGACGTCGTAGCGCCGAGGAACCCCCCGAGCACCCCGGCAAGGGCTGGTGCGCCCGGCACAAGGCGTGCTGGTGGTCGTCGTGAAGCTTGCCAGATCAGCGCCGTTGCGATGATCACCACAACCCCTGTGACCAGTTTGATGGTTGATGAAGCAACTAACCCCAGGGTCACCAAGCCAAGCCCGATCCCCGGCACACTCGCACCAGCCATGATCAACACCCGTTGATAGCGAATATGCTCGCGGAGATGATACGCGACGGCAATGCGCGTGAGCAGCGCAATGCTCAAGTTGAGGGGCACCAGCAGGGCTAGGGGAAAGCCCAGGACGAGCAAAAAAGGCATACTGACTAGGGCGAACCCAAACCCACTGATCCCCCCGAGAAGGGCTGCCCCAAAGACCACGAGCAAAGCGAGGAGTGAAACGCCAACGTCAACCACACATTTACCCTTCTCACTGCGTGAGAGTGGCGAAGCAACCATCACGTGTAAGGGCCATTATCCGCTCATTTGTATCTGAACGGGACAAAAAAGCCGGCGTCGCCGGCTTTTTTGTCCCGTTCAGACCAGGGTTAATGAGTGTTATTGGCTTCGGCTTCTTTCTTATGGGCCGCAATCACAGTCTCAACCAGATGGGCCGGCACTTCTTCATAGGCGGCAAACGCGATCGCAAAGCGCCCACGAGCCTGGGTCATCGCCCGCAGATCCGTCGCATAGCGTTGAATCTCGGCCAGCGGTGCCTGCGCCGAAATCGCCGTCTTGCCGGTACCGGTTGGCAACATGCCCATCACCCGCCCGCGGCGCGTACTCATATCGCTCATAATATCACCGGCGAACTGATCAGGAACCACAATCTCCATCGTGTAGATCGGCTCCATAATCACCACACCCGCCTTATGCGCGGCGAGCTTGAAGGCCTCTTTGCCGGCTGACTTAAACGCAATTTCCTTCGAGTCAACCGGATGCTCTTTGCCATCAAAGACCTCAACGCGCACATCACTGATCGGGCTCCCCGAGAGCAAGCCTTCGGCCATTGCTTCACGGATACCCTTCTCGATGGCGGGCATAAAGCCACGCGAGATCACGCCCCCGACGACCGCATTAATAAACTCGAGGCCATCTTCACGGTTAGGATCTGGCTCAAGTGGTTCAACCCTGAGGGTGACATCGGCAAACTGCCCAGCGCCGCCGGTCTGCTTCTTGTGGCGATACTGCGCTTCCGCTTTGCCCCGGATTGCTTCGCGGTAAGGAATGCGGGGCAAATCAACGTCAATACTGACATCGAACTTGCGTTTCATCCGCTCGCCCACAAACTGGAGGTGGCTCTCACTGAGGCCAGCGAGCAACGTTTCGCCAGTCTGCATATCGCGTGACGTCTGAAGGCTCGGGTCTTCTTCAATCATCCGTCCGAGGGCCGTTCCGAGCTTATCGAGATCCGCGCGGCTATGCGGTTTGACGGTCGCAATGAACGCCGGGGCGGGGAAACTGATCGGATCGAGTTGTACCGGGCTCGCGGCGGCACAGAGCGTATCATTGGTCATCGTTTCGGCGAGCTTGGTCAGCACCCCGATATCACCTGCGCCGACACGTTCCAGATCACGCTGCTCTTTGCCAAAGACACTATAGACGTGGTTGATCCGTTCTTCTTTGCGGGTGCGACTATTCAGCAGGCTACTATTAGCGTGCACTTCACCCGAAAAGACGCGGAAGAGACTCACCTTGCCATAGGTATCCGAGACCGTCTTGAAAACCAGCGCACTGGCCTGCTCATCATCAGCGGCCCGCAGGGTAAGCGGCTCACCGGTATTGAGATCGGTCGCACTGACCGACTTGCGTGCAGCTGAGGGAATCGAGTCGACAATTGCATTGAGCAGTTGTTGGATTCCGGCAACTTCGAGGGCCGAGCCACAGAAGACGGGGACAATCGAGCCATCGGAAATGCCAGCCCGCAGACCGACCAGCAACTCATCACGGGTCAGCGCATCTTCGCCGCCCTCCAGATAGCGCTCGATCAGATCGTCATTGGTGGCGGCAATCTTATCAATCAACGCCGTACGCCATTCGTGCATCACCTCATTGAGTTCGGCAGGGACATCATTCTCGATGAATCCGCCATCGTGGTCAGGTGAGACAAGCCAGGCGCGCTGCTGACGAAGGGAAATAATGCCCTTAAAATCCTTGCCAGACCCAATCGGGATCTGCATAGGGATCACCGCCGCATCAAGCACCTCGCGGGCGTGCTCAACGGTGCGATAGAAATTTGCGTTCTCGCGATCCAGTTTATTGACAAAGAGGATCCGCGGCACCTTATGCTGAACGGCCATTTCCCAGACGAGTTCTGTGCCAACCTCAACGCCGGCCGAGGCATCCAGCACAAGCACTGCACCATCAAGGATGCGCATCGCCGCTGCCACATCAGCCACAAAATCGGCAGAGCCGGGCGTATCAATCAGATTAATCTTATCATCGTGCCATTCAAGAGGAAGGACAGAGAGGGAAACAGACATCCCGCGGCGGTGCTCATCGGGGTCGTAGTCGCTCACCGTCGACCCGTCCTCGACGCGCCCCATACGCGGGATAGCGTGGGCGGTCAGTAGCATTGCCTCGGCCAGCGTTGTCTTGCCGCTGCCGAGGTGACCAAATATGCCGATGTTGTGAATCCTTTCGGGGCCATACGCTCGCATCACAGTCCTCCTTGACCTATCCGACGTGCCGCCCGAGGGGTTGGGCGGTGAAAAAAGAAGAGGTTCATTAAGGACATATTATAGAATGTTAAAGGGCCGCGTCAAGGAATGACTTCGTAACACAGCTTTTGCGTCATAAATGCACACACGATTCAGTGCACCCACAAAGAGCCTGCCAGTTTTACTGGCAGGCTCTTTGTGCATACGCTGGTTGATGGTCAGGGTCGCTATGGTTGTACGGTGACTTTGACGATCTTGTCGCCCTGGCGGATCGTATCAACGACCTCTAGCCCGGCGGTGACTTTCCCAAAGACTGTATGCTTGCCATTGAGGTGGGGCTGGGGCGCGTGCGTAATAAAAAACTGGCTCCCGTTCGTATTAGGGCCGGCATTGGCCATCGAGATGACCCCGCGCTCGTGTTTGAGCGGATTGCCATAGAGCTCATCTTTGAAACGATAGCCTGGGCCGCCGGTGCCGGTACCGGTAGGATCGCCGCCCTGGATCATAAAATTGGCAATGACGCGATGAAAGATCACCCCATCATAAAAACCCTCAGAGGCCAAAAACACAAAGTTATTGACCGTGGCCGGGGCATGCTGCGGATACAGCTCTAACTCCATGGTTCCCGCGGTGGTCTCCATGGTCACGGCATAGTTCTTGGTCGGATCGATCTGCATCGTGGGCGGATTGCTCCACTTCTTGACACTCATATGTATTCCTTTCACCTGGACATGCATCGATGCTTCAAGCACACTTGAAACTTACCAAGGGATTATAGCATAGAGCTTCCTGGGGGCCGTAGGCCCCCAGGAAGCTTGGAGGGCTGTTGCAACGTCCGCTTTCGGCGGTGGGGTGTGAGCGGCGAAGCTGCTATGATTGTTGCAGGGTTTCGGCTTTGAGCAGCAGTTGATAGGCGATCAGCAATTGAACGAGACCGAGCACATGGCTTTGCCGGCAATCGGTGCCATCGAGGTAAGTGCCGATCTGCTCGGGGCGCAGATGGCTGAGGCCGGGCAAATGTTCCCAGATCACATCTTCAACGGCTTCGGCCTGCAGCGTACTGAGGCGTCCATCAATTTCAAGAATTTCGGTTAGCCGCCCATCATCGCGGCCGACGCGCAAGCGCATCACCGGCGGATCGCCCTGTGACGCAATGACCTCACTGAGATCGGGATAACTGAGCGTAGGGCGTAAAATGAGGCGCACACTCAACTGTTCGGCACCAGGTTCAGCGGGAAAAAAGCGCACGATAAGATCAGCCCAGCCGCGCTGGGGCTGAATAAATTCAATCGCATCACCCCGTCGCCGGGCCATCTCTTCACGCACCTGTTCAGGCGTATAGCCGCGGCGCACCGAGTCACGGCGGATCTTCCACCGCTCACGCAAATCTTCAGGTGGATCAAGAAAGACCCGCATATGGCAAGGCTCACGCAGGCGAGGGGTTGCCAGGGCGAGCAACCCTTCGGTCATCACGAAGGGGGCGGCTTCAAGGCGCTGGCGTGCATCAAAATCACCCGTCTTGTGGTTATAGACTGGCTTGATAATCGACCTACCCATCGACAACTGGAACAGGTGGTCTTCCATCATCTCAAGATAGTTGCAATCAGGATGCAATGGTGTCAGCCCAAAGCATTCGCGTTCGGCGCGATTGTACCGATGATAGTCATCAAGCCGCAGCGTAACAACCTGGCTCGGGCCAAGGATGGTGGCAACACCGGTGGTCAGGGTTGTTTTGCCCGCTGCACTGTCGCCCACGACTGCCAGAATGACCGGCGGTTGTTCCATAGTCTATGGCACCACAGACACACAGCGCGATACAGCCGAAGAGTGCTTCATCACAGCATCGCACTGGACTGAAGCTCTATCGTTCTGTTGGTGACCATGCTCGTGGCATGATCCATCGCTCTGGTGAACAGGCAGGGATTTCATAGTCTCAGTATACGGTCAAACATCCCTCAGAGCGACGGCAGGGGTGACAGTTTTAACCTACCCGACTGGGTAGGGAACGAAGAAATCCACCTAGGCTTAGCGGAGTTGGACAGCGTGAGCGTAGTCAAGCACAAAGCGTCTGGCTGCCGCGGCCTGATCCAGGGGCGTATGACTGATGAACATCGGGACACTCAACTCGCTGGCCTGGATAGCCTGGACAAAAGCGCGATAATCAAGGACTCCGTGGCCTGGGGGGGCATCTTCGAACGCGCCGTGCTTCAGGCGCATATCGCGAAACTGGATCATCCCGACATAGGGGGTCAACGCCCTGACGCCTAGCGGGATCAGTTCGGCTTGATGATCCCAGTTCTCAGGGGGGAGCATGCCGGGCGGATCGAGCATCACGCGGACATAGGGCGAATTGATTTCGGCGCAGAAGCGCGCCACTTCGTTGGGATGGCTGAGCACATGGGTATAGTAGGGATCAAGCACGAGAATCGCCTCGGCATCATCAAGCACGGGAAAGAGATCCTCCACGCTTTGCTGCAACGCTTGCCACCCGAGCTCGCCGTGGTTATCGGGGTGCTCATCAAACAGCCCCGGCCCAAAACTACCACTCCAACTCACAATTCGTCGCGCATCAAGCAAGGGCAAGAGGTCAATCAGATCCAAGAGTTGCTCAAACGTACTGCCCATGGGGGCCTCATCAGGGCGCAGGGGGTTCGCATACCCCGAAATGGCATCAACCGAGAGCCCATGGTGGGCACAGGCGCGTCCAAGGCGACGGGCCAGCGAGCGGTCACAACCTTCGGGGAAATGGGCGTGCAACGCACCAAAGCCCCTGGAGGCGATCATATCAGCCACACGACTTAGATCGTCTCCAGGGTGAATCTCAAGCCTGATACCAAGCTGCATACGCGTATCTTACTGGTCTTACTATGAAAGACGTTTTACTTCTGCTTCGGCACGACGAACGTCACGGGCTGCATTGTCTAGGGCCGCTTCGGCGCGTCCCTGTCCGGGAACCCTGGGTGCGGCGGCACTTCCGGTGAGCATCATACTGCCCACGCGGAAGGTGTCATCAACCCACTGGGCAACATCATCAGATGGATTCGTAAAACGTACTGGCCCGGCATGGCGTACGGCATTGATCAAGTTAAAGGGATAGCGCGAGAGCTGATCAACCCACAGCTTAAGCACATTATCGACCAGGGGATTGAGCTGATCGACCCATTGCTCATTGGCGGGGGGTTGCACCACATGCACCGCCTGACGACGCAATTCTTCGGCCTTGCTCAGGATCTCGATGGGTCCCTGGCCGCGGATTGAAGCTTGGCACGCCAGACGATGGCCTTCAGCGAGGCGTCGTTCGGGCATCCAGGCCAGTTCCACTGCGGTAGGCGGGTTCAACTGATCGGCCCCGGCAAGCACGCGACACTGGCAGGTCTGGCAAACGCCATTACCGCCACAGACAAACCCGATATGGGCGGCATTGCGTCGTGCGACACTCACAAGGCGTTCACCAGGTTTCGCTTCCATCTCCACATCATTGATAATCACTTTGGGCATAGGATCTACTCCCTTCGCAATCTGCTTCGCCTGGGTCTGATTATACCACGTTGCCCCTTAGGGACAATAGGCTGAGGGCACGAGCCTTGGCAACACCACCTGGGTTGCGGCAGGAGGGTGCCCCTCCTGCCGCAACCCAGGCATCTTTACCGTCGTACGAGCGGTAACAAGACCCGGAAGGCATCCCCTTGAGGTTCCAACGTCTGCTCGATTGGATCGACTGGTGTGCCAACCGTGACCGTAAGGGGGTCAGTGACACTTGACCGCAAGCCGCTGCCAAGGGGTGGGACAAATTCCACACGATAGGTGCCACTGTTGAGGCCAGGCGAGGTGGTGAACTCACCATTTGCATTCGTGGTGGCCCCTGCAACAGTGGCCCCGGCGTCGTTCAGGACATTGACCTGCACATCGGCCACGCCAACCTGAGCCAGACTGGCCGGACTGGCCCGCAATGCACGACCAGTGAATTGCACGCCCCGCACAAGGGCCGCATTGATATTCTCGACCGTGCTCAGACCGACGGTAACGACATCGGCAGTGGCGAGGTCAGGCTTGTTATCGTAGTAGATCGGCAGATAGGCGCTGGTTGTTGCTTGTGGTTCAAAGAAGACGCGGTAGGCGCCACTGCTTAATGCTGGCGTTGTATAGGTACCAGTGGCCGTGGTTGTGGTGCTGACGACTTCGGTGCCACTGGCATCGAAGATCCGTACGTGTACACCTGCTAGCCCCGCACCACCGCTGGCAGCCGTGACGCGCCCGGCGATCTGGCCCCCGCTCGCGAGGCTCGCGTTGATGTTGGAGGTGGTCTGGGAGGCGATGACCGTGACGGGATCGGCGCTCGCGAGATCGGGTTTGTTGTTGTAATACTCGGGGAAGTACCCGCTTGAAGCACCGGCAGGCTCGAAGAAGACGCGGTACGTCCCTGGACGCAAGTTGGTGATTGTATAGGTGCCAGTGGCATCAGTGGTTGCCGTTGCCCCAGCTTGGTTGCCGTCGGCATCGAAGGCCTGCACCTGGACATCCGGTAGCCCTGCCCCACCACTGGTGGCCGTAACGCGCCCGGTGATCTGACCCCCGCTTGCGAGGCTGGCATTGATGTTGGGGGTGGTCTGTGCGGCGGTGACGGTGACGGGATCGGCGCTCGCGAGGTCGGGCTTGTTATCGTAATACTCCGCAAAGTATTGGCTTGAAACACCGACGGGTTGGAAGAAGATGTAATACGTTCCCGTGGGGAGCCCCGTCATCGTATAAACACCAGTGATATCGGTCATTGCCATTGAGCCTACCTGCTCGCCAGCGCTATTGAAGGCACGTACCTGAACACTTGGTAGGCCTGCGCCATTGCTTGCATCGGTCACCTGCCCAGCGATCTGCCCGGCCATCTGGAGGCTGGCGTCAATGTTGGCAGTTGGATCTGGTGCAGTCACACTGACGGGATCGGCACTGGCTTGATCTGGTTTGCCATTGTAATACTCAGCCAGATACCCACTGGAACTACCAAACGGTTCAAAGAAGACCTTATAGCTTCCTGTTGGCAAGCCAACGATGGTATAGTCGCCGGTTGCGTTGGTACGCGCCGTTGAGCCAACCGGATTGCCATTGCCATCCATTGCCGTCACCTGGACAGAGCTCAGGCCATCACCACTGGTTGCATCGGTGACGCGCCCACTGATCTGCCCGCCTGTTTGCAAATCGGCATTGATGCCGCGTGTCGCAACCCCAGCGGTCGTCGCTACGGGATCGGCCGTTTCACGGGTCGTTTTGCCGTTATAGAACTCACCAATAAACGTATTCGCCGGGAAGTTGCTATTGGTAGTAGAAAACTCAACGTGATAGTTGCCAGCAGGTAAGGCAAAGCTTGCATAGTACCCCCTGGAACTGGTGGATGCAATGTCAACCAGTTTCGCCGACGTGTCGCTGAGCCGCGGGGCCGGGTCAGCAATGGTCCAGATGAGCACATCGACCCCGCGCAACGGGCAGCCATTGCCCAGTACCTGCCCACGAATGGTGCCGCCAATCACCATCTGGGCATTGATCGACGGCGTTACGGCACCGAGGGTGACGGCAACCGGATCGCCTTCCGCCAGATCGGCCTGGTTATTGTAGACCTGACCAACATAGGTGCGATTGCCCGAGAAGCGTACCTTGTAGTTGCCAGCCGGCACGCCTGGGGTCAGGTACGTTCCGTCATTACCGGTGAAGGTAGAGGCCACGAAATTATCGTCGCTTGTCCAGACTTGCACACCGATGTCGTTCAGAGGCTGACTGTCTGGGCCGGTGATCGTACCAGCGATCTGTCCACCGCGGGTCAGGGTGGCATTGATATTCTCGGTTGTGGCCCCAGAATTGACGGTGACTGGATCGGCGTTTGCCTCGATCACTTTATCGTTGTACCATTTGGCTAGATATGCCTGGAGGTCTAGCGTGTCTGCGCGGAACCGTACATTATAGGCCCCGGGGGGCAAATTAGGCACGGTATAGTTGCCCTCGGCATCTGTACGCACCTGGTTCAGGAAGCTGCCGTCTGTGGCGATATAGACCTGAACGGCAATATTCTCGAGCGGGACGCCTCCTTCGCCTGTGACCGTGCCACTGATCTGCCCATACGGAACGTAGGTGAGCTCAGCATTGACATTTTCGCTTATTGCTCCATTGGTGACTGCAACCGGATCGGCTGCCTGTTCAGTGGCTTGATTGTTATACCATTCGGGCACGTATTCGGTGATAAAGGTGTTGGGTGTGAAGTAAACCTTATATGTACCGGTAGGTAAGCCGATGGTCGTGTATGTCCCATCAGCAGCAGTGAAAGTCTGGGTGAGATATGTTCCGTCTTCACTGTTGTAAATGCGAACGTTTATGTTGATAAGTGGTATGCCAGCTTGGCCGGTAACCGTTCCATTAATCTGCCCACCCCGCGTCAACTGGGCATTGATGCCAGGTGTGACCGTATTCGCAGTGACATTGACCGGATCGGCGGTCTCCTGGGTTGCTTTGTTATTGTACCAAGTGCCGAGATGGGCTCGGGTGGTCGCATTGTTGGAACTGCTGGGGAAGAACCGGACACCATAGCTCCCTGCTGCCAGCCCACTACTCGTATAGGTGCCATCCTCGTTGGTCTGGGTTCCACTGATAAAGTTACCACTCTCGTCATAGAAAGAGACATTAACCAGATTGAGTGGCACTCCGCCTGATCCAGTGACGGTACCGCTGATCTGCCCACCTCGGGTCAACTGGGCATTGCGATTGGCACTGACCCCACCAGCAGCAACTGGGATAGGATCAGCGGTCTCTAACGATGCTTTATCGTTGTAATACTCGGGTAGATACTCGCGTGTACGTCTGTTTACCGTAGTGGTTGGATTGAAGTAGGTACGGTAGCTGCCTGCTGGTAGCACAGGGGTCAAATAATCCCCATTGTTGTTGGTCGTCGTTGACGCCACAAAAGCATTGCAGTCATCGTAGATGCTCACGTTAACGCCCATCAGGCCGACGCCATCATTGCCGGTCACGCGCCCAGTGATGCGCCCGCCCTGTTGCAGGGCAGCATTGATATTGCCCGTGACGGCGGGCGCTGTGACTGAGACGAGATCGGCGATCTCACGGTCGGGTTGATCGTTATACCATTCACCAAGGTAGGTGCCGGTTGAGCCAAATTGGATCAGATATGCTCCGGTTGCCAACCCGGTGAGCGTATAGGTTCCGGTTGCATCGGTGCGGGCTGAAGCCACTGATGAGAAGGAGTCCAGGCCTGGATAGGCCGCGACCAGCACATTCTCGAGGGCGGCACCCTGAGCCAGGCTCGGGCTGGCTTCACCGGCTGTGACCTGACCAGTAATCTGCGCCCCCCGTGCGAGGGCGGCATTGATTGGGGTGATGCCAGGTGCCGTCAACGTGATCACCGTGGCATTGAACAGGCTTGTCTGATTAGCGTGGAACTCGCCGAGATAGCTGCGGGTGGTCGCATTGTTGGCAAATTGGGTCTGGAATTCGACCCGATAGGCACCACTCGCAAGTGCGGTTGTGGTGTAATTGCCACTGCTATTGGTTGTGGTATCGGCAATGACGGTGTTGGTAGGATCGTAGACCAAGACGCGAACGCCGGTAAGTGGATCACTGGTGTCCTCAGCGGTAACCTGCCCCGTCAGTTGTGCTCCACGCTCCAGTTCGGCGTTGATGGTTGTGTCGTCTTGTGCATTGAGCGTGATCGGGGTAGCCGTCGCTGCGCTGTTCTGGTTGTTGTAGAACTCGCCCAGATAGGCGCGGGTGGTTGCGTTATTCGAGGTACGGGTTCTGAACTCAAGTTGATAGGTGCCAGTCACCAGGGTGGTGAAGGTATAGTACCCGCTGGGTGTCGTATTAACAGATCTGCTGAAGGCACTATTGGTATCGTAGAGGCGCACCAATACGTCGGGCAAGCCTTCGCCCGTATCAGCAGCCGTGACGCGCCCACTTAGCTGAGCACCACGTACCAGCGCTGCATTGACGGTTGTTGTGGTTGGCGCGGTCACGCTAATGGCGGTGGCTTCCTCGAGCGTGGCCTTGTTGTCATAGAATTGCCGCAGGTAGCTGCGTACCGTGTTGTCGAAGGAATCCTGCGGTCGTAGCTCCAGGCGATAGGTTCCGGTAAAGAGCCCGGTAAAGGTATAGTAGCCGCTATTGGTCGTCCTGATATAGTCAATGCTATTGCCATTCGCATTGTAGAGCTGAACGCCTACGTCAGGCAGACCATTCCCGGTATCGGCCCCGGTGATGCGCCCACTTAGTTGACCACCACGTGCCAGGACTGCGTTGACAGTTGTTGTGGTTGGCGCGGTCACACTAATGGTGGTGGCTTCCTCGAGTGTGGCCTTGTTGTCATAGAACGCACGCGCATAGAGTCGGGTTGTTGCCTGCCCAAACCACTGCGTGTCGAACTCGAGGCGATAGGTGCCTGTGACCAAACCGGTGAAGGTATAGTAGCCTGTCGCCGTTGAGGTAAATGTATTGATCTCACTCCCGCCGGTGTTGTAGAGGCGTACGCGCACGCTCTGTAACCCGTTCCCGGTATCGGCTGCGGTGATGCGTCCGCTCAGTTCACCCCCACGGGCGAGGGTTGCGTTGATCGTGGTTGCGGCAGGTGCCGTAAGTGTAACTGGCGTTGCCTCCTCGAGCGTCAATTTGTTCGCATGGAATTCACCCGCATAAAGCCGGGTTGTTGCGTTAAAGGACTGGCTTGGATCAAAGCCGATGCGGTAGGTGCCACTCATCAAGCCAGTGATGGTGTAGTTTCCGGTGGCCGTGGTCTCGCCAAAAGCGACCTCAGTTCCGGTCTCATCATAGACAAAGACCGTAACATCCTCTAAGCCAGTGCCGTTATCTGCTGCGGTTACGCGCCCCGTAAGTTGCGCCCCACGTTCGAGCGAGGCATTGATGCTCGTCGTATCAGGCGCAACCACACTGACCCCGGTGGCTGCTACAAGATTAGGTTGATTATTGTGGAACTCTGGCACATACAACTGGGCCGTCGCGTCAGCCGAGCCGCGTGGATCAAACTCGACCCAGTAGGCATTATCACTCAAGCCGGGCACGGTATATTGACCAGTCGCATCTGTCTCAACTGTTGTGACGACGTTGTCGCTCGCATCATAGACACGTACAGCCACCTCGGCCAAGCCATCACTGCTATCCGCAGCAGTGACGCGCCCGCTAATCTGCCCGCCACGTGCCAGCGGTATATTTACGGTCGTGAATTCGCCAACCGTCAGATTGATCCCCGTTGCAAGCTCAATAAAGCGCTGGTTGTTATAGAACTGCCCAAGATAGGTGCGCGTGGTTGCATTCGCTGCATTGCGGGTGATCAATTCTACCCGATAGACACCTGTCGTCAGTGTGGTGACGGTGTAGTTGCCAGTTGCACTGGTAGGGACAGTGGCAATCGTGTTGCCATTCGCATTGACAAGTCTGACGGTAACATCCTCCAACCCAGCGCCAGTATCAGCCGCCGTGACCCGGCCACGTAGTTCGGCCCCACGTTGCAGCACCGCATCAATTGTCGTTAGGTCAGGTGCGGTGATATTGATCCCGGTTGCCGTATCCAGACTTGTTCGATCGTTATAGAACTCGCCCAGATAGAGGCGGGTCGTGGCATTGTTGGCAAACTGGGCACTGAATTCAAGCCGATACACTCCGGTTGCCAGCGTCGTGATCGTATACTGCCCTGTCGCATCGGTTGCGGTTGTTGCTACCGGATTGCCGCTGGCATTGGAGAGGCGCACGGTGACATTCGACAAACCGTTACCAGTATCCGAGGCGGTGACGCGCCCGGTGATCTGCCCGCCGAGTTGCAGCACCGCATTCGCGGTGACGATGGCGGGTGGCTCAAGAGGAATCGGCGTGGCGGCGCTGAGACTCGCCTGGTCATCGTAGAATTCCCCGAGATAGAGCGAGTTGAAAGGCGGGCTGAAGCGCAGGTGATACGTTTCGCTGACGAGTCTGGTGAACGTATAGTAGCCAGTAGCATTCGTATTCTGGCTGGTAACAAATTGCCCGCTCCTATTGTAGAGTTGTACGCTGACATTCGACAAACCGTCCCCGGTATCCGAGGCGGTCACGCGCCCGCTGATCTGCCCACCACGTTGGAGCACCGCATTGGCGGTGATGATGGCGGGTGGTGTTAGCGGGATCGGCGTGGCGGTGTTGAGACTCGCCTGGTCATCGTAGTATTCCCCAAGATAGAGCGAGTTGAAGGGCGGAATGAATTGCAGGCGATAGGTGTCTGAGACCAGGGTGGTGAAGGTGTAGTAGCCGGTGCTGTCGGTAGTTCTGCTGGTACTCTGCCCGTTGGCATTGGAGAGGCGCACGGTGATCCCAGCGAGGCCGTCCCCGGTATCCGAGGCGGTCACGCGCCCGCTGATCTGCCCACCACGTTGGAGCACCGCATTGGCGGTGATGATGGCGGGTGGTGTTAGCGGGATCGGCGTGGCGGTGTTGAGACTCGCCTGGTCATCGTAGTATTCCCCAAGATAGAGCGAGTTGAAGGGCGGAATGAATTGCAGGCGATAGGTGTCTGAGACCAGGGTGGTGAAGGTGTAGTAGCCGGTGCTGCCCGTAAATGCGGTATCAATGGACTGCCCGCTGCTGGCATTGTAGAGTTGCACCCGCACATTCGCGAGGCCTTGGCCAGTATCTGAGGTGGTGACGCGCCCGTTAATTTCACCTCCACGAACGAGTTCGGCATTGGCAGTCACCACGGCAGATGGCGCCACCTGAATGCCAGTCGCATTCGCAAGGCTATTCTGGTCATCGTAGAATTCGCCTAAGTAGAGTCGGGTGGTTGCATTGAAAGAGTCCTGGGGGCGGAATTCGAGCCGGTAAGTGTCGGTCACCAGACCAGTAAAAGTATAGTAGCCGGTTGATGTAGCTCGGTAAAAACTGATACGGGTATCACTACTGGAATTAAAGAGGGAGACCACTACCCCATTTGACCCGATCCCTGTATCCTCAGCGGTCACGCGCCCACTCAGTTGCCCACCTTTGATCAACGCGATATTGACAATGCTGGGGGCAGCGAGCGTTGCACTGATCTCAGTTGCTTCTTCAAGGCTCGGCTTGTTCTCATAGAAGCCGCCCAGGTAGAGACGAACATCACTCAGAAAGGAATCTTGCGGACGCACTTCGAGGCGATACGTGCCGGTCATCAATCCAGTAAAGGTGTAATCACCCTGGCCGGTTGTGGTGGCACTACGAATTTGCGTACCACTGGCATTATAGAGGCGTACCCCAACACTCTGGAGGCCATTGCCGGTGTCGGCGGCGGTGACGCGCCCTCTCAGTTCCGTTCCCCGTACTAACGACGCATTGGCGGTACGGTTTATGGCAGCCCCAACCTCAATTGGTGTGGCTTCTTCAAGGCTCGCTGCATTATTGTAGAATTCGTCCAGGTAAACGTTAATGTTGCTGTTAGAAGAGGTACGTGGCTCGAAGCTTACGCGATAGGTGTTTGTCACCAGACCGGTAAAGGTGTAGTAGCCGGTAAGACCGGTGAACGTAGTGGCAATGCTATTGCCTGCGGCGTTGTAGAGCCTGACAGGAACACTACCCAGCCCTTCACTCGTATCCTCAGCAATCACGCGCCCGCTGATTTGCCCGCCACGCACCAGCGCGGCGTTGATCGTTGTGGTGAGTGAGTCGGTGAGAGTAATCGGATCTGCGTTACCCAGGCTTGTTTGATTGGCATAAAATTCGCCTAGGTATAAATCTGTGATGGGATGACTAAAAAAAGAAGTCACAAATTCAAGACGATATACACCGGCGAACATATTGGTGATGGTGTAATAACCGGTAGCATTCGTCGAGCTACCAGTTACAAAAAATCCATTTGCATTCCAGACTCGTACCGAGACACCCGGCAATCCATCACCGGTATCCTCTGCCGTGACGCGCCCAACGAGGCTGGCCGTCTGTTGGGGGGTGATTGGTGCCTGTTCAATGGCCGAAGCATCTGGTGCAGGTGGGGTTTGAGCCGGCGGGTCTGATTCTGGAGGCGTCTGGGGTGCCGGGTCGTCGCTCACTGGAGGCGTCTGGGGTGCCGGGTCGTCGCTCACTGGTGGGCTTTGTGCGTCTTCTGCTTGCGCATCGGGTGGAGGTAGTGGACGTGCAGCCGTCAGTTGCACTGGGGTCACATCGCCCGCTTTGACATGCAGCACGGGCGTTGAGAGCAGTTCAACCGGCTGTTCACCCGCAAAGAGCCGTAGATCATACAGGCCAGTTGCGAGCCCTGTGAGGCTGAACTGGCCTAGATCCCCGGTCTGTGCTGTGGCGACAAGTTCACCCTCGCGCCATACTTGTAAGGTCAACCCTTCGGCGAAACCGCCTTCAGCGTAGAGTATCTGACCACGCACATACTCAACGAGAGGCTCGGTGCCCGGTTCTTCGGCGCTTTGCCTGGGTGGGTCTGCGGATTGAGCCGCAACGGGTTGGCTTGGCACAGAGAGAGAAGAGAGGAGGAGACTGACGAGGAGAAGCCCGACGAGGAACTTGAAGAACGCACGCACAGAAACCGTTGACATAACACCATTCCCCTTGCTTTGGGTGCAGGGTCGGCATAGAACATCACCCGGTTACGAGCATCATCGGATGACGGGCATGCATCCTTGCACGGTATGGCTGACGTTGAACTGCGCTCTATGGATATAGTGAAGTGGGAAGCAGGTTGCTACTTCATATTATACATACGCTTTCTTTAATGTAAAGTAGATAAACAAGTTAAATTTTAGTTAAAAATAATGTGTTTTTTGCATCACAAGAAACTGGGGTTGTGTCACCCTGCGCCGAGCGCAGGGTGACACAACCCCAGGAGCCGCACCAAATTAGTTGCGCTTGACGAGTTGGGAGATGACTTCGCGGGCGATGCGTTTGATCTCGCTGATGTCGTTAGCGGCGGGGTTGCGCTGGACATAGGCTTCGAGATCGGTGATTGCAGCGTGCAACTGACCGGTGCGGAGGCGCAGTAACCCGCGATCGCGGAGTTCACCGGGGTCACTGGCATCGAGCAGCAAGAGGCGTTCAACGGCGGTCAGGGCCCGCCGACTATCGCCGCGGGCCAGATGGGTCTGCTTGAGATTGCGCAGAATGCGGGCGAGGATCGCCCCGCGCCCGGGTGGAGCCATAATGATCGCTGACAGTTCATCACCGACGGCGCCGTAAAAGGTGGCAATTTGGCGCTCGCAATCGGCCATACTCCAACTCGAACCACCACTGAACGGATCAACAAAGTGATCGCCGGCAGGATCACGAAAGCGTACCATAAAATGGCCTGGCAACGCCAGACCATCCACTGGCAGGCCGAGCCGCCAGCCTGTTTCAAGGTAAATCAGGGCGAGCATGATCGGTAACCCAGTTCGCCGCTCAATGACCTTATCGAGGTAACTATGGGCCGGATCAGGATGCCGATAACACGAGGGATCACCATAAAAGCCGAGCGTGTCAAAGAGATAGGTGTTGAGTGCGGCAATCTGTTCGGTCGCCTTGCTGGTTGCGTTGACCATAGGGGTAAGCGTCGTGGCAAAGGTATCGAAGTGGGTGAGCCACGGTTCACGGTCAACCCCACCCTGATCTTCCCATGCCAATGCCAGCGCCGCTGCTGCCAGGGGCACCTCGGGGTCGGCGTGCTTGATGCAACTGAGAAAGCGCTGTCGCGCCGGGGCTAGGTGATCCATGGCGAGGATTGTACCATATGCGTTGCCTGATCAATCCATCAAGGCATACGCCGCAGCGCCATAGAGGGCCGTTTTGGAGTTGAGGATGACATGCACCGGGATGCGTTCCATCAGTTTACGGAAGCGGCCTTTGTTCCGCATCGCATTGAGGAAACGTTCGCCGCGAAGCTGTGGCAACAGACGTGGTGGAATGCCGCCGCCAAGATAGATCCCGCCCGTTGCGAGAACTTTTAGCGCCAGGTTGCCGGCCTCACTGCCCAGAATACCAAGAAAACAATCGAGAGTTGCCGCACACACCGGGCAAGGACCGGTAGGATTCAGTGCGCCACTCACAATAACCGGAGTTGGATCATCGGCGGTTGCCAGTTGACTCGCGACACTTGGTGTCTCCTGGCGAAAGACACGGTCACGGAAATAGGCATAAATATTGGGAATGCCCATCCCGGAACAGACCCGTTCGTAGCTCACGTGGCGATGTTCTTCCAGGAGATACTTGAGCAAATCGGCTTCGGTTGGTGTTGTAGGGGCAAAGGAAGAATGCCCACCCTCTGACGGATGAGCCCGGTAACGCCCATTATCCCAGGTTAAAAACGCCTCACCGAGCCCAGTGCCGGGGGCAATCACCCCCATGGCCCCTTGGTCTACGGTTTCACCAGGATTGAGGGTAGCGACATCACCTTGTTCCAGATACGGAACCGCTTGTGCAATTGCCTTCAAGTCATTGATCAGGGTCACCGGGATCTGCCCAAGTTCTTCTTGGAGGCGTTCTTCTTCCACGACCCACGAGAGATTTGTTATGGTGGCACGTCCATCAACAACGGGGCCGGCGACGCCAAAGCAGGCCGACTGAATAGTGCCTGGATGATCAGCCAGGAAGGCCCGCACAATTGCTTCAAGGCTTACATAACGCCCGCTGGGAAAGGTAACTTCCACGAGCGGAGCATGAGGGCCTTCTTCGACCGAAAAGAGCGCACAAATTGTCTTTGTTCCACCAATATCACCGGCAAGGATCATAAGGTGACTCCTGGGGCCTGTGGCCCATACGGATGAGAAGGTCAGAAGTTACCCTGAAGCCAGTGCTGTGCGCAACATTGTGAGGGCTTCGGTCACCGTCTGGTTTGGCTGATAGAGGGCTGAACCCACAACGGCAAGGTCAGCCCCGGCACGCTGGACGTCAGCAATGGTCTGAGCATTGACCCCTCCATCGACCTGAATCAAGAGGTCTGAGCGAGACTGTTGGGTTCTCCAGGCATCGAGTTGGGCAACCTTGGCGAGGCAGTTATGAATGAGACGTTGGCCACCGAAACCCGGATTGACCGTCATTATCAGGGCAAGGTCGAGATCTGGCAACAATGCTTCGAGGGTGCCGAGGGGTGTGCCTGGATTGAGGGCAACCCCGGCCTTGGCCCCCAATTCATGGATGGTCTGCACGGCTCGATGGGTATGGGGGGTTGCTTCGGCGTGGATAGTAAGATAGTCACAGCCTGCCGCTACAAAATCAGCCAGATAACGTTCTGGCTCAACGATCATCAAGTGGGCATCAAGGATGGCCCCATAGTGTTGGGCAATGGGTTGGAGGGCACGGATCACGAGCGGCCCAAAACTAAGATTAGGCACAAAGCGCCCATCCATCACATCAAGATGCAGCCAGCGGATGCCAGCCTCGAACGCTGCCTCAACCTCAGCGCCCAGACGGGTAAAATCGGCTGTGAGCAGTGACGGTGCCAGTTGCATTTAGCGTGCAACACTCATCTGGCGAACCCCCGATGTTCCGGCGATAATCAGATCAGTGGCAAGGCCGAGAAACAGCCCGTGCTCAACAATACCTGCCCGTTGCTCAAGGTGGCGTGCGAGCACTTCAGGGTCATGGATACTTCCAAACGTGCAGTCAAGAATGTAGTTATTTTGATCGGTTAGATACGGCCCACCATCGACCCGCCGTCGCAGGCATACCGTTGCGCCAAGTTGTTCGAGAAAGCGAGCCTGACTCTTCCAGCCAAAGGTAATGACTTCAACTGGCAGGGCAAAGAGCGTCCCAAGCTGTGGCGAGAGTTTACCCTCGTCCACAACAATCACTTCGCGCAGGCTTGCCTGTGCAACCATTTTCTCGCGCAGCAACGCACCACCCCCACCCTTGATTAAGTTGAGTTGCGAATCAACTTCATCAGCCCCATCAATCGTGAGATCGACCACAGGCTGTTCATCAAGATCGCTCAGGGGAATACCGAGGCGACTAGCTTCGGCGGCTACGGCCTTGGAACATGGGATCCCAATGATATTGTGTAGCTCACCATCCGCAAGTAACGCCCCGATCTTGCGGATCGCGTGGATTGCGGTTGAGCCAACGCCGAGCCCAACCACCATCCCTGGGGAGATCAGCTTGACGGCCCTCTCAGCTGCCAGACGCTTGAGTTGATCGCGCGAGTGAGCATGCTCGTTTGCTCTTTCCACCGCTTCATCTACCAACGGGTCTTGTACTGCCGGTGCCATGACCTTGCCTTTGTTGTTGTTTGAGGCATCGAGTGTTTGCGGGTGCAATCTCAGTTGAACATTATAGCAGATCTATGCCTTTGCGCCGTTTCGCTCGGGTGTGGCGCGTGCTTCGGCCTTACGGGGCACGGCGGCGCCGTGCCTCTACTATGGTTCCGTTGGGGGCGGAGGCGGTTCCGTTGGGGGCGGAGGCGGTTCCGTTGGGGGCGGAGGCGGTTCCGCTGGGGGCGGGGGTGGTTCCGTTGGGGGCGGAGGCGGTTCCGTTGGGGGCGGGGATGGTTCCGCTGGGGGCGGGGGTGGTTCTGGTTGTGGCTCAGGATCTGGTGCGCGGATGCCCAGGATAATAGCTGAACCGGGCACGATCCAATCACCGGGTGCGGGGATCGTGCTGACGACTGCATAAGGCACGAACTGGTCATAGAGATCGCCAATATAGGTGCGATCCTGATAGTCAACAAAGATGACGCTTGCTGGAATACCCAGGCTTGCCAGAGTGCTTTTGGCCTGATTTTCGCCCAGACGGAGCAGATCGGGCATCAAGATCGCGCCTTCGACGGGCGGTTGCGGTACAGGTGCCTCGAACATCTCGGCACTGCATGCGGGTAGCGCCTCGACAGCCTGTTTGGTGATGCCTGTGCTCCCACCTTCCCACTCATACCGAACGCGCATGCTTGGGTCGGGTGGA
The DNA here is from genome assembly GCF_002532075.1 of Candidatus Chloroploca asiatica. GTDB lineage: Bacteria > Chloroflexota > Chloroflexia > Chloroflexales > Chloroflexaceae > Chloroploca > Chloroploca asiatica. The sequence goes on along the minus strand of NZ_LYXE01000063.1, from coordinate 49,714 downwards.
GGGGTATTCCAAATGATAAGCTCACGCCGCAACATGGCAGGGTAGTTCAGGTCATCGGAGGGGCGACAGAAGGCCGCTGCGTCGAGCGAGTTTGTGGCCTCGGGATTCGTCGTATCCAGTTCCGCTGGAGCCGTGATCAGCAATTGACCATCACTTGACCAGTCTTGTTCCGTGGGAACTTGTACCAGCGTGATTCGTTCGAAGGCATCACACGGGATCGTCAAGGTTTCCAGGCTTTGATTGGCAGGCAGTGGTTGACTTGAATCACTCCCCGTTGGGGTATTGCGCCGTGCTTCCAGGATATCAGTCAGCATTTGCCGCGTGAAGAGTTCTTCGCGGTAGCCCCCATAAGGACCCGGAAGTTCACAAATGGAGCGCGACAGGACACCATTGGCGGGCAAGGTAAAGCTCGTCGGGATGACGCTATTCGGATAGGGTGCGGCAAAGAGCGCCCGATAACGGGGTTGCTCTTCGATCCAGTCGAACAATTCCTCCATCACATTGCGCCAGATGATACCACCGCCGGTGAGGCTTTCCACCCGTTCGGTCGGCTCATTATTATTGTTGCCTGTCCAGACCCCGACCGTGACAAAGGGCGTATAGCCTGCCGCCCATGCGTCGCGCCAGTCGTTGGTTGTTCCGGTCTTGACTGCAGCGGGGAGCGAAAGCTTGAGCGGACTGTTGAGCCCCCAGACGGCCTGGCGTGCTCGGTCATCACTCATCATATCCGAGATGATCGCCACCAGATTGGGGTCGATGACCTCGGTTCCACGATTAGGCAAGAACTCTTCGAGCACATTGCCCGCACTATCGGTAATGCGCAGGACCGAGACGGGTTCGTAGTAGCGTCCGCCACTGGCGAGGGTATTGTAGGCGGTCGTCAGTTCAAGCGGTGTCACCTCGCCGCCACCCAGGGTTAGCGAGAGACCGTAGAAATCTTCGCCGCGTTTGAGGCCCTGTTTGATACCCACGCGATCGAGCAGATCGAGGGTTTGTTGAATACCGGCAAAGCGAAGGGCTTTGACCGCGGGAATATTGAGTGAATTGGCGAGCGCGGTGCGCATGCGTACCGGGCCATTAAAGCGCCCGTTATAGTTCAAAGGAGTATACCAGGCGCCCGCCCCGCTCGACGACGACGGAAAATCAGTTGGTACATCCCAGATCACTGTTTCGGGATGCATCCCCTGTTCCATCGCGGCCAGATAAGTAAAGGGCTTGAGGGCCGAACCTGGTTGGCGCTCGCGGGTCGCCACATTGACCTGTCCATCGATCACATTGCCTGTTTCACCGACGGTTGTTGTGGCGATAACCGCATCGTAGTCAATACTCCCGACCATTGCCAGCACCTGGCCGGTGTTGGGTTGCATCACGACCACTGACGCATTATGAATATTGCGTTCACGCAGATCGGTGATGCGTTCAGCCGCCTTTTGCTGGGCCATTTGCTGCAGATCGAGGTCAAGGGTTGTCGTAATGCGCAACCCACCATTGAAGAGGGCCTGTTGTCCATAGCGCTCTTGCACAAGATCACGCACATAGAAGACAAAATGAGGTGCATTGAGGGGCACTTCCTGGGGGGCAAAGCGCAAGGGTTCGGCTATCGCCGTGCGCGCTTCGGCTTCAGTAACATACTCGTCCTCGACCATCCGGCGAAGCACAGCCACCTGACGCCAGCGTGGCGGACTAAGGCTTTCGGGCAAACGATAGTCAGCACTGAGCCAGTTTTCACCGAGGATGACCCCGGGCAGATACCCACCTTCGGTATCACGTTCGAGGTGATTGACTGGGTTATAGACGGTGGGTAACTGAGGCAATCCAGCGAGCAGAGAGGCTTGATTGAGGTTAAGATCGCGGGCTTGTACGCCAAAAAAGCTCTCGCTCGCAGCCTCAATGCCATAGGCGAGGTTGCCATAGAAGTTCTCGTTCAGATAGAGCTCAAGCACTTCTTCTTTGGTGAAGAGCTGATCAAGCTCTTGAGCAAGAATGATCTCTTTCATTTTGCGCTCATACCGCCGTTCAGGGGCGCGCTCTTCGGCGGTCAACACACTATTTTTGATCACCTGCTGACTGATCGTCGAGGCCCCACCGGTCTCTTCACCGGCCTGGAGGCTGGAAATGAGGGTGCGAATAATACCGCCTAGGTCAACCCCGGGATTGGTAAAGAAGGTCTTGTCTTCAATCGCGACGGTTGCACTGATGAGCAGAGGTGAAACCTCGTCAATCGCGACATTGGTGCGGCGTCCGGCATCAAAAAACTCGTAGAGCACTTCGCCATTGCGATCGAAGATCCGTGAGGTCTGAAAGAGTTCGCGTTCGGCGAGGGCATCAAGGCGGGGCATAAGCGTCGCCGCCGTGCTCGCATAGGCACTATAGGCTAATGAGCCAACGAGCAGAGATACGCCAATGATGCTCAGGAAGATGAACGCGACAAGGTTGCCTGCAATATGGGGAAGATACGATGGCTGTTTGGGGGAACGTCGCCCTCGCATCAACCCCGGATAAGCCGGACGACGAGGGACAGTCCGCCCACTATAGGTTCGTCGAAAGGAACGATCTCGCTGCATATGTTGTTATACTCAACAGACCACCTGGATCGGCGCACGACAAACGGCGCTTGACTCTCACCAGGCGCTCCGTCACGCTATCAGGCGATTTCCATCAGTCTAGTATAACACTTGCGACGTGAGTGAAATCTTATGGCTAGCTGATAGTCGTGTCATGAATTCAAACCAGACGGTGCAAGCTGCTGCGGATGCCGAGCCAGACTCCAGCAAGCATTGTCAGGCCAAAGAGCCATCCCGAGACGGCAAACGCCGAGATGCCCGAAAGCAGGGTGCCGACGGTGCAGCCGAGAGCAACCATTGCTCCCCATCCTTGCAAGATGCCACCAACCAGGGCGCTGCCGGCCCCGCGCACGGTGAGCCGGTCGGGTTGAAACCGGTCGGCAAGCAAGGCGGCGGTGAGTGAGCCGAGCACCAGGCCGGAGATGAGTAGGCCATTGGCGGTAATGGTCTGCACGACCTGGGTGGCACAGCCTGCCAGTCGATCCAGCCCAAAGAGCGTTGTTGGGAGCAGCCCGACCTGATCCATGCCTGTTCGCGCAAGGCTGCCGAGTTGCGATGTTACCCCAAGTGGTTCAATGCGCATGTAGGCGACGGTGCCCAGCAGACCCACCAGGGCACCTGTGACGAGGGCATGCCAGCGCTGGTGGAAGAGGGCCGCCCACACACCCGCCAGATCAAGCCGTTGCGCCGGGCGGGGCGGCAACTCGGGGAGGTTTCGGAGCAACAAGAAGGCGAGGCCTCCCAGAAGAACGAGTTGGAGGAACAGCGCCCCCCCGTACCCAAGCCGAGCGGGCAACCAGAGCACGGGTGCCTCGGCAATAGTCGTGAGATAGAGCTGATTCCAGCTCAGGAAGCCTAGCCCGAAGCCGGCAAGCACACCGAGCAACGCCACAGGCGCCCGCGTTGAACCCTCACCGAGCCGATAGAGGTGACCGCTGACACACGCCCCCGACAGGGCCATGCCAAGCCCAAAGGCCAGGCCACCAGCTGCGAGAACCCAGCTAACCGGGCCAATATGGGCCTCGGGAGGTAGGCGTCCACTGAAGGGATTGGGCAGAAAGATCCCGAAGACAAGCGCATAACCGATTGAACCGGCGGACAGGGCGGCAAGGATCGCATACACCGGACCACTGTTGCGAAACTCAATCCAGTCGCGCAAGATGCAAAAATAGCAAAAACGGCCCCGCTGAAAGACAAAGCCCAGACTTGCCCCGAGCAGCAACGAAAGCGCTGCCGTTGCGCCGCGTCCAGGGGTGGCGTGGAGCCAGTAGGCGGTGCTCGTCAACCCGATGAGCAGCGCAACGGCGAGACCGATCCGCAAGGCGGTGATACGGGTGAACCGCGCGAGCGGTTGGTGATCAGCCCGTGTTGAAGGAAGCTCAGTCATAGATCGCGCTTACCTGGGTAGAGCACCAGGGCCAGCCATGCTGACCCTGGTTGCCCGGCGATTATTGGGCGCCCCACACAGTGCCACTCGGATTGGCAATCGGAACCCCAATCGTATTGCCCCACTCGGTCCACGAGCCATCATAGACGGCAACCTCGTAGCCGAGGATCTGGCTCAAGACAAACCAGGTGTGGCTGGCGCGCTCACCAATCCGGCAATAGGTGATAATCGGCTGGCTGCCATCAATGCCCAGCCCAGCATAGAGGCTCTGCAACTCATCAACCGACTTGAAGGTACCATCTTCATTGAGGGCTTGCTTCCAAGGGATATTGATCGCACCTGGAATATGGCCTGCCCGGATTGCCAACTCTTGAAAGCCCTCGGGGGCAAAGATCTTGCCTGAGAACTCATCAGCCGACCGGATGTCGATCAGTGAGGCGGTTGTTGCGCCCTCAACAACCGCTAAAACATCAGGCAATCTGGCGCGCAGACTCTCGCGGTGGGCAACGGTGAAATCGCCAGCCGCAACACTCGGGACGGTTACGGCCAACTCACGGCCCTCGGCCTCCCACTTGGCGCGGCTGCCATCAAGCAGGCGCACATCACTGGCCCCGTACTGCAGAAAGATCCATGCCCCCCAGGCGGCAAACCAGTTGCTATTATCGCCATAGAGGACAACCGTCGTATCCTGGTTAATGCCGGCAGCGCGAGCCAGTTGCTCGAAGCGGTCAGGCGCAACAATGTCCCGATTGACCGTATCGACAAAATCAGTGTGCCAGACAAAGTTCACTGCCCCTGGAATATGGCCCCGCTCGTAGAGTCCCGGAACAACACTGACCTCGATCACCCGCACCTGGGGATTATCCAGGTTTGCCGCCAGCCACTCGGTGCTCACCAGGGCCTGCTCGGGGCCGCGTACGCCCAGTTCGGTACCTTGGGCAAGTACAGGCGCAGCAACAGGGGCTGCCGCAGGCGTCTGGGCAGCCGAGCATCCGGCCAACACAAGCACCAGGGTCACAAGAACAACGAGCATCAGACCATTGCCACGTGAAACGACAGGCGTATGCATCACAGATCACTCCTTGTAAGGTAGCGCTACGGCTGAGCAACGCATCATGCGCCGCTTTCAAAGTGAAAGTATATTAATATGATCAACTTAATCAACAAAAGGGAAATAACTCTTTATTGCAGATGGGTAAAATTACCCTAGTCGACTGACTAGTCTTGCTCCCCGCCTTTGGTCTAACGCACACGCCCTGCATCTGCCTGATGCGCACGATAAGCGTTGGGCGTATGCTACAGGCATGAGGTGGAGCCTATGAATGCCCTCCCAATGCGCCAAATTCTCCTCGCCGACGACCAGGCCAGTGTCCGTGATGCGTTGCGGCTACGTCTTGAGCAAGAACCCAACTTTGCGATTGTGGGCGAAGCAGTCGATGCCACTGGTTTGCTGCTGCTGGTTGCCGAGTGCGCTGCCGAGCTTGTGCTGCTCGATTGGGAACTGCCCGGTCTTCCCGCGATCCATCTTGTCCGGCTGTTGCACGATGAGCAGCCGGGCCTCAAAATTATTGCGATGAGTAGTCGCCCCGAGGCCCATCAGCCAGCTTTGCAGGCTGGGGCTACGGCCTTTCTCAGCAAAGGTGCCCCTCCAGAAGATCTGCTCAAGACTTTGGCCTCATTGTGAGGGTGAATTCCCATTGATCTTCTGTCTCAGGACATGTACCATAGGGGCATGAGTGAGCAGCAGCACATGCTTGAAATCTTCTTCGATCAGATGCCGATGGGCATTGCGCTTCTCGATTGCGACCTGCGCCTGCGCCGGTTCAATCCGACGCTGATCGAATTTGTCCGCCGCTACAGTTCCTTGCCAACGGAACAGGTTAGGCAGGGAACGTCGTTTCTCGATTTGCTGCCGGGCAATGAAGCTTCAGCCCGCGCCATCTTTTTGCGTGCCCTCGCGGGCGAGACCGTCTATCAAGAGGCCTTCCCGTTGACCATCAATGGCCGCGTCTCGTACTGGGACTCGGTCTCGGCTCCGCTCTACCATGAGGCAACGCTTGTTGGGATTGTGCATGTCACGACGAGTGTGACCGAGCGTGTGCTGGCTGAGCACGAGTTGCAGAAGACCCTGGATCGCCTGCGGCATCATGTGACTTTCGAACAGATTATCACAACGCTCTCGAATAGTTTTATCAATAGGCCGCCTGATCAGATTGATCATGGCATTCGACAGGCTCTCCAGACTATTGGCACCTTTACGCAGGCTGATCGCGCCTATATCTTTTTGTACAGTGATGATGCAACGTCGCTCTCGTGCATCCAGGAGTGGTGTGCCGAGGGCATCGAAGCGCAGATCCACCGTTTGCAGGGCCTGTCTACTGCGGACCTTGCCTGGTCAAACCAGCAACTCTTGCAACGTCAGATCCTGCATATTCCCTGGGTTGATCAACTTCCACCTGAGGCAGCCGTTGAACAGCGTGAATTCACCAGCCAGGGGATCAAGTCGTTGCTCGCGGTGCCGATGACCTATCAAGAACGGGTCGTTGGTCTGTTGGGCTTTGATGCAGTACGTCACGAAAAGACCTGGGCCGAGCTTGATATCTCGGTGCTCCATGTTGTTGGCGAGATGCTGATCAACGCGCTCGAGCACAAACGCTCACGGGCGGCTCTCTACGAGGCGAATCGCCTGCTCGAGCAGCGGGTAGCCGAACGCACCTATGAGCTTGAGCAACGCAATCAGGAACTCGAGCGGAGGCGGCAGGTAGCCGAAGGGTTGCGCGAGATCTTGGTGCGGCTGAATGCCGAGCATGCCCTACCGCAATTGCTGGATGCGATTGTTGCGCAGGCCGATCAGTTGCTTGCCAGCGATGCCGTTGCGCTCTATCTGTTGCACGAAGAGCAGCAGACGTTGACGATCCAAGCGTTGCGTGGTGACTTGCCCCCGGAAGTGCGGCAGGTTACATTGCCATCAGGGGTCGGCACGATTGGTCGTGTGGTGGCCTCGCGGCAGATAATGATTGTGCCTGATGTGCGTCAGTTGAATATCCGTACGGTTGAACAGGCACAGGCCGAGTCGCTTGCCGCGATCGAAAGTGTTCTGGTTGATCCTGCGCGTCTTGAGGCGTTGAAAGCTGCGCTGTATCGCTTTCGTGCGGTGCTCGCCTTGCCTCTGGTTGCCCAGGATGTTGCCTATGGCGGGTTGGCCTTTTACTACTGTGAGCCACGTACTTTTACCGACGAAGAGATCAATCTGGCCTCACTCTTTGCTGACCAGGCGGCCCTAGCGTTGCAGAATGCGCGTCTGCGTGATAAAGCCGAACAGATAGCCGTCATGGCCGAACGGAATCGGCTTGCCCGCGAATTGCATGATGCCGTAACCCAGACTCTCTTTTCGGCCAGCCTGATTGCCGATGTGCTGCCCCGGATCTGGGAGCGTGACCCTGTTGTTGGCGAGGCCAAACTGGCTGAATTGCGCGAATTGACGCGCGGCGCACTCGCCGAAATGCGCACCCTCTTGCTCGAATTGCGTCCAGCGACACTGACCGAGAGCAACCTTGATGAACTGCTGCACCAACTTGCCGCAGCCTTCGTCGGACGGTCGCGCTTGCAGATAACCGTTGAAGTTGAAGGTGAAGCAGAGCAGCGACTGCCGCCCGAGATCCAGGTGGCGCTCTACCGTATTGCCCAAGAAGCGCTCAATAATGTGGTTAAACACGCCAGTGCCTCGCATGTTGTTCTGACGCTCACCTTTACGCCTGGGCATGTGGTGCTCACGGTGCAAGACGATGGCCGTGGGTTTGATGCGACCACCGTGAGGAGCCATTCGCTTGGCCTTGGCATTATGCGCGAACGTGCCGCCAAAATTGGGGCGAGGCTCGAGATGACGAGTCGCATCGGTATGGGAACCAGGATCGCCGTTGACGTTCTTACCTGATGGAGGAGCCTATGGAACCAATTCGTGTCATGATCGTTGACGACCATGCGGTTGTCCGCAGTGGCCTCGCCGCTTTTCTGCTCGCCTATAGCGACCTCGAACTGGTCGCCGAGGCTGATAGTGGTCATACCGCGCTTGCGTTGTGCGAGGAGCAGATGCCTGACGTCATCTTGATGGATCTGGTGATGCCTGAGATGGATGGAGCCGCCACCACGCGAGCGATCAAAGCGCGTTATCCCCAGATTCAGGTGGTGGCCCTGACCAGCTTTCGCGAGGATGAACTGGTGCAAGGAGCGTTGCAGGCTGGGGCTATCGGCTACCTGCTCAAAAATATCAGTGCCAATCAACTTGCTGATGCCATTCGCGCCGCACATGCTGGGCGCCCAACGCTTGACCCTGAAGCAACACGGGTGCTTATGGAAGCAGCGCGCAAACCCGCCGAAATCCACTTTGACCTGACGCCCCGCGAACAAGAAGTTCTGGCGTTGGTAACCCATGGCGCGAACAATGGCGAAATTGCCGCCAAATTACGGATCAGCCAGTCAACCGTCAAATATCATGTGAGCAGCATTCTGGCGAAACTTGGAGCCAGCAGCCGCACCGAAGCTGCCATGCTTGCCGTTCAGCACCGGCTTGTGCCGTAAGCGTCTGGATCTGCGTGGCGATCCGCATAGTGCGGTGGGTGAGTATCCGTTTTGGGGGGACGGCATGTTCTTGCATGGGTCTAGACTCTCTTGTAAGCCTGTGCTATCATAGATAATTACAGATTGTGTGTCCCTGTGTGCCACCCCTCCTTGCGCCCTGTTTCTGCCTCCGCAACCACGTTTGTCTCCCATCAACGACTTGATGATACAAAGGAGTCTCATCATGTTCAAGAAGATTCTGCTTGCGACTGACGGTTCGGCCCCTTCCGAGCGTGCGACCGATATTGCGGCCTCACTCGCCTTGCGCTATCATGCCGAAGTTCTGGTCTTGCATGCGTTGACTCGAATCCCTGATTCGCTTGGTGAGCCGAATTATAGTCGGACGCTCAGCCATATGCTTGAGCACGCCCGTTCACTTGTTGCCAATGTCGAGAGCCGCCTCCGCGAGCTTGGGATTGCCTATGTTGACACCGATGTCATCGAGGGCGGTGCCGCCGATGTCATCCTCGATGTGGTGCATACCCGTAATCCTGATTTGCTTGTCATTGGTGCGCGCGGCCTGAGCCAGTGGAAGGGTTTGATGCTTGGGAGTGTGAGCATGGCGGTTACCCATCGTGCGCCTTGCCCGGTGATGGTTGTGAAGTAGGGGCGAGCTTTTGGGTGCCTGCGGCACCCAGGGGTTTTCTTGCGCCGAAACAAGCCAGCGTCGCTAGCTTGTTTCGGCGCAAGAAGCTCCATAGTGGGGCGTCAACGCTTGATCAAGGCGACTAGCGTCGCCAGCCCGAGGGCGCCAGCCGAGAGCATCATGCCGTAGGCAAGGCCACCCGGTAGGTCGGCAATCAGACCGGTGAGCACTGGACCGATCAGTTGACCCAGCGCAAAGAGGGCGACGGCGTGGCCGGTGACGAGCGCCCAGCGTTCAGGTGGTAGCCGTCGTCGGATTTCACTCGTCACCGCAGTCACAATCGAGAGAAATGAGCCGCCAAAGAGCAGCGCTGATAAGGCGTAGCTCCAGGTTTGCGGTGCAAGCAGCGGCAGCAGTGCAGCCAGGGTGAGCATTGACATAATGATTGCCTGGCCGTGGCGCGGTCCAAGCTTGCCGATCACCGGTACCCAGAGCGCCCCTCCCGCGATGGCAGCGAGACCCAGGCCACCCCAGAACCACTGCACGAGTGCGGGGGCGGCTCCTTGGGCCTGCATAAAGGCGATAATAAAGGTCATGTAGCCAATATAGCCGATGCCATAGATGAAAAAGGAGAGCATGAGCGGCCAGATAGATCCGTAGTCGCTCGCGACCGGGCGTGCCCGTCCAGGAGCCATGCCACTCGCCCGGGCATGGGCTTCGGCGGTGCGCAAAAATGGTTCCATCAAGACCAGGGCAAGCAGCCCGATAAGCCCCATCCCAAGCCAGATGGTGCGCCATCCGTCCTGTTGCAGGCTTGCGAGCAGCGGTGGTACCGCTAGCCCTGAAATGGCAATGCCAATTCCTGGCCCACTGTAGTAGAGGCCAAGTGGTGGGCGTCCTCCTGTGCCACTGCGGTTCATCACCACGGTGGCCCCGCCGACATAGATGAGGCCGCCCCCGATCCCAGTCAGAATGCGTAGCGCTAGGAGGGCGGGAAAGAGACTGAGCAACCCGGTCAGCAACAGGCTAAGGCTGGTGAGAACGAGGGCAATGCGCACTGTGAGCGGTGCGCCCCAACGGGCGACGGCGAGCCCGACGAGCATCGTACCTGCAAGGTAGCCGATGGCGTTGGCGCTGCCAATCAACCCTGCCTGGGCATAGCTCCAGTTGAGATCGGTGCGCATTGGCTCAAGCAAGAGTGCATACGCAAAGCGACCAAACCCGAGGGCAACGGCCCCTCCCAGGCTCAAAACAAGTGCGGCAACGATGATCTGGCGATCGCTGGTAGAAGATGAATTGGTTTGCATCAGTCTATTATACGGGTGATTGAGGAGGCCTACGGCCTCCTCAATCACCCGTATAAGGTTGATCGGCGTGCAGGAGGATTTGCTTATATAATGATACAACTGCTGTGACGTAGTGGAGACGCACATGGCGCTCGAAACATCCAGGTTGCCGGCAAGATTTCAACGCATAGGCCACATTGCCTTGCTGCTGTTGTTGATGGCACAGTTTGTTGTGCCAAAAGAGTAAACTATGAAAACAAATCGGATTTCACTTGCGCAACGTGCTTCTCTGGTCAGTCTGCTGCTGCTGTGTGCGCTGCTGCTTGCGCTGCTTCCCCCGGTTGCCCAGGCACAAACGGTTGCGCCCGATGGGTTTGCTGATCCGGCTTTTCGCCAGATCTGGACGCGGGCTGATGCGCTGGTGGCCGCCGGTAGCGCGGGCCGTTCGTGGGTCTGGGGTGAGTTGCCCGGTTCGCGTCGCTATGAGCGTTTCGACCAGGCTCCCGGCGGGGTGCGCCTCGTGCAGTATGTTGATAAGGCGCGTATGGAGATCAATGATCCTGCCGGTGATCGCACTTCGCCATGGTTTGTGACCGGCGGGTTGCTGGTGGTCGAGATGATTGTTGGGCGTTTGCAGGTGGGCGCGACGACGTTTGTGAATCGCGAGGCGGCGGCCATTCCGGTCGCCGGCGATCCTGTAGGCAATCCTGACGCTCCGACGTATGCGATGCTCGCTCCGCTGGCGGCGCTTGATGGGGGTAATCGGGTGCCCTCACGTGTCGGCCAGCGCGTCAGTGCGACCTTTGGGCCAGCCGGGATGGGTGAGAATCCCGCGTTTGCGCGCCCCGAGACGACGATTGTGCGTTATGAGCCGGTGACGGGGCGCAATGTGCCGATGGTGTTTCAGCAGTTTATGGAGCAGCGCGGGCCGGTGTTGGTCAATGGCCGGGTGGTGCGCGAGCAGGTTGTTGATCCGCTCTTTGTCTTTGGCTACCCGATTACCGAGCCGTACTGGGCGACGGTGACGGTTGCCGGGCAACAAGTGCCGGTGCTCTTCCAGGCGTTTGAACGCCGTCTCTTGACCTATAATCCGGCTAATCCTGATCCCTGGAAGGTTGAGATGGGCAATGTGGGCCAGCATTATCTGGGCTGGCGTCACGGCCACACGTTGCACTATGCGCGCCCGGTGCCCGCCGAGCCCCTGGCGGTACGCGAGACGACGCTGACGATCCCGACCTACGATCTCGCCCCGGCTCTGCGCCCGACCCAACCCGGTGATGCGATCTATCCGTATGACCGCCTTGAACCAGCCCTGGTTGGCCCGCCGCAGCCCCGTGAGTACCGTGCGCTTGTGGTCGAGAACCGCTTCCTCACGCTCACCTTTCTCCCCGAACTCGGTGGACGCCTGGTGCAGGCCGTTGATCGCACTACCGGACGCCGGATCTTCTACCAGAATCAGGTGATCAAGCCGAGTCCGTTTGGACAGCGTGGCTGGTGGCTTGGCGTGGGCGGCCTCGAGTGGGCCGTGCCAACCGAGGAGCATGGCTATCTGGAGAATCTTCCGTGGGCGATGCAGGTGATCCGTGAGGGCGACCGGGTCGACGTGATCGCGACGACGACCGAGCGCCAACGTGGGTTTGAGGTGCTGGGTACGGTGACGCTCCGTGCCGACGAGGCGCGTTTTGCGGTGCGCCTTGAGGCCCGTAACCCGACGACGACGGCGCAACCGCTGCAGATGTGGACCAATGCGATCCTGAGCCCTGCTGGTGATAATCAGGTTGGGCCGGGGATGCGTTTTATCGTGCCTACCGATGAACTGATTGTCCATGCGACGTTCGATCAGGCGTTGCCTGCCCCACGCCAGCGTTTTCCGTGGCCTTACCAGGCTGGCCGCGATCTGCGCAACCCCACCAATTGGACGGGCTATATTGGTGCGTTTACGCCGACGCCGGTGTCTTTTATCGGGGCCTATGATGTCGAGGCCGAGTATGGGGCAGTGGTGAGTCATGGGGAAGGCACGGTTGGCGGCAAGATCTTTGGCTTTGGGCCGAGTGTCGAGCCAGGACTGTATACGGATGATGGCAGCGCCTATGTCGAAGTATGGAGCGGCGCGCAACCGACCTTTTGGGACGACCCGCTGCTTGCGCCGGGGGCATCCCGTGCGATCGCGACCACTTGGCAACCAGTCTGGCAGATGGGACTGCCGGCCACGGCATCACCCGAAGGCACGGTTGGTCTAGAGCGACGCGACGATGGTGGTCTGACGGTGACGCTGGCGACGCCGCAACGCCTTGCCAATGCAACTGTTGTCGTCAGCCTCGATGAGCGCGAAGTCTTCCGCAGTGCGCCCATTGAATTGCGCCCTGATCTGCCCTTCGTGATTGAGTTGCCCCCAGGTTCGACTGGGGTAGTGGGCGTTGCCGCTGCGGGACGCTTCTGGCAGGCGCGGGAGGTGCCCTGATGCCAAAGCTTGATCTGGAACGGCTGGTACCTGTTGCTGGGGAGCTCTTTTTCTCCCGTAACGACACGAACGATGTGCGTCTGGGCGACGTGGTGCAACGGGGGATCGCGGCGTATGCCGATGCGTCGGTGGTGATCCTCGGGTTTCCCGAGGATGAAGGGGTGCGCCGCAACGGCGGACGCCCGGGCGCAGCCGATGCACCTGCGGCGATCCGGCGCTGCCTCTATCGCATGGGCAGCGCCGGGCTCACCGAGCTTGCGCTGGTTGACCTGGGCGATACTCCGCCAGCGCCAACGCTTGAAGAGCGGCACGACCTGCATATGGCGGTGGTAGCGCAGATCATCGCCGACGGTAAACGGCTGCTTGTGCTTGGCGGCGGCAACGATGTGGCCTATCCCGACTATGCCGGATTAACGGCGGCAGCCGGGCCGGCGTTGGCGTTCAACCTTGACGCGCACTACGATGTACGGGCCGACACCCCGCGCAACAGCGGCACACCCTATCGCCAGTTGATCGGCGAAGGCCGCCTCGCGCCGACCAACTATCACGTCATTGGTGCCCAGCCCTTTGCCAATTCACCCGTCTACACCGCCTTTCTGGAGAAGTGTGGCGCCCAGGTCACGACCTTGCAAATGGCGCGCTCCAGGGGTGTCACCGCGACCGTCGAACACATCACCACGGAGAGTAGCGCAACCACGATCTTCTGGGGCTTTGACATGGATGTCGTCAACGCCGCCGAAGCCCCCGGTGTCAGTGCGCCCAACCCACTTGGCATGCGCGGCGACGAATTCTGCGCCCTCGCCGAACTCGCCGGACGCGACCGGCGCACCCGCCTGATCGAACTGAGCGAAGTCTGCCCGCCGTACGACCTTGACCTGCGCACCTGCCGCCTAGCCGCCGCCATGCTCTGGTATGCGTTGCAGGGCTTTGCCGGATGATTTGACGCAAAGGCGCAAAGGCGCAAAGGGTTACGTAGTGCCGACTTCAGTCGGCTGAGCCGGAAGCCGACTGAAACGCTTGGTGTGAGTTCTCGTACACGGTTTTGCATCAGGATGCGGTACACGCGTAGCCTCCGCATCGCAATCGGGCGACATATGCATTTTTCGGCGGCGTCCCAGTGCGGCAAAAACGATCTCACACCAAGCGTTGAAGTCGGCACTACCGTCGAGTGCAACGCTGATCCGGCCCTTCTGAAACCATGCCTAAGGCCAATACTTTTCAAATAAGCTCACGCGAAGACGCGAAGACGCGAAGGGTTACGCTCACCTACGCAAAAACCTTTGCGCCTTTGCGTCAAAATAGCCGCCTTATTTGCAAGGTATTGTGCCTAAGGCATGTGTCAAACGAGCTTGACAGTTCGCAGCGAAGGTAGCACCGGCTTCCAGCCGGTCAGGAAGACCCACTGGCTGGAAGCCGGTGCTACCAAACGGTCAAACTGGAAGGCCCGATTCTGAAACTATGCGTAATCTGCGGACGATCAGGAGGACTTTGCAAGATACTGCTGGCAAACTCCCCATGAGCGCCTTGCTCTCACAGAGCCAGTATCCCGCTACAGGGCGAACGCGCATTTTTGCGGAGGTTGGCTGTGGCGGCTTCGCCCGCTGGCTGAGGACGTACACAACGCGATTTTTCGACATCCGACGAGCCAAAAAGCGTAGCGCGGCGCTGAGTCGAGGTTTGCCAGCAGTATCTTTGCAACAGCCCTATACGTAGACGGCATGGGTTGGCACGCTTCGCTAAGGCGTGGTACCATGTGCTCGTCCTATTTCCTATTTCCTACTCTTTGCTCATGCGATCACCTTGAGGTGTCAAAAATGGCGCATTATTCTGATCAGGAACTCATCATGATGCTTACTGATCTCGAGTCTGATCTTGTTGAGCGCAAAGAAACGCTTCGTGGTGACGCTCCGACAACGGTGCGACAGGCTATTTGTGCGTTTGCCAATGACTTACCTGGTTATGGCCGTGCAGGAGTCATCTTTATTGGTGCCAGAGATGATGGAACCACTGCTTGATACTCAACCAATGATGTCAGCGACGCTTGCCGATCTCGATCAGCGCTTGTTTGAACAGCGCTATCTGCCGTCCGCTTTTGCACCAGACGTGCTGGAAGCAAATGAGCGTACATTAGCGCAACGGCTCGCTGCTACGAAAATTATTCCCTAAACTTGAGTTCAAGCTTCAGGCGACGTTTGTGACGGCTCTGATGCGAGTTGGATCATGATGAAAGAGGGACAACGATGACCCGAATGATGCGCGCACCGCGTGGGCTTGCCTTGAGTTGTAAGAACTGGCAGATCGAGGCTGTCTATCGGATGTTGCAGAATAATCTTGACCCCGAGGTGGCCTTTGATCCCGATAATCTGATTGTGTATGGTGGTCGGGGGCGGGCTGCGCGTAATTGGGCAAGCCTTGAGGCGATTCTGGCGACGTTGCGCCGCCTTGAGCCCGATGAGACGTTGCTGGTGCAATCGGGCAAACCGGTCGTTGTCTTTCGCACCCACACTGATGCGCCACGGGTGCTGATTGCCAATTCTAATCTGGTGCCGGCCTGGGCGACCCAGGCGAATTTCGAGCGCTGGGAGCAGGCCGGGCTGACGATGTATGGTCAGATGACCGCCGGGAGCTGGATTTACATCGGGACGCAGGGCATTTTGCAGGGTACCTACGAGACCTTTGGCGCGTTGGCGCTGGCGCAGGGCTGGCCGAGTCTGCGGGGCAAGCTGGTGATCACGGCTGGCCTTGGCGAGATGGGCGGCGCACAGGCTCAGGCCGTCACCTTCAATGAAGGCGTCGCGCTGCTGGTTGACGTTGATCCGTGGCGCATCGAACGCCGCCTGGCACTCCGCCAGCTTGATCGCGCCACCGACAATCTCGAAGAGGCGATGACCTGGGTGGAAGAGGCCCGCGCTCAGGGGTTGCCCTTGTCGGTGGGCCTGATCGCCAATGCCGCCGAAGCGCTGCCCGAGCTCCTGGCCTGTGGCGTCACGCCCGACATTGCGACTGATCAGACGAGTGCGCACGATGTTCGTTACGGCTATATTCCGGCTGGGTTGAGTCTGGAGGAGGCCGCCACTCTGCGCGATGCTGATCCGGTTGAGTATGACCGGCGGGCGATGGACTCGATGGCACGCCATGTTGAGACGCTGCTTGCGTGGCGCGATCAGGGCGTGATTGTCTTTGACTATGGCAACAATCTGCGTCAGCGCGCCTTTGACGCCGGGGTCGCCGAGGCCTTCAGTTACCCCGGTTTTGTGCCAGCCTACATCCGCCCGCTCTTCTGCGAAGGCAAAGGCCCCTTCCGTTGGGTGGCGCTCTCGGGCGACCCCGAAGACATCTACGTTACTGACCAGGCGATCATGGAACTCTTCCCCGAGAACGACCACCTGCGGCGCTGGCTCACCCTGGCCCGCGAGCACGTCGCGTTTCAGGGGTTGCCGGCGCGGATCTGCTGGCTCGGCTACGGCGAACGGGCGCGGGCGGGCTTGCGCTTCAACGAACTCGTTGCTAGCGGTGCCGTCAAAGCGCCCATCGTCATCGGGCGCGACCATCTTGATGCCGGCTCGGTCGCCAGCCCCAACCGCGAGACCGAAGCGATGCGTGATGGCTCCGACGCCATCGCCGACTGGCCGCTGCTCAACCTGATGATCAACGCCGTTGGCGGCGCAACCTGGGTCAGCCTGCACCACGGTGGCGGCGTTGGCATTGGCTACAGCATCCACGCCGGCCAGGTCATTGTCGCCGACGGCACCCCCGAAGCGGCGCGCCGCCTTGAACGCGTGCTCACCAGCGACCCGGGGATGGGCGTCGTCCGCCACGCCGACGCCGGCTACGACGAAGCGATCGCCTTTGCGCGAACGCATGGCCTTGATATGCCAATGTTGCCATAGGGATACGCCATGCTGACGGACAAACAGCTTGAGGCACGCCGTAATCTGCAGCGCTGGTTGCCCTGGATGGGCCTGATCCTGCTGGTCGTCGGCCTCTACGTCTCGGCTTTTCTGATCCCCGATCTGGTGGAGACAGCCGCAGGGCCGCAACAACTCACGCTGGACGAAGCGGCGAACGTCGCAAGCGCCACGCGAACGTATGCCCGGATTGAAGAAGGGGCGTGGGATTGCGAAACCCTGCAGCAAGTCCAGGGGCTTTCCGCTACCTCGATCCGCTACGGCTTTGGCCCCTTGAATGAACGGGAAGAGACCAAATACACCGAAGTCTTTTTCACCGACAACGCACGCGACGTCGTCGTCTTTGTTACCTTATCGGGCGACGTGCAATGCGACGATCTGACTCGCCAATGGCCGACAGGCTACCTGTATATGATGAATGACGGAACCCGGCAGGCGCTGACGAACGAGGCCCGGCTGGCGCGCTATTTCACCACCGACACCTTCCTCGAGTTTTGTGGCTACTGTGGACGCCAGAACTCACTCATCGGGGCAGGCTTTGGCGTAGTCTTCACGGTTGCAGGCATGGCGATGCTGTTCGTCTGGTGGCGGTGGCGTCAGCAGGGATGATCTGGGGGCTCTCAGGTAGCGAGGTTTTGCGGGATGGCGTCCCAATGCGCTTTTTCCCCACCCCCCCGGCTTTTGGGGGTAGGTTTTTCATATGACGTGCGGGTCATGACCATTTCTGCTACGATTGTGGGCACAAACACCGATCGTGGAGAGATGCCAGCCGAAGGCGACGAGGCAACCGACCTCGGCGATCGGACGGATCTGCACGCCTTGTTGGGAATCACGCCGACCGGACGCCCCCGCTGCCTCCGGCGCTTTCGCCCGGGGTGGATCGTCCTCCTGGGGCGGGCATTGAACCACCCCGCCGCGCTCGCCGTGTCACCCCGAGCGGAGCGAGGGGTCTTGCCGATCCGTGCAGCTTCCTTACTGCGCCTACGGCTCCGTTCGGAATGACCGCGAAGGTGTTGCGATCCGACCATCCATGAGGTTTGTTGCTTAGACAAGGTTTCAGAAAGAGCCTTTGAGTATGGCAGTTGTAGTGCCGACTTTAGTCGGCCTCAGCCGACTAAAGTCGGCACTACTACGTAGGGCGCAAACTGTCAAGTGCCTACGAACCTTGTCTTAGGAGCGTAGCGAAGCATCGCAGGCCATGTGGTACTCAGGGTGACAAGGTGCCATACGTAACGATGCTTTTGCTACTACGTCGGGATGAAGCAGCTCCTGCTCATGATGACGGTGCCGCTTTGAGCTTGCGCCAGGGGCGGGTGCTTCACCCCTGCTGGCTAATCACGAGAAAGGCTAGGGCAAATAGGCCGCAGAAAAACATAAAAAACAACGTCGTTGGCACGAGAACAACAACCAGCGCCCGCATCGGCGGCAGATTCAGCCCTGCCTGCACGCTCAGAAAGGTCAGGTAAAAGCCGTAAAAAGAGACAAAGACAACCACCGGCGCGGTGAGACACGAGAACAGGCTGATCGAGAAGACGTTGAGCGTGGCTGACACGACTGAAATCGGCACCCAGAAAAGAGCGACATCATATGCCAGTTCGCCATACGTGCCGCTCCCACCTAGCGCCTTGCCAAGCAGAAAAACAATCGTTAAATAGGTCATAAAACCGATCAGCGTCCCCAACGCATTGGACAAAATAGGGGTATGCGTTTCGGCGGGAAACATAAACTCGGCGATCGGCAGATCCTGACCGATCGCCTGGCCAAAATTCGTGAACTCAGCGGCGATCGCGTCTAGTTGCGCATCCATAAAAGGGCGGTGCAGATAAAATGATGCGATCCCCAGCAAGGCCGTCAACAGTGCGCCTAGCGACACATAGGCCAGCGCCCAGCGCAAACTATTGCGCTCGTGAGCCTCGAAGGTGGTCACTGACGGGCGCAGCAGAATGGCAATGCTGCTGCGGAGCATGGTCATGAGCATCGTGTTACCTTCATCTCATTGTTCTACCGAGGGCGAACGCGAGCCGACCCGAAACTCTTCAATCAATGTTGTTGCAAGCTCAATCGTATAGTCCAGATAGCTCTGCCCATCGGGCAAAAAACTCTGATCATCGAAATAGCTTGCCGAGCCAGAGTGGGTCATCGGGCCAGTAGAGAAGCGGCGCAATTTTCCTGAGGCAACAGCCTTATTCCAGCGTGAGTTGCGGGCAATCGGCCAGCGACGCGGAAACAGGTAATCGCCGAGGCGCTGCACACTGTCCAGGTCCCCCTCCAGATGGATAATCTGGTCGGCGAGCGCAATGCTGTAGCTATCAGACATCACACCGCCCATCGAGATCACCTGCAATGGGGCTTGAATCGCTGGCTTGAGGTACTGGGCTGAGCCTAAGACGACTTGGCCGCCGCCACTGTAGCCATACAAGGTAACAGGACGCCCATCACCTGGTTGATAGCCCGCCTCGAGCAAGGATTGCATAATCGTGCTGGCAGTGCCATAGTTGAAGACCGGGCCATAGCGTTGGTCAGCCGAAACCGCTACATGCAGCAGATTGCGAAAGTTGATCAGCCCGCCAAGCGAACGCATCCGTGTACTGCCCGCACGAGCCTGCTGAATAGAATCCCAGAACCGCCCGAAGCGACTCTCTTCAGTGAGGCCAACATTGTTCACTGAAAAAGCAAAAATATTATGGATCACATGCGTATGCGGCAACGCCTCTTTCAGCCGATTGACGAAGTCCCATTCTAAATCGCCCAGGTATTCGCCCGAGACATCGCCGATCCCCGAGAGATAGACCAGGAAGTGTTCTGGCTTCGTGGCAGTATCGCTAGGTTGTGGCCGCGCATGCACCGATGGGCGGGCTGGTTTGGGTTGGGGGGCGAGGTGTTCCTCGCGAATCCGTGCCGACTCAGCGCCTCCGGCCCACCAACCCAAGATGCTTAACGGCACCATCAACCCTGCAAGCAGGACGACGAAGATCATCAGACTGACCAGAAATAGGAGCTCTAGGCCAAAGATCTGGATGAAGTTGATCATCAACTGCAAGGTATAGACAAACAAGGTCACGATGCTTCCTCCGCAGACGTGCTGGTCTGGTCACTGAGGCCTAGTGGCATTGGCGGCACAATATCGCGCAGTTGATAGTGGACATCCCGTCCTGAAATGACGCGCAGCAACCAGCGACTCAGCGCCGTTGTTGGCCTGGTGGTAAGCCAGCGCAACAATTGCAAAATCACCCACCCGCCAACCACCATGATTGCCGCTTCCCCCAGCGGCACATCCAGGCCAATGCTGATGCTGAAAATCGCCAGGATCAGGCTGATGACCTGAAGCAAGATCAACAGGCCTGGGCCAAGGTAGGGAACGAAGGCAAGGAAGGCAAAGAGCAGCGGCAGATAGGCGAGCCCCACGGCTTGAATGGCATACGAAAGTGGCTGCGGATTGTCGAAGAACAGCGCACTCATCTCGCGAATGGTAAACGCCCAGATGACGGCCCCAAAGACAAACAGGATGCTGGTGATCAGCAGGTTCAGAAAGAAGGGACGTCGCCCGATGCGATTGAGAAACAGCATCACCGCACGTGTTCCATACGCCTCGGAGAGCCCGGCCAGGAAAAAGATGCCAAAGGCAACATGCAAACCCACATACGAGTGGATCAGTTCGAGCAGGCTGCCATTGAGATGTTCAAGCTGGAACAACAAGGTCCAGAGCGACAGGAAGGCTTGAAAGAGTGGTCTTAGATCAAATGGCATAATGGTACACCTGAAACATGCCTTTATGCTTCAAGATACTGTGTCAAAAGCGGATAGACATAATCTATACGTGCTGTTGGCTGATGCGGGTCAATCATATCGTGGGCCAGGTTATCATCGGCACTGAAGGAAAATGGAATCACCCGCTGATGAGCGTCTGCTTGCCAGTTCCGGGTCAGTTGATCGATCAACTGACGATTAACGACTGTATCGGCATCATTCGTCACGACGATTACCTCGCCTGAAGCGGGCGGGCGTCGACGCGACTCGCGCAAAACGTATTCGCCTACGAGCATCATCACCCCAAAGCTCCGCAAGGCTTTGCGGATATAGTTATACTCGGGTTTACGGGCTGCTTCTTCCGGCTTGTCGTCAACCATAATATTGGGTATGCGCAAGAGGGTGTTGCGGATCACCGCTTGGCGAAGCAGGGGCAACGTACTAATGCCCAGGAACGGGGCGATCATCATCGTCCGTGCAACCTCAGACCGTTCTTGTGCGATCCATGCGGCCACCGTGCCCCCCGCCGAGAGCCCCAGCACGATGACACGCTTGCCCAGGCCGCAAGCAATGTCTACCACCTCGTCGCCAAAGGCCACCAGTTCGGCTGGCTGCAAACGCCCAAGTTCTGCCGTACGCCGATCGGCCATGCCATTCCGTGGCAGCCGAGGAATCAGCACCGTATGACCACGTTGGTGCAATTGTTCGCCAAACACGTTGAATTGCACGGGGCAACTGGTCATGCCATGCAACAGCACAACCACTGACTCAGTTGGGGCACCGTGATCAAGCAAGCGCGAACCGCACTGCGCATTGACCTCTGGCCCATCTAGCGCAGCCAGGGCCACAAAGCGTTCGCAGGCCTCGGCGTAGCTGGTGCTGGGCCTGCCACGTGTACGCAAATGCCCTGTGCGTGGTGGCATTGCCAAGACTGCCGCTGTACCAAACAGGACGGCTAGACTGATGGTGCGCGGGGTAAGCATACGTGCAAACAAGCCTGATCTTTGCTCAGGGTTTGGGTGTTTCATCATATGTGTACTTCTTGTTGCTGAACTCTGTCGAGCAAGTATAGCATGGTGTTGTGTCAAAATCGTGTCAGTTTTTGTTTCTTAGGAGCGCAGCAAAGGGGCTTCGTCTATGGAACGCGAAGCCGGCCTTCGCCATCCCCACCAGAATAGGTGCGTTGCGTGCAGGTGGGTTGATTCGGTATACTGTGTGCAGATACTCGCCTCACGCCGAGGGTAGCGCTATGACGACTGATGCGTCCACAAGTGACCTGCGCATAGTTCGTGCCGTTGATGGGCTCGATCTTGCCCTGGAACCTCTCCAGGGTTTGTGGAGTGTCGAGCAATACTTCAAGCTGACGAACCAGACCAATCACCTCATCGAGTTTACGGATGGCGTTATCGAGGTGCTTCCGATGCCGACACGCGATCATCAAATTATCCTTGCCTTCCTGTATGAATTGCTGGTACTGCTGCTCCGTCCACAAGGAGGCAAAGTGCTCTTCGCACCACTCCGGGTTCAGCTGCGTCCGGGCAAGTTTCGTGAACCAGATCTGGTGGTTCTGCTTGATGCCCAGGATCCCCGCAATCAGAATGACGCTTGGCTTGGCGCTGATCTGGTGATCGAAATCGTCAGCCCTGACCGTCCGACTCGTGATACCGACGAAAAGCCGCTCGATTATGCCGAGGCGGGCTTCCTCGAATACTGGATTGTCAATCCGCTCACCGCTACCATCATCGTGCTGGTTCTTGATGACGCGGCTTACGTCACCTACGGCGTCTTCGCACGGGGCGAGCGTGCTCGCTCGAAGCTTATTGATGATTTCAGTGTGTCTGTCGATGAGGTATTTGATGCAACATAGGGCTGGGATGGTTGCCAGCGAAGCACCGACTTTTGAGAGGCTGTCTGAAAAGGGTGTCAGTATCGTTCGCCACCACGTGATGCACCCTTGGAGTGCCGGCTTTAGCCGGCTAAAGCCGGCACTCCGAAGCAAACCGTCACCTTTTCAGACAGCCTTTGAGGAACGCTAGATGCAAGCCATTGATCTCTTGATTCATCGTGCCGCTCAGTTGATCACATGTGCGTCGCCCGCTGGCCCGAAACGCGGCGCTGCGTTGCGTGAGCTTGGTCTGCTCGCCGATGGCGCGGTGGCAGTGCAGGGCTCAACCATCGTGGCGGTTGGCCCTTCGGAAGATCTGCGCCGTGCCTATGCTGCCGTCACTGAAATTGATGCCCACGGCAAGGTCGTGTGCCCCGGGTTTGTTGATCCACATACGCATGTGGTGTATGCGGGTCATCGGCTGGACGAATTTGAATTGCGGATCGGCGGGGCAACCTATCAGGAGATCATGGCCGCCGGGGGCGGGATCGCCAGTACCGCCCGGGCCACTGCTGCTGCCTCGGTTGACCAGCTTGTTGCCGCGACGCGGCCTCGCCTCGACCAGATGCTGCGCCTGGGCACTACCACCGCCGAGGCCAAGACGGGCTATGGCCTAACGACCACTGCCGAGTTGCGTCAGCTTGAGGCAACCGCACTACTTGATCAGAGCCACCCGCTTGATCTGGTACCGACCTTTCTTGGGGCGCATGCGGTGCCCGCCGACTATGCAGGGCGTACCGAGGCCTATCTCGATCTGGTGATCAACGAAATGTTGCCCGCCGCCGTGGCGTGGTATCGCCAGTCCCACTTTGCCGTAGCAGAGGTGCCACTCTTTGTTGACGTCTTCTGCGAACAGGGTGCGTTTGATGTAGCTCAATCACGACGGATGCTCGCAGCCGCAGCGGCCCTGGGTCTGCCGCTCAAAGCCCATGTTGACGAGTTCACTGAACTGGGTGGGCTAGCAATGGCGCTTGCGATGGGCTGCGTCTCGGTGGATCATCTTGATGTGACGGGGGCGGCAGGCATCGCCCAGCTTGCCGCTAGCCCGGCCATTGGCGTCTTGATTCCGGCGGTGACGCTCAACCTCGGCGGCACCCACTATGCCGCAGCGCGCGCAATGATCGACGCCGGGGCCGCCATTGCGCTGACCACCGACATCAACCCCGGTTCGGCCCCGTGCCCCTCGTTGCCGCTCGTCATGGCGCTCGCCTGCCGCTACCAGCGCCTGCTACCGGGTGAAGCACTCAACGCCTGCACCATTAACGCCGCCCACGCGCTTGGCCTCGGCGCACGCATCGGCTCCATCGAAGTGGGCAAACAGGCCGACTTGCTGCTGCTCGATATCGACGACTACCGCTACCTGGCCTACGAATTTGGCGGCAATCCGGTTGATCAGGTGATCAAAAAGGGCGTCATCTACAGCCATCCGGGACAAGAGCGCACGCAATAGTCTGTGAATTAAGTTTTCCGACCTTCCTGGGAGCGAGGGCGTCTCGCCCTCGCTCCCAGGAAGGTCGGAAAACTTTGTTGGCAAACTATTCAATCAGTTGTGTTCAACAAGAGTTTGATCATCTCGCCGAGTTGCTTCAGTTTAATCGGCTTGCTGATGTAGTCGGTGGCGCCGGCTTCAAGGCAGCGCTCGCGGTCGCCGGTCATTGTCAGGGCTGTGATCGCAATGATGGGCACGGTGACAAAACGCGCATCCGCCCGCAACCGGCGGGTGGCTTCCAGCCCATCCATCACTGGCATTTGAATGTCCATTAGGATCAGGTCGGGCACATGCTCCTGGGCGCCTTCGATGGCTTGTTGTCCATTGGCTGCCGTGATGATGACATAGCCAAGGCTTTCCAAATAATCGCTAATGATCATAATGTTCATTTCCATATCTTCTGCCAGAAGAATCTTGCCCAGCGATTGAGCTTGGTTCTGTTCAGAAGACTGCCCAGATGCCAGACGTTCCAATGATCTCGTATCTGTTTTTGGTGTTCTTTTTTCGAGGTCATTGTGCCAGGGCAAGCACACGGTAAACGTGCTTCCCGCGCCGACATCACTTGCCACTTTGACACTGCCGCCATGCAGTTCAACTAACTCCATGACGAGCGCCAGACCCAGGCCCGTGCCTTCATGCCCACGCGTCAGGCTGCTATCCACCTGGGTAAAGGGGGTAAACAGGCGCTTCAGATCTTCTGGGTCAATCCCGATACCGGTATCGATCACCGTAAAGTCAAGCGTCTGGTGTTCCACATCGCCCCTGACCTGAAGGGTGACCTGCCCCTTGGACGGCGTGAACTTGACCGCATTGCTCAACAGGTTGATCAAGATCTGCTTGAGACGACGCACATCGGCGCGCACTATCACAACCTGCGGATCTAGATCGAACTCGACCTTGATGCCTTTCTTCATGGCCGGTTCCTTAATGAAGACCAGGCTTGTTTCACAGATATCCGCCACCGCAATCTGCTCAATGTGAATCGCTAGCTTGCCGGCTTCGATCTTGGACAGGTCGAGGATGTCATTGATCAGGCTGAGCAAATGCCGTCCGCTCGACTCGATGACCGCGACCATTTTACGTTGGCGTTCGTTCAGCGGCCCGCGGATCTCTTCCAGCAAGATCTCAGCCATGCCCAGAATGCCATTCAGGGGCGTACGCAGTTCGTGGCTCATGTTGGCAAGGAACTCGTTTTTTGCGCGTGAGGCCTTTTGCAAAGCGGCATTGGCCGTGCTCAACTGGTCGCGGCTGAAGCGTAGGGCGTCTTCTGCATGTTTGCGTTCGGTATGATCAAAGATTGTGGATCGGCTCTGGAGGTAATTGCCGTATGCATCAAGGATTGCCACCGAGTTGAGCAGCGCAGGGAATGTGGAGCCATCCTTGCGCTTCATTTCACACTCGATATTCAACATCTCTCCACGTTTCTTCAGTTCGGCAAAGGCCTCCTTGAAGACCGCGGTGCTCGTTCTGGTAACAAAGCTCTCGAATGAAGCCCCCAGGACTTCTTCGCGCACATAGCCAAGCCAGGTCAGCGCCGTCTGATTGATTGCGACAACGTGACCATCGGCATTCAAAGAGTAGTAGCCGGTTGGGGCATGCTCATACAGATCCCGCACCTCGGTGGTGCGTTGCTTCACGCGTTCCTCCAACTCTTCGGAAAGCAGGCGATATTTCTCTTCGCTGGTGCGCAATTCGTCTTCCACCCGCTTGCGCATAATGATATCAAAGACCGTCTCGGCAAGACGTTGCAGGATACCCAGATCCTCTTCAGTATAATGCTCTGGCTTATTGCCCACGCCCATGGCAGCCACCACAAGATTGTTCCGTGTGATCGGCAGAGAGAGCATCCGGCTGATGGGGGCATGACCTTCTGGCATGCCTTTTTGATGTATGAGGGAAGGGAAATCATTATAGATATGCGGTTCGCCGCTGCGGATGGTATCTGCCCATATGCCCGCCTGATCCACCGGGTAATGTTGCCCCTGGCCTTCAGCGGTGCAGACATGCAATAAGGTATTCGTCGACCATGCCTGCAAGTTGATCGTATTCTGGTCGTCATCAACAAAGTGGAAAAAACCGATCGTACTGTCGGTTAACGCCTCGGCTTCATCCAGCATCGTGCGCATCAGATCGTCCATCTTGTTTGTCGCATACGATGCATTAGTTAGCCGTAAGATCGCCTGGGTATACAATTCCTCGCGTTTTTGCCTGGTAATATCGAGGTGGGTTCCAAACATCCGGACGGGATTGCCCTGCTCATCCCACTCCATCACCTTGCCCTGATCCATGACCCACACCCATGAACCGTTCTTGTGTTTCATGCGGACTTCGCACGCATAAAATTCGGTCTCGCCTGAAAAATGCTGCTGCAACAGATCAGTAGATCGCTTCAGATCATCGGGATGGCACAGATCATCCCAGATTTTGATGTTGATTGGTTCGAGTTCATGCAGGGCATAGCCTACAATCTCGGCCCAGCGTTCATTGAAGATGGTCGCACCAGTCTGCACATTCCAATCCCACATCCCGGCTTTGCTCCCTTTGAGCGCCATTTCCAACCGTGTCCGGCTTTCGCTCAGAGTCTGCTCAGTTTTCTTCCTTTCGGTTATATCCTGGATGATTGCCATCATGCGGAGGGGCATGCCATGTTCGTCATAGGTCATTTTCCCCATCTGGTGCACCCAGCGAATGCTTCCGTCGCTGGTGCGAATACCGAATTCATATTCGATGTCAGTCTGCTGTTGCATGGCAAGCATATCCAGACGCTCAACCCGTTCCTGTTCACCGGGGAGCATCATCTGCGCAACAGTGTCTTGCGTTATGCCTGTCCCACGCGGCAATTCGAAAATATCGTACAGCTCGTCTGAGCAGATCAGCGTCTGATCGCGGCCGTTCCATTCCATATGCCCAATGCGACCAATGCGCTGCGCCTCGGTCAGCAAGGCCTGGCTCTTGGTGAGCGCCTCCTCAGCTGCCTTGCGTTCATGGATATCCCGGAAATTGATAATGATCGCCTCAACATTTGGCTGGGCCAGCAGATTGCTGAACGTACTTTCGATCCAGCGCCATTCCCCATTCTTCTTCTGGAACCGGTATTGAATCGTTGGTACATACGTGGGGTTCCGGAGCAGTTCAGCGAGTTTTTCAAGCACCATGTCCCTATCGTCGGGATGAGTGAGCTCAAACGGGTTCAAGCCAAGTACCTCATCACTGCCAAAACCCATGATCCACTCGGTAGACGGGCTAGCATACTTGAGACTGCCATCCACATTCATCAACACAATGCCATCCGGCGCGTTCTCGATCAGGGCGCGGTAGCGTTGTTCGGCGAGCCGCAATTTGTCCTCGGCCTGCTTCCGTTCGGTAATATCTTCAAAGGTCGTGAACACCTGGTAGGGCTTCTCGCCGCCAGTGAAAAAGCGCGGCACGGCATTGATATTGATCCAGCGGTAAGACTCTAGTTGGGGATTGTAGACCCCCATGACCACATTATGCACGGGTTTGCCGGTATGCAAAGAGACCATCGCGGGATGCTCTTCCCCTGAAAAGGCCGACCCATCCTCCTGGATAGCATGCCAGTGTGGGTCGATGGACTTGCGACCCTGCATTTGATCCAGAGTCAGGCCCAGAATTCGTTCGGCAGACGGATTGGCGTGGATGATCTGCCCATCCGCTTGCTGAAAAACAACCCCCTGAGCCATATGGTGAAAGAGCAGGTGGTAGCGCTCATCGCTTTCGCGGCGCGCTTCTTCTACCCGTTTGCGTTCGGTGATATCCTGGATCAGCCCTGAAATTGCGAGCGGATTTCCTTCTTGATCATATTCAAACTTTGCGTAATTTGTAACCCAGCGCAAATCGCCTGAGGCCGTGAACATGCGATATTCAATTTTGGGGATGCTCTTTTGCGTCAATGACTCTTGCAGCGCATTGGCCGCTCTATCTCGATCCTCTGGATGAAAATACTCGATGATCGTGCTGAAATCCTCTTCAGATTGCTCCGTCCCAATGATCTGCGCCGCCTCAGGCGACCAAGACATACGGCGGCCAGGAACGTCATAACGCCAGGTGCCCATGTGTGCGGCAAAAAGGGTTTGCTGCAACTGGGCGTGGCGACGTTCCAGATCCGCCTGGGTTTGCTGATGAATAAGCACATTCGCAATCTCTGCAGCGATCGTCTCCAGAATATGATGTGTTTGTTCTGGAATAAAAACTTGGACATGTGAAGCAATATTTAAACAACCCAGAACCTGCCCGCGATGTTGAATCGGAATAACCGCCAAAGAGCGCAGGCCCTCAGCCTGGTAATAACTCCGGGTATGCAGTTCAGCTTCTGTGAAAGAGATCATGGTGCCACGAAGCATAAGCTGAGAACCCGAGCTGTCTTCGCCAAAATGTGCAACGGCCCGCACAAAGTCGTCGCTCAACCCTTGATGATAGACAAGCTCAAAGGCCCGGTTGTTTGCATTGAAAAGATACAGCCCGCCACAATCTAAGCCTGACACAACAATCGCGGCCTGAAGGCAAGCTGCCCATGCGTCTGCAGCTGGCAACTCCTGTGCGATCAACTGGGCCAGATCCCGCTGCGCGGCAGTCAATTTTTCGGCTTGTTTGCGTTCGGTGATATCAATGCCAACCGATAAAAATCTTGTTGTTTTATCATGTTCATCCTGAATAGGCGTATCGATCCAATGATATTCCCGTACCCTTCCATCCTCTACCGTAACGGGATGTTCATAGCTCACTGTGCGTGGGTTGGCCGTCACTTCGGCATAGAATGCCGCCGTGGAAGCGCGCGCATCTTCTGGCAAGAAGTTGATCCACTTTTGCCCCCGCGCCTCGCCCTGAACACCAAAGATCTTTTTGTATTTTCCATTGGCAAAGGTCAAAGTTGTATCTGGCATCCAGAAACATAAACTGACATCCAATGCTTCAATCACTGTTTCCAGTTCCACTACCTGTGCGCGTGCCCGTGCTAATTCACTTTCAAGCTCAGATTGGGTCATTGTTGTGGACATAGGACCCTCCCATCCGTTTGTGGGCAACATTGCTATGGTTCAGTTGATGTGCAAGGTCATTATAATTATACCATCCTCGTGATAGATCCCACTGTCTCCTTATCACAACTGGAAGATACGTCTGTGATATGATACGACTGGGCTTGACTCACCTCAAAGACCTATTCCCAAAAGAGGGGTGTCAGGCGTAGCAGCGCCAAGCCCAACTGGTGCTTCGTCCGCAGGTGTGCCTGGTTATCTGAACTGGAGGTTGCACAATATGCAGATCAATGGCGAAGCTTTGACCATCGAACAGGTCTTGACTGTGGCGCATAGTCAACCCGGTGCGCCTGCGGTTGCGTTGAGCCCCGAGGCGACGACGAAGGTGGCGCGGGCGGCGTGGGCGGTTGAGCAGTTGCTCGAACGCGGTGAGATCGCGTATGGCATTACAACGGGCTTTGGGGCGTTCAAAGACCGGCTGATCCCGCCCGATCAGGTCGTGCAGTTGCAACACAATATCGTGATGAGCCACGCGGTTGGCGTTGGTCCGCTCCTTGATACGCCCACGGTAAGGGCGATGATGCTGATCCGGGCGAATACGCTTGCCCGTGGGCATTCGGGTATTCGCCCTGCGACGCTCGAATTGTTGCTGGCGATGCTCAACGCCGGCATTCATCCGCTTATTCCCAGCAAAGGCTCGCTCGGTGCCAGTGGCGATCTCGCCCCACTCGCGCATATGGCGCTGCCGCTGATTGGCCTGGGTGAGGCCGAGCATCGCGGGGAACGCCTGCCCGGGGCCGAGGCGTTGCGCCGCGCTGGTCTTGAACCATGCCAACTCGCCGCCAAAGAGGGCCTGGCCCTGACGAATGGCACGACGGGTATGTGTGCCCTGGGTGCGCTTGAGACCTACCGCGCTGAATTGCTGAGCCAGACCGCCGATATTGCCGGCTGCCTGAGCCTCGAAGCCCTGAATGGGACGGTGCTTGCTTTCGATGAACGCATTCACGCGCTGCGGCCGTTCCCGCGCCAGCAAGAATGCGCCGCCTACCTGCGTGCGCTGCTTGACGGCAGCGAATTGACCCGGGGCCACGACCCGCGCAATGTGCAGGATGCCTATACCCTGCGCTGCATTCCGCAGGTACACGGGGCCGCCCGTGATGCGATCGCTTATGCCCGCTGGGTCTTTGCGATCGAACTCAATGCCGTCACCGATAACCCGCTCATCTTTATTGACGAGACAGATCAGTCTATCACCGTTCTGTCAGGGGGCAACTTTCACGGCGAGCCGCTCGCGATTGCGTTCGACTACCTCGGTCTCGCTGTCGCTGAACTGGGCAATATCGCCGAACGACGCATCATGCGCCTCACCGACGAAGCCTCGAATATCCAGACGCTGCCGGCGTTCCTCACCAACGAAGGCGGGCTGAATTCGGGTTTTATGCTGGTGCAATACACTGCGGCGGCGCTGGCGACGGAAAACAAAATTCTAGCCCATCCCGCCAGTGTTGATACCATTCCCTCGTCGGCCAACGTCGAAGATCATGTCAGCATGGGCATGACCGCCGGCCTCAAAACCCGCACGATCCTCGACAATGTTGCGCAGATCCTGGCAATCGAGTTGCTCGCGGCGGCGCAGGGTCTCGATTTTCGCCGCCAGATCGTCGGCCCCCAGGCTCGCCTCGGGCGCGGCACCAGGGCTGCGTATGAACTCATCCGCCAACACGTGCCCTTTATCGAACGCGATACCGTGATGTACCCGCATATCGAGGCGGTGCGTCGCCTGGTCGCCGACGGGTCAATCGTCGCCGCTGTCACCGCAGCGATGCAGCGATAGAAGACGGAGCGAGCAGTGCGGCAAAGCCGCACTGCTCGCTCCTGTCGTCTTTGGGCAACAGACTAGTACGTTTCCCATGCAAGCGGCGTCTCCTGATCAAGCCGACCCAGGCGCTGCGCAAAGCGATCCAGTTCCGCCTGACGCTGCGCGTCGCTCATCCGTACCGGCCCATAGACAACCTGCGGGGCAAGCACATCAAAGCCGACAAATTGCAACATGCCATGCTGGATCGGCTTGAGGATCGTGTGGATATCCCCGTGAAAGCCATGTTTCACATAGGCTTGCGCGGGGCCACCGGTGGTCAATGAGAGCAAGGCACGTTTGCCGCGAAACGCGCCTCCTTCGTACATACGGCGGCCCCCATAGATACGCCCCATCGCAAAGACGCGATCAACCCAACCCTTCATGGTCGCCGGCAACCCAAACCACCAGAGCGGGAATTGCCAGATCATCAGGTCGCACCACTCAAGTTTTGCCATCTCCTCGTCGAGATCAGTCGCAAAGCCTTGATGCTCTGAGGCATAGATCTCCTCGGTCTGAAGTTTGAGAAAAGCCGGATCGCGCACCGTCCTAAAATTCTTCCGACTAGACACAGGGTCAAACGCCATTGCATACAGATCCGACGTTTTGACTTCAGCTCCAAGCCGGGTCAGGGTTGCCTGGGCTGTCACAAACATGGCATGGTTGAAACTCTGGGGCTCGGGATGCCAGTAGACGAGAAATGCTTTCACGTCGGTTACCTTTCACGAAGCACCGCCAGACGCCAACACCGGTCAACGTTTTAGACACAATACTTTGCAAAGAAGGCGGTTGTTTTGACGCAAAGGCGCAAAGGCGCAAAGTTTTTTGCGTAGGTGTGATCGCCCTTTGCGACTTCGCGTGAGCTTATTTGCAAGGTGTTGATTTTAGACATGGTTCAATGGTTGTGAAAGGTATCATAACACAGGCGTAGCCTGTTTGCTTTTTTCTGGTCTCTTTGCCTGACGGCTCACCAATACGCGGTAGACTGTCAAGAAGAGGATCGTGCCACCACTCAACCAGTAAAAACCGCTGATCATCCCGTTGCTGCTGTCGCTTCCACTCCAGATACCATGAATGAGTGCAAAGATAAAAACAAGAAAACTCAAGAAATGAATCAGCCTCCACATAGCTCTACCGATGCGATCTTTGACATAAAAGCTGAGCCCAACCAGCGCCAGGCCATAGAGGGCCAGTTGCCCCAGGCCCACCCAGAAGGGCGCGAAGCCCTGATAGCCAAAGGGTAGTAGCAGTTGCCACAGGCTCGCCTGGATATAGGTATCCCCAAGCAGAATCAGCCCATGAAAGATGGCAAAAGCCAGGCCCAGCAGACTCGTATGCTGGTGCAGATCGAAGGCGACTGGCCCGCCCGGCCAGAGCCGCGCCAGCCGGTTGGTCATCAGCAGACCAAAGACCATCGAGAGCCAGAGCAGGGCATAGGCGACCATGGCGCTGCTACGCGCTAGGTACCAGTAGGCCTTGGGCTCGGCCCCTAGCAGCGAAGCGCTGAGCCCCGGCAGCCATGTCGGCAACACAACGACAGCGGCAAAGGCCCCCAGAATAGCGCCAAGCAATAGCCCGATCAACGCCTGGGGCGACATCGCCGGGGGCAGATCAGCGAAATCCGGATCGGGGGTTGGTGCCCGCCGCGGTGTTTGTGTGGTCGCAACCGGGGTGCGCGTGGCTCGCGGCGGAACTGGCTTGGTCGTCTTGATCGGCGCCGGCCTGGTCGCAACAGGTGAACCTGCGCCTTGCGCTGCTACCGGGGTGGGCGTCTGGTCGTCTAGTGGCTTGGACGCCGCAGGCACGGCTGTCTCGGAGGTGTCCGTTGCAACGATCTGGGTTGTCTTCGCTGCTGTTGCTGGTGCCGTCGATTCGGGCGTTGTCATGATGCACTCTCTTTCCAACAGACGGCAGTCCAGGTTGTCGTCTGAATAGGTTGATTCTCTTCAAGTACCAGCAAGGCGGCCAGTTCTGGCTGTGCTTCAAGCCATGCCAGCCCTGCTTCACTCCCAAGGATCAGCGCCGCCTTTGCCGCTGCTTCTGCTTTCTCCAGGGTTGGGGCGGCCACCGTCACGCTCAGCAGGTCACTCGTGGCGGGCTTGCCTGTGCGTGGATCAATGATATGGTGGAGCAAATCCGCCCCCTTGCGCCAGCGCCGATAATCGCGCCCCGACGTGGCCAGGCCACCCTTTGTCAGCAACACCAGCGCTAGTTCATGGTCTGGTTGACGGGGATCGGCCACGGCAATAGGCCAGGGCGAGCCGTCGCGACGGGGGCCACTGACGGCAATGTCGCCCCCGGCATCAACCAGGGTCGCCCCATAATCCGCCAGACGCCTCACCGCCTGGGTGGCAGCCCATCCCTTGGCAAAGCCTCCCAGGTCGAGCAGCATGCCTGCCGGCAATGCCACGGCGCGTGTCGTCGGGTTGCGCTCGATCAAGCGCCAAAAAGCTATGTTCTGCGCTGATAGTTGGTCTTTTTGCGGCCAACCATTAGCGCCTGGGGATGGACGTTCAACCGACAAGCTGGCAAAGTCCCGGTCATAGCCAGCCTCAACCAGGTGGGCAAGCAAGGTAGGTGCTACCAGGCCATTGGTTGCCTGCGCCGCCTCAAGCGCGCCATCCAGCACCTCCCAGAGCACAGGACTGACCGTGACCCACCCCCTACCTGCCCGCTGATTGAGTTGCATTAATTCGCTCGCAACCTGAAAGCGACTCAGCGCATCTTCCCAGGTGGCAAACCAAGCAGGAACCTGACGCAGCGCCTGTTCGGCAGCTGGATCAGCGCTCTCAACCAGCACCAAGATGGTCGATCCCATGGCCCGGAATGTTAGCTGAACCATCACAACGCCCTTTGCGCCTTTGCGTCAAATCATTAGAAAACTTCGTTCCCAGACCACCTTAACGCGACGACTGTGTCGTGGTGACGGGCGCCGGCCGGGCCGGGGCCACTACGACTTCGCGGAGGGCCGGTGCCGGTGCGACAACCACGGGTTGCGTGCCTGGCACCTGCACGGCGGCGGGCGTAGTGCCAATGGCTTGCAGCGTCGGAATGGGTGGCGGGTTGAGCAACCACGCGGGTGGCGCACTCACGACTGCTGCCACGGGCGCGGCAACCATTTCTGGGGTGGCCTGGCTACTCAAGGTGGCCCAGCCACCAAGTGTTGCCGCCAGGGCTGCCGCACTGATCATCAGTTTCACCCCTTGCGTACGTTGCCCCTGTGCTTTCGGCTTCTTCATCGTGATCAGTCCTCCTCTGACTGGCGCTCACCCTTGATCTTGGCATAGATCACCTGGCCGGTGGTGGCATCGACATAGATTTCGCTCTCATCAGCGAACTTGACTTCATAGACGAGCACGCCTCGTTCGTTTTCAAGCTCGGTCTTGCGCACTGTCCCTCCTCCGGCATAGAGCAGTGCCGCCTGTGCCGCCTCTTCGGCGGTGATTTGCCCACCCGACGCAGTACGAGGCGTGGTGCTATCAGCAAGTACTGCCGCGCTCTGCGCATCAACATAGAGCGTCCCTTGATCAAGCACAACTTCATAGGCGGCAACACCCTGATAGCTCACCACCTCAGGGGTACGGATCAGCGTCGCCCCTGGAACGCGCTCGAGCGCGAGTTGCTGCGCTTGCTCTGGCGTGACGGCGTAGGTGACGGGTGCCGCTGCGGGTGCCGTTGTCACGGCCTGATCGGCGGCAGGAACGGTCTGTTGGGCCATCTCGGCTAGTTGCTGATTCGCTTGTTCCAGGCGACTATTTGCCTCGGTCAGTGCCTGCTGGTACGCAGCCTCACGCTCACGGATCAGGGCTTCAACCGTTGGATCAAGCGTGCCCTCAGTGGCTTGTGCAGGTGCGCTAGCCGTTGTTGCCGTTGGCACGACAGCCGTCCCGCTACTCAAACGATTTGCCAACCCACCCACCAGCACCAGCACAAACGCGGTCAAACCTGCTGCAATTATCAACATCGTACGCTGAGTCATTTTACACATGCCCTTCTTTTTTATAGAGCCTGCGGCCCTCAGGAATTTCGCTTGTGCTGGTGAAAACGGCTAGCTTCGCTGGCCGTTTTCACCAGCACAAGCATGGATTTGTAGGGCGTTAGCCCTACTCCCAACCCTGCGCCGCAAGGCCATTCATATCTCATAAGGTAAGCATACCCTTGCAACCTGAAGAGATGCTTAAAGTGATGGGGCAATCTTCCAAGGTTTTTCCAAGCTTTGTGCGGTATGATGCAGGTGAGATGAGGAGGAACTATGCGTGTGCTGGTGATTGAGGATGATCAGCGTCTCGCCCGTTTGGTGGCGCGAGTTTTGCGTGAGGAACATTATCAGGTTGATCAGGCTCACGATGGTGAAGCCGGGCTCGATCTGTTGTTGCGGGGCACCTATGATGTGGCGATTATTGATTGGATGCTCCCAGGGCGTGACGGGCCTGCCCTTTGTCGTGCGGCACGCGCAGCGCGCCTGGCGACGGCGTTGCTCTTGTTGACCGCCCGGGGCCAGGTTGAAGATAAGGTCGCTGGCTTCGACAGCGGGGCCGATGATTATCTGGTCAAGCCGTTTGCCTTTGAAGAGTTGCTGGTGCGCGTGCGGGCGCTCAGTCGCCGTTTTCACCCAGTGGCACCGTCGCTTGATGAACTGCGCAATGGTGAGCTTGTACTCGATCTCCGCAATCATACGGCCCGGCGTGGGCTGCGCTCGCTTGACCTGACCCCCACCGAGTGGAATCTGCTCGAATATTTGCTGCGCAATGCCGGGCAGACGCTCGCCAAACAGCAGATCCTCGATTATGTCTGGTCGTACGAGCAGGATGTGCAACCACAGATGGTTGAGGTCTATATCTCGTATCTGCGGCGCAAGCTGAATGCTGCCGGCGAGCCCGATCCGATTGTGACGGTGCGTGGCGTTGGTTATCGGCTGGAGGTTGACCGTGTTTAAGGGCTTACGCCTACGTTTGACCATGCTCTATATGCTGATGGCCCTGCTGCTGGTGGGGCTTGTTGGGAGTGGGGCTTACCTCGTGGTTGCACGCTATTTTCAGGGCATCACTGATCTTGCCCTGCAACACAAAATGGCCCACGAGTTTCATGCCCTGGCTGCCCCCCTTCCGCCTGATCTCGTTCCGGCTGACCGCGACTGGTCAATTGTCCGTGGCGAACTCGGCCTGCTCCCCGATCTTCGCCCCGATCCCGCTGATCGTCCCATCACGGCGGAGGATGCCGCTCGCCTTGCCAGGGCATCGTATCAGCAGAGCGAGGTGCGCCGGGTGAAAGCGGAGACCGAGCGCGGGCGGACGGTCTTTGAGGTGGAGTTTGTCGATGGCACCGAGTTGATGGTGATGAGCGACGGGACGATCAGGGACAACGATCGTGACAATGAGTCGCGTCTGGTGCCTCTTCCTACCGCGCCGACCACGAGTGCCGATGCCTTTGCGTCGGTTGCTTATGATGCCGAACTTGCGGCGATCTTTGTGCTGCCCCTTGATGCGAGTGGGCGCGTGCTCTTTGATCCCAATCCATATATGGTGCCAATTGCGCCGCAACGCGAGGCGCTTGAGCAAGCGCTTGTGAGTGGCAGCGATGTCCGCACTGTCCAAACGGCTGATGGGCGCGAGGTGCGTCTGTTGACCTATCGGCTGACGCGCACCGATGGCCCGGTCGCCCTGCAACTAGGGCGCGTGCTCAGTGATCAGGCGCGGGTACTCAATCAATTGATGGTCAGTTTGCTGAGCCTGGCCTTGCTGAGTGTGGTTGGCATCGGTTTTGCTAGTTGGTGGCTTGCCGGGCGTGCGCTCCAGCCTGCCCAAGAGGCGTGGCAACGTCAACAGCACTTCATCGCCAGCGCCAGCCACGAATTGCGCACCCCGCTGACCCTCATTCGGGCCAGCACCGAAGTGGCTTTGCGTGGCACGCCAGCGGATGATCAAGACCAGCGCGAACTGCTCGGCGATGTGCTCACCGAGAGCGACCATATGGCGCGGCTCGTTGACGATCTCCTGGTACTCTCGCGGCTCGACAGCGGCAAGCTTCCGCTCAACATCGCCCCCGTTGATCTGCCGCCACTGCTCGGCGAGATCCAGCGCCAGATTGCACGTCTTGGCAGCGAACGTGGCCTTGCCGTCCAAGCAGGTTCAGTCCAGGGGCGCGTCAACGCCGATCCTGATCGCCTGCATCAAGTCTTGCTCATCCTGCTCGACAATGCGTTGCGTCACACCCCCGCTGGTGGAACCATCACGCTTGCCGCCGAACCACAGGGCAGCAGCATCTGCGTAACGGTCCGCGATACCGGCAACGGCATCGCCCCGGCTGATCTCCCGCACATCTTTGAGCGCTTCTACCGCGCCGACCAATCCCGCGGGCGCGCCGAAGGTAACGCCGGCCTGGGCCTCGCTATTGCCAAAGCCCTGATCGAAGCAATGGGTGGCAGCATTGGTGCCACCAGCGCCCTCGGCCAAGGCACCGAAGTGTGGGTGCGGCTCCCGAAGGTGTGAGCTCACCCGTGATATGGACGCTCACCTACGGCGACGACAGAAGATGCAACCGCCCGGGAAGTTAGCACAAATTGCACGTACTACAAAAACCGCGTATGATACCAAAGGCCTGGTAGCAGCTATAATCTCAACACGTTGATGCTTTTATGAAGCTAAATCTGACATTACGCGAACGTTATGGTGTTTTGGGAATTGCCATCATAGCTTGTTTCGGTTTGTTCTATGGCTGGCAAATTTTCTGGTTTCTTACTGACGACGCATATATTTCTTTTCGTTACGTTGGCAATAGTCTTCTTGGTTACGGATATGTATGGAATATGCCGCCGTTTTTGCCTGTAGAAGGCTATACAAGCTTTCTCTGGGTTGTGCTCCTTGATCTTATCTGGCGTCTTACAGGCGTTGCTCCCCCCGAGTCGGCGAATCTTCTTTCCCTTAGTTTTTCGTTGCTGACCCTGTTGCTGACTGCTCTGCTGCTACTGCGCGTAACAGCAGAGCAACTACGCCCCTGGCGGCTTCTTCTGCTCGTGCTCGGTCTGCTCATCGTCTTGAGCAATCGTACCTTTCTTGCCTGGACGAGCTCGGGGCTTGAGACGGCACTCTTTAACTTCCTGGTCTTGCTCTGGGTCACCGTTGCCCTCTGGCCTGCGACCAGCAAGAGCACGATCCGATGGGCGTTCGCCCTCTGTTTTGTCGCTGCGTTGAGTGCCTTGACTCGGCCTGATGGCATGTTATTGGCGGCATCCAGTGTTGTTCTGGTCGTTCTGCACATGCTGACGAATGGGTGGGCCGGTGGACAACGATGGAACTTTGTCGTCGGGCTGATCCCGTTGCTCATTATCCCGATCCATTTGCTCTGGCGTTTTGCTACCTACGGGGCCTGGTTGCCCAACACCTACTTTGCGAAGAGTGCAACGAACATTGACCGTATGGAAAGCGGCCCGCGTTATCTGCTCACCTTTGTGATGGAGTATAGCCTCTGGATCTGGTTCGCACTAGCCGGTCTGTTTCTGGGCATAACCCTTATCCGCCGACCGTGGCTACGCATCAACGTGAATGGTCTTACGAGCATCATTGTCATCACTACTCTGATTGTACATATGAGCTATTACACCTTTCTGATTGGTGGTGACCATTTTGAGTTTCGCGTCTACAGCCAGATCATACCGCTCATTGCGGTGAGTTTCATCTGGATGCTGGGACGAATCTCCATTCCCCCTGCCCTTGCAAGTGCTATGCTCATCCTCTTCTTGGTATGTTCATGGCCTATCCAATGGATCCATTGGGCGGCAAGCCAGCAGTATACGACGCGTGAAGAGACCGGCTTCTTGAAAGTGTCCGTCGTTGATGCAGTGACCGATCGTTATCCAGGTCTCCCCGCGTGGCTGATGGCATACCTGCAACGTTATGACGACAATCAGTTCTGGCTGATTGATCATGCCATTGGCATGCGCCATCAGGAGCATAAAGTCCTTCAGCGTTTTCTGACAGCAAATATCCCTCCTCGCGATACCCCACCCTTTGCGACTGGCGAGGGACATATGGTGACCGTAGCATCATCAGTCGGTGTGCTTGCCTGGTCATTGCCGTGGGCAAATGTGATCGATGCGCTTGGGTTGAATGATTACGTGATTGCCCGTAATCCCGATTTGAACACCAGTGGCTTTCTGGCTCACGAACGCCAGCCGCCGCCAGGATATCTTGCCTGTTTTGCCCCAGAATTGGGCGATGGAACAAGTCGTTATGCGTTCATTGCTGCCGAACGCATTCAAATCTGTGAGCAAACGTATCGCGCTAACATTGGTCGTGTTGGGATGGTGAAGTAGCCCCGCAATGCGGGGCTACTTCACCATCCCCAGGAGCGTCACTAGAGGGCTACACCCCCAGATAAGCAGTGCGTGCTATAATCAAGGCGATCAGAAGGTGCATATTGGCCGCCACAGTCGGCAGGCCGGTGAGCCAGAGGAGACCGTGATGAAAAACAGTTTTGCTGCTCGTGCGACCCTCAAGGTTGGTGAACGTGAGTATGAGATCTATCGCCTGGATGCCCTCGCTCAGCAGGGCGTGAATTTGAAGCGGTTACCCTATTCCTTGCGTATTTTGCTTGAAAATCTGCTGCGTACTGAAAATGGCCGTTCCGTCACGGCTGATGATATCCGCGCCCTGGCCGCGTGGCAGCCGCAGGCCGAGCCTGACCGGGAAGTTGCGTTTACCCCGGCGCGCGTCATCCTCCAGGATTTCACCGGTGTGCCATGTGTCGTTGATCTGGCGGCGATGCGCGATGCAATGGCTGAGATGGGCGGCGATCCGAGCCTGATCAATCCACTTCAGCCAGTTGAACTCGTGATTGACCACTCGGTTCAGGTTGATGCCTTTGGCTCTGAGGCGGCCCTGCTGATCAATAAAGATCTTGAGTTTGAGCGGAATAAAGAACGCTATGCGTTTCTGCGTTGGGGCCAGACGGCCTTCCAGAATTTCAAAGTGGTGCCCCCCGGCAATGGCATTGTGCATCAGGTCAACCTGGAATATCTGGCCCGCGTTGTCTTTACGAGTGATGAGAATCCACGGGCGACCGGCCCGGTACAGGCGTATCCCGATACGCTCGTCGGCACCGATAGCCACACGACGATGATCAATGGGCTCGGCGTGCTCGGCTGGGGCGTCGGTGGCATTGAAGCCGAGGCGGCCATGCTTGGGCAGCCGGTCTCAATGCTGATTCCACAGGTGGTTGGCTTCCGTCTGACCGGCAAGTTGAGCGAGGGTGCCACAGCGACTGACCTGGTGTTGACGGTCACGGAGATGTTGCGCAAGCATGGTGTTGTCGGTAAGTTTGTTGAGTTTTTCGGCCCCGGTCTCGCTGAATTGCCGCTGGCCGACCGTGCGACGATCGCGAATATGGCTCCCGAATATGGCGCCACCTGCGGCATCTTCCCGGTTGATGCCGAAACCCTGCGTTACCTGCGCTTCTCGGGCCGCTCGGAAGAGCGCGTCGCCCTTGTCGAAGCCTATATGAAAGCGCAGGGCCTCTTCCACGATGCCTCGACGCCCGCTGCCGAGTATACCTCGCTGCTTGAGCTTGACCTCGCAACGGTAGAGCCGTCGGTCGCCGGGCCGAAACGTCCTCAGGATCGCGTCCGCTTGAGTGGCGTCAATGAGAGCTTTCATCAGGCGGTCAAGACGATGATCGGCGGCAATGGCAACAATGGCGATTTTGCCGCCAGTGGCGTGCCGCTGCCCTATACCGATGCTGAGCACAAGCTTCACCATGGCTCGGTGGTGATTGCAGCCATTACCAGTTGTACCAACACCTCAAACCCGTCGGTGATGGTTGCCGCCGGCTTGGTCGCCAAAAAAGCGGTCGAGCGTGGGCTGAATACCAAGCCCTGGGTCAAGCCATCGCTGGCCCCTGGTTCGAAGGTTGTGACCGAATACCTCAATAAAGCCGGCCTGACCCCCTATCTTGATGCGATCCGTTTCAATACCGTTGGCTATGGCTGTACCACTTGTATCGGCAACTCGGGGCCGCTGCCCGAAGAGGTCAGCGCGGCGATTGAGCAGGGCAGCCTGGTGGTGGCCTCGGTACTGTCGGGCAATCGCAACTTTGAAGGGCGCGTGCAGAGCGAGGTCAAGGCCAATTATCTGATGAGCCCGCCGCTTGTCGTCGCCTATGCGCTCGCCGGGCGGATTGATATGGATCTGACCAGCGAATCACTGGGCACTGACAACGAGGGCAAGCCGGTCTTTCTGCGCGATATCTGGCCGACGCAGGCCGAGGTTGAAGGGACAATTGCCCAGGCGATCGAGTCGGATATGTATCGCTCAAGCTATGCGAGCGTCTTTGTCGGCGACGATCTGTGGGAAAACATCGCCATTCCGACAGGCGATCGGTTTGAGTGGGAAGCCACGAGCACCTATGTCCGTCGTCCTCCCTACTTCGACGGGATGAGCAAAGCGGCCCCGACCGAGGTACAGCCAATCGCCGGTGCCCGCGTGCTGGCCGTGCTTGGCGACAGCATCACGACTGACCATATCTCACCGGCAGGCAGCATCAAAGTCAACTCACCTACCGGGAAATACCTGATCGAGCATGGCGTTACCACCAGCGAGTTTAACAGTTACGGCTCGCGGCGCGGCAACGACGAAGTCATGGTACGCGGCACCTTTGCCAACATTCGGCTACGCAACCAACTCGCTCCCGGCACCGAAGGCGGCTTTGCCCCCTACCTGCCCACCGGCGAAGTGATGCCGCTCTACGACGCGGCGATGCGCTACAAAGCCGACGGCACACCCCTGATGATCCTCGCCGGCAAAGAGTACGGCTCGGGCTCATCGCGTGATTGGGCCGCCAAAGGGCCCTATCTGCAGGGCATCAAAGCGGTGATTGCCGAAAGCTACGAACGCATCCACCGTTCGAATCTGGTCGGCATGGGCGTCCTACCGCTGCAATTCCTGCCGGGCGAGCATGCCGCGAGCCTGGGACTGACAGGCACCGAAACGTTCACCGTCATCGGGCTACCCGAAGCCATTGCAAACAGCTTTGCCAATGGGCGCGAACTGACGGTCGAGGCAACCCGCGAAGATGGCAGTGTGTTGACCTTCAAAGCGCTTGCCCGCATCGACACCCCACAAGAGATCCAGTACTACATCCACGGCGGCATTTTGCAGTACGTCCTGCGGCAACTGCTCAACGAAGCAGCGTAGGATGAATGCGCGTGGGCACGGCATTGCCGTGCCCACGCTCCCAGCGCAAGCGCGCTTCTTGGCGGCTGCGTCCGCCAAACCCCAACCGGAGGCTTACGCGTATGCCCTGACGCCACACCCACCAGTAGGGTTAGATAGTGTCCGCAGATTACGCAGATTACGCAGATGCGGAAGCTATAATCTGCGTAATCTGCGTAATCTGCGGACGATCGAAATGACTTTGCAACCGCCATGCCAAGTCAGAAACCTTCGTTGACAGACCACTGATTTTTCTCGTATACTACATGTATGCGCTACTTTCTTGGCCTTGGCAGTAATATTGCGCCGCACGTGCATCTGCCACGGATGGTGCAAGCGCTACTCGAACTCGCCCCAACGCTGCACCTGGGCCGCGTCATCGAAACAGCACCGGTCGGGGTCATCGGCGGTCCGTTCCTGAATACGGTTGCATGCATTGATCTGGATCTGTCAACCCTTCAACTAAAGCAGATCTGTAATGCGCTCGAAACCGCCTGCGGGCGCGATCGTGGCGCACCGGGCAGCAAAACGAAGAGCCGTACCGCTGACCTCGACCCGCTCTTTGGTCTGGCAGTTGGTGCGCTGGAGGTTCCCGCCGATCTGTTGCCGCATGAGTCGTATACGCGCCCGATGCTGCTCGAACTGATCGCCGCCATTGGGATGCATACCGATGCCGAACAACCTGACCTGGCACCGGGCGTGAGCTTACCCTTCCACGATCTGATGATCGGGGCCGCGCCGCTGACCATCGTGCGCGAGGGATCGCGTTATCACAAGGCGTAACAGAGCCTCCACAGTGCGCTCTGCCGAGCAATGCTCGTTCATCCGTCGTCGTCTTTGGTCTTTCATCTGGCGCATCAAGCGCGTAACAATATGAGGAAATCTCGTGTCTACTGAGCCATCATCCCGCCCCGCCGCCCTCGTCACCGGTGGCGCAATTCGCCTTGGCCGTGCGATTGCGCTGGCGCTCGCCGGCGCCGGCTACGATATTGTGGTGCACTACGGACGCTCGTCCGAGGCCGCCGAAGCCACCGCCACCGAGATCCGCGCGCTGGGGGTGCAGTGCCACCTGGCCCCGCTCGATCTCGCCGATGTCACGGCGATCCCGGATTACATGGCAGCCGTACACGCGGCGATGCCGAATCTGCGCGTCCTAGTCAACAGCGCCTCGGCCTACACCCAGGCGACGATAGCCAACACCACCGCTGCGATCTTCGATCAGCAGTTCCAGGTGAACCTGCGTGCGCCGTTCTTTCTGACCCAGGCCTTTGCCGCGCAGGTAGAGCAGGGCAGCGTGATCAACATCATCGACAACAAGCTCGCTTTCAACCAGTACGAATATGCCGCCTACCTGCTGGCGAAGAAAACACTGGTCGAGTTCACGCGGATGGCTGCCCTGGAGTTCGCCCCGCGCATCACGGTGAACGGCGTGGCCCCCGGCGTGGTGCTGCCCGCCGGCACACGCAGTCCCGAGTATGTCGCGTGGCGCATCCAGGGCATCCCGTTGCACCGCCAGGGCACCACCGACGACATCACCGGTGCCATTCTGTACCTGCTCGGCAGCCGCTTCATCACCGGCCAGGTGCTGACGGTTGACGGCGGCGAAGGCCTGACCAATATCGGCCAGAACGCCGCGCAGTTCGACCAGGACAAAGTATGAAGATCGTCGGTTTTTCGATCAACCCGCTCTTCCCCGACCGAGTGATCGGCGGCTCGGCCAAGCATCAGCGTACGGTGCTGACGCATCTGGGCGAACTTGGACATGATGTGACAGTGCTCTGCACGCGCCACCCCGAGGCGCACCCGTTCCGCTGGCACGAGAACGTGGAAGTACTGCCCGTGCTGCCCTTCAAGCAACCCTTCCCCGAACCGTACGCCGTGCCGGCCTACCAGATCGCCGAGATCATTCAGGCCGTCGGCGATCGCCTCGCCACCGCCGACCGCTTCTATATGCACGACGGCGAGTTGCTCGTGCCGTTCCTCTATCGCAATGTGCCGACGGTGATCTCGCTGCGCGACAACGTCTATCCCGAGACGATCCTGGGCAGCTTCTTGTTCAGCGCCGATACGCTGATCGCCATCGCCGAGTATTCGCGCCAGGTGTACCTGCACACCGCCGGGCGTTTCCTGCCTGAACTGCCGCAGCGGGCCATCACGATCAACAACGGAATTGACTTTGGCCAGTTCCGCCCCGGCCCGCCTTCACGAGCGATCTGCGACCTGGTTGGGATCGATCCTGAGCAACATTTCGTCGTGTTGCACCCGCACCGCCCCGAGCCAACCAAGGGCCTGCGCCAAACCATCGCCGTCGCCGATGCGTTGGTACACCAGTACGGCTGCACGTCGTTGCGCGTCCTGGTGCCGCGCTGGTATGACGAGAAGATCGCCCCCGATGTACGCGCTTTCTACCAGGAGGCGCTGGAGACGATTGCGACGCGCGACTTGAGTAAGCACTTCATCTTCCACGAGTGGATCCCGCAAAGCCTGATGCCCGACTACTACCGGCTCGGCGATGTGACGCTTGTGCTGGGCTCGTTTGTCGAGGCCTTCGGCAATGTGGCCTACGAGTCGCTCGCCTGCGGCACCCCGGCGATTGTTGCGCGGGTGGCGACCCATCGCTCACTCTTGCCGGACAACCTGATTGCCAAGGTACACTACGACGACAACGCCGCCGCTGCCGC
This sequence comes from Candidatus Chloroploca asiatica, assembly GCF_002532075.1. GTDB lineage: Bacteria > Chloroflexota > Chloroflexia > Chloroflexales > Chloroflexaceae > Chloroploca > Chloroploca asiatica. The sequence goes on along the minus strand of NZ_LYXE01000063.1, from coordinate 5,050 downwards.
GCTCGCTGCGACGATCTGGCGCGAGGGGACGCGTACATCAGCCGAGACCATGGCCTATCTGCACGCCAACTTTGCGATCGCGCAGCAGTTGCAGGCATATGCTCGGGCCATCCTGAATGCGCAAAAAGTACCGGCTGCGCCGACGCGGGTTGTGCCGCTGGGCGCGCAGACGAGCTATGTACTGGCCCCATGGTGCTACACGTGGGGCGACGGGATGGTGTTTCACGATTTTGCGGCCCGCCACGAGCGCGAGCCGCTGCTGAGCGACCTGATCGCTGCCCACCCCGGCGGATTCACTCCGGCGCAGGCCGGTGCCGCCAGCGCCGATGCAGCGACGGTGGATCGCTGGTATCGGGCGGGGTATGTCGTGCCGAAGTAGGAAAACCCGTATGCATCCTAGCTTGATCGCCATCACCACGTTCAACCAGCTTGAATACACTCGGCAGATGCTAGAGTCGATCCGTGCGTTGCCGACGAAGCCGTTCGATCTGTTGCTGGTGGATGATGCCAGCAGCGACGATACCGTGGCGTTCGTCCGCGAATGGGGGGTGCAGCACATCATCGCTAAAGAGGTGCCCGGCGGTGTGACGGATTCGTGGAACAAGGCCTATGCCTATTTCAAGGCCGGCGCATGGCAAAATCTGTTCCTCGCCAACAACGACGTCCTGCTGGCGCCGCTCGCGATCGAGCTTATGGCTGATCTGCTCGCGCAACGGCCGCAAAGTATCGTCGGCCCGGTGTGCAACCCCGAGGGCGCACCGTACAACCAGGAACAGTGGATCACGAATTATACGCCCGAATCGCCTGCGGTCATCGAGTTACCAGAGGGGCTCAACGTGAACGGCTTCTTCTTCGGCGTGCAACGCAGCGTGATCGCCTACGAGCTCGCGCCCGAGATCCTGTTCAACCCACAAAACCTGAACTACCACAACGAAGAAGAGCTCGCCGGCCGGCTCTACCCGCACGGCTTTCGCAGCCTGATCGCCACGCGGGCCGTGCTCTTCCATTACAAGAACCGCTCGTTCCAGATCGCCGATCGCAGCACGCAAGACAACCTGAACGACTACGCGGCGTTTTTGCAGCATCGGGGGGCGTAGTGAGACGGAACCACCATCCCGCGTGGTCACAGCCAGGGCGTCGACCGTCGACCTGCTCAGCGCCTCTGCCACCGCGACCGGGGATGTGGCGGCTTCGCGCCACATGATATCCGGCCTATTCGTACACCGGAAGATTATGAAGCGGCGCTCTCAGAAGTTGAAGCGCTTTTTTCGGCGAAGCCTGGGACTCCAGAGGGTGAGCTCCATGCCTATCAAGGGCATTTTGGTCTTTTTAAGGTGATTGGAGGTATACCATGGCGCGTTTTGAATGTGAACGTGATCAATTAGTGTTCCGTTTTTCGCTGTGGGAGCAGCTTGGGGGCTTGCGTTCCGGCGCAGTAGCTAACCTCAACGAGATTAGGTTTGTTGAGGTGGTTGACGATCCGTGGACGATCCTTGAAGGTATGCGGGTGGGCACAGGTTTTCCTTGGGTGATTGTTTTGGGCACGATGCTTAGGCGCGGTGGAAATGACGTTGTCGCGGTGTACCAAAAGCTGCCCGCCGTCGTGATCACCTTGCAGCCCGGTGCGCGGTATCAACGCTTTATCGCCACTGTGCCAGATCCAGAATCCGTTGTAGCAACGATTCGGGCCGCCTTGCACCAGCGCACATAAGGCAGCCTCCCGCGCCGTTTTTGCGACGAGCTATAGCCTGACTCCCAAGCATACAGCCGCCCCCCGCTCACAGGTTGCGCCTGCGGGCGGGGGCGGCTCCTACAACGAGCCCTGCGGGGGCCAGAACAACTACGCCGTTCATCGTGCGCCCGGCGAGCGAGCGACTGCGGGCATGTGGGTGCGCCAGCGCCGCGACCTCGCGTGCCACGGCGAGATGGAACCGCAACGCGCTTTGTGGAGAGAATATACTATAGCTCTGCTATAATTGACAGCATGAACATTCAAGAGCATGTGAAGTACTGGCTTGATTCAGCGAAGAACGATATGGGAGCTGCTGACATCCCAAATCACATTCGACAAATAATTTCACACTACCTGACTTCGCTCAAAGAGCATGGGTTCGAAATTCAGGAGGCAATCTTGTTTGGTAGTTATGCCAGCGGCCAGGCAAATCAATGGAGCGACATTGATTTAGCTTTGGTTTCTCATGAATTCGAGGGCGTTCGTTTCATGGACAAGAACAAAATTCGCAAGATCACGATTGCTGTCAGCACCGATTTGGAGGTCTTGCCGTTCAATCCTAGAGATTTCACGCCGAGCAACCCACTGGTAAAAGAGATCTTGGACACTGGCATACGAGTTGTATGAGGAACGCCATGCCGGGAACGCCGCATCTTCATAGCTTTGCGCCGATCAGCGCTACCACCCCCACATCCACTACCTCGTTCGGGGCGGTGGGCTAGCCGCTGATGGGCGCACCTGGCAGACCGCCAAAGCCGACTTCCTCGTCCACGTCAAACCGCTGGCCATCCTCTTTCGCGCCAAGCTCCAGGCAGTGCTGCGCCAGACGGAGCTGTGGCGTAGCATCCCCGCTGCGGTCTGGCAACCGAACTGGGTGGTCGACTGCCGCCCGGTCGGAAGTGGACGAACGGCGCTGAAGTATGTGGCCCCGTACGTCTTCCGGGTGGCGCTGAGCAACAACAGCATCCTGGGCATGGCCGATGGCGAGGTGACGTTTCGCTCCCAGGATGGGGCGACACGCCAGACTCGCATCAGCACGCTGCCGGCGGAGGTGTTCATGGAGCGATTTCTCCAGCACATCCTGCCCAAAGGCTTCGTCAAGGTTCGGTAGTACGGGCTGTTCCGAGTGGGGGCGCGCCAGGCGCTGACGCGGCTGCGCGCCCAGTTGATCCTCCAACAGCGGAAGCTTGAGCTCCTGCCCCCAGACGACGAACGCCCCGAGCCCGACCAGCACCAGGAGCTGCGCTGCCCCACCTGCGGTCAGGCGTTGCGGCTGGAGTGGGTGCTACCCCGGCAGCGGGCACCACCAGGACCGGAGCCCGTCGCGTCCTGCGAGCAGCGTCGCTGAGGTCGTCAGCGCATGACCTTGCATGCGGACGCTGGCTTTGGGTTGCCCGAGGGAGCGACTATCCTGGCGTGGCGACCCGCTGGTCGAGCGCTGGGTAGATGGACGCTCCCGGGCTGAGCCGGACACAGGCCTCCGCCTGACCGAAATGCTGGGCATTCGCCGCACGGGCACGCACGCGATGGCGCTTCGCGGGCACACACCCCTGGCCCAGACCCCCACCGGAAATCCCATATGATTCTCCTCCGTTGGGCGCTTCGGCTTCGCTCAACAAGGATGATGTGGCGGCTTCGCGCCACATGAATCCTTAGTTCGTTCGGCTGCAGGAGGACGCATATAGGACGAATGATCGTGTCGATGAACTTGTCGCTGGACGGCTGTATAGAGGCGCAAGGGCAAGACGACGGAAGCTGGCTTCGCATCGACGAGGAAGTTCACCGCGTCTTCAATGAGCTTGCCGCTGGTGCCGACGCGTTCCTGTATGGGCGCAAGGTCTACGAGGTGATGATCCCGTATTGGCCAGACGCCGCTGAAGACGCCGCGAAACCCGCATATGAGCGCGAGTACGGACGGCTGTGGACGGATACGCCGAAAGTGGTCGTCTCAACTTCGTTGAAGGAACCCGGCTGGAAAACACGCGTGGTGTCGTCCGATGTATTTGAGGAGCTAGAGCGCCTGAAGCGGAAGAACCGGCATCGAGAACGCCCCTACCGAGGACACGTTGCGTTTGGCATCCCTTGCCGAACGCCTCTATTTCATGGTATGATATGAAGCAGCAGAACGTGCGTTTCACCTCGATATGGAGGCGTCTATGACCGCGCAACCAAAGCATTATGCCACAAGCGATGAGTATTTAGCATTCGAGCGCACGAACGACGAAAAACATGAGTACCTCGCAGGGATGATCTATGCGATGTCTGGTGCAAGTGCGCGCCACAACCGTATTGCGGGGAGTACCTATGCAACACTGTATGCGCAACTACGCCAGCGTCAATGCACGGTATATCCAAGTGATATGCGGGTAAAAGTCATTCAGACCGGGCTCTATACGTACCCCGATATTACTATTGTTTGCGGTAACGAACAGTTTGAAGACAAGAAAGAAGACACCCTCCTTAATCCGACCGTTATTATCGAAGTATTGTCGCCATCAACAGAGAAATATGATCGCGGAAAGAAATTTCAGCATTACCGTGCAATTCTTTCACTGCGTGAGTATATCTTAATCGCACAGGAAACCTATCACATTGAGCGATTTGCACGGCAAAGTGACAATACATGGGTCTTATCAGAGGCAACCAACCGAGAAGACACTATTGAGGTTACTACTGTTCAGTGTGTCCTCCATCTTGAAGAGGTCTATGAGAAGGTAACATTTTCATCAACCGAAGAAGAGGAAGGCGAAACAGCGTAAGGGCGTATACCATAATAATAAGCATAGCAAAAATGAGTATACATTTATAAGTTGGGGCCAGTGCCGCTCCATACGCCCACCAGCGGCGCAGCTGACAGCGATACGTTTGGCCCTCAGTGAAAAGCCACGACAAGCATAGGATCCGCAGATGACGCAGATGACGCAGATGCGGACGCATGATCAGGATGACTTTGCTCAAGCCCTGACAAGCCCACAACATGTGGCTTGACAAGCCCGCAAAGATAGCGTATAATCCCAAAGCGGTCGAGAAATGAGGCGTCTCACTCCAACAGGAGGCAGACAAGACAACATCAGTTCTAACAGGTCTGGACAACATAGCGTCCTTACCAACTCTGGGGTCACAGTTAAGTGACGCTAGATTTTTTATTGCTGATGGCTCGCCGCCAACTGTACCTTGACAATCGAGTGTGGTTCTGTGCGTGCTTATTCACGGTTTGTATCGTGAGATACAAACCTTCATGATTCAACGCAGAGTTTGATCCTGGCTCAGGACGAACGCTGGCGGCGTGCCTAATGCATGCAAGTCGCACGCAGGGTG
>NZ_LYXE01000062.1 GCF_002532075.1 Candidatus Chloroploca asiatica | reverse complement strand
GGAGCTTAAGGGCTGGTGCCGCGAGAAGAAGATCACGCTGATCGAGGGGTTGAACCCGAAGTGGCTTGACTTAAGCCCGGATTGGGAGTGACAACGCCCCCGCTGTCATTCCGAACGCAGTGAGGAATCTTCCCTGCGGCGCATGGAAGCCCCCTCGCTCCGCTCGGGGTGCCAATGCTGGCGCGGCGGGGTGCCAATGCTGGCGCGGCGGGGTGCCAAGGAGGATGCCTTGGGGTGGCGGAGGATGCCTTGGGGTGACAAGGTGGGCGCAGCGGGGTGCCAACGCCAGCCATGTCATTCCGAACGGAGTGAGGAATCTTCCCTGCGGCGCATGGAAGACCCCTCGCTGCGCTCGGGGTGACAGGGAGGGCGCAGCGGAGTGCCAGGGCGGGCGCAGCGGGGTGCCAGGGCGGGCGCAGCGGAGTGCCAACGCCATCCATGTCATTCCGAACGGAGTGAGGAAGAGGAATCTTCACTGCGGCGCATGGAAGACCCCTCGCTGCGCTCGGGGTGACAAGGAGGATGCCTTGGGGTGGTTCAATGCCTGTACCAGGAGGACGCTCCACCCCAGACGAACGAGCCGGAGGCAGCGGGGGCGTCCGGTCGGCGTGCTTCCCCCCTCCTAACGCCCCGCATCCCGCGGATCAAGCGCATCGCGCAACCCATCACCGAGGAAGGTGAACGAGATCACGAGGGTTGAGAGCATCAAGACGGGGAAGAGCAGCATCCACGGTCCAGAACTGAGATTGTTGAACCCATCAGTCATCATCTGACCAAGGCTGGTCGGCAACGGATTGGCTGGATCCACTGAAGGACGCATCCCGACCCCGAGAAAGGTCAGAATTGCTTCGGCCAGGATCAGGCTGGGAATACTGAACGAAACCGCCACAATGATCGGGGCGAGGGTATTGGGCAAAATATGGCGCACGAGAATGCGGCTGGTCGGTATGCCGAGTGCTCTGGCTGCCTCGACAAACTCCTTTTCTTTGAGCGAGAGCACCTGCCCACGCACAAGGCGGGCGAGGCTCGTCCAGCCAACCACCGCCAGCGCGGTAAAGATCAACAGTAGACCATTGAAGGCCTTGCCAAATAAAGTCTCGCGGAAGGCCACCGTGAGCGTAATAATGAAGAGCAGATCGGGGAACGATGCGACAATTTCAGTCAAGCGCATCAAGAGGTTATCAACCCACCCGCCCCGAAAACCGGCCACGAGACCAACGCCGACCCCGATCACCACAATAATAAGCTGTGGCACTACCCCCACGATCAAGGAGACGCGCGTCGCAAAGATGAGGCGGCTCAGAATATCGCGGCCATTGGTATCGGTACCGAGCAGATGTTCAGGATTCGGCTGGCGATTTGGATTATCGGTGACCCAGATCGGGGGGCGAAGGCTGTTATTGGACGTCTGGGCGACCGGATTTTTGGGGGCAAGCCAGGGTGCCGCAAGGGCGACAAGCACATAGAGGAGTACCACCGTGATTCCAAGCATGGCCGCCTTATTGCGGCGGAGCCGTCGCCACGCATCCCCCCAAAGGCTTCGAGGTTTTGTTGCCGTGAGGTTGAGCTCTTCAAGCGCTGAGGCTGAACGTGCCGTAGTTGCCATTATGGTTGTACTCCATTGGTGAGGGCTATGCTCTATTTATAGCTAATCCGTGGATCAACCACGCCGTAGGCGATGTCTACCATGAGATTGGCGAGGCCAAGAAAAAAGACAAAGACAAGTGCCCCAGCCATAATCATCGAATAATCGCGTTTGCCGATGGCTTCGATCAAGAGCGAACCCATGCCGGGAACCTGGAAAATAATTTCGGTGTAGAGCGTGCCGGTAATCAATGCAGCCGAGAGTGGCCCGAGGATCGTAATGACGGGCAGCACCGCATTTTTCAACATATGCCGCCAGACAACGACCTGATCGTTGAGGCCCTTGGCTTGTGCGGTGCGCACATAATCTTGCCGTTTGACCTCGAGGACACTCGAGCGAGTCAAGCGGGTAATAAAGCCAAGTGAGGTTGAGCCGAGCGCAATCGTTGGGAGAATCCACGGGCGGATCGGATCATTCCAATTGGGCAAGACCGTAAACCATTTCAACCAGCTTGCAAAGATCAAGACCAAGAGAAAACCAACAATCAAGGTTGAAAGCGATACAAAGAAGGTTGAGGTCAGGAGCACCAGATAATCAATCCAGGTATTCTGTTTGAGTGCGGCAAGCACGCCCATCGGAATGCCGAGCAGCACGGCAAAGAGCAGTGCCTGTACCCCCAGGCGTGCCGAATAATAAAAGCGGCTCGGCTTGCCTCCCCGATCGCCAAAGAGCTCTTGCTGCACCGTCCGCGCCCCACGCGAGCTATAGGTTGGCCCGAAGTTTCCCCCAATCGCCCCCCAGCGGATCCCTTGTTCACCAGTCTTTGGATCGGTGACGACATCGAGAAACATATAGCGCGTAAATTGGCGCCAGAAGGGCAGGTCCATGCCAAAGCGATCGCGTAGCACTGCCTCGACCTGTGGTGACATCTGACGTCGCGTTGGATCGGTATCAAATGGTCCCCCAGGCGTCATTTTGGCGATACCAAAGGTCAGCAGACCAACAATAACCAGCACTGGGATCTGCCAGAGAATGCGACGAAGAATATACGCCGTCATAATATTATGCTCCGCTCAAGGGGTTTGGGGCGTTGCCGCCCCAGCGAAATTGGCCGTTTGCACCAGCATACATGAAATCGCCGCTGGAGGCTGCGCCCCCAAACCGGCTTCTTTGCTGGAAAAGCGCCAGCTATGCTGGCGCTTTTCCAGCGAAAGCATCCCTAGACTCGATCAGGGCTGGACATCAACATTCGGCAGGTTGAAGTAGCCATACCAGTAATCAATCGGCGTAATTGTCTCGCCGTTGACACCCTGAACATAGGGCTTGACGAGTTCGTAGCCACCGTCGTTGCGAGTGAAGGCAACCGGTGCATCCGTCACCAGGATCTCTTGCGCCTGAGCATAGAGCTCGGCACGTTTGACGGGATCCTGCTCAACATCAGCCTGGATGACCAGGGCATCGAACTCGGGATTGGAATAGCCGACCCGGGTGCTCAGCAGACCGTTGGTCTGGAAGAGCGAGATCCAGTTCTGGGGATCGGGATAATCAGCGCACCAGCCGAGTGAGAACATCTGGGGCGGATTGTCCTTGGTAGCCGCCGAGAAAGCGGTCGGGTCAATCGGGTCAAGGACAGCATCAATACCCAGGTTGGTCTTCAACTGACCGGCCATCCACTCGAAGCGGGCATTATTGCGCGCACTGGCCGAGTAGGTCAACTTGATCTCGGGCAGGTTCTCGACACCACCATAGGAAGACTCGGCGATCAGCGCTTTGGCTGCTTCAGGATCAAATTCCCACAGGCGCAACTCGGGCTGGAAGCCAGGGAACCCAGGGGGGATAAAGCTATAGGCCACGCTGCCGAGGCCACCAAAGATATCGCGGTTCCAGGCTTCGCGGTCAAACGCCTGCGCAAAGCCCTGCCGTACCTTGAGATCCTCGAAGGGAGCCTTGGTCGTATTGAAGCCAAAGTAGAACGTACAGGAACCACTGACCGGCAAGAGCTCCTGACTCAGCGTCGGATCGCTTTGCACTGCCTGGAGATCTTCAGGGGCCACGTGGAGCATATCGAGTTCACCGTTTTGATAAGCCTGGAAGGCGACCTGGCTTTCGGTGATCATATAGTACTCGACACGCTGCAGCGCGACGGGGCCAAGTGGCCCGGCATAGTTGGGATTGGGTTCCCAGACAGCCCGATTGCCGTGGTCCCACTCGGTCAGGACAAAAGGTCCATTGCCAATATAATTCTCGGGGTAGTACCACCAATCGTCACCCTGAGCGACATCCTGCTCACGCACGGGGGCACCAATCCAGAGGGCCGCCATCGAGAGGAAATAGGGGGCCGGGGCGACGAGTTCAATTTCGAGGGTCAGGTCATCAATGGCCTTGACGCCGAAGTTCGCCAGCAACTCGTCCTGGTCACGGGCCAGGGCTTCCTCCATCTCCATGCCTTCACAGGCCGTGGCGGAATACTCGGTATAGCCCTTGATGATGCCACACGGCAGTGACTGATACTCACCGGCCGTCTCGGGGTCAGCGAGGCGGCGCCAGGCATACTCAAAATTCTGGGCCGTCACGGGTGTGCCATCGCTATACTGACCATCGGGGCGCAGCTTGAAGGTGTACTTCAAGCCATCAGCCGAGGTCTCGACACTTTCGGCGGCAGCAGGGATGGGTTCCATATTACCATCGAACGTCATTAGGGCCTGATAGGCCATCATGATGAACTGAATCTCACGCACGAAGCTTGACTTCTGCGGATCGACATTATCAGGTTCGCTCTCGGTATTGATCCGCAGCACACCGGCCTGAGCCGTACCGGTACTGGGGGCCGGGGGCGTCGTGGGCGTATCAGGGGCCGGGGGCGTCGTGGGCGCATCAGGGGCCGGGGCAGTTGTTGCTGCCTCGGGTGCGGGTGGCGTGGTTGGGGCGGTTGCCGTTCCACCACCACAGGCGGCCAGGATGGGCAAGAGCAGCGCCAGCATCATAAGTACGGCCAGGCTGCTACGCCAGTTCAATTTGTTCATAGAAGATACTCCTTCAGCAAGCAAAGCTATCACAAAAGCCAGCGCAAAGAACACCATAAATAGCGCGATAGGCATTCTCCTGGGTGCGTGAGAGCGCCCCCATTGCAAGGCGGCAAGTTAAGCGGCCCACAGCTACATTGCGTTCAGCCGAGGAGGTTCAGGAGCATAGCTCGTCATTACTCCGACACATCTGTGGGGCGGAGCATGGGGAAGAATTACCCGTATTTTGGGTGGGTTTATCCATCATTGAAGTGGCGGAATCGTACCATGTCCGTTTCCTGCTGTCAAGGTTCCATATTGGGCAGTGGCGTGGTATAATCAGGGTACGGAAGCTGCAAATTGGAAATCAGGTTCTATTTTGAGGTAGCCCTATGCCAATGTATGAGTATGGCTGTGACGTGTGTCATAGTCACTTTGAACTCTTGCGCCGGATGGATCAGGATGAGAAGGGCCTTACCTGTCCCGCCTGTGGAAGCGAGCATGTCCACCGCCAGTTATCGGTCTTTGCTGCGCATAGCCGTGGGGGTTCATTGCGTTCAGAGGTTTCTGCGATGAGTGCGCCTGCTGGTGGGGGATGTGGATCAGGATGTTGCGGCGGTACGTGCGCATCAAGGAACTGAAGCTATGCGGGTTATGATCTTGACGGCGGGTTTGGGTACACGTTTGCGACCTCATACGTTTAGCAAGCCAAAACCACTGGTGCAGGTGGCAGGCAAACCAGTGCTGGCCCATATTATTGATGATCTGCTTGATGTCCAGATTGACGAACTGATCTGTGTAACTGGCTATTTAGGCAAGCAGATCGAGGATTTTGTCTGCCAAAACTATGGGCATATTCCGCTACGCTTTCTTGTCCAACAAGAGATGCGCGGTCAGGCCGATGCCATTTATCTGGCCAAAGAGATCAGCGGCCCGTTGCTCGTCGTGTTTGGTGATGGCTTGGTCGGGATCGATAAAGCGCGCCTGGCAACCCATCCCAGTGAAGGCATTATCTACTGCAAAGAAGTTGATGACCCACGCCGCTTTGGTGTAGCCGTGGTTGAGGAGGGGCGCATTGTTCGTCTGGTGGAAAAACCACTCGAGCCAGTGTCGAACCTGGCCGTGGTAGGCTTCTATTATGTGCCCGAAGCGCAGCGCTTGATGGATGCGATCAGCTACATCATGGAGCAAAAAATCCAGACTAAAGGCGAATACTATCTCGCCGATGCGCTGCAGGTGATGATTGAACGTGGCGAGATTCTGCACGCTGAAGCCGTGCCGATGTGGCGCGATTGTGGCACCGTCGAGGCGTTGCTCGATACTAATCGCTATCTCTTAGACCACGGGCATAGTTGTGTGATTGATGGGATCCAATCGGTGATTATTCCGCCGGTGCATATTGCCCCCAATGCGGTGATTGAAAACTCGGTGGTTGGTCCGTATGTTTCGGTCGCCGATGGGTCGGTCATTCGTACATCGATTATCCAAAATACGATTGTCAACGCTGGTGCGCAAATCCAATCCGTGATTATGTCGGGGAGTTTGATTGGAGAGAAGGCGTTTATTGATGGGATCAGTCACGAACTGAACATTGGTGATGCCTCAGATATACGCCTTGGATAGGAGCTTATGATTGCTTATAACTTCCATACCATTGGCAAAGATGCCAGTGGTCAGGCCAGTGTAGGCCAGGGGAAGTTGACGCACCCTGTCAACACGATGACCTCGCCTGGTTCGGCCTATCGCGCTCGTTGTGCTGGCAGTGGAGAACAACAACTCGTCGCCAGGCTGGTTCATGATCTCGGAAGTCTCTTTTCTCGTTCGCTCCTTGTTGCCTACTATGTGTCATTGAAGACAAATCCGTTTGTGGTGTTGACTGGCCGCGAAGGCGCGGGCAAGGCAGCCATGGCGGCTGGGGTGGCGGCTTCGCTCGTCGGCCAGGATAGTGGGCAGTTTGTGACGATTGGATCGGATAGTTGGACGGGCCACGGTACGCAGAGTACCTACTACCGCGATATTCATACGCGCTTTGGCATTAGTCAGTTGCTCGAAACGATGCACGAGGCGGCCGTGCCCGAAAATGCTGGCAAAGCCTATCTGGTGCTGCTTAGAGGGCTGACCCTCGAAGAACTCGATCTCTATTTGAGTCGCCTGTTGCGGGTGGAGCCACACGGCGAGCGGCGTCTCGTCTTGAGTGGGCTTCCAGCAGCGCAGCATCCGGTGGTCCCGCGGAATTGCTTTCTGACGGCGACGATCAATGTGCCGCAGGTTAGTTCCCGCTTGGCTGATCAGGTGTTACGCCACGCAGGACAGATCCAGTTCAGTCCTTCCCTCGCAACCGGTGCCGTTGTTCCTAGGCTCATCCCGCCACCGGTGGGGCTGCAGCGGGTGATGCTGGCCGCAACGACGCGCGATCCTGGTGAGGCCCGCGCACGCCTGGTCGCGATCCTTGGGCGGCGCGAACTCCGTAATCTCAGGCCGTCACCAGAATTGATGCGGCATCTCTATCGTCAACATCTGGCGTTTGAGCGCGAGGTGCGCGAAGAGGCGCTGTTGTATGTGGCGAATAGTTTTGACGCCGAAGGCCGGGGCCTCTTTGAGCCAACCGATCCGCAGCAGAATGCGCAGATTGCCTTTGATGCGCAGGTGGTGCAGCGGATCCTCTGGCGGCTTGAAGGACACTCGCAGCAACTGCCACGCGATGTGTGAGCTTTGGTGGAAAAAAGCCAGCTATGCTGGCTTTTTTCCAGGGGCTATTGCGTATCACGCCAGCGTAGGGCTTCTTCCACCGGGCCAAAATCCCACGGCTCACCTATCCCGTAGATGAAATGGGTCACGCCTGCTTCGCGGTAGGCTTCGAGGCTTTCGCCTTTGCTTGGCGAAATACTGCGCTCAATCTCGGCAGGGTCGCGGCCAAGCTCGACGCACCAGGCGTCCAGAACCGCGTGTTTGTGGCGGATGACGTCGGGGGTGCCAAAGCCATGCCAGATCTGGGCATGCTGGGCGGTCAGTTTGAGGGTGACTTTTTCGCCACCACCACCAATCAAAATGGGAATCGGGCGTACAGGGGGCGGGATTTCCACCTCCCAACGTTGCTTGATGATTGGTAGTGCCTCTTTCAGGGCTCGCAGTCGATCAGGTGCGGTGCCAAAAGGATAGCCATACTCTTCATAGTCGCGCTCGAACCAGCCCGCCCCGATCCCAAAGATCAGTCGCCCACCACTGATATGGTCAACCGTCTTGGCCATATTCGCGAGCAGGGCAGGGTTGCGATAGCTATTGCACGAGACCAGACAGCCGATTTCAGCGCGGGTCGTCAGGGTTGCCATGGCGGTCAAGACGGTCCACCCTTCAAAATGGGGGCCTTGGGGATCACCATAAAGCGGAAAGAAATGATCCCAGTTCCAGATCGTATCACATCCTATGGCCTCGGCGTGGCGCACCGCATCGGCAAACGAAGCCCATGTAGTATGCTGAGGGTGAAGTTGTACCCCTATTTTGATCCGTTTCACGGTGCCTCCTTGATGGCAATTGTAGCTTCTGCTGTCGGCATCAATGCCTCGGCTCCTGGTCAGCGAAGGCCACCGGCGTAGCTTTGATCTAGCCGACGCAGGCTGGCTGTGCTTTTCGTAGCCGAGGCGTTGACGCCGACGGTGTGGGCAGATGAGGGCGATCCGCCGGTTTGACAGCACGTACCAACGGAAATGCAATCGCCCTATGAGAAACTGGTAGACGACTACACAGATTGCATTTATCCTGTACACTATAGCATACTATGCGAAGGACTTCTGGATCGAGGGCATGAGAGTACGTATCTGGGGAACCCGTGGCTCGTACCCGGTAGCACATCGTTCAATGCTTCGTTATGGAGGCAATACAACGTGTGTTGAGGTGCGTACCACTAAGCGGTGCATTATGCTTGATGCGGGGACGGGGCTGCGGCTGCTGGGGGATGCGCTGGCGGCTGAGCCTGCGCCGCCACGCCAACTTGACTTGTTGATGACCCATACCCACTGGGATCATATTATTGGGTTTCCCTTTTTTCAACCCATTTATCAACCAGAATACCGCATTGATATCTTCGGCATGGCTCGTACCCAATCGACGTTGCGTACGACGCTTGCCAACGCTTTGACTGATCCATTGTTGCCGATGAGTCTGGAGGATTTACGGGCCGAGTTACACTTCCACGAAATTGATCAGGGATCGTGTTTTAACCTTGGTTCGGTGGAGGTAAGTACGGCGCGGACAAATCACCCGTATCGAGCCCTGGCGTATCGTTTGGAGACCGAGGCGGCGAGCCTGGTTTTTATCCCTGATACGGGGCCATTTCACACGGTGCTCTTTGGTGATGAACGGATCAACTGGCAAGGGCGGCCGACTGACTCGGATGTAGAGTTGCAAGAACTGGCCGCCATGCGTGAGGCGATTATTGAACTCGCCCGTGATGCGGATTGGATGCTCTATGATGCGCAGTTTACCGATGCTCAGTATGCGCAGTTTCCCCACTGGGGGCATAGCACCGCAAGTCAGGCCCGTGAGATTGCGGAAGCAGCAGGCGTGCGCGAATTATTGCTCTTTCATCACGATCCGCATCGGTCGGATGATGAGCTTGACGCGATCGTCGCAGCGCAGTCAGCCCTCGCTAGGCCACCCCTTGTCATCCGCGCTGCCTTTGAGGGCATGGTGCTAGACAAAGAGGAAGCGCTATGAAGCTTCAGTTCTGGGGGGTGCGTGGGTATGTGCCAACCCCGGGGGCGGCGTATCTGGGGTATGGGGGCAATACGTGTTGTGTCGTGATCTATGGGGCCCACGATGAATTGCTGGTGCTTGATAGTGGCACCGGCTTTTGTCGCTTTGGCGATGAGTTGATGCAACGGGAATTTGGCGAAGGTCGGGGCGAGTTGACCCTGTTGATCAGCCATACCTACTGGGATCACCTGCTGGGCTTGCCGTTTCCGGGGTTGGTGCATACACCAGGCAATAAACTGAAAATTTATGGCCCCGATAGTACCCGCGGTTCCTTGCGCATGGTCTATGATGGCATTCTCTCGCCGGTCTATTCACCAGTCTATGGCCTGGCGCATATGGCGGCCACGCATAGCTTTGAGCCGATCTCAACGCATCCCCTTCAGGTCGGAGGGCTGAAGGTACGGGCGATGCCGCTGTCGCAGCACAAGCATTCGCCCATCTGGGCCTATCGGATCGAAGAGCATGGGCGAACGGTGGTCTATATGACCGATGTGCGCTACAGTGATGCGCAGATCTGGCGGAAGGCCGTGCATTTTGCCGAGGGGGCGACGGTGCTGATCCACAGTGCCCCGTATACGCGGGCCGAAGAGGTTGAAGATTATGGGCATAGTCGCGTCGAAGATGCGATCGAGGTGGCACAGGAAGCGCACGTCGAACAACTCTTGCTCTATCATCATGCCCCAACGCGCACCGATGCCCAGCTCGATGCCCTGGTAGCCCACTACCGCGCTGAACTCGTGGCGATGGGCTCGTTGTTGCGACTTGAGGCGGCCCGCGAGGGGCCGATCATCGAAGTCTAAGGCTAATACCTTGCAAAGAAGGCGATTGTTTTGACGCAAAGACGCAACGGTTTTCGCGTAGGTGAGCTAACCCTTCGCGCCTTCGCGCCTTCGCGTGAGCTTATTTGCAAGGTATTAGGTCTAAGGTGAGATGCTTGAAGGCCTACGGCCCCCAAGCATCTCATGCTTATGCGCTTAGCGCGCCTGTTTGCGTTCGCGCAGCATGCGGTTGATCGCTTTGCCCAATTTGCGGCCCTCTTGACGGCGTTGCAGGTTAACTGGGTTGACTGGCCGCTTTTCTTTCTCTTCACCGCTCCGCTCTTCACGTTCGAGCAGTTCGTCCGTCTCTTCGATCAGATCCAGATCATCCAGGTTATTCAGTTCACGCAGGTTGATGCGGATTTTGGGCATGATCAGTTCTCCTCCAATTTAACTTTCGCCCTGGCGCAGTTTCACATAGCTGTCGTAACGGACGTGATCGATCTTGCCGGCGTTCACAGCGGTACGGACGGCGCAGTCTGGTTCGTGAATATGGCTGCAACCAGCAAAATAGCAGTGACCAAGGTAGGGCCGTAGTTCGCGATAACACCAGTCCAGTTCATCGGCAGGGACTTGCCAGAGGCCGATTTCGCGAATACCGGGGGTATCGGCAACATAGCCTTTACCAGGGAGATCAAGGGCGATCAACTCGGCCACGGTAGTGACATGGCGGCCTTTGTTGAGGGCTGTGCTGATGGTTCCCGTGTCGAGGTGGAGATCGGGTTGGAGGGCGTTGAGCAGGCTTGATTTGCCGACCCCGGATTTGCCGGTGACGACACTGATGCGCCCGGCGAGGGTATCGCGTACCGCCTGCAAGCCCTGCCCGGTCTGATTTGAGACATAGAGCACACGGTAATTGATCTGTTCGTAGGGGGCAAAGAGTTTGGTCGCAATTGCCTGATCCACAAGATCAATTTTGGTCGCGACAATAATGGCTTCAAGGCCGCTATGTTCGCAGATAACAAGGTAACGATCGAGCATACGCGGCGTAAAGGCCGGTTGGGCGCAGGCGAACGTGAGCAGAACCTGGTCAACATTCGCGACCAGGACATCTTCTTTATAGGCCCCTCGCGTTCCGGCGGCGCGACGGGCGAGTTTGGAGCGACGCGGGTAGACGCTTTCGATCGCGCCTTCGCCATTGCCGACAAGCGTAATTTCGACCTGATCGCCAATCACGGCGATGTCACTCGCTTGGCGTTCGCGTTTCAAACGCCCGCGAAGCTTGCAGATCACCGTCTCGGTACTGGTCTGTACCCAGAAAAAGCCACTCTGGGCGCGCAAGACCGTACCGAGCAAGCGATCCGGGCGAGTTGGCGTCTGCTCTGTGCTGTTCATCATTGCCTCAAGCTTCTGGCTGTTCATTGATGCGCAACTCCAGCTTGGTAACGCCAAGGATATCAAAAGCAAAGGCGAGCAGATGATCGATCAAGCCCGGTTTTGCCTCTTCTTGATTGAGGTTTATCATTGCCTGCGAGGGGGCAGTATGGCCCTGGGCAGGGGGATATTGATGCAGTGAGCCGTCACGCTCTAAAATAAGCAAGGCTGACCTCCCCATTGGGATGTTGTCGCGTTCCTCCGATGGCGTGCGTGTGGTCATTACTGCAACATCAAGCTGTATCATAGAATGGCTCCTGCCTGTTTGTGGCTTACTTATGTGGCTGGTGGTTGAACCAGCGACGCAAAGGTATGTGCTGCGGACTCGTTGTGAAAACAAAAAGACCGTGGGTGCTGGGCACACCACGGCCTTTTTTGATCAAAAAAGGCTGCGGGTGCTGATCAGCCACCCACAGCCTGTTGCTCATCGTATCAGAGGAGCAATTAGCTCCTGAGCAGGCGGAATGGGATCTGGCTGACCCTCGCGGTGGCACGGGCAACAATGACCCGAACCACAAGGCCCGTATCGGCAACGCCGACGTTCGCACTGTTGATTCCTATTGTCATGTTGCGTGCTCCTTCCGTTCCGTCTCTGCATTATTTCATCTTCGCTACGCGCAAGGATAACATAGGGCAGAGGGCTTGTCAATGGGCTTTTGCTCGGTCTTCAGACTGAACTATATATAGTTTGTTAGTCTAGTGTTAATGTGTTTCTAACACTTCGTGATCTATAGTACATGCTGGTGGGCACCGTAGGTGCCCACCAGCATGACGTTGAAAAGTGAAGGATGGGGATGCGGTACAATAGGGAGAATTATTTTTGAAGAAGCAAGGAGTGCTGGTATATGACGACCGAGCCGACTGAGGCGCCTCAGGTCGAGGCGAAGACCTTCAAGGCCGAGGTGCAACAGGTGTTGCAAATTCTGGCCCATTCGCTCTATACCGATCGCGAGATTTTTCTGCGTGAGCTGATTTCGAATGCATCGGATGCGCTCAATCGGATGCAGTTTGAGATGTTGACCAACCGTGATGTGCATGATCCTGAGGTCGAACTGGCGATCCGGTTGAGTGCCGATAAAGAGGCACGCACGGTGACGATCACTGATACTGGTACGGGCATGACCCGTGAGGAGCTGATTGATCATCTTGGCACGATTGCCCAGTCGAGTGCGCGTGCGTTTGTTGAAAAGACCAAGGACGCTAGCAAGGCGACGGCGAGCGAGATGATCGGCCAGTTTGGCGTTGGTTTCTACTCAGTCTTTATGGTCGCTGATAAGGTGACCGTTGTGTCGCGTTCGTACCGTCCCGAGGCCGAGGCAGCCATATGGGAGAGCACGGGTGACGATCGCTACACCATTGGTTCGGCTGAACGCGAAGAACGCGGCACCTCGATTACGCTCCATTTGAAGGAAGATGCAGCCGAGTTTGCCAATGATTGGCGTCTCGAGCAGATTGTGAAACGACATTCAGATTTTGTTGCCTTTCCCATCTATAGTGGTGACCGGCAGATCAATCAGCGCAAGGCGCTCTGGCGGCGTGCTCCGCGTGAGGTCGAAGCCGAGGAGTACCAGAATCTCTATCGGCAATTGACGTTCGAGCCAGACGAGCCTATGCTGCACGTGCATCTTTCGACGGATGTGCCGGTTGATTTGCATAGTGTGCTCTTTATTCCTGGCAAACGTGAGCGTGGCTTGATCGAGCGCCGGGTCGAAGGCAAGGTTCGGCTCTATTCGCGCAAGGTCTTGATCCTCGAAGAGGCGAAGGATCTCTTGCCAGCCTACTTCCGTTTTATCGAGGGTGTGGTTGACAGTGAAGACTTGCCGCTGAATGTATCGCGTGAGAGTGTGCAGTCGTCGCCGGTGATGCAGCGCATCCGGAAGACGTTGACGAGTCGGTTGCACCGCGAGTTGAATGATCTGGCCGACAAAGATGCGACTGCCTTCAAGTCCTTCTGGCAAGAGTTCGGTGTCTTTATCAAAGAGGGTATTGCCACTGATTACGAAAGTCGGAACGAGTTGCTGAAGTTGTTGCGCTTCGAGACGACCCGCAGTGATGGCGAACTGATGACCCTGAACCAGTACAAGAGCCGAATTATTGATGGGCAGCAAGAGATCTACTATGTGCTCGCAGCGAGCCCCGAAGCTGCCGCGACGAGCCCGCACCTTGATCCGTTCAAGGCCCGGGGGATCGAGGTCTTGTTGTTGACTGACCTCATGGATGGCTTTATGCTCTCGGGGTTGCGTGAATACGAAGGCTTGAAGCTGCGCAATGTTGATGAGGCCGACCTGGAATTGCCGGGCGAGGTGGTAGCGCCCGAACCACAGATCAGCGAAGCGCAATTCACGCCGCTGGCCGAGCGTTTGACTGCGATCCTGGGTGAAAAGGTCAAAACCGTGCGCGCGTCGAAGGTGTTGCGTGACAGCCCGGCGCGCCTGGTGAGTGACGACGATATGATGGGGCGCGAAATGCAGCGGATCCAGCAGATGCTGGGTCGCGAAGCTGACGCGGCACCGCGCATTCTCGAGTTGAACCTGAGCCACAACCTGGTCGCAGCCCTCGCGCAGCGGGTCGAGGTTGATGCGAACGACCCGATTGTCACCGCAGCCGCCGAGCAGCTCTACGATAATGCCCTGCTGATCGAAGGCCTGCACCAGAACCCTGCGGCCATGGTACCGCGGATTTTGCAGTTACTCGAAGCAGCGGCGCGTACGCAGCGTGATCAGGCATAAAGCCCCCGCATCAAGCGACAAAACGAAACGCCGAGCAGAATGCTCGGCGTTTCGCTTTGTCGCTTGTGGTGGAGCCATGGGGGTTCGAACCCCAGACCTCAACACTGCCAGTGTTGCGCTCTCCCAACTGAGCTATGGCCCCGTTGTGTGTGTGGTGGAGGCGAGGAGGCTCGAACTCCTGACCTCGACAGTGCGATTGTCGCGCTCTCCCAACTGAGCTACGCCCCCGCACGCACTCAACGAGTATAGCATGGGGTAGGGAGGCTGTCAAATGATTGGACAGGGTTCGGGCATCCGTGCTACACTGGCTGTTATTATGTTGGATTTCGCGAGAAAGGGAATCGTCGTGGCGAAGCCTGGAACTGATCTACGTCGTCTAGGCGGCATGCTCCTGATCGGGGCAGTCGCCGGCGCCGCCGCACGTTATTATATTGAGACGCGCACACGCACTGAGCGTCGGGAGACGAGTCTGATTGACTGGGATCAAGCGCGGGCTATGGCCTTGCGGGTGTCGCAATGGGAAGAGGCCCCGTTGATCGAGCGGTCGTTTCGCGAGGCGCAGTATCTGCGTCTGGTGCAGCAGAGTGAGCCACTGATTGCCGAATACCTTGGGGTAGAATTACCCGAGCCAATCAGTCGGGTATATGTTCATGATCGGCGCGAGTGGCTTGAGGCGAACTTCACTTCGTTTGAGCATCTCTTTCGCCCGATCGAGGCAATCTACGAGCGCAACGCAACGCAGAACGGTATGGCGATGCTCTTCAGTGACGTGAACAGCAAACTGCTTGGCTTGCAAATGGGCGGATTGCTTGGTTTCCTGGCCCGGCGGGTGTTGGGGCAATACGACCTGAGCCTGTTGTCGCCTGATCCGGCAACGGGCGGGGCACTCTATTTTGTTGAACCAAACATTGCCCGAGTGCAGGGGCAACTTGGGTTGAACGACGAAGATTTTCGGCTCTGGATTGCGTTGCATGAAACGACGCACGCCTTTGAGTTTGAAGCGTACCCGTGGGTACGTCAGCACTTCCGTGACCTGTTGCAGCAATACTTTGATCAGTTGAATGATCAACTCGAAGGGCTGGGGCTCAACGTGCCGCAGCTCTTGATGCGCCTTATTCAGAACTGGGGTTCAAACGAGCACTGGATCGAGTTGATGCTCACCCCGCAGCAACGGGCCATCTTTGAGCAACTGCAAGCGTTGATGTCGCTCGTCGAGGGATATGGCAACCACGTGATGAACGCGGTGGGCAAACGACTCTTGCCCAGCTTTGAGCAGATCGAGCACCGGGTGGCCCAGCGGCAATCCACCCGGACGATCATCGAGCAGGTCTTCAACCGGATCACGGGTATGGATCTCAAGCTTTTGCAGTATCAGCAGGGCGAAGCTTTTGTCAATGCCGTCACCCAGGCGCGTGGGCAGGCCTACTGTGCGCGGGTATGGGAGCGTGTCGAGCACCTGCCCACGATGGAAGAGATCAAGCAGCCTGCGCTCTGGATCGCACGCATGGATGCGATGGGATAAGGGCCAGTGCCTAGGGCGATTGCATCTTGCGTGGATGCACCAGGCCAGGGCACCCGCAAGGGGTGCCCCTACCGGCCGGGGGCCGGATCCGGTGTACGGGCACCCCTTGCGGGTGCCCTGATAGAGCGTCTTGTTGTATCCGGTTTCGTATGATGCAATCGCCCTAGGCCAGGGCCTTACAAAGAATGCTTGGCCCCCACAAGCCCGCATAGCGGGCTTGTGGGGGCCAAGCATTTCCTCACAACCCCCACATGAAGGGCATTAGCCAGTAACCAATCACGCTAATGAGGGCAATGCTGGCGAGGTTCAGCCAGAGACCCGCACGGGCCATCTGGGGAACCGTGACGGCACCGCTGCCAAAGACAATCGCATTGGGTGGCGTCGCAACGGGCAGCATAAAGGCGCACGATGCCGCAATTGCAGCCGGGGCCATCAGCAGCAGTGGGTGCATTCCGGCGGCCATGCCCAGGGCCACCATCACGGGCATCAGCATGGTTGCGGTAGCGGTATTCGAGGTGATCTCGGTGAGGAAGATCACCATGGCGACCACCACAACGAGCAAGAAGAGATTGGGGAGCGAGCTAAACGCACTGAGCGACCCGCCCATCCAATCAACGAGGCCCGACTTCTTGAAGGCATCGGCGAGGGCCAGACCACCCCCAAAGAGCAGTACCACGCCCCATGGCAGCTTTTTTGCATCTTCCCAGGTCAGCAAGAAGGTTGGCGCTCCTTCTTGATTGCGTGCGGGAAGGGCGAAGAGAACCACCGCTCCGATCAGGGCGATCACGGCATCATTGACCATCGGGAAGACCGGGGCCAGCAGAAAAGGCTGGACGATCCAGGCCAACGCCACCGCGCCAAAAACCACCAGCACCGCACGTTCGGCATAACTCATTGGCCCGAGTTGCGACAACTCACCGCGTACCACATCAAGCCCACCTGGGATCTCCTGATTGCTGGCTTTGTAGGCAATCCTGGTGAGGTAGAACCAGGTTGCGAGCAGACCAACGGTGGCAAAGGGTACCCCCACCAGCATCCACTCGGCAAACGTAATCTGATAGCCAAGCAACTCGCTGGCGGCGGCCGCAAGCACAATATTGGGCGGAGTGCCGACAAGGGTTGCAATGCCGCCGATCGACGCTGAGTAGGCGATCCCGAGCATCAGCGCAGTCCCAAAACCGAGGCGACTGCCGGTATCCTGCTCGACGGCTTTGCCATCACGTTTGAGCAGATCGGTGAACTGGAGGATCACGGCGGTGCCCATGGGCACCATCATCATCGCCGTGGCCGTATTCGAGATCCACATCGAGAGAAAGCCCGTCGCGATCATAAAACCGAGCACAATGCGCGTTGGGCTGCACCCGACCACGGTAATGATCCGGAGCGCGATCCGGCGATGGAGTGACCAGCGCTCGAGGGCGAGCGCGATCATAAAGCCACCAAGAAAGACAAAGATCAGTGGATTGGCATAGCCCGGCGAAAGTTCGGCTGGACTGAGCGCACCGGTAAGCGGAAGCAGCACGAGGGGCAACAGCGAGGTAACGGGAATCGGAATGGCCTCGGTCATCCACCAGATGGCAATCCAGAAGGTTGTTGCGGCAACCTTCTGGCCTTCAGGCGACATCCCGGCGGGTGTGGGCAAAAAGAGCACAAGGGCAAAGAGGAGGGGGCCAAGAATGAGGCCAATGAGCCGTGCTGGGGTGTAAGCCGAGGTTGCAATTGGACCAACACGCATCGAAGCAGAGATCTGAGCCATGATTACGCGCCTTCCACTGCGCTGAGCCGGAACGCATCCATCGCGTTCTGGTCTCATCGAAGATCCTATTTTCGAGCAAGGGAACAATAGGTTTTACTATATGGCGTGATTAGAAAAGAAAAAAGCTTATAAATGACCATTGAGTGTTAGTACTTGACAACAATTCAAGAGGTGAAACTATTTCTTTTGTAAAAAGTTCGTTAGTAAAACGTTGATAACCGTGTCATCTCTGTGGCTTATTATACCTCTTTGTGGGGGGAGCATACTTCACAAAGACACGGCCTGTGGTATATGATAGATATGGGCGACTTGCCCTGATCTCGCGATCCGCGTTGTCTCGCACGAAACAAGGCCACCCGCGATGGAGTTCACCTCGGCGACAAACCTAAGAGGAGCAGTGACCACCCTATGAGTGCAGTTATTATCGGGATCATGATGGGTTTCATCGGATGGTTCGTGGTACGGTATATCATGCTGAGTTTCTATACCGTGAACCAGAATGAGCGTGCGGTCAAGACGATTTTTGGGCGTGCGGAACGTCTACCGGCGAGTCAGGCTGCAGAAGATCCTTTCATGGAGTTTTTGCGGCCCGAGGAGCGTGAGCGGTATCGTTATCCGCAGGTGCGGGTGATTATGCCGGGGGGGCCGTACTTCAAATGGCCCTGGGAGCGCATTCACAAGGTGTCGATTGCGACCCAGACGATCAATATGGCCCTGGATCTCGAAGATCCCAAGGCCAATGGCGGTGGGACGTTTCTGGAAGCAGTGACGAAAGATCAGCTGAATGTCGGTTTGAAGGGCCAGATTCGGTATCGTGTCTCCGAGCGCCATCTGTATCCATACCTGTTTGGGGTCAAGAATCCCGTGGTGCATGTGATGGGCTATTTCATCTCGATCCTGCGTGAGCGCATTGCGAACTTTGAAGCACCTACCCCACTAAGTATTTTGCCGCCGATTACAACCGAACTCAGTGCGCCTGCGGCTGACTCGAGCATCGTTAGCGGGGTGTCGATCAACGATTTGCGCAAGAATCTGCGTGATCTGAACGAACATATGGATCGTGAGTGTCTCTCGTCGGCAGTGCGGTATGGCATTGTGCTCGATGCTTCACTTATCACCGAGATTGATGCGCCCCGCGAGGTTGAGTCGGCGATGGCGGCAATCAATACCGCCCACAACCAGGTCTCTTCGGATATCAGCCTGGCCCAGGCGGGGGCTGACCAGACCATTGTACAGTCGAAGCGGGCGGTCGAAATCGAAACTCTCAAGGCCCAGGCTGAAGTCGAGCCGCTCAAAGCCCTGGCCGAGCAGCTCCATCAACTTGATATCAGTGGCCCCGGTGCGTTGGATGCGTATCTTCGCAATGTGCGCCTGAACCTCTTCCTCAAAGCTGAGCGTGTCATTATGGAGGTGGAGCGATGATCTGGCTATCTCTCTCGGTGGCGGGGGTGACGTTTCTCCTCCTCTTTATTCTGGTGCCACTCTTTCTCGGTTTTGTGCGCCTCTTTGGTATCTACACGATTGTGCGTGAAGGGACGTGCCATGTCTACACGCTCTTTGGCAAAGTTGTCGGTGTGATCCGCGAGCCAGGCCTGCATATCCTGTTGGTCGAACTGGGTCCCCAGGCGGTGATTATCAACTTCTTTGGGCGGTGCGATGTGCTCGATATGCGCCTTGATCAGCGATATCTGCGCAGTCAGCCGGTCAACTCGGAAGAGGGTGCCCCAATGGGGATTGGGGTCTGGTACGAGATGGGGATCAGCGATCCGATTTCTTATCTCTTCAAAAACGCCGATCCGCAGGGCTCGTTGGCGGCAAATGTGAGCAACACGGTGGTGCGGACGTTGAGCAATATGCCCCTGGCCGATATGCTTGAGAACCGCCACCCGATGAGCCAGGTTGTCCGCAGCGAGGTTACGCCCAAATCACAAGAATGGGGCTACCAGCTTGGATCGGTCTATATCCGCAAAGTCCATTTTCGCGATGTGGGCATGATCCGCCAGATCGAAGCAAAGGTGGTCAACCGGTTACGCCAGGTGACCTCGGCGATCAGCCAGGATGGCGTGAACCAGGTGAGCATTATCACCAGCACAGCCGAGCGACGGGCGGCGATTGAGTTTGCACGGGCGCAGGCGATTCGCCCGCAGATCCTCGGGCAGGCGCTGCGTGAAATCAGCGCCGACCCGCAAATCGCCAATACGCTCTTTACGATCCTGGAACTGCAAAATATCACCGAGAGCGGGGCCGAGATCACGCTGATTCCGCCCAAGAGCCACCTCTTGCGTGAGTTGCTGGTGACTGAGCCGCCACCCGGGAAGGGCTAAGGTGAAAATGCTGGTGCAGGCGCACGAGGCTAGCAAAGCTAGTCTCGTGCGCCTGCACCACCATGGTTCTTGGGGTCTAGCTCCGGGATAGCTCGAGGAGGCTTAAGGGTTTGCCCATCACCGGCAGCAGATCACCGACGGTGATGAGGCAATCGGCGGTGGCGACGTTGGTTGCCAGTGGCACGTTATGCACGTTGCAGAGCCGCATGAGCATCTGGATATCGGGGTCGTGTGGATGTTTGTCGAGCGGATCGACGAGAAAGATGACCGCATCAACTTCGCCGGTGACGACGAGCGCCCCAATTTGCGCATCGCCGCCATACGGCCCACTCGCCATACAGCGTACTGGCAGGCCCACCTTTTCGCTGAGCAGCTTGCCCGTGCTGGCGGTGGCGACTAAGTTATAGGTTTTCAAGCGTTCGCGGTTGTAGGTTGCAAAGGCAACCATATCAGCCTTTTTGCCATCGTGGGCAATTAACGCAATAGTTGGCATAATGAATCCTCCCGATAAATAAAGAAGAGGAGCGCCCAGATCTGGGCGCTCCTCTTTGAGTGTTGCCAAACAATTGGCTCACATTGTCTGCTTGCCTTGCCATCAACACCATGACGGCATATTAAGCATAGCATGGGCTCTCGGCAGCGTCAATGACAGCAGCGTGATAAACCAATTGCCTGGCCGAGCCAGGCAATTGGTTTGCGTATGGACGGAGGGCTGGCTTAGCTGCGCGCCAGGGTGATCACCGCAGGTACGCGGTCGAACATCAAGAACCCGATGGGCATACCGATAATGACCGTACAGAGCGCCCATGCCGCTGCAAGCCAGAGGGCACTGAACCACCAACCAACGAGCAAGAACCAGAGCGCCCGGATCAAGAAGGGGCGCTGCTTGACATTGGCATGGTAGACCGCACCGCTCTCGGTGACGACCAGATCACTGCGTTGCGGGCGCAAGGTCGTGACCTGCGGAAGCCGGTTGAGCATCCAGAGCCCGATCGGTAGACCGATAATCGTCACACTGAGCACCCATGCGATGGTGGCCCAGATGGCGCTAAACCAAAGACCAAAGAAAAAGAAATAGAGTATCCGTAGTACGAGGTGAACCCCGCGCTCGGTTTGATAGACCGTTTGCGCTGCCATTGTCAAGATCCTTTCAAGCATCTGTCTTTTCACTTCACGGTCTTTATGACGCTGGGGGCTTGCGAAAAGTTGCAGGTTGCGCGTGGCGGATATGTGTTTGCGCCAGCAGTTGGCTGAAGGCGAAAAGTCTGCTACAGTAAAGCTATAGTTGCATCTGGGATGGATCTAATGATGAAAGACCCCCAACACGCTTATGTCACTCATTCATAGTCATGTGCATACGCACAGTGCCGAGTTTCGCGCGAATGCCGAGTATCATCGTGGTCTGGCGGAGGAGTTGCGGGCCCGTCTGGACGAGGCGGCGCAGGGCGGCAGCGATGAGGCGCGCCGTAAACATACAGAACGCGGCAAATTGCTGGCTCGTGAGCGCGTCGATCTGCTGCTTGACCCCGGGACAGCGTGGCTGGAGATCAGCCCGCTGGCGGCGTATGAGGTTTATCCCGATCCTGTCCCGGGGGCGGGCGTGGTCGCGGGGATCGGGCGGGTCGCTGGGCGCGAGGTGATGATTGTGGCAAACGATGCGACGGTCAAGGGGGGAACCTATTACCCGTTGACTGTTAAGAAGCATTTGCGGGCGCAAGAGATCGCGCTCGAAAATCATTTGCCGTGCATCTATCTGGTGGATAGCGGTGGGGCTTTTCTGCCGATGCAGGCGGACGTTTTCCCTGACCGTGACCATTTTGGGCGGATTTTTTACAATCAGGCACAGCTTTCGGCGCGGGGCATTCCACAGATCGCCTGTGTGATGGGGTCGTGTACGGCAGGCGGGGCGTATGTGCCGGCGATGAGCGATGAGGTGGTGATCGTCAAGAATACGGGGACAATTTTTCTTGGCGGGCCGCCGTTGGTCAAGGCGGCGACAGGCGAAACGGTGACCGCCGAAGAACTGGGCGGGGCCGATGTGCATACCCGTCTTTCGGGGGTTGCCGACCATTTTGCCGCCGACGACCGCGAGGCGCTGGGCATTGTGCGCGATATCGTGGCGCACCTTGGCATGCGACGCAGCCCGCCGTGGGATCTGCGTAGCCCTGAGCCACCACGCTACGATCCCGAAGAGCTCTATGGCCTGCTGCCCCGTGATAGTCGTAAGAGCTACGATATCCGCGAGGTTATTGCGCGCCTGGTTGATGGTAGTCGCTTGCACGAATTCAAGACCCGTTATGGCACCACGCTCGTTTGTGGGTTTGCGCATATTGAGGGCATTCCGGTCGGCATTCTCGCCAATAACGGGATTCTCTTTAGCGAAAGCTCGTTGAAAGGGGCGCATTTCATCGAGTTGTGTGCCTCACGCAACATCCCGCTCCTCTTTCTCCAGAATATCACCGGCTTTATGGTGGGACGGCAATACGAAAATGGTGGCATTGCCAAAGATGGTGCCAAGCTCGTTACTGCGGTAAGCTGTGCAAATGTGCCTAAATTCACCGTGGTTGTTGGGGGTTCATTTGGCGCGGGTAACTACGGCATGTGTGGGCGAGCCTACCAACCGCGGCAACTCTGGATGTGGCCGAACGCGCGCATCAGCGTGATGGGCGGGCAGCAGGCGGCGATGGTGCTGTTGACAGTACGGCGTGAAGCGTTGCAGGCGCGAGGCCAGGATCTGACGCCAGAAGAGCAGGAAGCATTTATGGCCCCGATCCTAGCGCGCTACGACCATGAAGGCAGCCCCTACTATGCCACCGCACGGCTCTGGGACGACGGCATCCTCGTGCCGCCCGACACCCGCAAAGCTCTGGCGCTGGGCCTCGCGGCGGCGGCGAACGCCCCGGTGGAACCGACGAAGTTTGGGGTGTTTCGGATGTAGGGCGGTGGGATGCGTCCGGTGCGTGGTGTGGGATGCGCCCAGTGTGTGGTGCCATCCCAGGAGGGGCACGGCGCCCGGTCGGGGCACGGCGCCGCCGTGCCCCTCAGAGAACAACAAGATCCTTGTGGTATACTGAATTTCCACAACGCAGCAATGTGGCGAGGAGGTACGGGACATGAGTACAGGTCAGAGTGTGCTTGATCACCTCCGGCGGATCGAGATTTTTCAAGGGCTCACTGATGTTGAGTTGCTTCATGTTGCTGCTGTGTGCAAAATGCGTCGGTTGGCTGATGGTGCCGATGTTTTTCGCGAGGGTGATGCTGGCGATGAGATGATGATCATCCTCGCTGGTTGCGTCAGGGTGGCGCTGACGACGCGTCAGCCAGATGGTTCTGTGACGCCCAATACGATCAATATGCTCTATACCGGGCAGAGTTTTGGTGAGATGGTGTTGCTTGGTGGTGCGAACCGTTCGGCTACGGTGACCTGTGTTGAGGCAACGACCCTGTTGGTGCTGACCGAGCATGATTTTGCCGGGATCTGCGAGCGCAATCCACGGATTGGCTATCTGGTGATGCGCAATATTGCGGCTGATCTGGCTTACAAGCTCCGTTCGTCCAATTTGCTGCTGCGTGGCAATATCCGCTGGCAGCACGGCGAACTTGGCAAACATTGATTCTTTTATGCAACAGATCATGCTGGTGGAAGATGAAGCCGCGCTTGTCACCGCGATCCGTGAGCGCTTCGAAGCCGAGGGTTTTGCCGTGACTACGGCGGCTTCCGGTGAAGTGGCGTTGCATCTGCTTGACACGGTGACGCCCGAGCTCTTTGTGATTGATCTGGGCTTGCCTGGTATGGATGGATTCGAATTGTTGCGCCAGTTGCGGACCCGCCTGATTGATGCGCCCGTGATCATTCTGACGGCGCGTGGCGACGAGATCGACCGGGTCGTTGGCCTCGAACTTGGGGCTGATGACTATATGGTCAAGCCCTTTTCGTTGCGTGAACTGGTCGCCCGTGTGCGCGTGCTCTTTCGGCGGATGGCAGCGGTCGCCGCGCTGCGGGCCCAGGTCGCCGAGCAACCCGCTGCACCCGCCGCACGCACTGAGCTCAGCCTCGATCCGGTGCGGCGGAGCATTGCGCTGCACGACCAGCACCTTGTTTTGCGCCCCCGCGAATTTGCGCTGTTTGAGTTGCTCTTCCGGCATCCCGGCCAGGTCTTTACCCGCGAGGCCCTCTTGCGCCAGGTCTGGGGGCAGGGGGCTTTTTTTGATACGCGCACCGTTGACGTGCATATCCGGCGCCTCCGTACCCGCCTCGCCACGCTTGACCCTGAACTCGCCGAACGCCTGCAGACCGAATGGGGGGTGGGGTATCGTTTTGTTTAGGGCTGGCGCCCTAAAAACCCAGGGTTGTGCTGGCATCGTTCGCCAGCATACCCCTTTTACGTGGGGGCCGCAGGCCCCCACTTACCCATCGTCGTCGGCGATGTAGCGTTCGGCGATCTGTTCGATGTCGGCGAGGCTTTTGCCACAGGCGGCTTCGACGCGATCAAGGCGTTTTTGGAATTGGCCCAGTGCGTAGGTGCTGAAGGTGTCCAGCTCTAGGCCAAAGGGCATCGTTTCGTAGCTCGAAAAGATTTCGTCAATGACGCCCATGGCATACATCACCAGGTCGTTCATCCGCGCTTCGATGTAGGGCCAGATCTCGTTGTTGGCC
Source organism: Candidatus Chloroploca asiatica (assembly GCF_002532075.1). Lineage (GTDB taxonomy): Bacteria > Chloroflexota > Chloroflexia > Chloroflexales > Chloroflexaceae > Chloroploca > Chloroploca asiatica. Next base: position 63,648 of record NZ_LYXE01000062.1, on the reverse strand, counting down.
GCAATCAGCCGTGAGAGCAGGTAGACGCCGTAGGCGATGTGGCGTGATTCGTCCTGCTTCAACAGATAGATGCCCTGGCGCGTGCCTGGCATTAGGTCGTTGGCTTCGAGCATCGTGAAGTAGGCGTGGTACCCTGTCTCGGCCAGCACGCCTTCGACAATCATGTTGTAGGTCAACGAGGCGTCGGCCTGCGCAAAGGGCGAGGGATCGTCATTGAGCCGTCCCATCGCCGTAGGCAAGGCTTCGTAGACCAGGGCGCGGTAACTCGGTGAGTGATAGCGGCTCAGATCGTGGTCACTCTGCGCAACCTCGTCGAGAAAACGGGCAAAGAAGTCGGTATGTTTGGCCTCTTCAAAGAGAAACGTGGTCAAAAAGAGCTCTTCTTCGACCCGGCCTTCGCGGGCGATGATCTGGATCAGCGGCAAAAGATCGAGGGTCACCGCCTCTTCGCCCGCCTGGAAGAGCGCCGTCAGACGCAGCAAGAGATCCTGCTCGGGGGCGCTCAGCCTTTGCCAATCAGCGGCATCGCGGGTCAGATCAAGCGTACTCGGGTTCCAGATGCCCAGCCGTTTCGCTTTTTCAAAGAGGCGCATCGGTGGGCTGTCACGGCGCAGGCCGCGGGTGGTAGTGACAAAGTTTTGATGGTTCATAGGATGCTCTTTTCGTATCTCGCGCATAGTGACGCACACGGCAAGCGAAGCTTGCCGTGTGCGTCACTATGCGCGCTTCCTTACCAACGGACGGTGACGGGGGTGCCGGTGGGGGCCCATTCGTAGACCCAGGCGGCTGCGTTGAGCGGCAGGTTGATGCAGCCGTGACTCCGCCGTACGCCGGTGCCAAACTGGTTGTGCCAGTAGGTGCCGTGCAGCGCCACGTCGCCGACGATGTACATGGCGTGTGGGACATTCGGGACGTTCCAGCATTCGCCGGCAATGCAGCCAGACATGGTTTGTGACCGGACTTTCGCGTAGATCGCATAGCGTCCAACTGGCGTATTGAAGCCGTCGCGTCCGGTGGAGACCGGGGCATCGAAGACCATCCGGTCGCCTTCGTAGGCATAGAGCCACTGGTCACTCAGGTCAACAATGATCGCTTTGCCGCCACGCGGGGCTGGCGCCGGCGCCGCGGGGGCCGGGACGGCGGTAGGGGCCGGGGCGCTCGCGGGTGCTGGGGCTGCGGGTGCGGGTATGGCTGTCGGCGGGATAGCCGTCGGTGGAACCGCTGTTGGCGGCAGCGGTGTTGGGATCGGCAGTGGCTGGCCGTAGTGATCAACGACGCTTGCCCCCGCCGGATCGACCGCTGCCGTCGGAAGGCCACGCAAGAGCGCCAGGTCGCGCCCAAGGCTCCCGATCTGGATCAACGTTCCCGCTTCACTGGCTCCAGGGTAAGCTTCGAGGCGGGCTCGTTCAAAGTACTGCACCATCGCCATCTGCGTGCCAATATATTCCCAGGCCGGGTTGCTGATCGGCAGGCCAAAAACATCCAGCCCGCCCATGGTCTCCCAGAAAGACAAAAAGGAATCGCCAACGGCATATCCAGTCTCGGGAAAGAGACGAGCCTCGCGATGCCCAAGCACGACCGGGTCAGGGGGCGCAAACTCTTTCCACAAAGCTTCGGCATACTCGGCCCCGAGCCGACCGCGCAGGATGGCACCCTCATACGCAGGATGATGTTCGAGCCGTCCATACTCAAAGTATTGCACCATCAGCCCATGCTGCTCGAAGGGCTCGGTCAGCGGGGCACCGAGGGTTTGCGGGCCATTGCTGCTGCGCCAGTGGTTCAGAAACCCATACGCATTGCTCAAGCGGTGCCCGGTAGCCGCAAAATAGAGCACATCTTCCTGGGCGCGTCCTGCCGTGGGCAGGGCAAACATCCCGACGGCTACACCGGCACATATGCTGAGCAAACAGACAACAAGAAACGATCGGGTAAGCCGTGGCAACATAGGGTGACTCCTGCGAGGGGAAGATATGCGTCAGGCGTGCGGCGGGGGTATTCTAATACTTCGATTATAGCCTCTGGTGGATGGTTGTCAAGGGTTTTGCCTGCGGCGCGTGGTTGGGCCTGCGGTCTGTGCTTGTGCAAGGCTGGCGCTTGCATCGCTTGACAAAACGCCCGCGTCGCGGGCGTTTTGTCAAGCGAAAGAAAGCTTCCTGAGTAGATCACAAAGTGGTAATAGCGATATGCTACAGTATAGCTAGGATACACAAAGATCTGGGGAGTGGAGCATGGCACAGCGCATCCTGGTGGTTGATGATAGTATGATGAACCTCAAGACCATTGAGTTGGCTCTGGTGTCGGGTGGTTTTGAGGTCATCCTGGCCCCGGATGGCCGTGAGGGCCTGCGTCTGGCTGAGTCAATTCGCCCTGATTTGATCATTCTCGATGTCGAAATGCCAGGGATGGATGGCTACGAAGTCTGTCGGCGTATTCGTCGCTCGTCTGCCCTCGCGACGCTTCCGGTGATGATGTTGACGGCGAACACGTCGTTGCACGAGAAGATCCAGGGTCTTGAGGCGGGTGCCGATGATTATATGGGCAAGCCGTTTGAGACCGAGGAGTTGCTTGCGCGGGCACGGGCGCTTCTGCGCCGCTCCGTGATCAGCATTCAACCGCAAGAGCAGTCGAGTGGCAAGGTGATCGCGTTCTTCTCCCTCCGCGGTGGCGTGGGGGTCTCGACGCTGGCCGTGAATCTCTCGGCGGGCCTGGCGCAACTCTGGAATGGGGGCGTGGCCCTCGTTGATATGGTCTTTACGGGTGGGCATAGTGGCTTGATGTTGAACCTACCGTTGCGTTATAGTTGGGGCGATCTTGCTACGAAGAATAGTGAAGAAATTGACGCCGATACGCTCGATCATATGATGCTGAGTCATGCGTGCGGTCTGCGGGTGTTGCCTTCGGCCCCTCGTCCCGAGGATAATGAGCCAATCAATGGCGAACTCGTCTCGCGGGTGCTGAAGGTGCTGCGCTCTTGTTACAACTATGTCGTGCTCGATATGCCCCATAGTTTTAGCGAGCCTTCGCTTGCGGCGCTTGATGCGGCGGATGAGATTATTCTGCTCATTGCCCCCGAAATTGGTTCGGTTGTGGCCGCAACCTGCGCAATGGATGTGTTTGCCCAGTTGGGCTATGGTCCCGAAAAGATTAAATTGCTGATCAATGTGACCTTTGAGCGGGGGGGCTTGCCGCGCAAAGATATCGAGAAGACGCTCGGGCGCAATCTTGATACGGCCATCCCCTTTGCCCACGATCTCTTTGTGAGTGCCCTCAACCGCGGTGCGCCTCCAGTTCTCGAAATGCCGACCAAGCCGCTCGGTATTCTGCTCGAAGACTGGGCTTTTCATTTGAGTACCGAAGCTGACCGTCATCGCCCGGCGGCGACTGGTTCGCCCGCCCATAAACGTGTTCATCAGCGCCAACTTCAGCGGCAGGGGGCAAAAGCCTGAGGTCTGGCTGTGCTACGGAGCCGTCTTATGTCAGAGTCTTCCAAGGTTGTTTTCCGTGTTCCCCGTGGGCGCGTTCACCGCCTGCACCGTAAGCTTGAGGTGCTTGAACAGCGCTATGAACAACTAGACGCACGGGTTAGACGGAACAAAGAGGATCAGAATCGTCTAACTCGTGCACGTACGCGCATCGGTGTCGCTGATGGCCTTGATGCGATCCTTCAGACCTTTGCCGCCACGGTCTTTGAGGTCGGAGGTTTTGATGGGGTGGCGCTCTATATGCATCAGGCTCAGACTCTCGCCGTCGAACATCGTCTCGGGGCCGATGTGAGTTGCTGGGACGATAGCCTCGCCGAGAGTCCGATTGGAGCGGTGGTGCGCACTGGCGAGCCGTTGCTGATTCCTGATGCCTGTCAATGGCGTGCGGCTCCTTCCCCTGATCCACTCTCGCTGGCGGTACTGCCGATCAGGGGGATTGATCGGCTCGTTGGGGTGCTTGCGGTGGTGCGCCACGAGGCTGATACCTTGACCGAGAGCGATCTCCGCTTTCTGAATACGCTCTGCGACGATGTGGGCAAGGCGATTGAGCGTACCCGCTTCCGCGGTGATCAGCAGCGTGTTGTACGCGAAACCTTGTTGCTCAACCGGATGATGAGTGTGATCGCGACGGCCCCCGATATGCGGCAGGCGCTCCAACGCATCTGTGTCGATCTTGCCAATGCCTTCGATGTCCCCCAGGCGCTCTGCGCCCTGTTGAATGAAGACCGGACGGCGCAGACGGTGGTGGCCGAGTATCGTGATGAGACCGGGCCTTCGGTGATTGGTTCGGTGATTCCGATTCGGGGCAATCTCTTGACCCAGGATCTGATCGCTCGCCGCGAGACGGTTGCGATTGCTGACATCTATCTCAGTTCCCAACGTGAACCCAATGCCAATGGCGCAAAGTTGCGCCGCAAGGTTTCGTTGCTGATTGTGCCGGTCTTGATTAACGACATGGTCATTGGGACGATCGGGCTCTCTTCGCCCCAGACACGGGTCTTCAATGCCGATGAGATTGCGCTGGCCGAGCGGGTCGCCACCGCCGTGGGCCAGGCCCTGACCAACCTGCAACTTAAAGAGGCCGCTGAGGCTGCCGCGCAGGCTCGCAGCGAGTTCCTCACCAATATGAGCCACGAGATCCGGACGCCGCTGAATGCGGTGATCGGGATGGCTGGCATGCTCGCTTCGACCCCACTCAACGAGGCGCAGCGTGAATATGTGACGACGATCCGCAACGGCGGCGAAACGTTGCTCAGTTTGATCAACGATATCCTTGACTTTTCCAAGATCGAGTCGGGCAAGCTTGAACTCGAACAGATGCCGTTTGATCTCGAAGAGTGTGTCGAAACGGTGCTTGATATGGTTGCGGCCACCGCTGCGACCAAGAAACTCGATCTTACCTGCCTGATCCAACCAGGTGTGCCACGGATGCTGTTGGGCGATATTGCCCGGATTCGCCAAATCCTTCTGAATCTGCTTGGCAATGCGGTCAAGTTTACGGCGCAAGGTGATGTTACCCTGACGGTGCGCGCTGCCGAACACTTGCCGAACACCATTGATTGGTCAGGTGACTGGTCTCAACCGACGCCAACCGAGATGCAGTTGACGTTTGAGATCCAGGATACCGGCATCGGCATTCCTCCCGAGACGATTGACCGGCTCTTCCAGGCGTTCATCCAGGCTGATGCCAGTACGACCCGGCGCTATGGTGGCACGGGCCTCGGGCTCGCGATCTCCAAACGGCTCTGTGAATTGATGCAGGGCCAGATTGGGGTGTCGAGCGAGGTTGGGGTTGGTAGTACCTTCTGGTTTACCGTTACGCTCCCGCTTGTGCGTGATGCGCGTCAGGCTGAGCTTGACCAGGATGGGCCGAGTCTCTTTGGGCGTGAGGCGCTGATTGTCGAACGCAATCCGGCGGCCCGCCAGATGCTGATGCACCACTGCGAGCACTGGGGTGTGGTTGCGCACCCTCTCGCTTCCGTGTCAGAAGTCCACACCTGGCTGGTCGAGGGGCATCCCGTTGATGTCGCCCTGATTGGAACTATCTGTGAAGAACCTGAGCGTACCAGGGTGCTCCAAAAGCTCTGTCACCATCTAGAAGCATCCAAGACGGCTTTGATCCTGATGGTTGCCCCTGGCGCGCAGGCCTTGCCAACGCAGCATACATATCTCTTCTTGCGTCGCCCGATCAAACGGGCCGCCCTGCATCGTACCTTGCTTGAAGCTCTGGGTCTGGTGTCACCCCAGGAGCAGACCCACGAGCTTGATGCGCTTGAAGTTCCCAGGCAGCAGGTACGTGCCCGTGTCCGGTTGCTGTTGGTCGAAGATAATGCCGTCAACCAACTGGTGGCTGTGCGCATGCTTGAGCGCCTCGGCTACCATGCCGACCTAGCTGCTAATGGCCTCGAGGCCCTCGATGCGCTCGAGCGCCAGCCCTACGATGTGGTCTTGATGGACCTGCAAATGCCCGAGCTCGACGGAATCGAGACAACGAAACGCATTGTCAGCCGGATGGAACCCTCGCAGCGCCCATATATCATTGCCATGACCGCGAATGCGATGAGTGGCGACCGCGAGCTTTGCCTCTCGGTTGGCATGGACGACTACATTAGCAAGCCAGTACGGATCGAAGCGCTCGATGCCGCCCTGATGCGGCACGAAGCGCTGCATGCCCCCGAAGTTCATCCTGACCCTGGCCCCGTTGCGGCACCAGAGAGCGACTGGCAACTCTTGCCTGATCCTGACAGTGACTCCTCGTATGCGTCACTGGGTGACTCCTCGTATGCGTCACTGGGTGACTCCTCGTATGCGTCCCTGGCGGGCTCCTCGTATGAGCCAGTTGCCGAGCCGGTGGTCGCGCCAGTTCCTGACATGCCATCGGCCTCGGTCTATATCAACCGCGCAACGCTCGAACTGCTCGGCACTATTCAGGGTGGCAGTGACCCTGCCATGATCGTCCAGTTCATCACGCTCTTCACGTCGGAAGCGAGCAGCCTGATCGCACAGTTGCGCCAGGCGATTGTCGATGACGATCTGGCCCGCATTCGCCGAGCGGCCCATACATTGAAATCAACCAGCAAACTGGTCGGTGCCGAACCCCTGGCAGAAGCATCGCGCATCCTGGAAGAAGAGGCCCGCGCCGACGCAATCAACGATATCCAAGGGCACCTCGCCAGGATCGAGCAATTGCATGCCGTGACAATCCTCGTATTAGAAGAGATCCGCGTTTCGCTGTAGGGGCACGGCTTGCCCGTGCCCTGCGTTGGTGGGGCACGGGCGTGGTGGGGCACGGGGGCGCGTGGTAGGGGCACGGCTTGCCCGTGCCCTGCGTTGGTGGCACACGGGCGAGGTGGGGCACGGGGGCGCGTGGTAGGGGCACGGCTTGCCCGTGCCCTGCGTTGGTGGCACACGGGCGAGGTGGGGCACGGGGGCGCGTGGTAGGGGCACGGCTTGCCCGTGCCCTGCGTTGGTGGCACACGGGCGAGGTGGGGCACGGGGGCGCGTGGTAGGGGCACGGCTTGCCCGTGCCCTGCGTTGGTGGCACACGGGCGAGGTGGGGCACGGGCGTGGTGGGGCACGGCTTGCCCGTGCCCTGCGTTGGTGGGGCACGGGCGTGGTGGCACACGGGCGTGGTGGGGCACGGGGGCGCGTGGTAGGGGCACGGCTTGCCCGTGCCCTGCGTTGGTGGGACACGGGCGAGGTGGGGCACGGGGGCGCGTGGTAGGGGCACGGCTTGCCCGTGCCCTTCCGTGTTGGGGCACGGCGGCGCCGTGCCCGTACGGCGCCGCCCGTGCCCCTTATGGCATCCGATCGTACCGAATAAATTGTTCCCGCCCGAGCAAGCCAAATTGCATTTCGTACGGTGTTCCTGCATTGGCCGGGTGGTGTTCGATACGCGCGCGCTCGAAGTATTGAATTCGGTAGGTTCCCCCGGTCGCGCCGGTGGCAAAGAAGGCATCGGTCAGCGGGAGCCCCGCGAGATCAAGCCCGCCTGCCTGTTGCCACGCTTCCAGGAACGGCGGGCAGAGCTGTTTGCCCGTTTCGGGAAACCATTGGCAGCCTGGGTCGGGATTCTCAGTGCTTGGTAGGCTGCGCCAGTCGAGGCCCTGGCGTTGCAGCGCGGTGTCGCCGAGGCGCGCTAGTTGCACTTCGTACGCGCTCCCCCGTAGCTCGGGGAAGTATTCGAACCGGGCGCGCTCGAAATACTGAACGATCCGCGGTCGTCCGGTGCCCGGTTCTGGTTCGATCACTTCTTCCGTCAACGGGTAGCCGAATCGCGCTAAGCCGCCCCGCCGCTCCCAGAAGGTGCGGAAGGCCCCCCCAAGGCTGTGTCCTGTTGCCTCGAAGATGCCAGGATGCCGCGGTGGTTGGTCGTACTCGACATAAAGTGGCGCTCCCAGGGCGTCAGGATGCAGGGTGAGCATTCCCGCACTGCTGGTGAGAATGTGTTGCACCTGGCCGTTCCAACTTCGTACGAGCGCCTGGCGACATCCACACGCGACCTCGAGTGCTGGAATGCTATTGCCGGTACGCCAGATGACATCCACCCGTCGCCCGTTGCCGCTGTAACGGTGCCAGTAGATCCCCTCGTCGCCATGCCGGATCACTTCCCGCAGACTCAGCCCGCCCAGCATTTCGGTCATCGTCCGGTATGCGACAAAGGCTGGTTTGCGCAGATCGGCTCGATTGGGATCGAGTGGATAGCTGCGACGGAGCAGGCCGTAGTGGAATTCGGCTTCATCCTCGTCGTAGACCGGACGATCATACGGCGCTTCGGGCTGGGTGTCGTTGCGGAAATCGTACCAGAAGACCTTTTCGATGCTTGGATGGGCAATGGCATGCAGGTACGATCGCACCAAAAAAAACGCCTGTGTATCCTCGTCAACGCCTTGCCAACTGCGCGTCGTTGTCCAACCCCACTCGGTCAACCAGACCGGTTTAGCCCCGTAGGTGCGCAGAATGGCGTCGAGCCGTTGCATCTCTTGGCCGAAGGTCAGCGATTGATCGCGCCGCCATGCGTCGCCCTCCGGTGCATCGGGTCGATACGGGTGGATCGCGATAATGTCGACATGCTTCCACCCACCAAGCTGACCCACACGGTCGAGATAGTCAAAATAGTCGTAGTAATGCTCAGAGGGCGGCACACTCCAGATGCTCGACAGCCCACCCATCACGATCTTTGCGCGTGGATCCGCTGCCAGCGCCGCCGCTCGCCCGACCTCCAGAATGCGCACAAAATCGGCGACCGTATAAAGCCCGCTCTCGTAGCCGGAGGCGGCGAGATTCGGTTCGTTCCAGAGTTCCCAGTAGGTGATCTGGTTGCGTTCCCGGCCATAACGGGCGACGGTCTGGTAGACATAATCGCCCCAGTCGGTAATCCATTCCTCGGGGGTGGGATTCTTCCCTTTGAACCAGGCGGGATTGTAGGTGAGCAACCCGAGAATGTTGATGCCGGCCCGTCGCTGCGCGCTGATGGCCAGATCGTAATTGTACATCCCCTGCTCATTGCCGTCCCAGCGATAGGGGCCACCGGGCTCTTTCTGCACCTCGTGCCAGAAGATTTCCTCGCGTTGCCACTGTACCCCGGCCTCGCGCATGAGCGCAACCGCAGCAGGGATCTCATCGCTACGCACCCGGTTGCCCAACGCGGCCACCACGCCAAAGGGCGTGCTCTTATCTTGCCAGGGCAAGCCCTGGGCGGTGGTAGGTCGAGGGAGGGAAAGCAGTGGTGCAATGAGGAGCAGAACGAGGAGGAGCAGGAGATAGAATTTACGCATACATTACTTTACACTCTCAGAGATGGATGTGCATGCCAACGCAGTTGGCACGCACATCCATCCCTCAATTTACGCTTCGCCGATCAAGCGTTCCGCAATGATCGCCGACGAAAGCACCCCGGGCAGGCCGGCCCCGGGATGAGTGCCCGCACCAACAAAGTAGAGGTTCGGGATGTCCTCCGAGCGGTTGTGCGGGCGGAACCAGGCCGACTGGGTGAGCAGCGGCTGCATCGAGAAGCCTGAGCCAAGGTGGGTGTTGAGTGCGTCGCGATAATAACGCGGGTCAACCATATGCTCGACGACGATATGCTTGCTGAGTTCGGGCATATAGTTCTCTTCGAGGAAATTGATGATCGTGTTCCGGTAGCCTTTGGCCGCCTTCGACCAATCGGTGCGTGCCCCGAGGTGTGGCACCGGCGACAGCACATAGACTGCCTCGCCGCCTGCTGGGGCCATGCTCGGGTCGGCGTGCGAAGAGCGGTGGAGATAGAGCGAGAAGTCGCGGCTGAGGTGCTTGCGGTTGAAGATATCGTTGAGCAGGCCCTTGTAGCGCTTGCCAAAGATAATGTTATGTTGCACCAGACCGTGATCGTCGTAGCGACGATTCAGCCCCAGATAGATCACCACCAGCGACATACTATACTTCTTGCTGAGCAAGCGGCGATCCGTGTTGAACTTCCGGTGCTCGGGGGCGATCAGCTTCTGATAGGTGTACGGCACATCGGCATTCGAGACCACTGTATCGGCCTTGAAGATCCGCCCATCCACCAGCCGCACCCCAACAGTGCGCCCATTCTCTACCATGATCTCGCTTGCCTCGGCATTGAGTTCGAGCTTGCCCCCGATCTCCTTGAACAACTTTGCCATCGCCGCGACAATCGTCCCCGTGCCACCCATCGCATGGTGAACCCCCCACTCGCGTTCGAGGTAGTGAACCATCGCATAGATCGACGATGAATCGAATGGATTGCCCCCGATAAAGAGCGGGTGGAACGAGAAACAGCGGCGGAGGAAGTCGTGCTTGATAAAGCGCGAGACATAGCGATAGGTACTCAGGTACGACTGCATCCGAATAAGATCGGGCGCCACGCGCATCATATCGGTAAAGTGGAGGAACGGCTGATCGGCGAGTTCGACAAAACCCTTCTCGAAGATCGCCCGGGTCGAAGCCATAAACTTTTTGTAGCCCTGGACATCACCAGGGTTCCAGCGCCGGATCTCCTCCAGGATTGCCGCCGGATCATCGCCATACTCAAAATGGCGGCCTTTGGCATCAAAGAGGCGATAGTAGGGCTTGCAGGGCTGAAGTTCGAAATAATCTTCGCGACGTTTGCCCGCCGCCTGCCAGATATCATCGAACATAAACGGGGCCGTAATTACCGTTGGCCCGCTGTCAAAGGTAAAGCCCTGGGTCTTGTAAACATAGGCCCGCCCGCCGGGCTTATCACGCTTTTCAAGAAGGGTTACCTGATGGCCTTTAGCGGCAAGCCTGATGGCTGCGCTCAAACCGCCAAAGCCGCTACCAATCACCACAATCTGTTGTTGCATAGGGACGTATCCATCCAAACTAGGGTTCACCCCGGCTCAGTGCGCATTGCACCGCAAGATGAGGCTGCCAGAAGGGGTGCCAAGATCCATGATAGCCTGAGGTCGTTCCTGGTACAGATGAGAGAGTTGTACCTATAGTGAAGGGTTTGTTACTGTTGGTCGGGGCACGGCACCGCCGTGCCCCAACCCATCAGAAGGAATCTGGGTCATCAGAGGTCAGCATATAGCCCGCACCACGAACCGAGATGAGCAGACAGGGGAGCTCCGGATCGGGTTCTACTTTACGACGGACGCGATAGACTAGCGCTTTGACGATTTGCCGTGCCTCGTCGGTGGTACAGCCATGGTAAGCCAGGACTTCGCGAGCGATCTTTTCAACCGACACCACGCAGTTGCTGTGCCGAGCGAGGTAGAGGATTAGATCGAATTCGCCATGCGAAAGACGTACAGGATGCTGATCAACTACAACACGGCGACGGAGAGGGTCAATTTCGAGGCGGCCAACACGCAAACGCTGTTCGGGGGGCGTAGCCGCATAGGATGTCTCAGCAGGATCGGCCAGATGCAATAACTGAGTACCAAGTTGTCGCAGGGCTTTTAGGTGATCGAGCCGTAGACGGCGCTTCGCAATAACCACTTTTACATGTGTAATCAGGTCATGCATGCTCGCTGGCTTGCGCAGATACCCGGCCGCCCCTAGGTTGACTGCCGCGATCGCTGTCTCAAGGCTGGCGGCTCCGGTCAATACGATCACTTCGAGATCTGGATCCAGGGCTTTGGCCTCGCGCAGAAGGGTTAAACCGTCCATCTGGAGCAACAGAAGATCGGTGATCATCAGGGGGAAACGCTCGTGATGGAGTAACCCGAGCGCTGCTTCTGCACTCTCAACTGTTGTAACCAGAAAGCCAGCTGTGCGCAACTGTGCATCAAGCATCATGCGCGTGACTGGCTCGTCCTCCACCACTAGTAGCCTCTGATCTTCCATACACCCACTCCTTGTTCTTGTACGTATGACTTATATGCTGATACTCCTCTGTATGCTTCCCCTTCGTTGTGAGCTTTGGAAGATCCTGATGCACACATAACAACACGCTGCCGCGATGCATGTTTGTGCGTTCACGCGTGCGCCAGACTTACCATATAATTCGACATTGAATAGTCGTAAAGATACCCATTCGTGTCAGAAAAGGTTAGTGGAAAAAGTACTATTTCGGATTAGCCCTTTGGTACTAAGCTAGTACGGTTACCAAAGTACTAGTTTTGTTGGCACGCTGCTTATCTCCCCGTCACAGGTCTGGCGATGGTGATGAGGCGGTGGGTCATGTCTACCACTTCGTTCTGGACGATCACCTGGTCGCCGATACACGAGACGAGGGTCAGCAGTTCTTGTTGTTGCGGCAGGATGTACTGCACTTCTTCCGGTTTGACCCAGATCTGGCGGCTGACAATGTAGTCGAAGCGCTGGCCGGTGCTGGTGTGCAAGGTGATGATGTCCCCTGGCACGAGGTCTTTGATGCGGGCGAAGGGGGCCGGAATTGATGGTGTGTCCCGGAAGCGCAGGACGTGTCCCCAGAGCACGATGTTTTCGCCTTCGCCGGGGGTGGCGCTGAGGTTGTACCAGCCGACGTCGTGCCTGGGTACGACGGGCACGCCCTGGGGATCAAGGCCAACTGAGACGATGGGGCTATCGATGCCTTGCGCTGGGGCGACGATCCGCTGCGGTACGGCGCGTACGGCCCGCGGTGCAGCTTGGGCCTGCGGTTTTAGTTCGGCCCCCAGTAGACCGCCTAGCACCCGAAACTGTGCCGGTTGCTCGGGGTGGATTTCGAGCCGTGCTCGTTCGAACCATTGCACGATGTATTCGCGTCCGTCGGCCAAGGTCTCCGGGCGGGCTTCGGTAATTGGCAACCCCCAGAGCGCCAGGCTTTCGGCGACGCTGTACCCGGCGCGCCCGTCGTTTTCGATGCCGTTCGCTGACCAGGCGCGCAGGATGTCGCCGCATACGTTGAGCCCTGTGTCGCCAAAGAAGCGGCAACCCGCCGCTGCTTGCCCCGCGACCGGTAGCACCGGGCTGCGCCCGTCACGGGCGAGCCGTTCAATGCCCAGGCGGCCTAGTTGCACGGTGTAGGGCCAGGCAAGCTCGGGGTGCAGTTCGAGCCGGTGCCGCTCGAACCATTGCACTTGCACGCGCCGCCCCTCGATCACCTCGGTTTGCAATGGCGTCAGCGGGTACCCAAAGACCGCCAGGCCACCATGTTGTTCCCAGAAACGCTGAATCGGCCCGGTAATGCAATAGCCCGTCGCGGCGAAACAGCGTTCGCGTTGCTGCGCCTGCGCTGGCATTGCCCCAAACAGCGCGAGCAGTGTGAACAATGCTATGACGCTTATGTACGTATGTTTCATCATAGATTCCCTCGGATTCCCAGATTACTTAACTTTTACTTAAGATATGGAAAAGCTGCGGAGAAAACGGGTGAGTTTGTTCACACTTTGTGAAGCAGGGTACGATTTTCTGGTATAATGCCTCGCGTCTATTGTAGCATAAAGCTTCCGGGAAGCTTTATGGCGACGATAGGGGTGTATAGGGCGTTCTGATACGCTCACCCTGTTTCCTCCTTCCTCCTTCTTCTATGCATAATACGTTGCGTCTGTGGATGTTTGGACAGTGGCGGGTTGAACTCGATGGTGAGTTGGTTCAGGTGCCGACCCGTATGGCGAAGGTTCTGCTGGCGCGTCTCGTCTGTGCGTTCCCTTCCCCGATCCCTCTGACATTACTCGGTGACGATCTCTTTCCGACGCTGGAACCGGCGCATGTTCAGCGCCGCCTGCGCTCGGCAAGGCATTACCTTCGGCAAGCCCTTGGTCCGATCCTCGTCACTTCCGAGTACCACCTCGGCCTTGATCCGCACCTGGTGGTGCTCAGCGATTACCATGCCTTTATGCACCAGAGCCGCCCCGATGCGACCCAGGCCGAGCTTGAGCATGCGATGACGCTCTATACGGGGCCGTTCCTTGGTTCGCTCGCTGATGCCTGGGCTGCCCACGAGGCGAGTGTGACGCAAGTCCGTTACCTCGAGGTGCTCCATCGTCTGGTGACGCTCGCTCGTGCCAGTGGTTCGGCGATGCTTTTGCTGCGCACCGCTCGCCGCTGGGTGATAGAGGAGCCGTGGGAGGAGCAGGCCCACGTTGCGGCGGTGCAGGCGTTGTTTGACCTCGGTGAGCACGAGGCTGCCCTGGATCAGGTGAGTCAGGCCCGCTCGATGCTGCGTGCCGAGTGGCAACAGCATACCTGGCCTGCGCTGGATGAATTGGCTCGCTTGCTGGCACGGACGCCTCCGCCCGTGGCCTCCGCCCCGATAGCTCCCCTTGCTGAACTGCCGATGTTGCCGCTGGCGTTGCCGGTTGAGGTCGAGAGTGGCCTCGCAGCGGCGTTGCCTTTGATCGGGCGGGTGCGTGAACTTGAGGGGTTGTCTGAGGCGTGGCAGCAGGCGCTGGTTCGCCGCCCTGCGGCGGTGTTGATCGAGGGTGCGAGTGGGCTAGGCAAGACGCGTCTGGTGCAGGAGTTTGCCGCCCAGGTGCGCCTGCGCGCTTCGTGGACTGTCCTCTGGTTGACGCCTCGTACGGGAGCGCACGATATCTGGGAACTCTTTGAAGATGGGGTGCTCGGCGCTGGCCGTACGGCTCGTGTCTATCTGCGGGCCGCCTGTGCGCGTCTTGATGACCAGCAGTGGCATCTGCTCTGTCGCCAGATGCCCCGTCTGCGCGAGATGCTGCCCGAGCGTGTGCCGCAGCCGCTGCGTCGTGCGCAGGGCTTTCGTTTTGATCCGCTGCAGGCCCTGGTCGCGTTGCTCGATCACGTGGCTGCACAGGGTGCCTTGCTGCTCGTGATCGATGATTTTCCTGGTGATCATCAGGCGCTGCGACAACTCGTGATCCGCTTGCTCGCCGGCCCACGAGCCCTCTGCGTGGTCTTGACGGCGCCCCCCGGTGAGGCGAGTTTCCCTGTGGCGACGATGCGCCGACCGATCCTTTTGCCCCTGCGCCTGCTGGCCCTTGAGCCGCTTGACCCCCAGGCGACGATGCGCCTGGCCCAGGCTGCCGTAGGTGGCCGCATTGCCCCTGCATTGCGCGACCGCTTGCTCACGAGCAGTGGTGGTCATCCCGGGTTGCTCCTGGGCCTGATCCACGTTCTCTATGAACATCAGGTGCTCTGGTATGACCCACCGACGGGATGGGGCCTCATCAGGCCGGATTTTCCCCTCCCCACAACGATGCCCGCGTTGATGCGCTGGCAAGTCGCACGGCTTGCGCCTGCGGCATGGATGATGGCGTGTACCTTTGCGCTGCTTGGGCGCCCTGCCGATGAGAACCTGATCGAGGCGCTCTGGCCTGAGCCGGGGCAGCGGGTGGCCCTGCTGTCTGACCTGCTGATCGCCGGGGTGCTGATCGAACGGGGCCAGTATCTGCGTCTGGTCCACCCTGACCTCGGGGTGTATCTGCTTGAGCGCCTGGACCCTGAAGCGCGGCGTACCTTGCACGCCCAACTCGCCACGGCGCTTGGCCCTGCGCTGGATCGTCCGGTGGCGCTGCGCTTCGAGCGACTTACCCATAGCGCCCTAGGCCACCTGTGGGATGCCGTGCTCGACGAGGCCCTCGATGCAACGTATGCCGCCCTTGCCACCGGGTCGTTGCCCCTGGCCCAACGCAGCCTTGGCTTTGCCAGCGCCGCCGTGCAAGCGCTGAACCTCCCCGTCGGCCATGCCCGACGCTGGGACGTGGCGCGCTTGATGGCTTTTTCCCCTTCTCCCCCCCTGCCCCGCCTCTCTCCTGGTGAGAGAGGCGGGGAGCCGCCGCGTGCGGCGGCGCTGTCCTCACTCCCCGCCCCCCTCGTGGGGGAGGGGTTGGGGGTGGGGGGCCTCGCCCCAAGAGCGTATCCCACCTTCACGTCGAGGGGTGCTTCGGCACCAGACCTGCTCCTTGAAGAGGTACAGGCTGCCGGGCGGGAGGATTGGCAGATCGAGGCGTTGATCTGCGTCGGGTTGGCCCGCGGGACGCTGGTTGATCCTGCGGAGGGCGAGCGGGTGCTCCGTGAGGCGTTGGCCCAGGCGCGTTGCGCCGGGTTGACGCGGCTTGAGGCGCAGGCGTCACTGGCGCTGGCGGAGGTGTTGGCGATCAGTGAGGCGTATGATGAGGGCGTGCGCTATGCGCAGCGGGCTGTTGAGCTTGCGGCGATGGAGGTTGGATGCGGGGCCAGCGTGCGTTCCAACAATGGCCTCCATGCTCAATCCACGAGCTTGACCGAAGCGCGCTTGAACCTCGTTGCCGCTTTGCTTGCGGCAAGCCGGGTTGAAGAGGCGGCTGCGGTGATGGCGCACCTGGTTGATGCTGCTGCGCTGGCGACGATACCACTGCTGGCGTCGCGGGCGTTGCTGGTGGAGGCATTGGTTTGTCTGAGCCAGCGCCGGTATGGCGAGGGGCTGGCGCTGTTGCGTGCGGTGCTCTTCCAGGCGCAACTGGCTGACGATCAGCGCGTTGAGTTGGAGGTGCGGGCCCGGCTTGTGCATACGCTTGCCCTGGTTGGGGCGTTTGAAGAGAGCCGTTTGCTTGGGGCGACGACGTTGCCGTTGGTACGCGAGGCCGGCTTGCTTGCCCCGCTCAAGCTGTTGCTTGCCAGTATGACCCTGAACCTCCTGGCGTTGCACGAGTATGAGCAGGCGCTCGCGCTGGCCCGCGAGGGGGTTGCGTTGACCCGTCGCCTGGCTAGCTTGCCTGGTGCGGCATTTCAGGAGACCCTGGTCGCGGCGGCACAGTTGGGGCTGGGCCAGACATGCGAAGCCTATGCGACCTTGCTGCCGCTTGATGCATCTGGTATCCCGCCGCTGCCAGTTGAGGGCATCGTGCTGGCTGCCGAAGTCTATGCCGCAGCAGGTGAGCCTGACCGCGCCCTTGCCTATGCCCGCGCTGCGGCCAACCTCGTTGAGCCGAGCCTCCCGCACTGGTCCCCGGCAATGACCCGCTGGCGGATCGCTGGCGTGCTCGCCGCGTGCCACGCCCCCACCGAGGCAGCAACCGTGCGTGCCCATGCTCTTGACACATTGCTTACTGAATTGGGGTATAATAAAGAGCCTGAGGTACGTCGTACATTGCTTGCTCTGCAACCATTTGACCTGGAGCTAGCTTGCCAGCCGGTTGTCCAGCGCCCGCGCTGTCTCGCCTGGCTCCCCCTACGACATGCACCAACCGGACGCCCCCTGCAACCTGATGAGTTGCACCCGGTCGTCTGGACAATTGAGGCCCCGGATGATCCTGTTGACCGCATTGCCCGCCGCCATACCTGCCTGCTCCGCCTCTCTGGTGAGGCCATCGCTCAAGGATGTTTTGCGACCCTTGAGGAGCTTGCGCGTGTCCTGGAGGTCAATGTGCGCACGATCAAACGTGACCTCGCGCTGTTGCGTGAAGAGGGCATTGTGGTTGTGACGCGAGGCGGTGACCTCAAAGCGAGCGCACGGGTTGGCGGACGGTAGGTGTTCAGACGGTGGTTATGTCCCCACGGTTGTCAGGGAATTGCCAGGTAACGTGACGGTCTCTTGCTAGGATAGCGCTTGTCTCGGCATCGTAGGGCGATGTCGAAATGGCGGAGCGTGCCCAGATACTAAAAGCTTCTGGGAAGCTTTTACGCCGCACCCGTACCTATGCATAGGGTTGCGGCGCAAGCGCCGCAAGGTAACTATGCATAGGGTTGCGGCGCGCTTGCGCGCCGCAACCCTATAAACCAAAACTACGCAAGGGATAACTCATGGCACAGTTGCGCTGGCTGTTGCTCATGCAGAGCTCGGAAGATGAGGAGACCGGGGGGCCACAGTTTGTATTGTGGCTAGTTGATCCCGAAGGGAAAGCCCCCCCAGTCCGGTGTACGACGGTGGACGATTTGATGGTGACGCTGATCCAGTCGTGGAATCGGCGGGTCAACCACGCGCTACCTGAAGAGGGTCATCCGAACGATGACACTGAGTTGGCGTGTGGCGGGGTGTAGGTGGCAAGAGGTCTATGGCAGCACACTGGTACGCATTGCAGACAAAGGCCCGCAAAGAGGCGCTGATCACCGAGCAGCTTGAGCAGCGGGGCGTGCCGGTCTTTTACCCGCACCTGGTGGTAAAGCCGGTGAATCCGCGTTCGCGCACGATCCGCCCCTTCTTTCCCTCGTATGTCTTTGTCAAGGCTGATCTCGGTGAGTTTGGCCCGTCGGTCTTTCGCTATCTGCCCTTTGCCGTTGGCCTCGTCAGTTTTGGCGGCGAGCCAGCGGTCGTTGATGATGCGTTGCTCCAACTGATTGATCAACGCCTCACTGAAATCAACGCCGCTGGCGGCGAGACCTTTTTTCAGTTGCGCCCCGGCGACCGCGTTGTCATTGAACACGGCCCGTTTGCCCAGTACGAGGCGATCTTTGACGCCCGCCTCCGCGATAGCGAACGCGTGCGCGTCTTAATTGATCTGCTTGGCGATCGCCAGATCCGCGTTGAGCTCAAAGTGAATCAGATCAGGCCGTTGTAGGATTTTCATTGTATGACTTCACAAACCATTCTCTTGCAAGCCTTCCTCGAACGTGTTCATCGTCGCGACGTCAGCGTTGCCATCATCGGCCTTGGTTATGTTGGTCTGCCCCTGGCGGTGGTGTTTGCCGAGGCGGGCTTGACCGTCGTCGGGATCGATCTTGATCCGCGCAAGGTGGAGTTGCTGAACGCCGGTGAGTCCTATATTGAGGATGTCCCTACCTCAAGGCTGGCCCCGCTGGTGCAGGCTGGCCGCCTGCGGGCGACTACTGATGTGGCAGTGCTGGCCGAGTGCGATGCGGTGAGCATCTGTGTGCCGACGCCGCTGCGCAAGACGGGTGATCCCGATATTTCGTATATTGTTGATGCGACCGAGCAGATTGCCCGCTATCTGCACCGCGGGATGCTGGTGGTGCTTGAGAGTACGACCTACCCTGGGACAACGAGTGAGGTGATTCTGCCCCGTTTGAGTGACCATCAGGATGGACTGCGCGTCGGCGAGGATTTCTTCCTCTGCTTTTCGCCTGAGCGCGTCGATCCGGGTCGTACCGACTGGACAACCAGGAATACGCCGAAGGTGATGGGCGGCCAGACGCCCGCCTGTCTTGAGGCAGGCCAGGCGCTCTATGGCGTTGCGATTGAGACGGTGGTGCCAGTCTCGTCGCCCGCCGCCGCCGAGATGACCAAGTTGCTCGAAAATACCTTCCGCTCGGTCAATATCGGTCTGGTCAACGAAGTGCTCTTGATGTGCGAAAAGCTTGGCCTTGATGCGTGGGAAGTGATCGAAGCCGCGGCAAGCAAGCCCTTCGGCTTTATGAAATTCACCCCCGGCCCCGGCCTCGGGGGGCACTGCATTCCCATTGACCCCCTCTACCTTTCGTGGAAACTGCGTACGCTTGATTACACCGCACGCTTTATTGAATTGGCAAGCGAAATCAATACCGGCATGCCACGCTATTGGGTGCAAAAAGTGCAGGACGCGCTCAACGAGGCCAGCAAGTCGCTCAAGGGCAGCAACGTGCTGGTGGTTGGCATTGCCTACAAAAAAGATGTCAGCGACATGCGCGAATCGCCCGCGCTCGACATCATCCACCTGCTGCAAGACAAAGGGGCCAGCGTCACCTACCACGACCCCTATGTGCCCGACGTTGACCACGACGGCATCACGATGACCAGCGTGCCCAACCTGCACGCAGCCCTCGCCGACGCCGACTGCGCCATCATCGTCACCGACCACAGCACCTACGACTGGCCAACGATCCACGCCACCGCCCGTGTCATCGTTGACACACGCCGGACGCTGCGTTAATGGTTGCAAAGCTTGCTTATGCTGGCGAAAACGGCCAGCTTTGCTGGCCGTTTTCGCCAGCATAAGCAAAGGTTTTTAGGGCACAGCCCTCAACACACAATATGCAAACCTACCTGATCACCGGCGGGGCCGGCTTCATTGGCTCACATCTGGCTGAGTATTTGCTGGCGCAGGGGCAGCGCGTGCTGGCAATTGATAATCTCTCGACGGGGGCGATGGCGAATATTGCCCATCTCTTGCCCAACGAGCATTTTCGTTTCGCCAGGGCTGATGTCAATGATCTGGTCGTGCTCGATCGACTGGCGTCAGAGGCACAGGTGATTATTCATCTCGCCGCCGCCGTTGGGGTGCAACTGGTCGTTGAGCGCCCGGTGCATACGATTGAGACCAATGTGCGTGGTACCGAGACGGTGCTGCGGGCGGCGCTCAGGTATGGCTCGCGGGTGCTGGTGGCGAGTACCTCGGAGGTCTATGGCAAGGCGACGCGGGTGCCTTTTGCCGAGGAAGACGATATTCTGCTGGGGGCGACGAGCAAGAGCCGCTGGAGCTATGCGGCGAGCAAGATGCTCGATGAGTTTCTGGCCCTTGCCTATCACCGCGAGTTCGGCCTGGACGCGCTGGTGATGCGCTTCTTCAATACGATTGGCCCCCGCCAGAGTGGCCGGTATGGCATGGTCGTGCCCCGTTTTGTCCGCCAGGCGCTCGCCAACGAACCATTGACGATCTATGGTGACGGGCAGCAGGCGCGCTGTTTTTGCGATGTGCGCGACATTGTGCGTGCCGTTGCCGCGCTGGCCGACCACCACTCAGTTGGCCCCGAGCGCGTCTTTAACCTGGGCAATACCCGCGAAATCACGATCACAGCCCTGGCTCAACTCATCAAAACCCTGACCGGCAGCAGCGCCGAGCTTGCCTATGTCCCCTACGCCGAAGCCTATGCCCCCGGCTTTGAAGATATGCACCGGCGCGTCCCCGACACCACCCGCATCCATCGCCTGCTCGGCTGGACACCCACGATCACCCTCGAAGAGACGATTCGTGATATTGCATCGGCGCTGTGATGTGGTCTCGTCGCTTCCTCTTGTTGCACCAACCTCAACCTATTGTATAATGCCCCGGCTACAGTCTGCCAAAAGCTACCCAAATACTGTCCGTATGTGAACCCTCAGGGACAAAACGAAACCTATGCAAGAAACACCAACCCCGTCGGCAGCCCGGCCGGACTTTGACGATATTGAGATTGACCTTCGGCCCTACCTGATGCCTCTGTTGCGCTGGTGGCGCGAAGAGTTGCTGATCATTGGCGTCATTGTCTTCGTCGTTGTGGGCGCTGCTTACCTCAACCGCATGTTCAGTCGAACCTATAGCTCCTCAGCCCAGGTGGTGATCGTACGGACAACGAGTGATGTCAGCTTTGACGCACGCTTCACCGTCCAGAATGATCCGCTGAGTGTTGAGGGAGTACCGTCTAATGACACACAAAATGCTCGGCGTAATGCGCTGCTGGGCATGGCGCAGAGTCCGTCAATTGGAGCGGAGGTCATTGAACAACTGGGCGATCTGTTTGAAGAAAATCAGCCCGATCCGGTCAGCCTTGCCCGTGCGATGACGGTTGAGTTCGGCACAGAAGGTAGTCGCCAGACTAGTGATTTGCTCGTGATCACCGCTACAACCGACGATCCGGTCAAGTCAGCGGCCGTTGCTAATGCGTGGGCAGAAGTTTTTGTGCGGACGGCCAACGGCGTGTATGGTCAGGTACCAGATGGCATCATTGCCTCATTGCAGGAAGAGCAGCAGTTGGCGCAGGTTGAGTATGATCGTACCCAGCGTGCCCTCGAGACCTTTATCGCTCAGGATACCAGTTCGCGCATCCAGCGCCAGATTGGCGAGACTGATGTGCTGATTGCCCAGTTGCGGCGAACGAGCACTGATACGTTGATCCGTCTGGTCGATCAGAGCATTGATGCGCGTACGCAACTCTTCCAGGCTTACCTCGGTGAGCAGATTTCGAATGCGCGGGTGGCGTACGAGAAAGAGCAGGCCAGTCGGCGAGCGAGGTTCTCGGCCTACCTGAGTGCGCTCTACAACAGTGAGGCCGCGATCTTTGACGAACAGGCCAAACGCAAACTGCAAGACTACGAGACTGCCTATAGCCGCCTGACCCGGCACGAGACGTTCCTCAACAATGCCCAGGTGTTGCGCAATCAGATCGTCAGTGCTGATACAAATACCCTGATTAGCAGCGGCCTGACCGTGCAGATTTTTAACCTGCGCGCCCTGGCAGGTGAAGTGCCAGCCCTGGAGTTCCCGGCGGGTGGTGCCCAACCAGTCAACCGGACAGCTCTGCTGTCCGAAGTCGACTCGCTGATTAGCAGCCTCGAGCAGAGCATTGAAGAGACAACAGCATTGATTGACGAGTTGAGTGACGAGTTGCTGAGTGGCGAAGGCTATACTAATCTGGGTGCCACAGTTGATCTGAACGGACCGCTCGCGGTGGCGGCACTCGAACTGCGTGACGAACTGTCGGCCCCTCCGTCAGCCCTGGGACTGCAGGCTCCACAAGGCGAATTGCGGATGCCCGACTTCCCCTTGATTGCTGAACTGGATGACCTCATCAAGCGTCTGGGCGAGGAGACGGCGAGTGAGTTGCCTTTTGTCATTGCCGAAGCAGAGGGTGAACCGAGCGACATCTCAGCAGAAGCGCTGGCGCTGCGCGAATTCATCGCAGGCATGGAGAACGATGCGCGCCAGTTGCGGGCCCAACTCGAACTCGAGCGTTCCCGCGGTGAGCGTCTGACCAACGAGCGCAATCTAGCCCGTGAGGCGCTGAACTCGGTCAACAATAAACTGACCGAGCTACGCCTCGCCCGCGCAGCAGGCAGCAGCGAAGTGCGCCTGGCGACGACCGGCGTAACCCCAGAGCGGCCCAATGGCCGTTCATTGTTGTTGCCACTGCTGGCTTCGGGGATGCTCGGCGTGATGCTGGCGGTCGGAACAGCCCTAGTTCTCGACTTCCAGGGTTATAAACCCTTCGTCCTGGACAAATACCGCGAGCGCTTTGGCCGGAAGAAAACCCCTAGTGCTGAAGGTGTTGAGACTGTAGCTAGTGCAGATAAGCGTGAAGAGCCGCCAGAAGCAGAAACTCGGCCAAGTGATTAAGCGTGTCGTGCGCGCAAATTGCTGCCCGCCATAGCTAACAGCAAGAGGGAAAGCTGAAAGCTGAAAGCAGAAAGCTGAAACACGCCGCCCGCCATGGCTATCGCCACGAGGCATGCGCCACCACCTAAAAACGCCAGCACCGCGCCAAACTTGGGGTTTCGAAAGGGGCAACGCCCCTTCGCGGGGGTCCAGGGGGCAGCGCCCCCTGGGCGGGGTGCGGGGCGCAGCGCCCGCAAGCAGTCTGTTGTCCCCCACAAACCCCTGCGGAGCAGCCCCCCTTGGGCGGGGTGCGGGGCGCAGCGCCCGCAAGCAGTCTGTTGATCGCAAGACCCCCTGCGGAGCAACCCACCCTTGGGCTGGGTGCGGGGCGCAGCGCCCGCAAGCAGTCTGTTGATCGCAAGACCCCCTGCGGAGCAACCCACCCTTGGGTTGGGTGCGGGGCGCAGCGCCCGCAAGCAGTCTGTTGATCGCAAGACCCCCTGCGGAGCATAGTCCCCCAGGGCGGGGCGCAGCGCCCGCATCCCACCGAAACCATCGCCCGCGTCGTTGGCTTTGATGGCGAAGTCCGCTGGGATACCAGCAAACCAAACGGCCAACCCCGGCGCAAACTGGAGGTGAGCCGGGCTCGTGAGCGGTTTGGGTTTGAGAGTAGGATCGCATTTGATACGGGTCTCAAAAATATAGTTGCTTGGTATTATAATCATCAGATATAGGTAAATCATGTTCAATGATCGAGCCATTCTAATTACTGGTGGCACTGGCTCTTTTGGCAAGTGTTATACGCGTACGATTTTAGAGCGTTATCAACCCAAACGTCTGATTATCTATTCGCGTGATGAACTGAAACAGTTTGAGATGCAGCAGGATTTTCCTCTCGAACGTTTCAGTTGTATGCGCTATTTCATTGGTGATGTGCGCGATCGCGAACGCCTCAAGATGGCGATGAAGGGGGTTGACTTTGTCATCCACGCTGCGGCGCTGAAACAGGTGCCAGCCGCTGAATATAATCCGATGGAGTGCATTAAGACCAATGTGTATGGTGCCGAGAATGTGATTCATGCGGCTTTGGAGTGTGGTGTCGAGAAGGTTATTGCGTTGTCAACAGACAAAGCTGCTAATCCGATCAATCTGTATGGGGCCACGAAATTGGCTTCCGATAAGCTCTTTATTGCTGCCAATAATATTGCCGGCTATCATGGCGCTCGCTTTTCGGTGGTGCGCTATGGCAATGTGGTTGGTTCGCGTGGCTCTGTTGTCCCCTTCTTTCAGAAGTTGATCTGCAGTGGTGCAGATTATTTGCCAATTACTGATATGCGTATGACGCGCTTTTGGATTACGCTGCAGCAGGGTGTGGACTTTGTGCTGAAGAATTTTGAGCGTATGCAGGGCGGTGAGTTGTTTGTGCCCAAAATTCCTTCGGTGCGCATTACCGATTTGGCAAGCGCGATGGCACCAAACCTGCCGCAGAAAGAGGTCGGCATCCGTCCGGGCGAGAAGATCCATGAAGTTATGTGCCCTTCAGACGATTCGCATTTGACTGTCGAGTTTGCCGACCATTATGTGATCAGCCCGACGATTACGTTCACGACGCGTAACAACAATTTCACGACCAATGCGCTTGGTGAAGTGGGTCAGCCCGTTGCGCAAGGCTTCGAGTACAACTCAGGTAAAAATGAACGCTTCTTGACGGTTGAGGAGATTGTCGCGATCAATCATCTTGCAGGTGTTGCATGATTCCGTACGGTCGTCAAACTATTTCTCAAGCCGATATTGATGCAGTCGCTGACGTGCTGCGTTCGGATTGGTTGACCCAGGGGCCGGCTGTGCCGCGCTTTGAGGCTGCTGTCGCACAGCGTGTCAATGCTCGCTATGCGGTCGCCGCCAACAGCGCAACCAGCGTACTGCACATCGCCTGTCTGTCGCTTGGACTTGGCCCCGGCGATCTGCTGTGGACAGCCCCCAACACGTTCGTGGCCTCGGCGAACTGTGGTCGCTATTGTGGGGCGGATGTTGATTTTGTCGATATTGCTCCGAAGACATTGAATATGAGCGTGGCCGCACTGAGCGAAAAGCTCGCCGAGGCACGCAGGCGAGGGCGTTTGCCCAAAGTGGTCATGCCGGTGCATTTTGCCGGCGAGCCGACTGAACAAGAGGCGATCTGGGCGTTGGCACAGGAGTTTGGCTTTCGGGTGCTCGAAGACGCCTCGCACGCCATTGGAGTGAGCGTTCAGAGCGAGCCGGTGGGCCGTTGTTGCTGATCCTGATCCGACATCACGGTCTTTAGCTTTCACCCTGCCAAGATTGCCACATCGAGCGGCCACTGCACTTCATAATACACCTCAATCAGTGGGAGCAGCGTTATGACCCGTATAGCGATTATTCCTGCGCGGGGCGGAAGCAAGCGTATTCCCCGCAAAAATATCAAACCATTTCTTGGTAAGCCGATTCTTAGCTATTCCATTGAGACAGCTTTAGAGTCTCAATTATTCTCGGAGGTGATGGTTTCTACTGAGGATGACGAAATTGCAGAACTAGCACTTCAATGTGGTGCCACAGTACCTTTTCGACGTAGCGAACAGACAGCAAATGATTACGCTGGAACGGCCGAGGTGTTGCTTGAAGTGTTGGATTCTTATGGAAGTTTAGGGCGTTTTTTTGATTACGGGTGTTGCATCTATCCAACAGCACCGTTCATTAAGGTTGAGTTGCTGCATCATGCATGGCGAATGTTATTTGAGAATAACTACGACACTGTATTTCCTGTTCTGCGTTACTCTTCTCCAATTCAGCGAGCTCTGCGCATAGAGGACGATCGGGTCATAATGTTTTGGCCTGGAAATTACACCCTTCGCTCACAGGATCTGACGCCAGCGTATCATGATGCCGGCCAATTCTACTGGTTCAACTGCGTTGCCCTCAGACAGAAAAGGCAACTTTGGACTGATCGTTCAAAGGCGATTGTTATTTCGGATTGGGATGCTCAAGATATCGACACGCCTGAGGATTGGCAAATGGCTGAATTCAAATATTGTTACCGGTCAGCAAAGGGATGCCAATGAATAAGATGGTGTTACGACCTATGGCGATTCTACTACAACAAGGTTTATAGCAGTTAACCGTCATTTTGTGGGTGGTATAGTTGCACTCGTGGTAATCGTCGGTTTGACAACATTTCCACACCATCTTTGCACTTTTTCAGTTTCACTAGAGGTGGCGACTGTCGCCGCTGTGCATATGCTTCAGAGGTAGTGCCGAAAAGTGTAAAGATAGTAATTTCCATGGTAGCAGCAAAATGTGCAGATAAAACCTTGCTGCAATGGTGTTACACTATATTATAGTGGCACAATCACAGTAACCAATATGGGTTTTCAAGTATCACCAAGTTCAGATATTTATTCCGAATTCGACCATTGGGTTGTGACTGGTGCAAGCGGTCTGTTGGGAGCGAATTTCTTGCGCGTTGCAGCGCACCCAAAACGACTGTTAACTGGTATATTCAATAAGCATCCCCTCGCATTACCAGGAACAAGAACGATCCATGCTGACCTTCTTTGCTCACGTCAAATTATTGATAGCCTAGACGATCTAAAGCCAAATGTCATTTTTCATTTCGCAGCTGCTACCAATGTTGATTGGTGCCAAGCCCATCAGGATGAAGCTACGAAAATGAATGTTGATGTAACACATAACTTAGTCAACTGGGCGGAACTTAATGGTTGTCTATTTGTCCTCATGTCAACGGACTCAATATTTGATGGTGTGACAGGGGCGTACATTGAGACTTCAACACCTCACCCATGCAATCATTATGCCGCCACTAAATGGCAGGCTGAGCAAATAGTGATAGATGCTTTGGATGAGTATCTTGTGGTGAGAGCTAATATCTTTGGCTGGAATGCGCAGAACAAGCTTAGCCTAGCCGAATGGATTCTAACTAAGCTAGAGACGAAACAAGAAATTCCAGGATTTATTGACACAACCTTTGCCCCTTTGCTGGTAAATACCCTCTCTGGTTTGCTGATTCGCATGGTTGAGCAAGGCTGTCGAGGCGTTTTTCATGCTGCTAGCACTACCCCTATCAGTAAACATGAATTTGCGCTGGAGACTGCCCGGACGTTTAATCTTAGCGAACGGCTTGTGCTGACTGCGAAACTGGAAGACTCCGAGTTGCTCGCTCCCCGTCCATTACACACCTGGCTTTGTGCAGACAAGTTGGCACATCATTTGAAGATTGACTTACCTACAATTCGGCAGGAATTGACTCAGTTCAAGCGCCTACGCGATACTGGATATACGACAACTCTTAAATATGCTTATAAAGGAAGTGTGGTAACATGACTAATTTTCAGGTCAAAGGAACGCTCATTGGTACTTATGAACCTACCTATTTCATTGCAGATATTTCAGCAAATCATGATGGGGACATCGAAAGAGCTAAAGAATTGATACACTTGGCGGCACAGGCGGGGGCGAATGCTGCAAAGTTTCAGAATTTTCGTGCTGAGCATATTGTATCCAGTAAGGGGTTCGAGGAAATTGGTACCCAGAAATCTCATCAATCGACGTGGAAAAAGACTGTCTATGAAGTTTATGAGGATGCCAGCATTCCTTGGGAGTGGACTCCTATCCTCAAAGACGAATGTGACAAGGTGGGCATAGCGTATTTCTCGACACCCTACGATCTTCCAGCGGTCGATATGCTAGAATCTTTTGTACCAGCATACAAGATAGGCTCGGGTGACCTTACCTGGCACGAAATTTGTCAGCGTATTGCAAGCAAAGGAAAGCCTGTGATTTTGGCTACGGGAGCTTCTGATATAGGAGAAGTCCACAAGGCAGTGCGCGAGATACTATCTCTGAACCCACAGTTATGCTTAATGCAGTGTAATACAAACTATACAGGCAGCTTGGATAACTTTCGGTATATAAACCTGCGGGTTCTTCAGACCTACGCGGTTATGTATCCAGACATTGTTCTTGGATTGTCTGACCACACACCAGGTCATACGACCGTGCTGGGTGCCGTTGCGCTAGGGGCTCGTATGATTGAGAAGCATTTCACTGATGATACATCTCGCGATGGTCCAGATCATCCGTTTTCCATGACGCCTGCTTCTTGGCGTGAAATGGTGGAACACACGAGAGAGCTTGAGTTTGCACTAGGATCCTCAGCCAAAGAGATTGCTCCTAATGAGCTAGACACTGTGATCATTCAACGACGATGTGTGCGAGCTGCGCGGAACCTCGCTGCCGGAACGATATTAACTAGAGATGACTTAGTTGTGTTGCGTCCTGCACCACGAGGTGCTGTTCAACCTTACGAAATAGGAGGACTAGTTGGCCGTAGAACTCTTCATGCAATTCAAAAACACGAGCATTTCACTTGGAGTTCGGTAGAGTAGTAGAGGCATGCGAATCCTTTATTTTTCGATGAACTGCTCAGTTCACGATCGCCGCTTTCTAGCTAGCTTTGTGAAATACGGAGTTTATGTAGGCTTTTTAACGTTAGAGACACAAAAGGTGCCTTGTGAAGATTTGGCTGGTGTGAAGTATCTAGGCAGTCTGGACGTACAGGCGAATGCTAACGCCAAGGATTTGATGGATGCAATCCCTTTATTCACACGCATTTTGCATCAGTTTGAGCCTGATTTAATATTGGCGGGTCCACTGCACAATTGCGGTTTTATCGTTGGCGTTTCCAATGCCAATCTTCCTTTTGTAGCCCAATCATGGGCATTTGACCTTCTCTGGGAAGCTCGGCGCGATCATGATTCTCGTTATCGGACACGAGTGGCTCTAGAGGCGGCAACTGCATGGTTCTTGGACAGTAACGCACTCCTTCAGGAATGTCAATCTCTGACTGGTCTGAGCATTCCGGCAAATTTCGTTATGCCATGGGGTCTTGAGTCTATTGATATGTATTCCCGTAACAAACACAGAGATAGTTTGCGCCGTCAGTTGGGTATTGAGGCGTATACCATCCTGCTGTGTACGCGAAATATGGAGGAAATATACGGCACTAAAATACTTCTGGAAGCTTTTCGTCTGGCGCACAAGCAAAATCGCAATCTGCGATTATTCTGGGCAGGTGATGGCTCTCTGCGATGCATTGTAGATAATTTCATTGAAGCCCATAAGCTTAATGAATCTGTCGAGCTATTGGGGCTTTTGAAGCATGATCATTTGCTGAATTTTTTCGCTGTCGCTGATTTTTATGTCAGTTGCTCTGCTTCCGATGGAACCTCGATCTCTTTGCTTGAAGCAATGGCTTCGGGTTTGCCAGTTGTAGTAAGTGATATTCCTGGTAATCGAGAGTTAGTTCGTCATAACGATAATGGGTGGCTGGCGAAACATGAAAGTGCTAGCGAATTTGCGGCAACTATGTTAGAGGCAACCTCGGCATCTCATGAACGCCTGCAGCAGATGATCCAGAAAAATCTGGTTCTAGTCCAAACAAAAGCAGACTGGAGTAGGAACTTCTTTTTCTTTCTAAGATTTCTTAAACAATGTATGTAACTCTCTTTTCTACAGTCAATTTGATGTTTTCTATTGTTGTGGATGATCGACTGCACCAGTTTCCGTGATGCTGGGCATTACGGGACATGTGTAATATAGCAAAACAGTCATCCGCTACGCCTGGAGGTGCCAGATGAAGATTGCCCGCGTTGATGTTATTTGGCTTTTTTCCTGGATTTAGACCTATGGATGTTCCTGATCAGATCAATGCCGTGCGCATCACAGAAAAGGCATTGGGCAAGGTCAACTACGCAGTGACCGAAAAAGACTCCGCCAGCCGGGTCTTTCGTCGCTCGCTCT
This sequence comes from Candidatus Chloroploca asiatica, assembly GCF_002532075.1. Lineage (GTDB taxonomy): Bacteria > Chloroflexota > Chloroflexia > Chloroflexales > Chloroflexaceae > Chloroploca > Chloroploca asiatica. Next base: position 34,007 of record NZ_LYXE01000062.1, on the reverse strand, counting down.
TTGTCGTGCAGGATATGGCACCCGGCGATGTGTTTACAGCAGAAAATGTGCGCTCGATCCGCCCCGGACACGGGTTGCATACGCGCTACATGGACAATGTCTTGGGCAGATATGCAACCGCCGCCATCCAGCGAGGTACTCCGCTCTCTTGGGAGCTAATCGGCTAGATAGGCTCATGTCACGAGCGTTTTCTTCAGGTAGGCCTAAGTCGGACAAACCAGGAAAAAAACATGAACAGACTGCGGCTTCCGAGAAGAATTCGTGCGATCCTTGCTAGGAACATACACAGCAATGAGTGAAGCGGCACAGCGGTTAACAGCGATATACCACAAAGTTGCACTCAGCCTGCAAGGGTTTCGCCGCAGCAAGTTGTTGAGCAATGCCACAATCTATATCGGTGGGACGATGCTGCAGAAAGCCTTCGGTTTTCTATTGATCCCGCTCTATACGCGTTATTTAACCCCAGCAGATTATGGCATCATCGGGCTGGGTGCTGCGATTTCAGGTGTGCTGGCACTGTTGATCGGCCTGGGCATCTACAGTGGTGTGGCGCGCATGTTTTACGATTACCTGGACGATCCCGTTACCCTGCGTCGCTATATTAGCACAAACAGCCTCTTTCTGTTTGGCGTTACTGTCTTGTCCGTGACCATGCTGCTTATGTTTGGGCAGCCAGTCTGGGATTCGTTGACTTCAGGCCAGGTTGCGTTCAAACCATATGTGCAATTGATGGTGCTCGGCGCCGGTGTAGATGCCCTTGCGCAGTTGCCGCTTGTGCTCTACCGCACAGAGCAGCGGGCTGCAGCGTTTGTGATTGCGCAGATCAGCATGTTTGTACTCCGTGCCGGTGCAGTGATCTATTTCGTCGTCTATCTGGGAATGGGTGCTGCCGGGCAGATGACCGGTGACCTCATGGCCTCGGCGGCTGTGGCAGGCGTGTTGCTGCTGTTGCTGGCGCGACGCTACGGGACACTGCATATACACCGCGATTACCTTGCGATGACGCTTGCCTACAGCCTGCCCTTGCTGCCCCATCTTTTGTCCGCATGGGCACTTGGTGCTATTGATCGGCTGATGCTTGAGTCACGCGTGTCGCTGACAGAACTCGGTCTGTATAACCTTGGCTATCAGTTGGCGCTGGTCATGAATGTCCTCATTTTCAGTTTCAACCAGGCCTATTCCCCGTACTACTACGGATTGATGAAAACAAGGCAGCAGCCAGAGTTCATTATCACTCGCATCATCCGCCTCTTTGTGGCGGGCATGGGTGCACTCTGTCTTGTTGGCATTCTCTTTGCTGCGGAGTTTGTGCGCTGGATCGCCCCCATCCATTATGCTGGTGCGGAAGTCTATGTTCCACCGATCTTGTTCGGCTACCTCCTATTGGGGCTGTATAACTTCTCCATTGCACCCATCTTTTATTACAAGCACACGCGCATTGTTCCGCAGATCACATTGGTTGCGGCAGCCCTCAATATCGTGCTCAACCTCTGGTGGATACCCCTCATTGGTGCTTTAGGGGCGGCATGGGCGACCGCTTGCGCCTACGGCCTTTCGTTTTCGCTTGCCTTTATACGGGGGCGGAAGTATCAGAAAATTCCACTCCCATACCCTTCGTTAGCGGTTGCTGTTGGACTTGTTTTCATGGGCGTTTTATATGCAATTTATGTGGCACCATTGATCCAGGTGCCTATCAGTGCGCTTGCGCTCAAAGCAGTAATCCTCTTAGTCTATGCGATCTATGCCTACCTGTGGTTGGTCAGACCCGTGCTGGCGACATCCAGATTTGGCAAAGAGGGTCTTGGCGCATGATAGCAAAAGTTTCTGGCCACGATCGCAGATTCGATAGCCCGGTGGATGCCATCCGGCTGTTTCTCGGCGCTGCCGACTGGAAACCGCCAGGGGTGACATTTTCAGCGGGTGACATTCGCATCGTATTTGCTCAGGCATATCGCGCGTATGTGTGGGATGATGAAAGAGGCGTATGGCATTCGCGCCCTATCGCCCCTGAACTCGCAGGCAAAGATTACCTGACAACTGTTCATGCCTGGATTGACGATTATTCGACCAAAGCAGACCTCCATCGGCGGATCATGGTGAACGGCGTCAGCCTCTGGTGGCTCCGTTACGCTCGTATGTTGTTGGACAGACTCGAACGTGGTCAAGTGTTTGCGCTCATAGACCTGATTGCAGATATTGCCCAGTCCCACCCCATCGCAACAGTCTATGTCGACAAGCCCTACTATGCCAAAACCTCCTTGATCCGCAATATGCTGCCCGCTGTAGAGGTTATAGCTGAACCTAATACAGTGTCTGCGCTTCAAAGTCGCTCATTACTCATACGTCGGGTAGCGGCACGGGCACTGAATGTCGTCACCAGCGCGCTCGTCCTGGCCGGTTGGTTGCTGAGACCGAAGACCGATGTGCTTGTGTTCACTTCGTCGCACTATTTGCGGCGCAGCGCGTTGGCACCATCGAGCACCAAGCAGACGCAGTTACAAGATGTCTACAGTGTCCCAGTGACGTCTATCTTGAATGCTGCTGGCAGACGGGTGCGCACGATTGAGAAAGATATGCACAGCGATGTCGTCGGCTATTCTTTGCGGCATCGTGGGCTGAACTTCGTTTCGACTGATCTCTTGTCTGGTTTAGCCACATTGGGAAGGTTAAGACCTCAAAAAGGTACACCAACACAGCTAGACTGGGAGGCAATAGAGCAAGCGGCGCTGATCAATGCCACCTACAATGATGTAGCTGTCGGGTTCATAGTGGTGCCTATACTAAAATATGCGCGGGTTGATGTTGAACGCTTTGTTCATCTTTATGCAGTATGGCTGCGTCTGTTGGCCTGGCTACATCCACGGCAGATCATAGTGGTTTGTGCGTACTATTTTGAGGCCCATGCACTGATTATGGCTGCACGCAAACTAGGCATCCCAAGCTTTGAACTTCAACATGGCATTATCCATGCGCATCACCTGGGCTATATGCGGCCATCGTCGAATATTCCATTAGGGCAGGCAACGAAGTTGCTAGTTTGGGGAAGTGCAACGCACGATCTGTTGACTCAGCAAGGTGGATACGACACATCAGAGATAGCGGTGGTTGGCAACCCTCGCCTGGACGTCTATCTGGAAACGACGACGCTGCAACCACGTCTCGTTGCTGCAGTGCGTCAACAACTTGGTCTTACTGCTGCGACCCCCATCATACTTCATACGGCATCGCCTGAGACAGAACACTTCTGCAGCAAATCTGAACTTGTCACGGCGTTGGCTCCGTCACTTACCAACGCGTACTTGGTTGTCAAAGTCCATCCAGCCTCGCGTGATATGAATGCATGGCGCGACGCATTTGCCTCTGCTGGAATTGTCGACCGTGCCGTTGTGCTGCGCGAAGAGATCGATCTGAATGCACTCATCCTGTCCAGCACAGTACATATCAGCTTCAACTCAACCACGATCATCGAAGCTGCCGCTCTCCAGCGCCCCAACTTGATTTTGCAGTTCCCCGGCGCTCTGGATCCAGTGGGCTATATTCGGGACGGAGGAGGCGTCGGCGTCGGTTTGACTGGTTTGGCGGCAGAGTTGTCTCGACTGCTCGCTGACCCGGCGCAGCAAAAAGCCGAAATACTCCGGCAACAAGCATTTGCCGACAAATGGTGCCATTGTGATGGTCAGGTCATGAAACGCATTGCATCGGTAGTGCAGCATGACGATGTTGTCTTTCAATGAAAAATATTTAATATGGATTTTACACCTTCTCTGTCTTCCATAAATTCGAATACTTCCTCAACATTGCCAAGCATACGCAGGAACAGCAGCATTTGGATGCGCCTGCTACGCATCGCAAATACATCTTGGGTGTTCCTATTACCATTATCGTTGGTAATGATTGTTGTCTTTTCCTTTCAATACAGCACAGTCTCTGTCCCCTTCTTTTTCGTATTGATGCTGGTCGTCGGTCTGTCCATCATTGAGACACAACGCCGCCAGCCCGATTATATCTATCTCCGCAATCTTTTTCTGGCTGTCTTTGCAATCCGAGTGATTAGCTCGATACTATTCTATTACGCCTGGAGTTTCTACGGTGGTGTTCCCTTTTATGGTGCCAAGTATTATGGCGATTTCCTTACTGATGGAGAAGACTTCTATCGGTGGGGTATTATGGCGAGCGATCTGCCCTTCTGGGATTATGCAGGCCTTCAAGATATTGTGAGGAGTCGCTACTATGGTTATATTTATACTTTGGGGTTTGTTGAGCGCTTCTCCGGCCTTTTTATGGGGGACAGCAGTTCACTAAATGCCAGAATTCTGAATTCTGCCATCGTAGGGTTTGTTGCAGTGATCATTGCCAGGCTTGGTATGCGGAAGTTGGATATGGGGCGGTACGCACCGCTCGGCGCTGCCTATTTGTTTGCCATCTATCCCGCTTCAATCATGGTCTCGGCTGACGTGACGCGTGATACGATTGTGGCACTCCTCGTCTTGCTCCTGGTCGTCAATTTTGAATATCTCCGCACACAACGATTTTGGTTCGCTCCCCTGGTCTCTTTTGCGTTGCTCACAATTGTTCTTGTCGGATTTCGGCTGGAGAGTCTGCTGCCGATGGTGGTGGTTGTCTCTGTGGCTCTCGTCTTGGGGCATAGGAATCATACAAACCGTATCTCAGCGCCCAAAGTGCTTATGCTTTTCCCGCTTGGGCTCATTGCACTTGCAGCGCTTTTGTTCCTTGTCATGGACGGCGTCATTCAGGCGCTGGTGATCGATCGCGGCATGATATTCTATACAGAGCGGATACTAGAGTATAATATCTCTGATGACAGGTCTGTGGCTGGATTATTGCTAAGTCTTCCAACGCCATTCAGCCAGTTGGCTCGCTTGTTTTATCGTTTGGTTTTACCCGTTCCTATTTTTGGTAGAGCATTTGATGCGAACTGGTCAAATTTCTCAGCCTTTCTCTGGTATCCACTTGTTCCCTTTGCTGTGATCGGGGTGTTGCAAGGCCTCCGACATCCCAGACGTACAACATATGCTGTTGCTATCCTTGTCTATTTTGCGGGCGTTGCCCTGACAACATTGAATGAGCGGCATGCTATGCAGTATATGCCGCTGCTGATGCTGTTTGCGGTGTTTGGCGCTGTAAAGCATTATCGATGGTTTACCTTGTGGATCATTTCTCTGCCGATTCTTCTGAGTACTGCTTATGTAGTTTACTTGGTATATAAAGGATTCTTTTAGACGCAACCGCGTTTGTAGCTTCTGGGGACTAGTTCTCGTTGCGCTTAGATTTGGCGCGTCTACGATTATCCCCTTCAGGTGGTCGGGCAATCTTGCGCTTACCAGTGCAATCAGCCATCACCTGCCGGCAATGGTTGATTGTTATCTGAACTGCGCACCGGAGGAGTATTCAACAGCAAAAGAACAGCCCGACCAAACTCCTGTACCTGCGGAAAACACTGTTGTTTGCTGGCAACTCACGATTGGCAACAGGTAGGCTCAACAGTGCCCGTCAACGAGCTGACATAGACAAACTGCGTGCCGCAATCTGGCAACTGCAATTGGCCGACGCCACTCTGCGCGATTCACCCGACATTGATCCGATGCTACACGGTGATACCTTCATTGGTTGCTGCGCGCCATTGGCCGCGAGTATATCCGTCGCGGGCAAATCACACAGGCAGAAGTTGCTCTGCGAGAAGCAGCAACAATCGCATTTCGAGATGCACGATTCTGGATCGATTGGTTGAAACTGCGCGCCGACCACAACCTTTGTACTGATGATGACGGTATCCTGGCCAGAATGTTGCCGCCCGCAGCTGAGAATTCAGACGTCCAGGCTGAATTATTGCGCCTGAGAACAATCTGTGGCATGTGACCAAAGTGATGGACAATGAAGACCAAGCATCCTGACCATCTGCTCACATTCGAAAGATGAATGCCGTTATGACCCAACTAATCATGGCATTGGTGCTAAGTTTTGGCGCAGTGCTAGGTGCGTGTCCCCTGAGCACAGCTTTCTCCACGCCTACAGCACACACGCTCCAACCGACCCAATGGATCGAGCCGTCCAGTGAGTTGCACATTTTTAGTGTGTTGGATTACGGGGTTCAAGTGGGGAGGGGGAAGGATGATGCGACGCGCAATGCAAACGCCCATGCAATCCGCCGTGCGATAGACGATGCAGGAGCAGCGGGCGGCGGAGTCGTGCAGTTTCCGGCTGGCAATATCGAGGTTTCTCAGTTGGTTCTTAATGATTTTCCGGACCGGATTGCACTCAGGGGGATGGGACGAAGTATTACAACGCTGCACTTCCAACCATCACCGGGCGAATGGGGCTTCCAAATTACGTACGCTGGAGAAGGCACCAAAACCTTTTTGACCGCTGGTGCCAGTGGTGCAGATACCCGTCTGCGTGTTTACGATGCAACAGGTTTTTCATCAAATTCTGTTGTCAAGTTAATTGACTATAGCACTGATATGGCTGGCAACGGCTCATGGCCGTACGATCCGCGCCCGAACCTGCACAACGGCGAGTTCCTACGTATTGAGCAAAGCAAACCAATCAGCGCTATGTTACACCTTGTAACCCCTGTCCAGTCATCTGTAGAATACGAAGTGCATAAGACCAGTCTGGCAGAAGACGTTGTAGAAGGCGCACTCCAGTTACCGGTGATTAGCGCAGAAGAATTCTATACAGGTAGCAGTATTGTTCTGCTGCCTGTCGGCAGCGCGCCTGTCCTTGCGACAGTGACCGGCGTTGGCGACGACTCGATTCTGTTGTCCGAGCCTGTCCCCCAAGAGATGAATGCAGGCACAGAGGTATTTACGCATGTGCAGGTTGAACTTGTAGACGCAATTCACGGTCTCCATTTGGCAGACTTTAGTGTCCGCTTTAATGGGGTTGATGCACGCGGTATGCTGGTATCAAACGTGCAGGATTTCCTGATCGAACGCATTGCCATCTATGGCGGAAGTTGGGCCGGCATACGGTTGGACAACTGCCTTGATGGGGACATTTCGCAGTTCCTGATTGCAGAGGGTGATCAGACTCGGGAGACAGGCAGTGGGTATGGACTGCAAACCTACGGCTGTCAAGCCGTAAACATCCATGACGGCATCATCAGAGAGCATCGTAGGGCGATTGATCTCAGCGGTCTTCACCCAAGCCGTCTCGTCCGTGTATATGACAATTTGCTTGAGGGGAGCAGCCGCATTGCAGGTTCAACCGTTGCAGGGATACATGGCACTGCTGAACACTGTGACTTTTCGAATAATCTTCTGGTCGGCGGGCGCAACGGTGGACTGATCCTAAGGGGAAACTTTATCACGGTTCATGGCAATCGCTTCGTGGGAACACACCTTGCCGCAATTGTCATTGCTGATGGCGCCTATGTCACCGTAAGCAATAACACCGTCGAAGGTATGAAGCGCTGGAATGTAGACAGCGGCGGTCGTTGGGTCGGTCAGTTTATTCGCCTGCGCTCGCAGCGCGCTGTGCAGTTGATCTCCAGAGGCAATACGACATTCCTTGAATCAGCTCATATTCGTGTAGAAAATAACGTAGCCAATGCTCGTGTCTGGGTCATGGACGACATCGTATTTCGGTCGGGCGCGCCCGGAGAACAGGCAATCGTTGATATTCAGGCCGGTTCCCAAATCAGACTGTCATTGAACAGCAATGCTGTCAACTATGACAGTCTCATCATTGGAGAAGGCGACGTGTTCCCAGAGTGGGATCAGGTAATCTGGCCCAGTGAGCAATAGATAGGCTTTCGCCCTGGATGCAGTTTTGACTTGCCAGACAAAAGACTCAACATTTCTGAGGCAACCACAATGATGCAAGTAGGCATAATAGGCTGTGGGTACTGGGGCAAAAACCTAGTGCGCAATTTCCGACAGTTGGGTGTACTACACTCGATCTGCGACATGACCGAGCAAGGACGTGCGGATGCGCGTCAACTAGCCCCTGAATGTGATGTCGTCGAACACCCAGACGATGTCTTAAGTAGCCCTCAGTTCGACGGTGTGGTGATTGCAACGCCCGCCGAGACGCATTTTTCATTGGTAAGGCAGGCGCTGCTAGCAGGCAAGGACGTGTTTGTCGAAAAACCGCTAGCTTTGACCTACGAGGAAGGTGCGGAATTGGTACGGTTGGCAGTTGCAGCGCAGCGCATTCTTATGGTTGGTCATGTACTGGAGTATCATCCTGCCATCGTGACCCTGTACCGTCTCATTGAGCAAGGCGAACTGGGGAAGATTCACTATATCTATTCCAACCGGCTGAGTTTGGGCAAAGTACGCCGTGAAGAGAACATTCTGTGGAGTTTTGCTCCGCACGATGTGGCGGTAATACTGCGCCTGTTGGGTGCCCTCCCTTTCCAGGTCGTTGCGTGCGGTGGTGCCTATCTACAGCCTAACATTGCCGACGTGACGGTGACCAATCTGCTTTTCGATAATGGGGTGCGCGCCCACATTCATGTCTCATGGCTCCATCCCTTTAAAGAACAGCGATTGGTTGTCATCGGTTCACGCAAGATGGCGAGTTTTGATGATGTGAACAAGCGTTTGGTGTTGTACGATCAGCGGGTGGAATGGCAGGAAGGGCAGCCAATGCCGGTGCGCCACGATGGCGTCGTTGTCAACTACGCAAGCGATGAGCCGCTGCGTCTCGAATGTCAGGCGTTTCTCGATGCCATGGCGACACGACAACCGCCGCTCACCGATGGGCAGAGCGGGTTGCGCGTGCTGCGTGTGCTGCAGGCAGCGCAGCGTTCGTTGGTGACTAACGGGCATCCAGTGCATCTGCCGATCGAATCGTTTTGAGAAGGAGCTTTGTTGCGTGGATGAAAATGAAGTGCGAAAATGGGACACAGTTGCTCCGGAGCGGGTGGATCAAAACGGATATGAGACAAGCGTGATAAGAGGCGCTAAATGAACGAGCGAATCTATTATGTCCATCCTAGTGCCTATGTGGACGAGCCATGTGAGATTGGTGCGGGCACAAAAATCTGGCACTTCTGCCATGTCATGGCGCATGCCCGACTTGGCGAAAACTGTAATCTTGGGCAGAATGTATTTGTCGCCGGCGGCGTTGTCATCGGTGCCAATGTCAAGATTCAGAACAATGTGTCTGTCTACGCCGGTGTGGAATTGGAGGAGGACGTTTTCTGTGGGCCTTCCTGCGTCTTCACCAACGTGATCAACCCGCGTTCGCAGATCGTGCGCCAAGGTGCCTATATGCGAACACTGGTGCGCCGCGGCGCGACCATCGGTGCCAACGCCACAATTGTCTGCGGTGCCACCATCGGTCGCTATGCCTTTATTGCGGCGGGCGCCGTCGTGCGCGGTGACGTGCCCGACTACGCTCTGATGGTAGGTGTGTCGGCGGTGCAGAAGGGTTGGATGAGCCGGCACGGCCAGCGCCTGTTCGCACCGGCGGACACTGACGGCCTGATGGTCTGTCCGGAGAGCGGCTGGCGCTACCAAGAAGTGGAACCAGGTATCGTGCATTGTCTGGATTGGCCGGAGGATCAGGCACTGACCATTTGAGGGGTGAATTTAATGTCACCAATGCTTGTTTATAGCGGCTCACATGCATGGATTTCGGTTGCTGATCAACGTAGAGGAGTACTTTTTTGCTTTCAACGACTATCCACGATTTAAGAAGGCGACCGTTGAACAGATCTTTCAGGTAAAACATATTGGTATGGATCAACTCCAGTGGTTTGATTTGGATGTGAATATTGAGTTGAATACCCTGTAACATCCTGTGAATTACCCATTGGTATGGCGAGAATAAGGCACATTATGCATACTCTGCAGACAAATGAATCCGCGACGCCCGTTCCTTTGCTCGATCTCAAAGCCCAATATACTGCCCTGCGCGACGAAATCCATGCCGCCATGGGCAGGGTAATCGAGTCGCAGCACTTCATTCTTGGGCCGGAAGTCGAGGCGCTGGAGCGTGAAGTCGCCGCCTATTCGCACTGCAAGTACGGCATCGGCGTTTCCTCCGGCACCGATGCCCTGCTGGTGGCACTGATGGCGATCGACCTGCAGCCCGGTGACGAGGTAATCACCACGCCCTACACCTTCTTTGCCACGGCCGGCTCGATTGTACGGCTGGGCGGACGACCGGTCTTTGTCGATATCGACCCGCGCACCTATAACATTGACCCGGCCGGCATCGAGGCCGTGATCACACCGCGTACGAAGGCGATCATGCCCGTGCATCTCTTTGGGCAGATGGCGGATATGGATCCGATCATGGCGATTGCCGAACAGCACGGTCTCACTGTCATCGAGGACGCCGCGCAAGCGATTGGCGCCGAGTACAAGGGACGCCGCGCCGGTTCGATCGGACATTTGGGCTGCTTCAGCTTTTTTCCCTCCAAGAACCTGGGCGGCTTCGGCGATGGCGGCATGGTGACAACCAACGACTCCGACCTGGCCGACAAGGTAAAACTGCTGCGCGGCCACGGTGCCCGCCCCAAGTACTACCACAAGGTGGTGGGCGGCAACTTCCGGCTCGATGCGCTACAAGCTGCGGTGCTGCGCGTCAAGCTCAATTACCTGGACGAATGGACTGCCGCCCGCCAGTGCAACGCCGAGCGCTACCGCCAGTTGTTCGCCGCCGCCAGCGTTGACGCCGGACTGCCCTACGATGTCGGCTTTGGCCGCCATATCTACAACCAGTTTGTGATCCGCAGTGAGCGTCGTGATGCGTTGATGGCGTATCTTAAGGCGCACCAAATCGGGACGGAGATATACTATCCGGTGCCGATGCATCTGCAAGAATGTTTTGCTGAGCTTGGTCATCGGTCTGGGGATTTCTCATTCAGTGAGTCGGCTGCATTGCATACGTTAGCAATCCCAGTTTACCCAGAACTCTCCGACGATATGATTAAGGCTGTAGTTACCGCATTTAGCCAATTCTGGGAAGCATGAGTCAACTATGCGAGTGTTAACTATTGTAGGAGCACGTCCCCAATTCATCAAATCCGCGCCTGTGACTCGAGCACTACGCAACGGTGGATATGAGGAGTTTCTAGTACATACGGGACAACATTATGATTACGGGATGTCCCAAGTCTTTTTTGAACAGCTTCATCTTCCAAGACCCTCTATTAATCTTGATATCGGTTCAGGGTCTCATGGCTATCAAACCGGCCAGATGCTTATCGAAATTGAAAAAGTGATTCTGGCTCAGAGACCTGACTGCGTGCTGGTGTATGGCGACACAAACTCAACCCTGGCTGGTGCATTGGCGGCCGCCAAATTACATGTGCCAGTAGCCCATGTAGAAGCAGGATTGCGTTCATTCAACCGCCAGATGCCAGAAGAACATAACCGGGTATTGACCGATCATCTGTCAGACATTTTGTTTTGTCCAACCAAAACCGCAGTCGACAATCTTCTCCAGGAAGCCATCGCAAAAAATGTTCATCAAGTTGGGGACACAATGTATGATGCGGTGATGCAATTTTCCGATACCGCTCGTGCAAAGTCGGATATCTTGTCCACCCTGAAGATCAAACCTCAAGATTACATATTGGCAACCATCCACAGGCCTTACAATACCGACGATCCGTCTGTATTGTCTTCGATTTGGCAGGCGCTGTGCGCAATAGATCAAACTGTCATTTTCCCAGTGCACCCACGAACACGGCGCAAATTGGAGATGATGGATTTGCATGTACATTTAGCCGGAGCGTCGCTCCGCATCATTGAGCCAGTTGGTTACCTTGACATGCTTGTCCTGGAGCAGAATGCACGCATGGTGTTGACTGACTCTGGAGGTGTGCAAAAAGAGGCATTCTTTTTTGCTGTGCCTTGCATAACCTTGCGTCCAGAGACTGAATGGGTGGAGACCGTCGAGTCTGGCTGGAATATACTGACAAGACCAGATGCCATCTTGCAAGCTGTTTCCGACCACGCCTGGCCAATAACACCACCACCGCCAATCTTTGGTGACGGTAACTCCGCCGCAAAGATCGTAAATATTCTCACAAAAGTCGAGTGAACACAGGGGCCATACAGAGATAACCAACCCAGCAAGGTTGAAGGGTTTGCTGTAAGTGTTGGTCGGCAGCGGTGTGGTTTTGGCATGATGTAGAGGAAAATGTTGTGGAAAGCCAACATCAGCAACTAAAAGTTGATATGCCAACGCCAGTTACAATGTGCGTGGCGAATGATATGCAACAAGATTCGCGCGTGGAGCGTGAGGCCAGCACACTAGCCGCAGCAGGATATCAGGTTGTTGTCCTTTGCATTCGTAAGTCTCCATCCCAACCTAAGCAAGAAGAGCGTAACGGCTACACAATCAGCCGACTCGACATTGTATCGAGACGACTACCTCGACACGCTGTGTTCAACATTGTGAAATTACTCGAATTCCTGATAGCTACTTTCGTTGTTGCACTGAGACAACAATCGATGATCTATCATGCGCACGACCTCCCGACGCTACCAGCTATGTATTTAGCCGCACGATTGCGTCGTGCAAAGGTAATCTATGATTCGCATGAATTGTTTACAGAAACGGCCTATGTGCAGTTTCGCTCAATGTGGCGGCTAATTGAACGATTCTTGCTGCATGGTGTGGACGCTGTCATTGCTGCAAACATCGAGCGCGCAACAGTCATGCACGAGGAGTATGGCGCACGGAATTTGCCCCTAACTATAGAAAATTGCCCGCCACTCTATCAAGGTAAAAGAACTTCCCTGCTTCCGGACTACGTTCGCGAGCAAAGGTGCTCGTGGACGCAGATTGTGCTTTATCAAGGTGGTATTATTCCAGGGCGGTCGGCAGAGACGGTGATCCGTGCAATGCGGTATGCCCCAGCGACTTCAGGGTTGATTTTCTTAGGCCGTATCACTGAGGAGTATAAGGAAAAACTGCTCGTCTTAGCTAAGGAACAGAGCGTCGCAGACCGGGTACTTTTTCATAGACCTGTACCGTATGGTAAACTTCTCGCATACACCAGTTCGGCCACTGTTGGTTTAGTACTCTACGAGAATACTTCACGCAACAATTATCTCTGTGCGCCCAACAAACTCTATGAATACATGATGGTAGGCCTACCAGTCGTTGCTAGCGATTTTCCTCCACTCCGTCGGGTGGTGTCAACTCATGCTGTCGGGGAGTTGGTGAATTCCACGGATCCCGCGGACATAGGACGAGCGGTAACCGCGCTATTGATATCGCCAGAGCGTATGCAGGAGATAGGCATTCTTTCGAAACAGGTGGCATCGGCTCATTATTGTTGGGAAGTGGAGTCGATCAAATTGCTCGATCTGTATACACATTTACGTCAAAGGAATGTTTGATATGCCATCGCCTAAGACTGCTGTGACACATTCTTCAGTTTGTATGTTAGTTACCTCCGATCTCCACCTTGACCCTCGCGTTCAGAAAGAGGCGAAGTCTGCCTCAGATGCAGGGTTTGATGTTACTGTCGTCTGCCGGAGCTATACGGGAACCCCTCTTCCCTACAAAGTCATACAATTTGCGGCAAAAAGAAGGACTTCTAGGCTTGCCAAGCTTGTAGAGCGAACTCTTTCAAATCTCGAAATGATACGAATAGCAACGGTGATGCGGCCGGACATTGTTCACGCAAATGACCTTGACACCCTTCCCGCTGGCTATCTAATCAGCAGACTTACCGGTGCCAAACTTGTCTATGACTCGCATGAGTATTGGCCAGAAGCGGGTCGTGATATAGGACGCGCCAAAAAAATTGTTGGGTATTTGGAATCATTTCTGATTCGTCGCTGCAATGCTACAGTAACTGTGAATCGCTTAATCGCCGAAATGCTTGCAGAGAGATATAAAATCCCGTTGCCTACAGTCGTGATGAATGCTCCTCTATCTGTTAATTCAAGTGAGGACGAGAACAACCTAGAAAGTGTCGGTATACAAACAGTACAAGTCTTGCACCTTGGCATGTTTCATCGAAATAGAGGGCTTGAAGATGTAGTGCGCAGTGCAAGATATATGGATAGTAATATCCATCTGACCTTTATCGGTTCTGGAGACGTCGAACAGGATTTACGATCAATTGCGACAGTTGAAGGTTTAGAGGATAAGGTTTCTTTCCTACCCCCGGTTGCTTCAAATCAGGTTGTTTCGACGGCTTCGAGGTATGATATTGGCCTGATTATGTATCTGCCTCATAACCTGAACAATCAGCTTGCATCACCTAACAAGTTATTCGAATATGTGATGGCGGGTCTGGCACTTGTCGCGCCAGATTTGCCTATTTTTCGAGAAGTCGTTAATACACATCAAGTGGGCGTATTGTGTGAACCAGGAAATCCGGTGGCAATTGCAGCAGCAGTTAATCAAATCGCACGGGATCCTGAGACCATGGCAGCAATGAAACGAAGGTCGTTAGTTGCAAGGAAAAGTTATACCTGGGATTCCGAGGGTGAAAAGTTGCTCAAAGTTTACCGTCAGTTATTGCTGCCAACATGAAACAGATTGCTCATAACCTAAAGACCGGCGAAACTGAACTCCTCAATACCCCAACTCCCACCTGTGCCGCCGGTCAATTTCTCATCGCTACCCGTCGCAGTCTAATCTCTGTTGGCACCGAACGTATGCTTGTCGAGTTTGGCCAGGGCAACCTGATCACCAAGGTGCGTTCTCAGCCTCAAAAAGTGCTTGACAAGATCAAGACTGACGGGTTGCTACCTACTTTGGAGGCTGTCTTTGCTCGCCTCGATCAGCCACTGCCGCTGGGCTACTGCAATGCAGGCGTGGTGTTGGAGGTAGGCCAGGGCGTGACCGGCTTTGCGGTCGGCGACCGCGTGGTCTCCAATGGACCCCACGCCGAGGTCGTAGCTGTGCCGCAGAACCTCTGCGCCCGCATTCCTGATGGCGTGAGCGATGACGCCGCAGCGTTCACGGTGTTGGCTGCTGTGGGCTTGCAGGGCATTCGCCTGGTCAACCCCACCCTGGGCGAGCGCGTGGTGGTGGTTGGTCTGGGTTTGTTGGGGTTGATGACTGTGCAGATGCTGCTGGCAAACGGCTGTCAGGTGCTGGGCATCGACCTAGACAGCCAGAAGTGTGCGCTGGCGCGCCAGTTTGGCGCTGAGGCCGTTGACCTCAGCAATGGTACCGACCCGGTGGCAGCAGGCATGGCTTTTTCCGAGGGGCGCGGCGTTGATGCTGTCGTGATCACCGCCTCGACGAAAAGCAGTGAACCTGTTCACCAGGCCGCGCAGATGAGCCGCAAGCGTGGGCGCATTGTGCTGGTTGGTGTGACTGGGTTGGAACTCTCGCGGGCTGATTTTTATGAGAAAGAGTTGACGTTTCAGGTCTCCTGTTCGTATGGGCCAGGACGCTACGACGAACTCTACGAGCAAAAGGGTCAAGATTACCCCTTCGGCTTTGTGCGCTGGACCGAACAGCGCAACTTCGAGGCTGTGCTCGATCTGATGGCAAGTGGGCGCATGGATGCAACTCCCCTTATCTCGCGCCGTGTCCCGCTGGTTCAGGCTCCTGCCGTCTATCAGGAACTGGTCACGGATCGTTCGCTGCTCGGGGTCTTGCTCACCTATCCCGATGTGCAACCTGCTCTCGAGCAAGTCGTTCAGGTGCAACCTCGCATTGCGAAAGCACCTTTGGCCAGA
Source organism: Candidatus Chloroploca asiatica (assembly GCF_002532075.1). Taxonomy (GTDB): domain Bacteria; phylum Chloroflexota; class Chloroflexia; order Chloroflexales; family Chloroflexaceae; genus Chloroploca; species Chloroploca asiatica. The sequence goes on along the minus strand of NZ_LYXE01000062.1, from coordinate 18,369 downwards.
TCTACCCCCCAGCATCAGGTTGCTGTAGGCGTCATTGGAGCCGGTAATTTTGCCTCGCTCGTTCTGATTCCTGCAGTTGTCAAAACCGGTGCTCGTCTTGAGGCGATTGCAACCACGACTGGTCGTGATGCGGCGATTGCGGCACGTAAATTTGGCTTCGCCCAGGCTGTCTCTGATTATCGCAAGATCCTCGAGCATCCGGCGATCAATACGGTCTTCATTCTGACTCGCCATAATACGCATGCCCGCTTGATCGTTGAGGCTCTGGCGGCAGGCAAGCATGTCTTTGTCGAAAAGCCTCTGGCGCTTACCCAGGATGAGCTCGATCAGATCAATGCTGCGCGGCAACAAGCCCCCAATCTTCAGTTACTGGTCGGTTTTAACCGTCGGTTTGCTCCGCTTGCAGTAGAGATGCGCAAGCTCCTTGGTGCTCGTACCGAGCCACTCACCATGATTTATACCGTCAATGCAGGCGCAATCCCGGCGCACCACTGGACACAAGATCCTCTGGTGGGGGGCGGGCGCATTATTGGTGAAGGCTGTCATTTCATCGATCTGCTCCGCTTTCTTGCGGGCCATCCTATTGTCAACGTCAGTGCGCACGCCATCGGTGCCGCGCCTGGCCTGGCGGTGCGTGAAGACAAGATGACCATCACCCTCACCTTTGCCGACGGCTCCCTGGGCACCGTGCATTACTTTGCCAACGGCAGCAAGCAGTTTCCCAAAGAGCGGCTAGAGGTCTTCAGTGCTGGGCGCATCCTGGCCCTCGACAATTTCCAGCGGCTGCACAGCTATGGCTGGGCAGGCTTCAAGGGCCAGCGGCTGTGGCGGCAGGATAAAGGACATGGCGCCGAAGTGGCTGCATTTGTTGAACGAGTTGCGCATGGTGGCTCGTGGCTCATCCCCTGGGAAGAACTGGCAGATGTCACGCAAGCGACATTTGCTGCTGTCGAACAGGTGCAGTAACATTGAAGGATGTTATAAAAACTTCACGAACAAAACCAGTGAATTCGAGTGATTCATGGTTGATTAACGCAGTTAATTCATGACTGTTTTTGTATGCCAAATCAAGAAAGGGTAAATAAAATGCAAAGCATTGACGATTTAAAGCAGTATACAACAGGAAATCCTAAATATCGTCTTACAAATGCAAATGTTTTTGTCTCACAGGATGGCTATCATTACATCGATTATTTGGATCCAGTTGAAAAACTCTCCCCAGAGATAGATGCAAATGCATTGACTGATCAGGTAACTGTTTACATTGAAAACCAACTACAATCTAACCCGGAAAGATTTGAGAAACAAGCCGGCGTGGTGAAGCAGCGGTTCCGTTCAATCAGAGGGAAACGTATTTTGGATATTGGCTGTGGTGGCGGATTATTTCTTTCAAAATTAAAAAAGGATGGCGCACAAGTGATAGGGATTGAATTAAGTGACCCAAGAGCTCAGTATGCGAGAACAAAACATAACCTTGAAATCGTTAAGCGCCCAATCGAGGATGACTTCTGGAAGGATCAGCAGTCATCCTTTGATGTAGTTACATTATGGGATGTAATCGAACATGTCAATTATCCGGAACAGACTCTGAGATATTCTGCAATGATGCTCAAAACGGGGGGATGTCTTTTTATTGACACTCCATGTAGAGATAGTTTTTATCATCGTTTTGGGGAAATTACGTACAAATATACTAACGGAAGATTTCCTACATTTTTAAATGCCATGTATTCAGCGCATCCGTTTGGTCATAAGCAAATTTTTTCGTCTTCAGAAATAAGGTGTATACTTGAAAGAGTTGGACTAGAAGTCGTGTCTGTAACAAAATTTCATGAGCTTTCTTTTCCATACAGTTTTTACTTGAAGAGATTATTGAAATCAGACCTCTTAGTTAACATAGCTTTGCCAGTTGTAAGTGTCTTGCTTTGGTTATTTCCAGTAAAAAACAAAATGTTGGTCATTGGTTGTAAAAAATAGTTTAAAACGTGTCCATTTTAAGCCTACAGTCTGCACAGTCATGTGTTTCGCTATGGAATTTCTGATCCCCAAAGCTAATACATGTCAATTCAATAATTTTTTGGCTTGTGTTTCTTGTTTAATCACTCGCAAAAGATCTGTCAAGCGAATCATATAACAAGTAAATACCTCCTAGGGTTGCTATACCTGAAAATCACTGGGTTAGGAAACAGACAATGAAGCTTATCCATGTCGTCGGTGCTCGTCCCAACTTTATGAAAGTCGCACCAGTGTTACATGCATTGGGTCATTATGATGCCGTCAGGCAGATCATTGTTCACACTGGACAGCACTACGACGTCAACATGTCTGACATCTTTTTCCAGCAACTTGGCATTCCTGCGCCAGACGTGAACCTGGAGATAGGTTCGGCGAGTCATGCTCAGCAGACCGCCCAGATCATGGCCCGCTTCGAGCCGGTCGTGCTTGAGCAAAAGCCTGACATGGTGCTCGTCTACGGTGACGTAAACTCCACGGTTGCGGCGACCCTCGTCTGTGCCAAATTGCTCATACCGGTAGCTCACGTTGAGGCTGGCCTGCGTTCAGGAGATCGCACGATGCCAGAAGAGATCAACCGGTTGGTGACCGATCAGCTTGCCGATCTTCTGTTTACGCCTTCAGTCGATGGCGATCAGAATCTGTTGCGTGAGGGCATTGCTGCCGAGAAGATTCACTGTGTTGGCAATGTGATGATCGATACGCTGGTACGGTTGCAGCCACAGGCTGAAGCGTTATGGCCCGCGTTACAAACTCGCTTTGAATTACACTCCTCTTATGGACTGATTACGCTACACAGGCCTTCCAACGTGGATGAGCCATCTATGCTTGGTACTATTTTAGCAACTCTGAATGATGTAGCTAAAGACTTGCCTCTGCTTTTTCCAATCCATCCACGTACACGCCAGCGCATCCACCATCATGGCCTGGACAAACTTGCCCAACGCATCCAGTTCTGTGATCCACTAGGATATCTCGATTTTCTGGCATTACAGGCCCATGCTTCTGTCGTGCTCACGGATTCTGGTGGTGTGCAGGAAGAGACGACCTATTTACAGGTTCCCTGCATCACTTTGCGGGAAAATACCGAGCGTCCGGTTACTGTTGATGTAGGGAGCAATATCTTGGTAGGGCGAGATATGGAGCGTCTGCTTGAGGAGGTTGCCCGTATCTTGCAGGGTGAAGCAAAACTTGGTGCTATCCCTCCGCTATGGGATGGTCGTACGGGTGAGCGCATTGCTAGTATCCTGCATGCATTATGAGTAGACTACGTCAACTCTCTTTACTACTTACAACAATGCGTTACTTGACGCCATCGCAGATATGGCATCGTGGACGTCGTTTAGCACGTCAGCGTTGGCTACAATATTCTGGTGCGCAACTCGCGTATGCTACGCAATGGCAATACACCTCACCAAACCCTCTTTTTGAAGGCCTCGCCGAGCTAGATGTAGCTCATCAAATCTCGCGGCATATCGAAAGTAGGAACGATGTTGCCAGAGAAATTGCTGAAGGTCGCTTCTTATTTCTGCATCAGACCGAAGAAATAGATAAAATCGGTTGGCACAGCCCGACGGTAAGTCAATTGTGGCGCTATCAATTGCACTATTTCAATTATGTGCAAGATTTACTCATTTGGGAATGTACCGACCCTGCGAACGCTGCATATGCAACGTTCCGTCAGTTAGTCAGATCATGGAATGATGCCAATCAAGCATACCAAGGGGATGGATGGCATCCTTATACCATTGCTCTACGAAGTGTGAACTGGCTTCATGCTATTATTGGCTTTAAGCAATATGTACAGGAAGATGATCTATTTCGCTTCGAGTTAATTGGCAGTCTGTATACTCAAGCACAATATTTATTTCGTAACCTAGAACTTGATGTCCGTGGCAATCATTTGCTAGAAAACATACGTGCGTTGTGCTGGCTTGGCATTGCATTCGACGGTTCTGAGCCACAGCGTTGGTATCAGCGTGGCATTGATTTACTTACGAAAGAGATCGAGGAACAGGTTCTTGAGGATGGGGGACATTTTGAACGTACCCCGGGTTACCATCTGGTTGTCTTGAAAGATCTCCTCGAAATTGCGCTGTGGCTGAAGCGAAATCATCGTTCTTGCCCCGATGAACTGCATCAAGCTATTCACCGAATGCTGGATTTCTTACTGGCCCTGCTGCCTCAAAATGGTCTTGTGCCTTTATTCAAAGATACAGCCTGGGATATTTCGCCTAATCCCTTTGACCTATTGAATGTTGGTGCCATATATTTTGATGACCCGAGATATAAACTAACCGAAGAATTTGGTCTTTATCCCTTCTTGCTATTTGGTCAGAGGGGGTGGGATAAGTTTCAAACCTGGCCTGTAAGCAAATCTTCGCAAACATCATGCCTGTTCAAGCATAGTGGTTGGGCGCTTATCTGTAACCCTTCTAAAGATGATTTTTGCATCATTGATGTCGGAAAACCTTGCCCAGACTATCTTCCTGCTCATGCCCATGCGGATCTGCTTAGCTATGAACTTACCATTGATGGTCAACGTATCATTGTTGACTCTGGTGTTTATGAGTATACTCGTGGTCATTGGCGAGACTATTTCCGATCAACACGGGCTCACAACACAGTAGAAATAAATGCAACCAATCAATCGGATGTCTGGTCAAGTTTCCGCGTTGCGCATCGCGCTCAACCAGACTCGGTTTTTTTTCATCAATCGTCAGAGTGTGTGTTAGCTCAGGCTTCACATAATGGCTATTGTCGTCAACATCCACCTGTTACTCACAGACGTACGATTGTCTGGTGCCAGCAAAAATTCTGGTTATTTGTTGATGAATTATGGGGAGATGGTAAGGTTCAGTCTAGTAACCATATTCATTTGCATCCTGATGTTGATCTTCAACCTGTCAATCAAACCACCTGGCAGTTCATTAATACAAAACGAAGCCTTTATCTGCTGGGTTTTGGGCATGACTCATATCTTTATAGTAAAGGCCAGAAAGAGCCGTTTTATCAAGGATGGTATTCCGAAAAATTTGGGAACCTTCTATCAAACCAGGTGTTAACTTTACAGAAGGACGCTGTTCTTTCTTGTGTGCATGGTTATGGTATCTTTTATGATGTTCCTGGAAGCATAGAGATGGTATCTGGTTTTTCGGTGCCGAGAATTGTGGTTTCTTATGCGGATAACTCCTACATGCTTGAATTATCACCACAAGTTCCCCCGGTTTTTCTATGAATATTGCTGTTTATTCGCACTACTTTGCTCCCGAAATTGGTGCTCCGTCTGCCCGCATCTATGATTTAGCTCAGCAGTGGCTTGAGAAAAATCATCAAGTGCAAGTAATTACTTGTTTTCCCAATCATCCTACTGGCCAAGTCTATCCTGGTTATAAACTTCAGCGGTACATGTATGAGATTTTAGATCGCATTGAAGTGCATCGCCATTGGACATATATAACACCAAATAAAGGTATTGCAAAGAAAACTCTTGGCCATATTTCTTATCTACCTGCTACATTGTTGTATAGCAATCCTCATATAAGCAGACCGGATGTTGCCATTGGAACTTCGCCAACTTTTTTTGCTGCCATGGCTGCAATTGCCACAGGAATACAGCGCAAAATCCCCTTTGTCATGGAGGTACGTGATTTGTGGCCTGCCTCTTTTGAGGATCTAGGTATTCTTACAAATCGACAAATGCTTGCTTTGCTGGAAACATTAGAATTGTGGATGTACCGAAGGGCAACGCGTATAGTTACTGTCACCAATGAGTTTCGTAATAATCTTATTGCGAGAGGGGTACCAGCCGACAAAATTGTGACCGTGTATAATGGTGCTGATATCCAATATTGGCAGCCACAACCCTCTCCAGAAGATCTCCGTAAGAAGCTGGGGCTCCAGGGTAAATTCATCGTCCTCTATATCGGGGCACATGGAATTTCTCAGGCATTAACCACAATCTTGACTAGTGCTGCTCAATTACAACCTCATCCTGAGATACAATTTCTCTTTGTTGGTGAAGGAGCTGAAAAAGATCTGTTAATGCAACGTGCTCAAGAGCAGAATTTATCCAATGTCCATTTTCATGATCCTGTCACCAAGCTTGAGGTGCAGCAATTTTATGCTCTGGCCGATATATGTCTTGTTCCATTGCGTGATATTCCTCTGTTCAAGTTTTTTATTCCTTCAAAGATGTTTGAAATTATGGCTATGGGTCGCCCCATTGTAGCCAGTGTCGCTGGAGAGGCTGCAACAATTTTAAACCGTTCTGAAGGTGCTATTGTAGTTAATCCTGAAGATGCGGATGCGATCGCACGATCAGTCCTGCAATTGTATCAACATCAGGCCCAACGGTATAAGATGGGTGAGCAGGCACGAGCTTTTGTTGTCAATCATTTTTCACGATCACTCCTTGCTGATCAATATCTTGAGGTTTTACACGAAGCACGCCAAGTTTATCACTATAAGAGAACATGAAAGTATTAGTAACAGGTAGTACTGGTTTCACGGGTTCATACGTAGTCCCAAAGTTGTTAGAAAAAAGCACTGAAGTACGTTGCCTGGTGCGCTCTACGAGTGACACTTCGATACTTCCTCAGGGGCAGGTGGAGTTAGTATATGGCGATTTAAGTGATCTCCATAGCTTAAAATTGGCTTTGCAAGGTGTTGATGCAATTATTAATGTAGCTTCAATAGGTTTTGGACACGCGCCAGGTATTGTGCAGGCTGCTCTGGAAGCGGGTGTTCAACGGGGCGTATTTGTAAGTACAACGGCAATTTTTACCTCATTGAAAGCTAGTAGTAAAAAAGTTCGCTTAGCAGCTGAAGAGGTAATTCAAAAGAGCGATCTTCAATATACAATTATACGACCTACAATGATTTACGGGAGTTCTCGTGATCGTAATATGTGTCGTCTTATTAACTATATCCGTCGTTTTCCTTGCCTACCCATTGTCGGAAATGGTAAAAACCTCCAACAGCCTGTCTATGTTGACAATGTTGCACAAGCTATCGTAGATAGCCTCTTGACTGAAAGTACTCTACGTAAATCCTATAATATTAGCGGGGCTGCAAGTCTTACATTTAATCAAGTTATTGATACTATCTCAAATTTGTTAAACAAACGCATCTATAAAGTTTATCTGCCGTCATCACCTGTTATTGGTATGTTGCAGTTTTTCGAGCGGATGTCCGTTTCGATTCCTGTGAAGTCAGAGCAAATTCAACGTCTTAACGAAGATAAAGCTTTTGATTATACAGATGCACAACGAGATTTTGGTTACGCGCCCTACTCCTTCAAAGAAGGTGTCACCCTACAACTTCGGCAGATGGGCCTCCTTTAGCATCGTTATGATTTCTGCAGATATCATAACCCTGAATATGTTTAGTGGGGCCAGTAGTGACTGAGATTTTTTGGAGGCTTGTTCCATTCTTTATTGCAGCAACGCTTTCATATGTAGGTGTGATGCTCTTTCGTCGCTGGGCTGAGCAGCGCATGCTTGATATTCCCAACGAGCGTAGTTCGCATACCCGGCCAACCCCGCGCGGGGGTGGTTTGCTGATTGTGCTAGTGACGTTTGCTGGGTTGTGGCTTGCTGTTGTGCTATTTGATTTGCGTGACTTGCTCCTCGAAATCAGTGCGTTCACTGTGGGTGCGGCGTTGATCGCGTGGATCAGTTGGCTTGACGACCTGCGCCCTGTCGCGAACCGGGTGCGTTTTGGTGCCCATGCCATTGGTGCGCTGCTCATCTTGATCTTTGTTGGCTTCTGGCGCGTTCTTGATGTGCCCCTGTTGCCCTCTTTCACCCTCGGATGGTTAGGCCTCCCGATTACCTTCCTCTGGCTCGCTGGCCTCACAAACGCCTACAACTTTATGGACGGCATTGATGGGCTCGCCGGCGGGCAGGCGGTCGTAGCGGGTTTGGGATGGTTTGCCCTTGGCCTCATCGTTGACGTACCCTTGCTCACGTTGATGGGTGCCCTGATCGCAGGCAGCAGCCTTGGTTTTCTCGGGCACAACTGGCCGCCAGCGCGCATCTTTATGGGCGATGTTGGCAGTGCCTTCCTTGGCTTCACCCTGGCAGCCGTGGCCGTCTTTGGGGCCGTCGAAGATCCCCGCCTAGCCGCAGCGGGCGTGCTCGTCGTCTGGCCGTTTGTCTTTGACACCACCTTCACCATCCTACGCCGTCTCCAGCGCCGCGAAAACATCTTCGCCGCGCACCGTTCGCACCTCTACCAACGCCTCGTCATCGCCGGATGGAGTCACCGCAGCGTCACTCTGCTCTACCTTGGATGGGCCGTGCTCAGCGTGATCATCGCCCTGCTCTGGATGAGCGCCGTGCCTGGCAGTGCGAGCGCCGCAAGCATCGTCCCGCTGCTGAGCGCCGCCCTGCTGTGGCGCACCGTTGTCGTCACCGAACGCACCGTTGGTCAGCGCAACGCGGTGTAGCGCGGGAGGACATTTTTTAACGCAGAGACGCAGAGGCGCAGAGGTAAAAAAAGAAACGCTGCGCCTCCGCGCCTCCGCGCCTCTGCGTTAAACCTCCGGAACGCCTGTCATTTTGATGCAAAGGCGCAAAGGGGTAAAAAAGATCTTTGCGTCTTTGCGTCTATCAAACGCCGTGTGGTCAGGGCACATCCCTAGGCGACACGGCGTTTTTGGTGTGGGTGGCGGGGGGGTTGACGCAAAGGCGCAGAGACGCAAAGGTTCAAAAAGGATCTTTGCGCCTTCGCGTCTCCGCGCCTCTGCGTTAAAACCTCCGGAACGCCGTGGTACCTGCAAAACACCCCAGGACGATGGCCGCTATGCTATACTATCTCACCAGAAACCCTGGGAGACCGTCGGCGCATGCGGAGGCAAAAAGAGATGCCCGTGACCTCAAAACAGGAAATCCTGACCCTGCTTGCCGCGCACGAAGCCCCTATTCGGCGCTATGGTGTGACCCGCTACGGACTCTTTGGCTCGTTTGTCCGGAATGAAGCGCATGCCGAGAGCGATATTGATGTGCTTGTGGAGTTTGACCCAGCTCAGAAAACATTTGATAATTTTATCCAACTCGCCTGGTATCTCGAAGACCTTTTTGGACGACCGGTTGACCTGATTACCGCTGACTCATTAAGTCCCTATCTCGGGCCGCGTATTCTCCAAGAGGTTGAATATGTCTCGCGTCGTACGTGATCGCCTCATTCATGCTTATTTTGGAATTGATTATGATATCGTGTACGATGTCATAATCAATAAGATACCCGTACTTCACCAACATATCCTCTTTATTCTGGAGGAAGAGGAGTAAGCGAGCAGCGATTCAGGGTGGTCATTGTTATTCAGCCCATCTTTGAACGCTACGAACGCAGCGGGGGCAGCGTCGCCGAAGCCTTCTTCCGCGACGGCCTCTCCCTCCCCTCGGGCTCGAACCTCACCGAGCAAGACCTCGAGCGCGTGGTAGCGGTCGTGCGGCGCGCATTTTGACGCAAAGGCGCAGAGGCGCAAAGATTCAAAAAGATCTTTGCGCCTCTGCGTCTTTGCGTCTATCAAACGCCGTGGTACCAGGGCCTCGCCTGGGTGCCACGGCGTTTTTGGTATGTGGCGGGGGCGTTTTGACGCAAAGGCGCAAAGGTAGAAAAAGAAACCCTGCGCCTCTGCGTTAAAACCTCCGGAACGCCTGTCATTTTGACGCAACGGCGCCAAGGTTCAAAGCGCATCCCTGGTATGGTTCACAAAGATATGATATCCTGGAAGGCATAGATGGTATGAAGCCGTGACCCAAGGAGGGCGTCTATGACCTCCGGCCAACAGACCTTACGTAAGATCCAATCGTTGGAACAACTCTATCGTCGTGGATACCACAGTGACATGATTGATACCACGATTGAGCAACTTATCGCTCGAGAACAGACACAAGCCAAACAAGCCTTCGCACGACTGACAGCGACTCTTCATGAATTTGAGGAGCGGTATCAGTTCTCTTCTGAGGATTTCTATCGCCAGTTTCAAGCAGGGGAACTGGGTGATGAAGCCGATTTCTTTGAATGGAGTGCGTTCTACCAGATGTGGTTAGCGACCCAGGAGCAGATCAACCTCCTGAACGCAGCGGGTGGCTAGGTGGACACACAAGACTACCTGGCTGACTTGAAAGCCAAGCTTGCGAGCAGTTCCCTCGTTGTGCATATTGATATCATACAGGAATATGCCACCCCCACCCAGGGCTTCTTCCGAGCAAGACTGACGCTCTGCAACCATGACTTTCTCGAAGTTGCCGAATTCTTCCAGAGCAGGCAAGCACGGATCCAAACGACGGAATACCGATATCAGTGGATGGATGCTGAACGCCGCCTGCTGAGAAAACGCTGGGATAATGCCCCGCATTATCCCAACTTGCCCAATTTTCCCGATCATGTGCATATTGGCGAAACTGGCAGCATTGAACCGGGTCAGGTACTGAGCATTCTGGAACTAATTGACCTGATTCAACAAGAACTTGACGCATAACCGCGATCTCCATGCTCATGCCACCTACGTAACCGCCTCACTGATCTGGAGCGCGTCGTCGCAGTGGTACGGCTGTTGATTGACGCCAAGGCGCAGCGGCGCGAAGGTCGAAAAAAGATCTTTGCGCCTCGGCGTCTTGGCGTCAAAACACCCTCGTGGGGGCGGCACACGCGCTGGCTCACGGTGATCACCATTGACCCGGCGCAAAGCGGCACTGATCGCGAGGCAATCCGCGTAGCGCTGGAAGCGGAGCACATCGAAGCGCGCCCAGGGTGGAAACCAATGCACCTCCAGCCCATCTTTGAACGCTACGAACGCAGTGGGGGCAGCGTCGCCGAAGCCTTCTTCCGCGACGGCCTCTGCCTCCCCTCGGGCTCAAACCTCACCGAGCAAGACCTGGAGAGCGTGGTAGCGGTCGTGCGGCGCGCATGTTGACGCCAAGGCGCAGAGGCGCAAAGATTCAAGACGAGATTTTGTGGGGAATGGCTGTCGCGACTTCGCCTGCTGGCTCAGGATGCACAAAAGGCAATTTTCCGTGCCGCCAGCCATGTCATTCCGAACGGAGTGAGGAATCTTCATTGCGGCGCATGGAAGACCCCTCGCTACGCTCGGGGTGACATGGCTGGCGCAGCGGGGTGACATTGCTGGCGCGGCGGGGTGACAAGGAGGATGCCTTGGGGTGCCACGGCGGGCGCAGCGGGGGTGCCAACGCCATCCATGTCATTCCGAACGGAGTGAGGAATCTTCATTGCTACGCATCGAAGACCCCTCGCTGCGCTCGGGGTGACAGTGCTGGCGCAGCGGGGGGCAGGGGTGCGCGATGGGGGGCCACGGCGGGCGCGGCGGGGTGACATGGCTGGCGCAGCGGGCTACCAACGCCATCCATGTCATTCCGAACGCAGTGAGGAATCTTCCCTGCGGCGCATGGAAGACCCCTCGCTGCGCTCGGGGTGACAGTGCTGGCGCAGTGGGGTGACAGGGAGAGCGCAGCGGGGTGACATGGCGGGCGCGGCGGGTGACACGGCGGATGCCTTGGGCTTTATCTACGCAACAACGTGCTGATGATGCATTGCCATCCGCTCGGCGTTTCGTTCCGTTGACGCGCGATGTGCAAGCCCTGGTTTCCAACAAAGAACCGGATTCCTCTTGAACCTCCGCGCCTCCGCGCCTCTGCGTTACAACCTCCGGAACGCCTATCATCTTGACGCAAAGGCGCAAAGGTAAAGAAAGAAACTCTGCGTCTCCGTGCCTCTGTGGTACACCCCAAAACGCCGTGGTACCAAGGCCTCGCCTGGGTGCCACGGCGTTTGTGGTGTGGGTGGCGGGGGAACGGCTGTGATCTTGACGCAAAGGCGCCAAGGCGCGAAGGTCGAAAAAGAAACGCTGCGCCTCCGCGTCTCTGTGCCTCTGCGTTACAACCTCCGGAACGCCGTGGCGTCGGCCTTGCGCGACGGGTGGATTTTCTGCTCGTGGTGCGGTACACTACCCCCATAGCTTTGCTATCGCACTTGCTGACGGATGTTTAGGTGTAGGGTGTGCCGCCCCGGTGCCAGCTTGGGGGAACCTACAAGCCTTGGCGCGAGGGCGTCCCGCCCTCGTCGTGCGTATGAGGGCAAGCTGCCCTCATTCCCAGGAAAAGCGTAAACACGCACATGTCGCGCCCGTTTGCTCGGCAGTGGGCGATAGGCTACACGATGGATGGGCAGGGCCATCGCTTGGCAGAGGAGACAACGATGTACGATGTAGTGGAAATACAGTTGCCAGGGGATATTCCGCAGATGCTTAATCGGACACCGGAAGAACTGGCGCGTGATATGCGGCTGTACGCGGCGCTGATGCTCTTTCGTATAGGTAAACTCTCATCCGGTGCTGCGGCCCATATGGCAGGTGTGCCACGCATGATGTTTTTGGATTTGTGTGCTGACTACGATATTCCTGTGTCGGCAATCACGGGGGAAGATCTGCACCGCGAGTTAGCCGATGAGTAGACGGCCTTTGGTTTGCGATACCACCCTGTTGCTGTATCTGGATCGCATCGGTCAGATCGGTCTGCTTCACGCTCTTTTTGAACCGGTCTATGTGCCGGAGTTGGTTTGCTTAGAGTTGGACATGGGGCGCTTGATGCGGCCAGATACGATCAATCCTGGCAAGTTCAATTGGATGCTGGCGGTCTCTGTTGATCACAGTGAACAAGCTGCCTTACCACCTAATCGGCTGGGGCCAGGTGAGCAAGCTGTGATAGCCTATGCCAGGTCGCATGTGGGCTATGTGGCTGGGCTGGATGATCGCCAGGCGCGTCTGTTCGCCGAGCGTTTGGAAGTGAGCGTTGTAGGAGTTATTGGTATCCTGATAAGGGCAAAAAAGGCCGGTCTGATTGTAGCAGTTCAGCCACTCTTAGATGACTTACAGCGATGCGGGTTTCATCTTGCGCTTGATTTATACGAGGAGACGCTGAAATTGGCAGGTGAGAAAGACGCTTGATCTGGCAGCATATGGTGCCGACCTGGAGCGCGTGCCGGTGGTGGTGCGGTGCGCATTTTGACGCCAAGGCGCCAAGGCGCAGAGATTCAAGAGGAAACTCCGCGCCTCTGCGTTACAACCTCCGGAACGCCGTGTTGCCAGGGCAAGTCCCTGGGCAACACGGCGTTTTTGGTGTGGGTGGCGGGGGGAACGGCGGTGATCTTGACGCCAAGGCGCAACGGCGCAAAGGTTCAAGACGCGATTTTGCGGGGCATGGCTGTCGCGACTTCGCCTGCTGGCTCAGGATGCACCAAAGGCAAGTTTCCGTGCCGCGCATAAAAGACCCCTCGCTGCGCTCGGGGTGACATGGCTGGCGCAGCGGGGTGACATGGCTGGTGCGGCGGGGTGACAAGGAGGATGCCTTGGGGTGCCACGGCGGGCGCAGCGGGGTGCCAACGCCATCCATGTCATTCCGAACGGAGTGAGGAATCTTCCCTGCGGCGCATGGAAGACCCCTCGCTGCGCATGGAAGACCCCTCGCTGCGCTCGGGGTGACATTGTTGGCGCGGCGGGGGGCAGGGGTGCGCGATGGGGGGCCACGGCGGGCGCAGCGGGCTACCAACGCCAGCCATGTCATTCCGAACGGAGTGAGGAATCTTCCCTGCGGCGCATCGAAGCCCCCTCGCTACGCATGGAAGACCCCTCGCTGCGCTCGGGGTGACAGTGCTGGCGCAGTGGGGGGCAGGGGTGCGCGATGGGGGCCCACGGCGGGCGCAGCGGGCTACCAACGCCATCCATGTCATTCCGAACGGAGTGAGGAATCTTCCCTGCGGCGCATGGAAGACCCCTCGCTGCGCTCGGGGTGACATGGCTGGCGCGGCGGGGTGACACGGCGGGCGCGGCGGGATGACACGGAGGATGCCTTGGGGTGGCGGAGGATGCCTTGGGGTGACATGGCTGGCGCAGCGGGGCTACCAACGCCATCCATGTCATTCCGAACGGCGTGAGGAATCTTCATTGCTACGCATGGAAGACCCCTCGCTCCGCTCGGGGTGACATGGCTGGCGCATCGGGGTGACAAGGAGGATGCCTTGGGCTTTATCTACGCAACAAAGTGCTGATGATGCATTGCGATCCGCTCGGCGTTTCGTTCCGTTGACGCGAGATTTGCAGGCCCTGGTTTCCAACAAACAACCGGAAGATCGTGGCTCCTCTTGAATCTCTGCGCCTCCGCGTCTCCGTGCCTCTGAGTTAAACCCTCCGGAACACCTGTCATTTTGACGCAAAGGCGCGAAGGCGCAAAGGTAAAAAAAGATCTTTGCGCCCTTGCGTCTTGGCGTCAAAACAGCGTGGCCCTGGAAGCCGAGCACATCGAAGCGCGCCCTGCTCTGGATGCGTGCCGTGCCTGGCCGTGAGATCGCCGCAAGCCTCGTCCCGCTGCTGAGCGCCGCCCTGCTGTGGCGCACCGTCGTCGTCACCGAACGCACCGTTGGTCAGCGCAACGCGGTGTAGCGCGGGGGGACATTTTGACGCCAAGGCGCGAAGGCGCAAAGGTAAAAAAAGATCTTGGCGCCTCTGCGTCTTTGCGTCTATCAAACGCCGTGTTGCCAGGGCACATCCCTAGTCGACACGGCGTTTTTGGTGTGGGTGGCGGGGATCCCAGGTTTACCCTCACGCGACGGAGCATCGTGCAACTTGATCAATCTGGTTGCACAGGATGGGTGTCATGCGCTGTTCCTGCCGAGCCTTGTCCCGACGCATGAATGTTGCCTGCTGCGGCATCGGCAGGGCTGTTGCTCTGAGGCTCAGTACGAACGTATGGGTATGTACGTATCTTGCCATCAAGTGAAACTAATGGACAATCATAGGTACGAGCTGTTGCGACGATAAGCTGATCGGCAGGGTCTCTATGAAAAGGTGGTGGCAACTGGGTAGACGCAATCGCAATCTCTGGTGTGAGTGGTAACAAGCGCATACCAGGGTAGGAGAGCGCACGTTGCATCCAATCCGCGATGCCCATTGGCAGCGTCAGTCGGCCATACTCAACCAATTTAGCAACTTCCCAACAGGATATGGCACTAATGCCCAAACCTTGTGCTTCGTGATGACGAATATATTCCTCGTAGCCTGTTGGGAGTTGCTGATCTTGGTGGATCCACCAGACCCAGATGTGCGTATCGAGGATGATCATGGAAGGATGCTCCAGTCATCTTCACTCACGGGCTCAAAGGGGGCATGATAGACAACTGGTGTGCCCCGGAGGGGATAGCGCTCAGTTGTCGTCGTGCGTGATTCTGGCAGCAGGATAATGACTTCAACGGCTTCGCCACGCGGAAAGGGGAGATTGACAATTTTGATTGAGCCATCAGGCGCAATGGTCGTTTCTACACGATAAGCTTGCATCGGCGGCCTCTTGTTCACTGACTTGTGTGGTTGCAGGTATTATACAAGAGCATCGTGTGATCTGGCGAGATCCTTCTCGCCCGAAGCTGAGAGCCAAGACGCAAATGTTATATCTTTGCGTCTTGGCGTCTATCAAACGCCGTGTTGCCAGGGCCTCGCCTGGGTGCCCCGGCGTTTTTGGTGTGGGCGGCGGGGGGACCGGCTGTTTTTGACGCGAAGGCGCAAAGGTTCAAATCAACCTTTGCGCCCTTGCGTCTTGGCGTCAAAACACCCTCGTGGGGGCGGCACACGCGCTGGCTCACGGTGATCACCATTGACCCGGCGCAAAGCGGCACTGATCGCGAGGCAATCCGCGTGGCCCTGGAAGCCGAGCACATCGAAGCGCGCCCAGGGTGGAAACCAATGCACCTCCAGCCCATCTTTGAACGCTACGAACGCAGCGGGGGCAGCGTCGCCGAAAGCTTCTTCCGCGACGGCCTCTGCCTCCCCTCGGGCTCGAACCTCACCCTGGAAGACCTCGAGCGCGTGGTAGCGGTCGTGCGGCGCGCATTTTGACGCAAGGGCGCAGAGGCGCAAAGGTTCAAGACGAGATTTTGCGGGGAATGGCTGTCGCGACTTCGCCTGCTGGCTCAGGATGCACAAAAGGCAATTTTCCGTGCTGTGCATAGAAGACCCCTCGCTGCGCTCGGGGTGACAAGGTGGGCGCAGCGGGGTGCCAACGCCATCCATGTCATTCCGAACGCAGTGAGGAATCTTCACTGCGGCGCATGGAAGACCCCTCGCTGCGCTCGGGGTGACAATGCTGGCGCGGCGGGTGCCACGGCGGGTGCGGCGGGGTGCCACGGCGGGCGCGGCGGGGTGACGGAGGATGCCTTGGGGTGGCAAGGCGGGCGCAGCGGGATGCCAACGCCATCCATGTCATTCCGAACGCAGTGAGGAATCTTCACTGCGGCGCATGGAAGACCCCTCGCTCCGCTCGGGGTGCCACGGCGGGCGCAGCAGGGGTGCCCCTGTGTTTTTGTCAAGTGAAAAGTGGCTCTCCCGCACTTTCCGTGCAGGCAGGACGAGAACCAACATGCTCGAAGAGGAGGTTTAAGAACATGTTTGTCGTAAGGCAAGAATCTGATGTTGATCGAGAATCTGTTCATCCCTGTTGGTGCCGCCCTCCAGATGACCGCTGCCGACTTCACACCCGAAGGCATCCGGGTTGACCTCCACACGACCACCCAGACCGCCGACTGCCCCACCTGCGCGGTGACCACGCACCAGGTGCATAGCCATTACCAGCGCCGTTTGGCGGATCTGCCCCTGGCCCAACTGCCCGTCCGCATCCACCTCCACGTTCGGCGCTTTCGCGGTGCGACTCTCGGCTGTGGTCGCACCACCTTCACTGAGCCGGTGCCGGGGCTGGCCATTCCTTCTGCGCGCCGAACCACCCGACTGCGGGCAGAACAGCGCCAACTCGCCCTGGATGTGGGCGGCGAACCAGGGGCACGTCTGGCCCGGCGCCAGGGCATGGGCCCTCACCGGCTTTCACTTTCTTATGGTGTCATATGTACACAAATTGCCAACCTTTCACTTTCTGGTGGGGTCAGAGGTACACAAACCAGAAGACGGCCAGCGGACGGTCGAAGGTGCGGCAGCGGTTCTGCCATGCGACGGCCAGCGTAAACAAACTGCGGTGCCACGCATCGGATGGTCCCGTATCGAGGAGGTGACGATAGCCACGCTTGACCAGCCACCGCCCAAGGCTGACAAACCACAGGTAGATGAGACACACCAGGATGATCAGCCGATGGAACCGCTCATGATCCGTGATCGCCGTTTTCCCCAATGCAAAGCCCCCACTTTGCCAGTCGCGGAACATCGTCTCACTCCACATCCGGCGGCTGCCAATCCGGTACGTTCGCCAGGTCGCGGGCAGGTTGGTCATCACGGCGTAACAGGTCAGCACGCCACGGTCGTCCTTGTCCCACCAGGCCAGGACGTTCACCGGGCCGTGCTGGTCTTCGGTCAGCCAGACCTGATTCAGGTAGACGACCGTCTCGCGATCCGGCAGCCAGGTGTGCAACGCCTGAGCCGCCTGCGCAGGGTCGGTGGTGACCGTCACGTTCCCCCGGATGCCCAGGATGGCGTCCCAGCCGTGGCTGCGGATCCAGGTAAAGAGGGCCTGCGAGCGAAATTCGCTGTCGGCATGGACCAGCACGCGCACCTCGGCGGGCAGGAGGGCCACAGCGGCAGTCAACACGGCGTGCTGATCGGCCAACGCACTGGAGCCTCCGTGGTCCAGGATGCGCCAGACCAAAGGGAGAGAGCGGCGGCGAAAGCCCAGGCTGGCGACCAGAACGTTTTGGTCGCCGGTGAGCACCACCCGATCCAGCAGCAGGTGGACGCGCTGGCGGCGCAAGCCCGTCAACGCCGCTTGCACGATCGGCTGATAGATGTCCTCGGCGGTGAGTTTGGCATTCTCCAACAGGCGGCGGAAGCGTTGGATCTTGCTCGCTTGGGCGGTGTCGAGGGGCATCGCGTCCGCCACCCGTTGCTGATGGGATGCGACGGACTGGCTCATCCCCGTCAACACGCAGGCCAACGGGTCACGCAAGCGGGGGCGCAGTTCAGGCAGCGCAGTGGTCAAGCGAGCGGCTATGGTATCATACCGGGTCGAGGTGGACATCGTGAATCCTCCATACAGTGTGATTGGTGCTGGCACGCATATCATACCGAAGGAAGGCATCCTGTCCACCTCGAATCAAAAAGTGAAAGCCGGTGAGGAAGGCTCCCCTTAAGGTGGATCCATTTGTCAGGCTCTGGCGCACGTTGCGTGATCAGGTCATGACGCGTTCAGTAAGGTGGACCCAATGTCAAGCACACGTTTTGGGCCAGTTTTCCGTGCAGATGCCTTCCTTCACCTGCTGAAAGCCTTGACACCAGAGTCCAGACAGCGTGCCAGGGCCAATGGCTGGGGGTTGGTCGGGGCCAAGTCGCCCCGGCCGAGATCGGAA
>NZ_LYXE01000061.1 GCF_002532075.1 Candidatus Chloroploca asiatica | reverse complement strand
TGCAGCGCGTGAAAGACGCACTCGTGGTGCGTTGCCTGCGGGAAGACCGCCGCAAGCGCGGCCCCATACGCCGGGTTCAGGTCGGTCACGATGACCTGTGGGCGGTACCCTTTGGCCTTCAGCGCCAGCAAAAAGGCCTGCGTACTCGCCGTGCCCGCCTGTGGGGCGATGGCGATGTGCAGCAGGTCGTAGCTGACGCAGTCCACCGCCACCGAGACGTACATCCAGCGATACCCGCGCTTGCCCGGCACATGCACGCGCACCCACTTCTCGTCCACGCCCACCACCCCACTTGAACGCACCACCCCAAACAGCGCCGCCACCGGCAGCAGCTGCCCGCCGAACTGGCTGACCCAGCGATAGGCGGTCGCCGTTGAGACGCCCAGCCCCGCCGCGACCCGCCGGTAGCTGCCGCGCCCCAGTTCGTAGGCCCCCAGCGCCGCCAGCTGCACCTCGGCCCGCCAGGGCGAATGAGGCATGAGGTCGGACGGCAGGTTGGTGAAGGTCTGGTGGGGACAGGCCGGGTTTTGGCAATAGTACCGGAACACATCAACCGTCTGGATCTGGCCCTCCGCGTCGATGAAGCGTTTGGTGCGCGGCGTGCGACTCTTGCGCCGCACCTGGCTGCCGCCGCAGTGCGGACAGCGGATGGTCGCGTCGTCGACAGCTTGCCCGTCACCGCAGAGCACCTGCTGGAGGTGCGCGGCCCAGGGCAGCGGACGCTCGCGCTCGCGGCCCGAGCCCAGGCCGAGCTCCTGGCGCAGCGCCAGCAACTCGCGGAGGTCCCCCTGCTGTTCGACCAGCGGTCGCGTGCCGGCCTCCAGATGGGTCTGGAGCTGGTCGATCTGCGCAAACAGCTGCGTGTGATCAACGATAATTAGAATTGCCGGTGGTGATCTTTAGAATTGCCGATCCCATCTGCCTCCGCGATGACCTACCAT
>NZ_LYXE01000060.1 GCF_002532075.1 Candidatus Chloroploca asiatica | reverse complement strand
TCTTGGTGCTCCCAAAGCGCTGGGTTGTGGAACGAACCTTCGCGTGGCTGACCCAGTGCCGCCGCTTAAGCAAGGACTACGAGGTTCTGCCAGCCACGAGCGAGGCGATGATCTCCCTTGCCATGACCCGCGTGATGCTCCGGCGGTTGGCCGCATGACCCTTTTCAGACAGCTTCTTAGTATTACAACGAGACTTTTTTACCGCAGAGGACGCAGAGGCCAGAGAGATGGTTGCCGCACAACCTCCTCCTCTGCGTTCTCGGCGCCCTCTACGGTGCGTTCCGATGCATACGTTGTAATATTAGGCACCTCCGCTTTGGGGCCTCCGCCTCCTTGTGCGGTCGACGGAATGCTATAATGGGAGCCAACGTGAGACGCTGATGCGCAAAGGAGTTGCTGATGGCACTGGTGGAAACACGGTATGAGCATATCGTCTTGGATGACGCCGGAGTCCCCCACATCGACGGCACCACCATGAAGGTGATCGAATTGGTCCTGGAGTCAACGGCCTACGGTTGGAGTCCTGAAGAACTCCATTTCCAGCATCCGTACTTGACCTTGGGACAGATCCACTCGGCCTTGGCCTACTATTGGGATCATAAGGATGCCTTGGATCAGGATATCGCTCGACGACGGGCACAGGTTGAGGAGTTGCGGCGCGTCACACCCCCTGCACCGTTCGTTGCCCGACTCAAAGCGCAAGGCTAAGCGGCATGCCGCTCAAACTGTACATGGATCATCACGTGCCGCGGGCGATTACGCTGGGGTTACGCTTACGCCATGTCGACGTCCTCACCGCGTATGAAGACCACGCCCACGACATTGCTGATAGCGATCTCCTCGACCGGGCAACGGCATTAGGCCGAGTCCTCTTTAGCCAAGATGATGATCTGCTCGCCGAGGCAACCGCGCGGCAGGCGACGGGAATCAATTTCGGCGGTGTCATCTACGCGCATCAGCAGGATGTCTCGATTGGGCGCTGTGTGCAGGATTTAGAGGTAATTGCGCTGGTGGGCACCGAAGCCGACGTGGCGAATCGGGTCATATACCTTCCGCTATAATCTATGCATACCTCTTTGAGAAGCCATATACATCCTTCAGGTGCAAACAATACGCCGGCTGCCGCCGAACAACGTGTTGCAGCCGACCCGCTGGATCGGGGCGATTTTGTAATCCAGAAGCGGCAAAAACGCCTTCCCGATCTATCGAACTTGTACCTTCCAGCGGGCGGCTGAGCGTGAGCGTTGGATGGCAGGTCAGCGTTTGAACTATTGGTTACAGTAAAACAGTATCCTCCCCAAAACCGCTGGACAAAGGGTGACAGCGGAGCCAAGGTCTGGTACACTTCCTGCATATGCAGATTCCTGACATCAACCCCGACACCATTCCTGATGTGGCCACGCGCCAGATCGTGATCCAGTTGCTGAACGTCATTGAGACGCTCGCCGCTGAGAACGCGGCCCTGCGGGTTGAGATCCAGCATCTGCGTGATGAGAACGCACGGCTGACGGGACGGTCGGCGAAGCCGGACATCAAACCACCCACGCCACCAAGCCCTCCCCCGGCGGATCATTCCTCGGAGGCCGAGCGCCGCACGCGCACGCCCCGCAGCAAACCCACGAAAAATGCGACCCTGACCGTCACCCACGAGGAACGCTGCGTGGTTGACCCCGCGACCCTGCCAGCGGATGCGGTGCGGCACGGCACGACGGAGTTCATCGTGCAACGCTTGCACATGGCGGTCGAGGTCGTCCGGTTCACCCGCGACGTGTGGTACTTCCCCAGCACAAACACGACCATCACCGCCCCGTTGCCACCGGGCTACCAGGATGGCGCGAACGTGAGTCGACCCGCGTTGCTGACCTTCCTGCGGGATGTGGGCCTGACGATTGGCACCGGCACGGTGGCGCGGATGCTGCTGGATCCGGATGGATTCTGGGCCGACGAAGCGGCGGCCATCCATCAGACCGGCCTTGCCACGGGGTCGTGGGTCGCCACCGATCAGACCGGAACGCGCGTGCATGGGCAGAACGAGGTCTGCCACGTCGTGGGCAACGCCCTGTTCACCAGCTACCACACCCGTCCCGGCGGCACGCGCCAGGATGTGTTGGCGGTGCTGAAGCATCCCGACATTCCGCTGCATAATAACGCTATGGAACTGGCGGCTCGTCGCCGCGTGCGCTAACGGGATGTGAGCTTCGGCCCCCAATCACGAACGGGGGCGCGGGCCTGGGATACCTTCCAAACCCTGGCGGCCACGGCAGCGAAACTCGGCGTGGGCTTTTTCCACTATCTCCGCGACCGCATCGTCACGCCTGCAACCACCCCTACCTTAGCCGAGCAGTTGGCCCAACGGGCGGGTGTCCCGGTGCAACCGACGGCCTGATCCAGCGGTTTTGGGGAAGATACAAGATAACCTCATACACCCCTTAAAAAGTGCTCGTTTTCGTGTGATCCAGCAAATTGCAATTCGATAGTGCCGCCCAACACGCCGCTGTAGCTGACCGCCTGCGGCGTGCGTACCCGCCGGCATTTTGACAGATCGTATCGTGCGGCGCACCGGGCGGCAGCTAAGCGGCAGCATGTTGGGCGGATTGAGAGACCCGAAATAGAAGCGGGAGATAAGTGTAGTGATAGAAAGGATGCCACGTATGTCGTGGATAAGTGAATACCACAGGGTTTGGCGGGTGGCCATTCTAGTGTTGCTCCTGTTGGCATTTCAGGGACCGTGGTTCTTCGATCAAATCCATGTGCCGTCAGAATACCCATGCGCCATCCGCCTGAAGGGGGATTTTTGTGGCAGTCCAATAGATGGAATGTATGTCCTCTGGGCAGTCGCCGGCGAACTCATCGGTAGGGGCGTGGGGTTGGTCACAGGGGCAAAGACTCCGACCGATGCAGGCAGCGCGTTCCCGTTCATTCTGGGCGCAATCGCTTTGCTGTTGACACCTGTAAGTACCGGGCTGTTGATTTGGCGGGGAGACGGCCAACGCCAGCTGATATTCCACGTAGCAGTATGGGGTTTGGCGGCTGTCTGGAGTTGGGCGTTCCTCATGTCCATGTCAGAGTTACCACCAAGTCAGTTGTGGGGGCTCTGGCTGTATGTCGCGTTGGTACCAAGTGTACTGATACTGGAGGGGGTGCTTGCCATCCCAAAGAAGCCCCATCAAACTGATCGATAATCCGCCCAACACGGCGTGCACGTGGACGGCGGGATTCACACCGCCAAAATGGCATTTTTCGTGGTTTTGGGTTTTGTCCGTTTCGGAACTGAATCCAGTCCCAATATTACCAATCACCACCTGACGGATATTTGTATATCCACCATCACGATTGCTGAGTTGCAGTATGGAGTACATAAAAGTAGGAATGTACCGCAAAATCAGCACGCCCTGGATCTCTTTCTGATCCCCTTCATCGTTCTGGAATTCGATGACAGCGCGGCACAGGCATACGGCCCGCTTCGGGTGATGTTAGAATCGCAAGGAACACCTATCGGGTCGCTCGACATGCTTCTTGCGGCACAAGCTATTGCGCACAGCTTCATTTTCGTAACAAATAACACGACAGAGTTTTCGCGCATTCCGCAACTCACGCTTGAGGATTGGACAAAACCATAGCCACTCGCGCCTTTGCGTCACATTATCACTGCATCGCAAGCGGCAAGAATATCTGATACCGCACCGCCTCACCCACCGTAACCACGCTGGTAAATGCACCTGTCACGCCCTGCAGCGACGTTACTTCGAGGACATTCGTAGCTGTACCGGTGTAGGTCATGGGCAACGTCACCACAAGCGTCTCGGACCAGATTCCGCCGGGGGCGGTGAGCGTCGTTGACCAGGTGAGTTTCCCGTCGACAAGGGGGCGGGATTCGCCAGCAAGCGTATAGGTCAGCGTCGCGGAGGGTAGGATATTGGTAATCTGCGCATCCAGCGCAACCTGACCGCTATTTTGCACGGTTAGCGTATAGGTCAAAGGCTGCCCTGCCTGAACTCGATCAGGTGGGGGCGTTTGATTGATCGCGACGGCCCCGATGTTGTAGAGCGTTGAGCGATAATTGACGAGGCTGCATACCGCCCGATTCGCCTGCTCGAGGGTAAAACGCCACATACACGTATCGTCGGTATAGTTCATAAAATTATGAATATCGTCGGGCGTGCCGCAGGTCATAGACGGCGTACAGCCATAGTGTTCTTCCTCTTCGCTGGGCGTATCGGCGATCAAATCCCCCGCCTCATAGCCATCAAAACAACCCCCACCATCAAACGTATGCAGCAAACCAAGGTAATGGCCAACTTCGTGAACCAGGGTGCGGCCCTGATCATACGGCGCGGCGTCGGGAAGATCACGCCCACCGATCACCTGATAGAGCATCACCACCCCATCGTAGACCTTGGTAACCTGCTGCTGAGGAAGGTAGGCATAGCCGAGGAAGCCGCTCGCTGTATTGACATAGACATTGAGATAGCGACTCTGATCCCAACCCAAAGCCTGCTTATAGGCAAACTCATCTTGATCCTGGAACCACGCATCATTCATCGTGCGCGTAATGCCAGCCAATTGAAAATGAATCCGGGTATTGGTACCCTGCGCGCCAGCTGTACCAGTCAAGGCCTGATAATCCTCGTTGAGCACGCGCACCTGATCATAGATGCGTTGATCAGCGATGTTGCCCGTACCATCGCTAGCATAGATAATATGGAAGACCGTCGGAATAACATAGACCTCGTTGGGCCAGTACGCCTGCTGAATCACGGTACGAGCAAGCGTACAATCGCTCGGATCAGCCTGAAGACTCGCGAGATCGTGAGGAACCTGCGTTCCACAGCGTTTGCCAAGCAGGCGAAAAGAGGGCGAAGTAAAGTAGGACGCAAAATTGGGGAAGGTCTGGTGATCAACGCTCACCTCGCCATCGCTAGAGAGGGCAACATGGCTATGCGGGCGAGGCGGGTGGAACAGCCTCGTGGCGGATGAGTCGGTCTGCGCAGAGGAAGCAGGAACAGGAGGCAGAGCAAGCGCAACCGTCACGCCGAGCAGAATTACCAGCGCAACCACAGAGGTGACGAAACGATGCGGCAGGTGGGGTTTCATAGGATTTTCCGGCCTTCTTCTCATGCAAGAACGCGGGGAAGGATGCCGTCACGATCGACTCATAACAATGTCTACCCTTGAGTATAAAACACCAGCATGACAGCGTATAGAGACTGTCAGTCCTATATGGGACTAGTACCAATACCTTGCAGAGAAGGCGGTTTTTTTGACGCAAAGACACCAAGTCACTAAGGGTTAGCGCACCTACGCGAAAAACTTTGCGCCTTTGCGTCAAAACATTGGCCTTCTTTGAAAAGGAAGGGCCTGGGGTGTCCGCCGCTCAACGACATACCCACAAAAACACGACTCGCGGTACAATAGACCTATGCAAAACGAGCATGCCATTCTTGCGCGCCTGATTGCGCTCAGTGATGATGTGACGCCGACCGAACTGTTGCTTGGTGGTGACGAGCACACGATCGGTCGCTCGATGCTGTGCGATGTGGTCATCAATCGGCAGACGGTCTCGCGCTTGCACGCCCGCATTGTGCGCGAAGGGCCGCGGTATCTGCTGCACGACGCGGGGAGTGCCAATGGCACCTTCGTCAATGGGCAACTAATCAACGGCCCGCATATCTTGAGCAATCACGATACGATTGCCCCAGGTCTGGGGGGCGAACTGCTCCGTTTCCTTGACCCTGATCCTACCGTAGTACCGCATACCCGCCTGCGCCTCGACGAGCGTACCCAGGCGTTTTATTTGGGCAATGCGTTGCTCGAATTGACCCCTAATCAGCAGCGGCTCTTGAGTCGCCTCTATCGGAGTCAGGGTGAACTGGTGAGCCGTGAGGCGTGTGCCGAGGCTATCTGGGGGCGCGACTATGACCCCGGGCTTGATGCCGAAGCACTCGACCGGGCGGTAAGTAACCTGCGTGCTGCCTTGCGCCGCGTCGGGCAAGCTGATGAACTGTTGCAAACCCGCCGCGGGATGGGCTATATCTTGACCGTCTATTTGCCTGAGAAATCCTGACGCTTCCCTTGCAGATCTTTTACTCAGATACATTTGTCTTGCCCCTCCCCGCAGGCCATCGGTTCCCGATGGCAAAGTATGCGCTCTTGCGTGAGCAGGTCGTCGCGGCGGGCCTGGTTGCGCCTGAAGCGCTGAGGGTTCCCGCGGCGGCTAATGATGCCGAACTGAGGCTGGTGCATAGCCCAGCTTACCTTGGCCGTGTCATTGCAGGCACGTTGAGTCACCAAGAGATCCGGCGCATTGGTTTTCCGTGGTCGCCGCAGATGGTCGAACGTTCGCGGCGCTCGGTGGGGGCCACCATTGAAGCGTGTCGCGCTGCTTTGCGTGACGGGGTGGCGGTTAATCTCGCTGGTGGCACACATCACGCCTTTGTTGACCACGGGGCCGGCTACTGTGTCTTGAACGACAGCGCCGTCGCTGCACGCGTTATGCAAGCCGAACAGCGCGTGCAACGGGTGGCCGTGATCGACTGCGATGTGCATCAGGGTGACGGCACCGCGGCGATTTTTGCCGACGACACAAGTGTCTTTACCTTCTCGATCCATAGTGCAACCAACTTCCCCTTTCACAAAGCGACGAGCGATCTCGACATCGCCTTGCCTGACGGCACCAGCGACGATGCCTACCTCGATGCCCTCGAAGAGGGTGTGCTTCACACTCTCGAAGCAACCCGCCCCGAGCTCGTGCTCTACCTGGCCGGGGCCGACCCCTACTTTGATGATCGCCTGGGTCGCCTCGCCCTGACGAAACATGGCCTGGCTGAACGCGACCGCATCATCTTTCACTACTGTCACGCCGCAGGCCTGCCGGTTGCCGTCGCTATGGCCGGAGGCTATGCCCGGATGATCGGCGATACCGTCGCGATCCACTTCCAGACAATCAGCGAAGCCGCCCGGTGGGCAACAAAGTAGTAGCCAGCGCCCGTACTCCGCAACATTCCCACTCCCTCTGGCGTCGTACAGGCAGACAGAAACAACGGTAATGGGAGCCACAGGGCTGCCGACACGTTACAGAAGGAGTGAACACAATGGATATTCGACGCATTACGCGGAGCCGCAACGAGCGGGTCGTGGCGGGCGTTGCTGGCGGCCTGGGAGCTTTTTTCAATATCGACCCGATGTTTGTCCGGCTGGCCTTCCTTGTCCTGGCATTTATCAATGGCATCGGCGGCGTCCTCTATCTTGTGCTCTGGCTGATTGTGCCCAACGAAGATAGCCTGACGGAAGGGCGGACGACGGTGCAAGAGGCTGCCGATGAAATGCGGATCTTTGTGGAAAACCTGGTCAACCAGATCCGCAGCGCATTTCAGCGTTAGGAATTTCATTTGTAAAAACGACCAGCGAAGCTGGTCGTTTTTACAAATGCTGATTGGATGCCAGCCCCCCCCCTGAACATTTGACCAACAGCCGTGTTTCAGCTATGCTGATGGCACTATGAAGTTGCCATTTCGCGCCATACCTGCGCTCTTGATGACGCTGATCCTTGTGGTTGCCTGTGCGGCACCCCCGCCGCCTTCCGCCACCCCGGTGGTTGAGGTGCTACCCACGCCTACCGTCGTTCCTACCCTCCCTATTGCTACGCCTGAGCAGTCGGTTGCGACCAGTGCGCCTGAGCCAACCGCTCTCCCTACCGCAACACCCGAACCTCGCGATCCGCTCTTTGATCCGCGGCGGCTCAGCTATGCCCACAATTTCAATGGGGCCGAGATCCAGGCCTTGCTGGAAGCGTATGGCAGCCCGGTACGTAACATGCGTTTTCAGATTGGCAATCGCTCTCACTCTTTCACTGATGTACTCTATAGCCTCACGACGCTCTATAGCATCAATCCTCAGGTGCTGCTTGCGTTGATGGATATGCAGAGCGGGTTAGTACGCAACCCATCGGCCGGGCCTGAGCAATTCGCTGCGGCAATGGGTTACCGTGGTGCAAACCAGGGGGTGTATGGGCAACTGCGCCGTGCCGCTCGCGAGGTACGGGCCGGCGTACGTGAATATGCGCTGCGCGGCGACAGTCCGCCACCAGCCCTGGTCTTTGCCGATGGAAGCCGTCAGGAGGTGAGTGGCGAGATCGCGTTCAATCGGTATGTGTTGGCCCGGATGCTGGCCCCGACGACAACCCCAGACATGCTTAGCCTTCGCATCGATCAATTCATCGCCAGTTATACGCGGCTCTTTGGTGACCCACGTGAGCCGCCGAGCGATTGGCCGCCCTTGGCCGAGCCCTTCCTGTACCGTCCGATGGAACGCAATTTCCGGGTGACCTCGTTTTTTGACCACGACGCTCCTTTCCTTCGTGCCAATGGTTCCCTTCATACCTTCTGGGGGCGTGAAGAGACCGACCGTGCTTTTGCCTACGACGGGCATACCGGATGGGATTATGCGATGGCTCCGCCTGATCGCATCCTCGCCGCTGCGGATGGCCTGGTCACCTTTGCCGGTAACTCTGATGATGGCTGTGCAACCGCCGCGCGGGCGGTCATTCTTGACCACGGCAATGGCTATCGGACGCTCTATTGGCACCTGGACAGCCTCAACGTCACCGCTGGGCAAGCGGTGACGCGGGGCGAGGTGCTCGGCATTGCTGGCGATACAGGTTGTTCAATTGGGGCGCATCTCCACCTGCAAGTGCAGTACCTCGGGCGTGATGTTGACCCTTATGGCTGGTGTGGGAGTGGTGAAAGCCCCTGGGTAACGAGTCCTGCAGGCCAGACGAGTGTCTGGCTTTGGGCCGATATGCCCTCGCCATGTGAAGCACCACCCCCTGGCGTCATTGTTGTACACAATGCCAGCCCAGGGTTTTTCAGCACCGAGGCCTGGCAACCACATGAAATCGGCAATGAAGGGGGTTCTTCTTTTCTTGCCACAAATTTCGCTGGAAGCAGCAGCAGGCCCTGGCAACCAGCGAGTCTCCGCCAGGCCGAGGTGGTGATCTGGGAACCAGAACTGCCTGCGGCGGGGCGCTACCAGGTGATGGCCTATATCCCGTATGCCCTCAACGGCCTTGACGAGACCCGTGAGGCTCGTTATCTGATCCGCCACCGTGACGGCGAGAGCGTGGCGGTCATTGATGCCGAGGTTGAACGCAACTGGTGGGCCGATCTGGGGATCTACGAATTTGACCCGGCTACGGCACTGGTGAGTTCGAGCAACCTGGCGGGCGATAGTCGCCGCGGGATGTGGGCTGATGCGGTGGCGTTTGTGCCCGTGCACCCGTAAGGGCACCCGCAAGGGGTGCCCGTACACCGGATGCGGCCCTCGGCCCGGTAGGGGCACCCGCAAGGGCACCCGCAAGGGCACCCGCAAGGGGTGCCCGTACACCGGATGCGGCCCTCGGCCCGGTAGGGGCACCCGCAAGGGCACCCGCAAGGG
>NZ_LYXE01000059.1 GCF_002532075.1 Candidatus Chloroploca asiatica | reverse complement strand
TCCATCGTGTCCTCCTGAAGCGTTCGATCATTCCTTCAGAAGGATACACGATGGGCTACCACTTTGACGTAGCCCTAGTCAATCGCCATCGCGGTTGACGACATACGGGCTACCTGGTATAATCACCCCGTTAGCCGAAGTGGCGGAATGGCAGACGCGGAAGTCTCAAAAACTTCTGAGGGCAACCTCGTGTGGGTTCGAGTCCCACCTTCGGCACCATTCCTCATCAGGCTTTTGGCGGGGCGTGGCTCAGCCCGGTAGAGCGCCGCGTTCGGGTCGCGGAGGTCGGTGGTTCAAATCCACTCGCCCCGACCAATTCAAGAGGTGCCTGTGTTCTACACAGGCACTTTTGGTGTTTGTAGCATTTTGAATGGCTGGTGAGGCTGCTCGTATGCGCCTTCTTTTTGCTTTACGGCCTGGCCGTCTCCTGGGGACGTTCTTGCTGACAGGGTTGCTGCTCTTCGCTAGTTCGTGTGGCGATCTGGCCGCGGCTCTGCCTGAGCGTCCTACACCCGTGCCAACCCTTGCCCGATTGCCCAGTGTGACCCCGGTTACCCCGAGTCCAACGCCGTCAGTGACGCCGTTGCCGACGCTGACGCCGACACCTTTGCCACTCAGGGGCACTGTGGCGGTGACCGCCAATGTGCGCTCTGGCCCTGGAACTGATTTTACTCCCGTCGGGGTTTTTGAGGCTGGTGCCCCGGTGATCCTGGTGAGCCGGAACGGTGATTGGTTTGAGATCATTGGCCCCGGTGAGTTGCGCGGCTGGATGTTCTTGCAAGTGCTTGAAATTGATCCAACCACGGCTGCCGCTGTGCCCGAGAGCGATCCGTGATGCAGTGGTATCATAATGGTGCGGCGCGGTTTGGTGATGTTTTGTCACCCCACGCTCCCATATAGGGAATGGAGCACGGCGATCGCTCCTCCTCTCATTGCAACCAGGAGCCTGTATGTACCTCTTTAGTTCACTTTCGCGGATCAAAGAACCTTTTCATGTCCCACTGGATCGCCCGATCACGCTCTATGTGTGTGGGGTGACGCCCTACGATACAACGCATATCGGCCATGCCCGTACCTTTCTCGTCTTTGATCTGCTCGTGCGCTATCTGCGCTGGCAGGGGGCCGAGGTGCGCTATTGCCAGAATGTCACTGATATTGATGACCCGCTCTTTGAACGGGCGCGCCGTGATGGCGTCAGTTGGCAACAATTGTCCGAGCAACAGACTGATCAATTGCTCACCGATTATACCGGGATGAACATCCTGATGCCGACCTATTTCCCGCGCGCCAGCGAGGAGATAGATGCAATGCTGCCGATGATCCAGCGCTTGATCGAGCTTGGCCATGCCTATGAGGTTGAGGGGGAAGTCTACTTTAGCATCAAGACTGACCCTGAGTTCGGCAAAATGGCCCGCATGGGGTACGAAGAGTTGCTCGCGCTGGCGAATCAGCGGGGCAATAAGCCCCACGATCCCAAGAAGCGCGACCCGCTCGATTTTGTGCTCTGGCAACGCGGCCAGCCCGATGATCCCACCTGGCCAAGCCCGTGGGGAATAGGACGCCCGGGGTGGCATATCGAGTGTAGCGCGATGTCAACGCGCTACCTTGGCGACCAGATTGATATTCACGGAGGCGGGGCCGACCTGCTTTTCCCGCACCATCCTTGTGAAATCGCCCAGACCGAGCCAGTCACCGGTAAACGGCCTTTTGTCCATATCTGGATGCATGCCGGCCTGGTCTGGCTCGATGGCGAAAAGATGAGCAAGTCGCGGGGCAATCTCGTCTTTGCGCGTGATGCGCTGCGCGAGCATGGCCCCAACGCGCTCCGCTGGTATCTGCTCTCTCAGCACTACCGTGAGGATTTTGACTATAGTCCCGCCGCGATGCCGCACTATGTGCAGTTGGCCGCAGATTTCATCGAGGCGGTGACGGTGATCAGCGGAAGTGGCCCCGAGCTTGATCTGACCCCGGTGCTGCAAGAATTCGATGCGGCAATGGCAGATGATTTGAATACCCCGGCGGCGCTTGCCTTGTTGCACGCGATGGCCGGTGAGATTCGGGCCGCTGCTGCCGACGGCCGCAAGGTTGAGGCGGCGGTTGAAGAAGTCCGGGATCGGGCAATCATGATGGGCTTTGTGCTGCAATAAGCGTTGCCCTGAGCCAACTTTTGTGCCCTGGAACAAGTCAGCAGAACTGACTTGTTCCAGGGCACAACGTCTTACACAACCTCGATCTGATCCTTGCCGCCATAGACGGTCCACCAGGGTTTGGCACCCTGGGCGAGGATCGCGTTGAGTGCCTTGACATTGGCGACACCGCGGTCTTCGAGCCACTCTTCGAGGGCCTCAACGCCCTTCTCGCCATAGACTGGAATGCCATCCTGCCAGGTCGCCCGGCCACAGAGCACACCCGAGAAGGGGGTGCCAGCCTCGGCAGCGAGTTCAAGCGTCTCGCGGAAGACCTCGTCAGTGACGCCAGCACTGAGGTAGATAAAGGGCTTGGTTGAAACACTGGCAGCCTCACGGAAGAGCTCGGCAGCCTCGGCGCGGGTGTAGGCCTTCTCGCCGGCAAAGACCTGCATCCCCTCAACGAACTTCACATTGACCGGCACCTCAACCTTGAGCACATCAACGCCATATTGTGGCTTCGAGAACTCGGCCATATAGGCGGTAACATACTTTGGCTTGGCCTTGGCATACGCCAGCGACTTCTCGTCCATGGCATCATCGTAGGCAATGGGCTCAAGGAAGAACGGAATATCGTTGGCGACACATTCTGCGCCGATGCGCTCAATGAAGGCATGCTTGATCTCGTTGACCGTTTTGTCATCAAAGGGATTGTAGTAGAGCAGGATCTTGACAGCATCGCCACCAGCAGCCTTGATGCGCCGGACACTCCACTCGCCAAGCAGGTCAGGCAGACGACCAGGCACGGTCGCGTCATAGCCGGTCTTCTCGTAGGCCAGCAGAACCCCGGTTCCGGGGGCCTTGTGTTCAAGGGCCGGCAGACCATACTCGGGATCCATCAGGATCGCGGTCGAATGTTTGGTCAACACCCGTGTAATCGACGTCTTGAAAGCCGTGAGGTCACTGTTGGAAGCCTCGGAACCGCGTGCTTTCGCGATCGCCTTCTTGAGGGATCCGCGCTGATCCATCGCGGCAGCGGCAATGATTCCCTTGTCGTCAGCACACGCCTGAATACCTGCGAATTTGCCCTTTGTGATTTGCACTTTCCCCATCGTACTCGCTCCTTTGCAGAGAACTTTACCTGCGTCTTGGCTCGAACCATAAACCGCGTCTATTATACCCGAAGATAGGGGCAAAACAAAGGTCACATTGTGTTAACCAGGGATTGAAGTCATGGTACAATAGCATAACATTGTACCCTGTGATAGCACACGAAATACCTGGAGGAAGAATGAAACAGGTAATGAGTGCGTTTGCCTTTGTGCTCGGGCTTGTCCTCGGGCTCATTGGAGGCGCTGCACTTCTGGCCTATGCCTATCAGGCCGCTGGCCTTTATCCACCTGATGACGCGACGATCAAATTCATTGCCCGTGAGCGCGGTTGGTTGCGTGACGACGTATAAGTAGTTTCAAACCTTTGTCCGTAGTTGGTTGTCGGAAATGCATGCGCACAGCTTGTGCAAGGCTGATGACCAGCTACGGTCTTTGTATCTACCGCACAAGGAGGTGCCTGCATGGAACGACCATGGTTTGCAAGCTATGAGCCGGATGTAGTCCGAACCCTCACCTACCCCGATCAGTCGTTGAGTGATCTGCTCAATGAGACTGCCCGTGCCTTTCCTGACAAGATCGCGACCAATTTTGTGCTCAGTTATCTGCTCGGTGAGCGTTTTACCGTCGGTGGGCGCATGACCTATCGTCAACTCAACGAGCAGGTTGACCGCATGGCGACGGCCCTCTACCAGCTTGGTGTCCGCAAAGGTGAGCGGGTCGCCATTATGTTGCCCAACTCGCCCCATTACATTATTAGTTTCTTTGCGGCGATGCGCATCGGGGCGATGGTTGTGAATGTGAATCCAACCTATACGAGCCGTGAGTTGCAGCATCAGTTGGTTGACGCGGGGGCCGAAACGATCGTTATGCTCAACCTTTTCTGGCCCCGTTTGCGTGAAATTCGTGCTGAAACGCCCGTCAAACGTACGATTATTGCCTATGTCTTTGATACGCTCTCCTTTCCTTCCAACTTCCTGGTGAAAAGCAAGCAGAAACGGACGCCTGAGTGGGTTGATGTGCAACCCGAGTCGGATATCTTCTTTTTTGCGAGGTTGCTTGAGAAGTATGCCCCTACGCCACCACGCGCTGAAGTCGGCGCTATGGATACGGCGCTCTTGCAGTATACCGGTGGCACGACCGGCTTGCCCAAGGCGGCGATGCTGTCGCACCGTAACCTGATTGCCAATGCCATGATGATCCAGGCCTGGCTTCCCAAGGGCAAACGTGGGGCCGAGAAGATGATGGCCGCCATTCCCTTCTTCCACGTGTATGGCATGACCGTGGCGATGATCTATTCGATCTCGATGGGGGCCGAGATTGTGATTGTGCCCAATCCTCGCCCGATTGATAATGTGATGAAGGTGATCCAGAAAGAGCGCTGTACGCTCTATCCGGGTGTGCCGGCGATGTATATTGGCATTATTAATCACCCTGATGTCGGCAAGTATGACCTGAAAAGTGTCACGGCCTGTATCTCTGGCTCGGCTCCATTGCCTATCGAAGTCCAGGAGAAGTTTGGGCAGATTACCGGCGGGCGTCTGGTCGAGGGCTTTGGCATGACCGAGTGTAGCCCGGTGACGCACTGCAATCCGGTCTTTGGGACACGCAAAGGCGGCAGTGTTGGCATTCCGGTGCCTGATACCGATGCCAAGATTGTTGATCTGGAGACCGGTGAGTCGCTGCCGTTTGATAACGAGGCGCAGGGTGAACTTTGTGTCCGTGGCCCCCAGATTATGCAGGGCTATTGGAATCGCCCCGAAGAGACGGCCCAGACCATTGATGCCGATGGCTGGCTGCGCACCGGCGATATCTGCAAGGTTGACCCCGAAGGCTACTTCTATGTGGTTGACCGCAAGAAGGATATGATTATCGCCAGTGGCTTCAAGGTGCTGCCCCGTGACGTGGAAGAGGTGCTCTATATGCATCCCAAAGTCATGGAGGCCGTCGTGGTCGGCATTCCGAACCCCAAGCGTGGTGATGATACCGTCAAGGCCTTTATTGTGCCGAAGACCGGTGAGAACCCAACGCCCGATGAGATCAAGGAGTTTTGCAAGATCCATCTTGCGAGCTACAAGATCCCGCGTGAGGTTGAGTTCCGCACCGAATTGCCCAAGACCATGGTCGGCAAGATCCTCCGCCGGGTCTTGATCGAAGAAGAGAAAGCCCGCCAGAAGGGCGAAACGACCGCTCAGACACCGGCGTAAGGTTAAGGTTGAGACGTCAAAACGGCCAGCTCTGCTGGCCGTTTTGACGTCTCAGCGTTGAAGGAGCCACTGAAACAGTTGGGCCAAAGCACGCGCCTGCACAGCGCAACCCAAGGCAATCCATGCTACAGTGTATACGATGATAACACTGAGCTTTATCTATCCGGCAGCATTGCTGCTTCTGGGTTTGCTTCCGTTGCTCTGGCTCTTTGCCTGGGCGACGCGTGCCCCTAATCTGGTGCGCCTCGGTCGTCGCCGTTTTGGGGCGTTGCTGGTGTTGCGCAGTCTGATGTTGCTGGCGCTTGTGCTGGCGCTCGCTGGCACGCAGCTTGTCCGTCCGAGCGAGCAGACGGCGGTGGTCTTTTTGCTTGATGGCAGCGATTCGTTTGCGCCGGCGTTGCGCGAAGAGGCGCTGGCCTATGTCAATCAGGCGATGGAGGCGGGCGAGCCGACGGATCGTGCGGCTATGGTTGTTTTTGGGGCCGATCCCGCTGTCGAGCGGGCCGCCGTGCCGGTGGCTCCGCTCAATCGTGTAACGTCGGTTGTGACGCCGAGTCGGACCAATATCGCCGAGGCGATCCAGCTTGGGCTCGCTCTCTTGCCTGCTGATGCGCAGAAACGCATTGTGTTGCTTTCGGATGGGGTCGAGAATACGGGGCGCGCGGTCGAGGCTGCGCGCATCGCTGCGCTGCGAGGGGTGCCGATTGAGGTGGTGCCCTTTGTCG
Source organism: Candidatus Chloroploca asiatica (assembly GCF_002532075.1). Taxonomy (GTDB): domain Bacteria; phylum Chloroflexota; class Chloroflexia; order Chloroflexales; family Chloroflexaceae; genus Chloroploca; species Chloroploca asiatica. The sequence continues at coordinate 83,067 of NZ_LYXE01000059.1, read as the reverse complement.
CTACGAGTGGCCCCGATCTACTGGTGACCGCCCTTGATGTGCCTGCGACAGCGCGCGAGGGTCAGTCATTGCCACTGACAGTGCGTTTTCAGAGCAATGTTGCGACGACGGCGCGGGTTGAGCTCCTGGCTGATGGTGAGCTGGTTGCGGTTGAAGAGGCGTTGCCGGTTGCCGTTGGTGCGGGCACCTTGCAATTCAATCTGCCGGTTGGCGAAGCCGGTTTCCGACGCTTTGAGGTGCGGATGACTTCGCCGGTTGATACGCAGGCGCTCAATAATCGGGCAACAGCTTTTACCCAGGTCGAGGGTCCGCCACGTGTGCTTATCGTTGCTTCAGCGGAGGATCGGGCGGCACCGCTGCGGGCGGCCCTTGAGGCTGGCGAGGTGCGGGTTGAGGTGCGTGCGCCTGCCCAGGTGCCCGCCCAGGTGACACAGTTGCGCCAGTTCGCCGCCGTCTTTCTCGTTGATGTGCCCGCCCCCGCGCTTGCCCCCGAGGTGCAGCGTGCGCTGACCATCTATGTCCGCGAGCAGGGCGGTGGTCTGGCGATGATTGGGGGTACCGAAGCGTTTGGGGCTGGGGGGTGGCGCCGTACGCCACTGGCCGAGATTCTGCCCGTTGACCTCAATCCACGTAGCCAGGAAGAACGCCCTGATCTCGCCCTTGTCCTGGTGCTTGATCGTAGTGGCAGTATGTCTGATACGGCTGGCCCTGGGCGTAATCGCCTCGATCTGGCGAAGGATGCCGTCATTCTCGCGACGCAGGGTCTTGCTGAACAAGATCAGCTTGGCATCTTCGTCTTTGATGATGTGGCGCAGACGGTGCTGCCGCTTCAGCCTTTCACTGATCTCTTGCTGGTTGAAGAGGCCCTCGGGCGCATCAGCATTGGTGGCGGAACCAATATTCGCGCCGGGGTGGCGCTGGGGGCCGATGCGCTCGATGCGGTTGATGCGCGGGTCAAGCATTTGATCCTCTTGACCGATGGCCTCGATAGTAGCAACTATACTGACCTGATTGACCGGATGCGCGCCGATGGGTCGACCATCACGATTGTCTCGATAGGTGGCGAGGCTAATCCAAGCCTTGAAGGACTCGCCGAACGGGGCGGTGGCGCGTTTTATCGGGTGTTGCAGGCCCAGGATGTGCCTGCGATCTTCTTGAATGAGACGATCCGTGTTGCTGGGCGCGATCTGGTGGAGGAGCGCTTTTTGCCCGCAATTGTGCTCAATGCGCCCCCCATCCGTGGCCTTGGCCCGCTGCCGCCGTTGAATGGCTACAACGCGACCGCTGCGCGCCCCGCTGCCCGCACCTTGCTTGTGGCCCCCGACGGTGAACCGTTGCTTGCGGTGTGGCAGGTTGGGCTCGGGCGTGTGCTCGCCTGGACGAGCGATCTCAAGGCGCAGTGGGCGACCGATTGGCTCGCCTGGGAGGGCTTTGCGCCTTTTGCGACCGGTCTGGTTGATGCGGTGCTCCCACCCGCCTCCTCGGGCCGGATGAGTCTTGAAGCACGCGCTGAAGGTAGCGAAATCCTGCTCGATCTCTTTGTTTTTGGTGAGGATGGGCGCATGGCGCTGACGGGTGAGGTAACGGGTCGTCTGCTTGATCCTGCGGAACGTGGTGTCCCGGTCGCTTTTCGCCAGGTCGGGCCGGGGCGGTTTCGCGCCGTTGTTCCCGCCCCTGATCCCGGGGTCTATCTGGCCCAGGTGACGGCGTCTGATCTGCAAGGCGAGGTTTTTGCCACAACCAGTGCGGGAGTGGCAGTCAGTTATTCGCCTGAGTATGCGCCGAGTATTGATGGACAGGTTCTGCTCAATGATCTGGCCGCAGTGACGGGCGGGCGCGTTGCCCCGCCTCCAGCGAGTCTCTTTGAACCGGCAGGGCAGCGGGTCGGGCGGGTCAATGAGATCGGCTTGCCCTTGCTCTGGCTTGCCCTGGTGCTCTTGCCGTTTGATATTGCCCTGCGGCGACTCTTTTTGCGCCAGATCGAACTCCCCGCGCTCTTCAAGCGACGGCGCCGCTCGACATCATCTGGGGCAGAGGTGGGTCTTGATCCGGCCCTGATTCGCCTGCGTACGGCACGTACACAGCCCTCGACACCTCCCTCCGCTCGTGATAACGCGGCGGCTTCCACGCCCAGCACCGCTGCGCTCCCTGACCCGCGTGAACAACCCGCGCCTTCGCCCTCCAGGCCAACGCGCACATCGCCAAACTCTGATGACGATACGCTGGCGACCCTGCTTGCGGCCCGTCAGCGGCGTAAATGATGTGCAGAGGGTGAGCGCCTGTAAAGGCACGCTGTGATTCCTCTTAAACCGCATTGCTATGCTGTGTAGCAGTGTAGCTTCTTAAACACCTCGCAACCTCGCTCGGGCGAATGTTTAGGAATAATTTATAAATAATTGCTATGATGACCAGACATTGTGGTGTCATGTCGGTTGGTGTTGGTTGGGTGCAACTTGGTGGCTGCAAGGTTGGCCTGGGTATTGCCCTGGTGATCCGCAGTCATCAACGCTCAACACGGGTGCTTTCCACTGACCACAATAAATTCCTGTTATCTGTTTGGCAATGCGAAGCATAGGAGCGAGCGTATGCGTCGGATAGTCTCTTCACCCTTTTTCTTTGGTGGTTTATTCCTTGGTCTCTTGCTGGTGTTGAGCAGTTTTGCTGCCTCCCTGGTAAGTGCGACCGTGCCAAATCGCCAGCCGTGGGTTCATGTTGCGGGTACCTGTGACCCTGCGGTTCAAGGCGCGGTCTTCACCAGTGCCAATGAAAATTGTGGTGGCCCGGGACAAGGCTTTGATGCGAATGAAATCTATGCTTCGGTGATTTTGCAAGATACAGCGACGAGCATTGCGCCCTGCCCTGGGATTGCCGAAGGTGAGACCTGCTATCGTATGTGGTATACCGGGGTTGCGACGAGCGGCCTTCGACGGATTGGGTATGCTATCTCACCTGATGGCCGTACGTGGACGCGGGTGCCTGGCCTCGCCGGGTTGGGGAGTGTGCTTGGGGCTGGGCCAACCGGTCGTTTTGATAGCGCCGAGGTTTCATTCCCGACGGTGGTTCGCACGGCTACTGGCTTTACCATGTGGTATGTCGGTGGCAACGGTAGCCTCTTTAGCCTGGGGATGGCGACTTCAACCGATGGTCTAAACTGGACCCGCGTGGAGGGGCCACTGACCGGTGGAAGTGTGTTGCGCCCCTCGGGCCTTGATGGCACCTTTGACCAGGATATTGTGGCGGCCCCCCGCGTCATTGTTGATCAGGCAAGTACGCTGGCCCCGTGTGAAAATGGGCGTACCAGTGGGGCCTGTTATCGCATGTGGTACCAGGGTGTGGATGTGAGTCCAGTCTATACCTATTTGATCGGCCACGCTGTGTCGCCCGACGGCCTGAACTGGACGCGGCTTGCTGGCGCGGGGTATGGCGGAGCCGTGATTGATCGCGGACCGGCAGGCACGTTTGATGCGGCCAATGCAGCGGTGCCGGCGGTGATCAAAGATGGTGCGCTCTATCGGATGTGGTACGATGCCCGCTCAACGGGTGGTCAGGCGACCATTGGTCACGTTGTCTCGACCGATGGGGTGAACTGGGTGCGTCCTGTGCCAAACGATCCGGTCTGGCGTGGGAGTGATGATCCTGGCACCCTGAGCCCTGATGACCTCTGGGCACCCGCCGTGGTCAAAGACGGTGCGACCTACCGCATCTGGTACAACCACACGATCCGCCCCAATGCTCGTCGGCTCAGTTATGCCACGATGACTCCCGGTACATCGTTTGCCGATCTCCAACTGACGAATACCGCGACAACCTATACCCTCACCTTTACCAGTCAGGCGATTCCCGCTGGGGGAAGTGTGCTCGTCACTCTTCCTGCCAGTGTGCCGTTTGCCCAGGTGACGCCTGGCAATGTGACCGGCTTTGGCGCAACGGCCACGCTGGTCGCTGAGGCCGATGCCATCACTGATGCCGCCTCGGGCAATCTGGCCCGTGGGGCGTTGCTGGTGCGCCTGCCCGATGGTGCGCCGGCTGGGGCGAAAACCATTGCCTTTACGCTTGCTGTGCAGCCATCGGCCGATAGTGCGGTGCTGGTGCAGACCTTTGATGCTCGCGAGGTGCTGCAATATGGCAATGCTACCGTCGTTGGTTCGGGTTTGCCAACGCCAACCCCGCTTCCGACTAGTACCCCTGTGCCGACGCTGACGAGTACGCCACTCCCCACCAATACTCCTGGCCCTACCAGTACGCCGGGGCCGACTAGTACGCCGACTACGCCACCGACAAATACGCCACTCCCCACCAGTACACCACTCCCAACGCCTGGGCCGGCCGCTAACAATCAGCCCTGGCAGAGCGTGCCCGGAACGTGTCCCGAAAGTCTGAATGGGGCGATCTTTGGGTTGGCCGGTGACAATTGTGGCGGCAATGGAACCAGTTTTGATGTGACCGAGATCTTCCCGCCCCAGGTACTGCGTGATGATGCCCGTGTCGGTGCCCCCTGCGAAAATGGTCGTACCAGTGGTCTCTGTTATCGTATGTGGTATGTTGGCACTGGCCCCGCCCCGCTGCAAGAGCGGCGCATTGGCTATGCCATCTCACCTGATGGCATTACCTGGACACGTGTGCCAGGCAATGGGACGGGGGGCAGTGTTTTTGAGGCCTCAGGTCAGAACGGGACATTCGATGCGGCTGGTGTTTCGACGATGAATATCATTCGTTTCGGCGCGACCTATCGGATGTACTACACCGGTTTTCGTGATGCCTCTAGCATTGATGGCATCGGTCTCGCCGAGTCGCAGGATGGGATCACGTGGACACGTGTGCCGGGCAATCTGGCGGGTGGCGCTCTCTTGCGCGCCTCGGGTGTGCCTGGTCAATTTGATGGAACCTATATCGTCGCGCCTGCGGTGCTGATCGATCAGGCAAGCACGACTGCCCCTTGTGAAAATGGGCGGACGACGGGTACCTGCCATCGGATGTGGTTTGAAGGGGTGAGCACGAGTCCTGCTTATACCTTCCGGATTGGTTATGCCGTGTCACCTGATGGTGTGATCTGGACCCGCATTGCCACCAATCCCGATGGCTCAATTATTGCTCCGGGCACGTTCGGCACGTTTGATGATAACAACATCGGTGTGCCGGCGGTGATGAAGGATGGAGTCTTTTATCGGATGTGGTATGAAGCCGCGGGGTATACGGCCGGGTATACCACAGGCTATATTGTTTCAACCGATGGCATCAACTGGGTGCGCCCATCACCGAATCAGCCAGTCTGGACTGGGGCCAATGATGCAATTATCGCCGGTTCACCCGATGAGGTCTGGGCGGTGCGGATGTTGAAAGAGGGTTCGCGGTATCGTCTCTACTACACGACGAGCACCCGCCCCAATTCACGCCGCTTTGCGCTCGCCGAGATGCAGCCTGGGGCTCCCTTGACCGACGTGAGTCTCACCTCGGCAGGCAATGACCATACGATCTTCTTTACGACCCCGAGCCTCCCGGTTGGTGGCAGCGTTCTGGTCACGTTGCCGCCCACGGTGGATATTGCAACCGTGACGGTGACCGGGCTTGGCGGTTTTGGTGAAGGCGCAACCTTTGTTGCCGAACCCGGAGCGGTGACTGATGCCTATGCTGCTGGTACGGCCCGTGGGGCGTTGCTGGTGCGCTTGCCGAATGGTGCACCGGCGGGTCAAAAGGGGCTGAGCTTTAGCTTGACTGGTCCGGTGCCCGGCGAAGGGACGACGCTCATCCAGGCGTTCAATACCCGTGAGGTTGTTGGGTATGCCGAGGTTGATCTGCCTTCGATCCCGCTGCCCTCGCCAACGATCGGCCCGTCACCGACGCCAACGAATACGCCCATCCCAACGAATACGCCCATCCCAACGAATACGCCCGTACCGGGAAGTAACTTTGCACTGGCGTTTGATGGGGTCAACGATGACCTGCGGGGTGACGCGATTGCCGGCTTGAATGGCACGCAGACGGTCGAGTTCTGGCTCCGCCCGAATGTGGCCGGGCAGAATGGGGTTATTCTTGCGACGACCAACGATGCAAGCGGCTGGTCGCTGGAGTTGGAGAGCGGGCGGATCACCTGGTGGATCTACACCGCTGCCGGGCAATGGCAGGGAGTAACACACCCGGTGGCGCTACCGGCCGGAACCTGGAGCCACGTGGCGGCAACGTACAATGCGGGGGTCGCGCAGATCTTCGTCAATGGTACGGGCGGCACGGCGACGACGGTCGGGACGATCACTGCTGGGCCTCGGGTGCGGGTTGGTGGGTTGACCCCGTACGGCTTTGTGAATGCGCAAATCGACGAGGTGCGCTTCTCAAACAATGTGCGCTACGCGGCCAACTTCACCGTGCCAGCTGCCGCGTTTATGCCCGACGCTAACACCCTTGCGCTCTTCAGTTTTGATGAAGCCAATGGTCAAACGACCACGGATCGCAGTGGCAATGGGTATGTGCTGACGCTGGGGGCTTCGACCAATGCGGCGAATGATGACCCGACCTGGGTTGCCTCGTCGGCTCCGACCGAGGGCAGTGGTGCGGTGCCAACGCCGACCAACACTGCTACGCCTGCGCCGACCTCGACGCCTGGCCCGTCACCGACACCAACCAATACGCCCATTCCAACCAATACGCCCATCCCAACCAATACGCCGGTACCGGGAAGCAACTTTGCACTGGCGTTTGATGGGGTCAACGATGACCTACGGGGTGACGCGATTGCCGGCTTGAATGGGACGCAGACGGTTGAGTTCTGGCTGCGCCCGAATACAGCCGGGCAGAATGGCGTGATCCTGGCGACGACCAACGATGCAAGTGGCTGGTCGCTCGAACTGGACGGCGGGCGGATCACCTGGTGGATCTATACCGCTGCCGGGCAATGGCAGGGGTTGACGCACCCGGTGGCGCTACCGGCCGGAACCTGGAGCCACGTGGCGGCGACGTACAATGCGGGGGTCGCGCAGCTCTTTGTCAATGGTACGGGTGGCACGGCGACGACGGTCGGGACGATCACTGCCGGACCTCGGGTGCGGGTTGGCGGTTTGGCTCCGTATGGCTTTGTGAATGCGCAAATCGATGAATTGCGCTTCTCGAACAGTGTGCGCTATGCGACCAACTTTACCGTGCCGACCGCCGCGTTTCTGCCCGACGCCAACACCCTTGCGCTCTTCAGTTTTGACGAGGCCAACGGTCAAACGACCACGGATCGCAGTGGCAATGGGTATGTGCTGACGCTGGGGGCTTCGGCAAATGCGGCGAATGACGACCCGACCTGGGTTGCCTCGTCGGCCCCGACCGAGGGCAGTGGTGCGGTGCCAACGCCAACCAACACCGCGACGCCTGCGTCGACCTCGACGCCTGGCCCGTCACCGACGCCCACCAACACACCACTTCCAACGAATACACCGATACCGACCAGCACGCCGGTGCCTGGCACCAACTTTGCACTGGCGTTTGACGGGGCCAACGATGACTTGCGCGGTATTGCCATTGCCGGGTTGAATGGCACGCAGACCGTCGAGTTCTGGCTGCGCCCGAACACAGCCGGGCAGAATGGCGTGATCCTAGCGACGACCGACGATGCAAGCGGCTGGTCGCTTGAACTGGACGGTGGACGGATTACCTGGTGGATCTACACCGCTGCCGGGCAATGGCAGGGGTTGACGCACCCGGTGGCGTTGACCGCCGGAACCTGGAGCCACGTGGCGGCGACGTACAATGCGGGGGTTGCGCAGATCTTTGTCAATGGTACGGGCGGCACGGCGACGACGGTCGGGACGATCACCGCCGGGCCTCGCTTGCGTGTTGGTGGGTTGTTGCCCTATGGCTTTGTGAACGCGCAACTCGACGAATTGCGCTTCTCGAACAATGTGCGCTATGCAGCCAACTTTGGTGTCCCGACAGCACCTTTTGCGCCCGACGCCAATACGCTCGCGCTCTTTAATTTCAATGAAGGCGCTGGTCAGACGGTGGCTGATGCGCAGAGTCCCTATACCCTGACCCTCGGGGCCACAGCGAACGCTGAGAATGACGACCCAACCTGGGTGGCTTCGACCGTTCCGTTCAATTAGGAAGTTGAACATGCCATCATTGCGCTACCTGACAAGACTCATGGGCTATCTGCCCCTGGTCTTGCTGCTGCTCAATACCTGTGGTGCCACCGCACCGACGACGGCCACCGCACCGACGGCGGCTATGACGGCGGCCACTGCGCCTACCCTTGACCCGGTGCCTACCACTGCCCCCGCACCTGCACCTGCCGCTGAGCGCGGTTTTGCCCTGCGTTTTTTTGGCACGAATACCGATGACCGTGATCGCGTCAAGATCCCTCTTGGGCCACTTGACGCCCAGGGTCGTCTCACTAGTTCAAGCCCTGTGAATATCGGTGGCGATTTTACAATTGAATTCTGGATGAAAGCCGAAGCCGCTGAAAATAGCGCCGGCGATTGTACGGGGCAGGGATGGTACTATGGCAACATCATCATTGACCGTGATGTCTTTGGTGACGATATTCCTGACTATGGCATCGCCCTGTGTGCTGGGCGCATTGTTTTTGGCGTCAATACCGGCAACAATGATCACTTACTCGTCGGTGAAACCGTTGTCACGACAAATCAGTGGCATCATATTGCGGTCACACGGAGCATGACAGGTCAGATGCGCATCTTTGTTGATGGGCAACTCGATGCTACGACCAACGGGCCTGCGGGCGACCTGGCCTACCCCCTCGGACGCACAACCGACTGGCCGCTCAGTGATCCCTACCTCGTCTTCGCCGCCGAAAAACACGACTATCCTGGGAGCCTGGGTTTTGCTGGCTACCTTGACGACATTCACCTCGCGAGCATTGTGCGTTACACCAGTTCATTCCAGCGACCAGATGGCCCCCATCGTGCCGATCAGCACAGCATTGCGCTCTATCGCTTTGATGAAGGGGAAGGGCGCACGATCACCGATGCGTTGGGCAACGCCAGCCCCGGCATACTCAACCCGAACCAGAACGACCCGAGCCGTCACTGGGCGAGTGAGACCCCCTTTGCCCCACCAACGCGGGCATGGCAACTCTTTTTGCCCATGATTTAGGGCTGACGCTTGTGCCCACGAAAACGGCCAGTCTCACTGGCCGTTTTCGTGGGCACAAGCGTCATGTTTTGCTGGCTTATTGCGGATCGGGCAGCGCGGCCTGTTGCAATACGACCAGCGTTTCGATATGAGGCGTTTGCGGAAAGAGATCAATCGGTTGCAGCAGTTGGATCTGATACCCGGCGCGGAGCAGAGGCATCAGATCGCGCCCAAGAATCCCTGGGTGGCACGAGATATAGACAATGCGTGGAGGAGCCAGGCGGATCAGTTCGGTAAGCACACTCGGGTGGCACCCGCGGCGCGGCGGATCGAGCACAACGCCATCGAACCGTTCCTCCATCCGCACGAGGGCTCGTTCCACCGAAGCCCGCAGAAAATTCACGCCACCAATGCCATTGAGCGCAGCTGAGCGTTCACCATCAGTCACGGCATCCCAGTGATCTTCAATTGCTGTCACTTTTGCCCCTGCCGCAGCCAGCGGCAAAGCAAAGGTGCCAACCCCACTGTAGAGATCAAGCAGATGTTGCCCCGGCGCTGGCTCGAGGGCTTGTTTGACCAGTGCCAACATTTGCTCGGCCTGGGGCAGATTCACCTGAAAAAAACTGGTTGGGCTTAGCGAAAAGACAATCTCGTCCAGGTGATCGTGCAACGACGCCACCCCCACGATGGCCTTGTGGGTTCGGTGAAACTCGGCGTCATCGAGGCACACGCCGGCGAGCGATGCTACCTCATCGAACCAGGCGTGGGCCAGGCGTTGCAGGGCGGCAGGGTCGGCCCCTGGCGCGGGATGCAGGGTACCCAGGCTATACCCAAAAGCCACACTTGCCCGCAGACTGACCTCACGCACCAGGCGTAGCCGCGAACCGATTACCGCGTCTGCTTCACCGACAACCTTGCGCAATCCAGCGAGAGCCTCATTGAGCGCAGGCAGCAACAGCGGGTCATGCGGCAAATCGATCACCGTACGACTGCCACTGGCATAATAGCCACAATCGCTTCCATCGCAGTGGAGGGTTGCCGCATTGCGGTAGCCCCAGGGATGGGGGGCAACAAGCATCGGACTAAGCGGGGCACGATCCACGCCGGCCAGTTTGGCCAGTTGCTCGCGCAGAATCGTCTCTTTGAAGCGCACCTGCGCATCATAGGCAATATGCTGCCATGGCGCGTGATTACTAGTGTCTAACACGGGTTGCACGCGATCAGGTGAAGCGGTGATCACCTCAACGACTTCGCCACGGGCATAACTACTTTTGCGTTCAGTCAGACGGACACGGACTTCTTCACCGGGCAGACCGCCACGCGCAAAGACAACCATCCCGTCACTCCGCCCCACCCCATCCCCACCTTGAGCAATGCCCTCGATCGTTATATGAAGTTCGTGTATCTGCATCCGAGGTCGTCGCTCCACCTCATGTTGCTAGCGCAACTCAAAAATTTCTTTATTGACCAGTTCAATATCAACGGGATATTTGCCAGTGAAACAGCCACGGCAGAAAGTATCATCCCCGTGACGACTGGCTTTGATTAGCCCTTCGAGGCTCAGATAGGCGAGGCTATCGGCCCCAAGATGCTCGCAAATCTGGGGAATGGTCAGGCGATGGGCAATCAATTCGGGATAGGTTGCCATATCGACCCCAAGAAAGCAGGGATGGCGGATGGGAGGTGACGAAACCCGCACATGAACCTCGCTGGCCCCTGCCTCACGCAAGAGCCGGACTATCGGCCCACTGGTATTGCCCCGCACAATGCTATCGTCAATCATGACCACGCGCTTGCCAGCCAGATTATCGGTCAGGGCATTGAATTTCAGGGCAATGCCCACCTGGCGTAACTGGTCATCAGGTTGAATAAATGTCCGCCCGATATAGCGATTCTTAATGAGCCCTTCGGAATAGGGCAAGCCCGACGCCTGAGCATAGCCAATCGCCGCTGGGGTGGCACTATCGGGGACTGGGATCACGACATCAGCCTCGGCGGGAGCCTCACGAGCCAACTCACGCCCTTGCGCGACGCGAACCGCGTGCAGCGCTTTGCCGTGCAACAGACTATCAGGGCGGGCAAAATAGATATACTCAAAGAGGCACTCGGCGGGTTTATGCGCCGGCATATGCGCGATTGTGCGCGGTCCTTCCGTGGTGATCATCAGGATCTCGCCCGGCTCGATCTCCCGTTCAAACGATGCACCGATCGTGCCCAGCGCACAACTCTCTGAGGCAACCACCCACCCTCGCTCACCGAGACGACCAAGGCATATCGGGTGCAGACCAAGCGGATCACGGACAGCAAAGAGCGCATCGCGGGTCAAGACCGTCAGACAGTAGGCACCCTGGGCGCGTACCATAAAGACTTTAAATTTCTCTTCCCAGGTACGTCCTTCGCCACCGGCGAGCATCTGCGTAATCACCTCAGAATCACTCGACCCGGTGAGCCCAACGCCACGCGTCAGCAACTCTTGGCGCAAGGTTGCCGCATTGGTCAGATTGCCATTATGCCCCACTGCAAGGGGACCGAGCACACTCTCGACCACAAATGGTTGGGCATTTTCGAGGCGTGACGACCCGGTTGTTGAATAGCGCGTATGTCCAATCGCCAGATGACCGGCCAGTGGGCGCAAATTCTCTTCATTGAAAACCTGGGAAACCAGACCCATCGCTTTGTGCGAACGGATCGTACGCCCATTTGCCACCGCGATTCCGGCACTCTCTTGCCCGCGATGTTGCAGCGCATAGAGCCCAAAAAAGGTTAGGCGTGCGACATCAGCGTCGGTGGCAACAATGCCAAAAACCCCGCACTCATGAGCGGGCTTATCATCGTGATCCTGAAGCATGTACAAGATAGCACCCATCGGTGCGGAACGACAGACCATTCCGCGTCATCGGCGGGTCATCTGTCCAACCCGCTCGCACGAATAGATTCGCAAGTTGCCGAAGCGGTTCGCCTGTGAAACAGGTACAACTGATCCTACAGGCAGTATAGCATAGCTTGCCAACCATCGGAGAGCTCTGAGGTTTGGAAATCGCTGTCTTGTCAAAGCATGGGCCTCATTGTACAATGACTCTAGAGGATATCTATGCTACAAAACACAAAGCCAGCAACGCTGGCTTTGTGTTTCAGTGATGAAAAGAAAAACATGAAAATCTACACACGAACTGGCGATAGCGGCGAAACAGGCCTCTTTGGTGGTCAGCGCGTGCCAAAAGACGACCTGCGTGTCCATGCCTATGGTACGACCGATGAGTGCAATGCGGCGGTTGGTGTTGCCCGTGCCTCGGGGCTGGATGCCGGGTTAGATGCGTTGCTGTCTGAAGTTCAAAATCAACTCTTTGTTGTGGGTGCCGATCTTGCTACTCCTGGTGAACATGCCCTTGTTCCGCGTGTCTCTGAGGCCGAGATTGCGTTTCTTGAGGCGTCAATTGATCAGTTGGAAGCCGAACTTGCGCCGCTGCGCCAGTTTATTCTGCCCGGTGGTACCTCCGCAGCCGCCCATGTTCATCTCGCTCGTACCATCTGTCGCCGTGCAGAACGCTGGGTCGTGAGTCTTATTCAGCACGAAGATGAAGATGTTAATCCACAGATCCTGATCTATCTCAATCGGCTCTCGGATTTCTTCTTTGTTGCCGCTCGCGCTGCGAATGCCCGCGCTGCCAAGCCTGATGTGCCCTGGGCAAGTCCTCGCACCGCTTCGTCATAGCTGACGGGCCGATCGTATGAGTGGGCTCGCCCAAGTAGATGCGCATCACCTCCGACGAACGGGAACGCAACGCTACCGCAGGTACAGCACGTGGCGAGGCACTAGGATGCCTCGCCACGGTACGCCTGGGTCAGGCGCTCGACATACTTCGCAATGATATCGACCTCCAGATTGACGATGGCCTCCTCGGTCTGCTGCCCCATGATGACGGCCTGTTGGGTGTAGGCGATCATCGCGATGGTAAACGTTGTCTCGTCCAGATCCGCCACTGTCAAGCTTACCCCATCAACCGCGATATAGCCCTTCTCAACGATATAGGGCATTAATTGGCTTGGTGGTTGAATGCGGATGCGCTTTGCATCACCCTCGGGGACAACCCCAACGATTACGCCGATGCCATCCACATGGCCCTGGACATAATGCCCTCCCATCCGTCCGCCAAAGGTCAGCGAGCGTTCGAGATTGACTGGGTCGCCGACCTGCAGTTGTCCGAGATTGGTACGCCGCAGCGTTTCAGGGCTTAGCCCCACACGAAACTGATCCGTCGCGAGATCCGTCACCGTGAGACACGTCCCATTGATGGCAATGCTGTCACCGAGACGCGCTCCCTCGCGAGCGACGCGGCTCGCAATCGTTAGCATGTTATCGCGTTCTTGATCACCGACAATCTGGATTACCCGTCCTATCTCTTCGACAATACCTGTAAACATGACTATTCCTCCGGCTTTTGTATGGTCATCACTATTTGCTTATGTATCCAGGTCATCCTACCTAAAAATACTACATTTCAAAGATCCAGCGGCTGATCGCCGCGCCAAGGGCTTCTGCGCCTGCGCCATAGAGCATGGTCTGGTGATTGCCGGGAACATGGATGTAGGTACAGTTGTTGAGCAGGCTGCGCGTTTCGTCGGCTTGTTCCTGGGTGAAGATCGGTGGGGCACCTAGAGGGCCGTATGATCCCGTGGCATGCAGCATCAAGACAGGACAGCTAACCTGTGCCAGGTGTTCGCGCCAGGGTTCGGCAATGACTCCGTCGGCGGCAGCCGCAATGTGAGCCGGACGCGCACGAGGATGCACGCTGCCATCAGCCTCGGTCACCACATCGGCCTGATAATAAGTCTCAACCGCCGGATCCCATGTCCACCCGTCATAGTAGGGTGCCGCCCGGATCAGGTCCAGGAACGCTTCAAAGGAAGGGTACGAGCGTTCGAGGCGGGCGAGCGCGGGCCGGATCAGTTCGCGGGTGCGTTCGCTGGCCGCGCTGATCGCGGCATCAATCAGGATGACACCGGCAACCCGTTCGGGATGGTTGGCCGCAAGGTAGAGCGAAAGCAAGCCACCAAATGAATGCCCGCCAATGATGGTACGCGCGATCCCGAGTTGGTCGAGCAAGACCACGATATCAGCGGCATGATCCGCCATCCGATACCCCTCATCTGGCTTGGGACTCGCCCCGCGTCCACGGAGATCAGGCGCAATGACGCCAAAGGTCGGCGTCAGGTGTGCGGCCACGACATCAAAGCAGCGACAATTAGCAGTCAGGCCATGCATCAAGAGCAGGGTTGGCTCGCCACCAGCATGCGCCTGGTAATGCAGTTCAACAGCAGGCATAACAAGCTCCTTTCCGTAGAAGTTCTCTGCGGGTATTGTAGCGCAAAGCTGTCTGCCTGGAGATCGGGTATACTCTTGGTATGGTAGATTCTAACCTGGAAGAGGAGCAATTTCATGCCTGAGGCAATGATTGGCGTCATTGGTGGCAGTGGTCTGTATGGGATGGAGGGGTTGGGTGATGTTGAGGAGGTCGCGCTGACGACGCCGTATGGTGAGCCAAGTGACCAGTTTGTGCTTGGTACGCTTGCTGGCAAACGGGTTGCCTTTTTGCCGCGTCACGGTCGTGGTCACCGCTTGAACCCATCTGAGGTGCCCGCACGGGCCAATATTCACGCCTTCAAACAACTCGGGGTGCAATACCTCATCTCGGTGAGCGCCGTTGGCTCACTGCGTGAGGAGTATGCACCCGGACAGGTTGTCATCCCTGATCAGATTTTTGATCGAACAAAAGGTGTTCGTCCGGCGACTTTCTTTGAAGGGGGCGTGGTAGCCCATGTTGGCTTTGAGCGACCCTTCTGCCCGTTGCTTTGCGAGCGGCTGTACGAGGCATCACAAGCAGCCGGGGCGACGGTGCATCGCGGTGGGACGCTGGTGGTGATGGAAGGCCCGGCTTTTTCAACGATCGCCGAGAGCGAAGAGAACCGCCGTCGTGGGCACGCGCTGATTGGCATGACGGCCTTGCCCGAGGCCAAACTCGCCCGCGAAGCCGAAATTGCCTACGCAACAATGGCGATGGTCACTGACTACGATGTCTGGCATCCTAACCACGATGCGGTGACGGTTGATGCGGTTGTTGCTGTGCTACTTGCCAACGCGACCTTGGCGCAACAGATTGTGGCCCATGCGGTCACGCTGATCGGCGATGGTTTTGTCAGCGCGGCTCACAGTGCGCTGGCAACGGCTATTCTTACTGACCGTACACGCATCCCTGCTGAAGCCCGCGAGCGTCTGCAGTTGATTGCCGGTCGTTATTTGTAAGGATCGCTATGCAGTCTGAGATCCGCATTCTTCCTGTTCATGGCATCGGTGAGGTTGTCCCCGGTGATGATTTGGCGACGCTTCTACTTACGGCGCTTGAAACGAGTGGGCTGACCTTGCTTGATGGCGATGTGCTTGTCGTGACCCACAAGATTGTCTCGAAGGCCGAGGGTCGTCTGGTTGATCCGGCGACCATCGAGCCTTCAGCGTTTGCCCATCAGATTGCGGCCCAGGGTCGCAAAGAGGCTGCCTTTCAAGAGGTGGTGCTGCGCGAGAGTCGGCGTATTGTCAGGATGGCGAATGGGGTCTTGATCACCGAGACGCACCACGGTCTCGTCTGTGCGAATAGTGGCGTGGATGAGTCGAATGTTGCCGGTGGGCAGATCGTCTGCCTCTTGCCGGTTGATCCTGATGCCAGTGCCCGTGCGTTGCGGGCCGCGCTGCGCGAGGCGACGGGCACTGAGGTCGCCGTCGTCATCTCGGACACCTTTGGGCGACCATGGCGCGAAGGCCAGGTCAATGTTGCCATTGGCTGCGCTGGCCTCAAGCCGCTCAGCGACTACGGTGGCGTCGATGATCCCTATGGCTATACCATGCATGCCTCGGTGATCGCGGTTGCCGACGAGCTTGCCAGTGCCGCCGAATTGGTGATGGGCAAGATTGACCGCGTTCCGGTGGCTCTGGTGCGCGGGTATAGCTATGCTCGTGATGATGAGGCAAGTGCACAACAATTGATCCGCGAGCCGCGGTTTGATCTTTTTCGTTAGGGCTGCCGCCATGGAATGGTTAACCTTGATCCGTGGGCGTCGCAGTGTGCGCGCCTTTCGCCCTGATCCACTGACGCGTGAGCAGATTGAGCTTCTCCTCGAAGCGGCTCGCTGGGCCCCGTCACCGCATGGCCGCCAGCCCTGGCGTTTTGTGGTGCTGACCACGCCTGAGGCCAAGCTGCGTCTTGCCAATGCGATGGGGGCCGAGTGGCGCCGCCAACTGGCCCTCGATGGGCAGGATGCGGCGACGATTGACCTGCGTTTTCGTAAGTCGCACGAGCGTATTACGGGTGCGCCCGTGGTGATTGTGCCGTGCCTCTACCTCGCCGATCTTGATGTCTATCCCGATGCTGAACGCCAGGACGCCGAGCATATCATGGCGATCCAGAGCCTTGGGTGCGCTGTGCAGAATCTGCTCCTGGCGGCCTATGCCCAGGGCTTTGATGGAGGCTGGATGTGTGCGCCCCTCTTCTGCCAGGCGACGGTACGGGCGGCCCTCGGGCTTGCCGATGACCTTGCACCCCATGCGCTGATCCCGCTTGGGTATCCCGCTCGCGATCCTGTCCGCCGGCCACGGCGTTCGCTTGATGAACTCGTGGTGCATTGGGAATAGTTTGGAGGGAGGGCCTGGCGATGACGAGAGATGGCGATCTTCTTGCAAGTATGACTACGCAAATTGCCGCCTGGGAAAGCGTTGGCGATCAGCGTGCGGTTTTCTTGGCGTGCTATCTGCGGATGACCGACAATATGATCCTGGGGGTGGCGAACGGGCGCTTTCACGATCCAGTCTGGGTCGCGGATCTGATCCATAATTTTGCGGGCTACTATTTCACGGCTATTGAAGCGTATGATCGCGCTGCCATCGATCTACCGGTGGTCTGGCAGTATGCCTTTGATCTGGCGAAAGAACCGACCACCCCTTTGATCAAACATCTGCTGCTTGGCATCAATGCCCATATTAATTATGATCTGGTACAGGTGATCGCCGATATGCTTGAACCAGAGTGGTCGGATCTGTCACCCGCCGGGCGTAGGTTGCGTTTTGACGATCATGCCATGGTCAATGTGGTGATTGGTGAGACGATTGATCGCGTGCAAGATGAGGTTGTTGCGCCGTATGCCCGCCTGATGCGCTTCGTTGATCTTGCTGCCGGTCCGCTTGACGAGTGGTGTACGGCCCGCTTGATCCGCAACTGGCGCGCTGATGTCTGGAGTCAGGCGATCACGATTGTCAATACCCCCGATCTCCCTACCCGCCTCACGCTGCGTCGCCAGACCGATGCAATTGCGTTGGGCCGGGTGCGTCTGATGCTTGATGGCGGCGCGTTGGGGGCGCGGGCGTTTGGCTACCCTTTGCGCTGGCTGCGTCGTTTGCGCATGTTTTGAGGGGAAGTGTGGTTGCGCCTGATGCATATCTCCTGTACCATGCATATTAGCAAATGTTCTTGACAGAGTAATCAAAGGAAGCAGTATGCTCACAGTGCTCGCTGGCGGAGTGGGCGCAGCACGTTTTCTTGAGGGGGTGGTGCAGGTGGTGCCACCCGCAACAGTAACGGCAGTTGTCAATACAGGTGACGATTTTGTATTGCACGGGTTGGTGATTTCGCCCGATCTTGATATTGTGACGTGTACGCTTGCCGATCTGATTGATCGTGAGCAGGGCTGGGGTATTGCTGGTGATACCGATGAGTGTATGCAGTGGCTCGGACGCCTTGGTGGGCCGACCTGGTTCAAGCTCGGCGACCGCGATCTCGCGCTCCATATCCGACGTACGGCGCTGCTGAGTGAGGGTGAGTCACTGACCGCGATCGCCGATCAGTTTCGCCAGGCGCTCGGAGTGGCGGTCAAGCTTGTGCCGATGAGCGATGATCCCGCGCCAACCCATATTCTGACGCCCGTGGGCGAGATGCATTTTGAAGAGTATTTTGTCCGCCGTCGTGCCCAGGATCGCGTGACCGGGGTGCGCCTCCACGCCGCCGGCCGCGCACTGCCTAGCCCTGATGCGCTTGCGGCATGTGCCGAGGCCGCGGCGATCGTGATTGCACCAAGCAATCCCGTTGTCAGTGTCGGTCCGATTGTCAGCCTCCCCGGAATGCGTGAGGCCATCCGCTCGGCCCGGGTGCCGGTGGTCGCGGTGAGCCCGATTGTCGGCGGCGCGGCCATCAAGGGGCCAGCGGCACCACTGATGCAGGCTATGGGGATGGAGGTCTCGGCGCTTGGCGTCGCCCGCGCCTACGCCGATCTGATTGATGGCATCGTGATTGACCAGGTTGACGCTGATCTTGCGCCAGCGATTGCGGCCCTCGGTCTTCAGGTGGCGGTCACGGATACGATTATGCGTGGCCCCGACGAAAAGGCCCACCTTGCTGCGGTAACCCTTGCACTGGCCGATCAGGTGCGCCAGGCGAGGTATGGGGCTGCATCTGACGCGAACCCTGGTGCCGGATGAAGTTCCACGCGATCGTGCCCGTCAAGACGCTCTATCAGGCCAAGAGTCGCCTCGCCGAGGTGCTGACCCCGGCGGCGCGCCATGCCCTGGTGCTCGAGATGCTCGAGCGTGTCTTGCGCACCCTCCGCGATCCTGCGATCGGGTTCGAGGTGATCTGGTTGGTCAGTGCCGACCCGGTGGTGCTTGAGGCTGGCGCAGGCTGGGGTGCGTCGGTGCTCCACGAGATTGGCGGCGAGCTTAATCTGGCGCTTGAGCAGGCGCGTACCGCAGCGGTTGCCGCCGGGGCCGGGGCGGTGCTGGTCGTTCCGGGCGATGTGCCGCTGATGACGCCCGAGGATGCCGTGGCCATGACGACGCTGCTCGCCGCTGGAGCCGATGTCGTCATCGCCCCCGATGCCGCCAATGAAGGTACGAATGCGCTCGGGTTGCGTCGTCAGGCATCCATTCCGTTCTCTTTTGGCCTCGCAAGTGCGATGCGCCATCAGGCCGAGGCCGCTGCACGTGGGCTGCACGTCACGATCTATCACTCACCAACCCTCGCCCTCGATATTGATCGCCCTGCTCATCTGGTACGGTATCGTGCGTTGACGCTTGAGCGTGCCGCAAGTTAAACTGTAGAAGTCCGTCGGTTCTCGCGCCTGGCCGATATGACCTTGTCACCACTGGTTGGAGCAAAATGCGCTGAAGAAGGAAGAAGCATGACAGATCTGGTTGGGCAGATTTTTGGTGATTATCAGGTAGAGGAACTGCTTTTTGCTGGGGCCACGGGTCCGGTCTATCGTGCCAGCCATCTTCGCCTCGGGCGACCCACTCGGCTCAAGATCTTTGACCCGGTGTCCCTCGCCCGCCCCGGCTTGCAACCCCGCCTGCTGGCTGTGCTCCGTGAAGTGGCGGCGCTAGGCCATGCCAACCTGGCCGCGATCTATGATATTGATGAAGCCCTTGACCGGGTCTACCTCGCTGGTGAGATGCTGAACGGTGGGAGTCTGCGCGACTTGCTTGGCTCTCCGCTCCGCGATCAGTTGTCGCTTGAGGTCTGGTTGCATCTGATGGCTCAGGTCGCTGATGGCCTTGCCCATCTTCATGCCAATGGCCTGCTGCACGGTGCGCTCAGGCCCGAGAGTCTGCTGGTTGAGATCGGGGAGACCGGGCCGCCCACGTTGCTCAAAGTGGCTGAGGCTGGCCTGGCGGCGGTGTTGCCCGAAGAGGCGTTTGTTGCGCCAGCCTATCTTTCCCCTGAACAGTGTCGCGGCCAAGTGCTCGATGGGCGCTCGGATATCTATACCTTTGGGGTGATCCTCTACGAAATTCTGGTGGGCGTGCCTCCTTTCCGGGTTGATACGGTCGAGGCGGCCATTCCCAAACATCTGCGTACGCAACCTGTGCCACCACGGATGGTGCGTCCGCAACTTCCCGCTGATGTCGAGGCCATTGTGCTCCGGTGTCTTGCCAAGCGCCCCGAGGACCGGTTCCCCGATGCGCTTGCCCTTGCGGCGACGCTCCGTGCCGTTGGTTCGGCACCGGCGGCAGCGCCCCGATCCTCCGAGGCTCAGACCGAGCCGGGGCGCTATGCGCTGCCTGGCAGGGCTGATGCGCCAACCGTACGGATTACGGCACCCCTTGAAGATGCCGCCTCCCTCCCGCGTTTGCAGATTATTGGCTCGCAGGGTGGTGTGCTGCGCGAAATCGAGGTGCCAATTGGCGCAGTGGTTGCCGGGCGCGCGCCCGAGCACCGCCTCTTCCTCGATCATCCGCAGGTCTCACGCGATCATCTTCGCATCGAGCGTACGGCGATTGGGTATACCATTACGGATCTTGGCTCAAGCAATGGAACCAGCCTCAACGATGTGCGTTTGCCGCCGCAGACCCCCGTTCCCTGGGATGGCAAGGCTTTGTTGCGTGTGGGGCCCTTTACCCTGCGGATTGCATCGCAACCCGAACCGACGTTGGTAGGTGAGGTGCCAGTTGTGCCGCCCGCACCAGTTGCTTCAGTTATGGCTCCAACGCTGGCAACCGGCGGGGGGCGCATTGAGGTGCGCGTTGAGCAAGAACGCATCACCCTGACCCCGGGGAGCTCGGTCGTGCTGCCGGTTCGTTTGACCAATACTGGACGGGTTAGCGAAGAGGTGCGGCTGACCGTTGAGGGTGCTCCTGGGGCCTGGCTGCGCGACGGTGAGGCGGTGGTTCTTCGGCTTGATCCGGGATCTCAGGCAACAACGTCTTTGCTGGTCAGTGTGCCACGCTCCTCCGAGGCGCCAGCGGGGGACTATACCGTTATTTTGCGTGCTCGTGCGCTCAGTGGCACAGGCGAATCGGGTACCACCCGGATGTGGTGGACCGTCTTGCCTTATACGGGGGGCGATCTGCGCATTACGCCACCTCGTGACGAGAGTCGTAAAGCAGCCCGGTATCAGATTCTGGTTCGCAATACTGGCAATGCCTCCGCTGTCTATCTGCTCAATTTTGCCGATGAAGACGAAACCCTCGGTTTTGTGCTCGAACGCGACGAAATTCGGCTTGATCCAGGTGAGACTGCACGGGTCAATCTGACAGTGGAAGCTGCCGGGCGGCTCTTTGGGGCACCGCAGGCACGGCGTTTCAGCATCCGTGCTGAACGTGAAGAGGGTGCACCGCTCGTAAGCGAGGCTGAATTTGTCCACCTTGCAAGCCTGCCGGGTTGGTTGCCGCTAGCCTTCCTTGCGGCTATTGTGCTCGTTGGCCTGCTCGCCACCGGGCTACTGTTCGCCAGTCGAGGAAACGGCGAGGCTACCTTGCCACCTGCCACGGCGACCCTCCCTGCTCTTCCGCCGACCGTTCTCCCCACGCCTGAACCTGGTGCGCCGACGATTCAACAATTTACCGTAACCCCTGATCTGACTGCACCAGGCGAGGTGGTCGTTGTGACGTGGAGTGTTATTGGGGCCGAGCGCATTGTGATTGATCGCTTCGGTGATGTCCCACCGCAAGGCCAGCGCGAATTTCGCCCCGAACAGAGCACCGATTTTACGCTGCGGGCGTTTACCGGGGCGCAAGAGACGGTGGCGATTATCTATGTCACGGTTGCGCCACCGACGGCGACCCCGGTGCCCGAGCCGACGGCGACCCCTGAGCCTGAGCCAACCGAGGTGCCGACAGCGCTGCCTGAACCAACGCCGGTGCCACCCCCAACGGCCACCCCCGAGCCGTTGCCCACGGCGACGGTTGAAATGCCGCCCTCCTTTGGCACGATTGATCTGGCCGGTCTGGCCCGCGATGCGGCCTGGAGCACCGATCAAGGCACGGTTCGCTTCGGACGCCCTTTGCTTGGTTCGGGTCAAGGGGGTTGGGTCGATCTGCTCGATGCGACCCTGGAAGACGAGGTTGAGTATCGCGGTTTGCTCTACACCGTGCCACCAGTGAGCGGGAATCTGCTACGTCCTCAGCCTGGTGAGAATGCCTTTATCCAGGGCGAATACGCTATCCCGGCGCTCATTCGTGGCCAGATTCTGGTGGGTAGCCTTGGCTTTGCGAAAGAGGTGAGTAGCTCACCGATCACGGTGACGATTCGCTTCAATGACGAGCTTATCTTTGAAGTCAGCAAAGAACCAGATGGTGAACTTTTGCCCATCTTTGCCGATCTTTCGGCGTTTGCAGGCCAACCGGGGCGGTTGACGATGCGCATCATTCCCAGTGATCCTGCAACGGCGCAAGGCATCTACTGGGTGCGTCCACGGATCGATGTCTTGCGGTAATGCCGCATGTCACCGCAGACGTGTGCCGTCGAGTGGAAAATCTGCTATACTAGGGGGGGGTATCGGTCATCCTAGCCAATAGGCCAACGCAGATGGTTTGTTGGCTAGGATGTGGGAGAGATATCAGAGCGCTAGCTCGAGCATAAAAGCAAGATAAGCGAAATTTGCGGAGGGAGTTTTATGTTGAGCGGTATGACGAAGCAGCCCGGCGAAGCAGGCAAGGCGGGCACTGTTGAGGTAAATGAGCGTAATTTTCAACAGGAAGTGATCGAGCGCTCACGCGAAGTTCCAGTCGTTATTGACTTCTGGGCACCCTGGTGTGGCCCATGTCGTACGCTTGGCCCGACCCTCGAACGGCTCGCTGCCGAAGCAAAGGGGGCCTGGATACTCGCCAAAGTCAATGTTGATGAGAACCAGCGGCTTGCGCAGGCGTTTCGTGTGCAGAGCATTCCGGCGGTGATGGCGGTCAGCAATGGTCAGGTCGTCGAGCAGTTTGTTGGCGCGTTGCCCGAATCACAGGTGCGCACCTGGCTCAAGGGCTTTGTTGGTGAACAGAGCACTCCGGGTGGTTCGCTGCTTGAAGCGGCCCGCGAACTCGAAACGACCGATCCCCAGGGTGCGATTGCGCGCTATCGCCTCATTCTTGGCGATGACCCCGATGATGCCGAGGCCCTGTTTGCCCTCGGGCGGTTGTTGATGTTCCAGGGTGAACCCGAGGGCCTCGAAACTCTACGCCAGGTGCCAACGGGCTCGCCGTTTTTTGCACGAGCGCAGGCGGTCATCCCCTTGAAGGATTTTTTCGTTGACATGCCTGCCGATACCCCGCCTTCGGAATTGGTCTTGCGTTATCATCAGGCGTCCCAGGCGGTACGGCGTGGTGACTACAGCAGTGCTATGGATGATCTGCTGGCGATTGTGATGCGTGACCGTACATTCCACGACGATGGTGCGCGCAAAGCGTTGCTTGGTCTCTTTGCGTTGCTCGGTGATGAGCATCCGTTGGTGCCTGCCTACCGACGTAAACTGGCGAATGCTTTGTTTTAGGGCTGGCGCCCTGAACCCATAGGTTCTTCAGGGGCAAGCTGGCAGCTTGCCCCTGAAGAACTTTTTTTTCTTTGGAACCGCTGGCTCTACCCCTTCGGCGCACAGATCAAGCGCCTTTGGTATAATGCCACGAGAGGATGCGCCAGACGGGCGCATGGAGGTTCTTATGGCAAAACCAATCGTCGCGATCATCGGGCGGCCAAATGTCGGTAAATCAACCTTTTTTAACCGGTTGATTGGTGAGCGACGCGCAATTATTGAAGATGAACCCGGCACAACTCGGGATCGCCTCTATGGCGAGAGTTTCTGGAATGGACGCGATTTTACCGTTGTTGATACCGCGGGCTTGCTCTTTGGCCGCGATGATCCTGATCTTCCCAGTGAGGAATTGGCCCGTCGGACGCGTGAACAGGCCACGCTGGCGATTGATCAGGCCGATGCGATGATTTTTATGGTCGACGGCCGCGATGGGTTGACGACGGCAGATCGTGAGGTTGCCGAGATTTTGCGTCCGATGGCGAGGCGTGTTGTCCTTGCGGTCAATAAGTGTGATAGCGTTGAACGCTCGCTCGACGCAGTTGAGTTTTATGAACTGAACCTCGGTGATCCGATTCCGATGAGCGCTTTTCATAGCCTCGGAACGGGCGATGTGCTTGATCGCCTTGTTGAGTTGTTGCCCGAGCGCCCACCCGAAGAAGAGACCGAACGCCATCTGCGTATTGCGATTGTTGGGCGCCCAAATGTGGGGAAGTCGAGTCTGATCAATCGCCTGGTTGGCACCGAGCGCAGCGTTGTTTCGGAGGTTCCTGGCACAACCCGCGATGCCATTGATACGACGATTATCGTTGATGGCGAGCCGGTGACGCTTATTGATACCGCAGGCATCCGGCGTTCGGGTAGGATCGAACGGGGCATCGAGAAGTACGCGGTCTTGCGCGCCCTCCGGGCGATCGAGCGCTGCGATGTCGCCCTGCTCCTGATTGATGCGGTAGAAGGCGTCACCGCCCAGGATACCCATATCGCCGGGATGATCCTTGATGCGAACAAGGGCGTCGCTATTCTGGTCAATAAGTGGGACGCGATTGAGAAGGATAATCAGACGTTTTATGAGTTTGAAGCCCACGTGCGCGAGGCGTTCAAGTTTATCTCGTATGCGCCGTTGCTCTTTATCTCGGCGCTTGATGGGCAACGCACCGGACGTATTGTTCAGCTTGCCCGTGAGATCCAAGATCAACGCCTCAAACGGGTGCCCACCGGTGAACTCAATGCCTTTCTGCGCCAGGCTGTCCTTGATATGCCTCCGATGGCGGTGCAGAAGGGTGCCCATCTCCGGCTCTATTATGCGGTGCAACCCCAGGTAGAACCGCCGGTCTTCCTCTTTTTTGCCAATGATGGTAATCTTGTCCACTGGTCGTATGGCCGCTATCTCGAGAATCGCCTCCGTGAGCGCTATGGTTTTGGCGGTACGCCAATTGTGATTGTGTTTCGCTCGCGTGAGAAGAAGGATAAGGATTCATAGCTTATGTCCTCGATCTGGCCTGGAAAACCCTATCCACTTGGGGCTCATTGGGACGGCGAGGGTGTCAATTTTGCCCTCTTTTCGGCCCATGCTACTAGGGTGGAACTCTGTCTCTTTGCCGATCCTGCATCCCCTCGTGAGTTGACGCGCATCGTTTTGCCCGAACGCACCGAGGATATTTGGCATGGCTATCTCCCCGGTCTTGCCCCCGGGCAGCTCTATGGCTATCGTGTCTATGGCCCTTATCAGCCTGCTCACGGACATCGTTTTAATCCGCATAAACTCTTGATTGACCCGTATGCTCATGCGCTTTCTGGTGTTGTCGCCTGGGATAATTCGCTCTATGGCTATCGGGTGGGCAGTCCGTACACCGATCTCACGATCGGCAAACGCGATAGTGCGCCCTATGTGCCTCGTTCGGTGGTCGTTGATCCACGCTTTGATTGGGGGGATGATCGCCATCCTAATATCCCGCTCCACGAATCGGTCATCTATGAACTGCACGTCAAGGGCTTTACGATGCAGCATCCCGATGTGCCCAAAGAATTGCGCGGTACTTACGCTGGCCTGGCGAGCAAACCGGCTATTGCGTATCTCAAAGATCTTGGGGTGACGGCAGTGGAGTTGCTGCCGATCCATCATTTCCTTAATGATCAGTTTCTCGTTGAGCGTGAACTGACCAATTACTGGGGCTATCAGAGCCTCGGTTTTTTTGCGCCTGATCCCCGGTATGCCCGCAAGAGTGGCCGTGGTGAACAGGTCGCCGAGTTCAAGCAGATGGTCAAGCAACTGCACGCTGCCGGGATCGAGGTGATCCTCGATGTGGTCTATAACCATACCGGTGAGGGCAATCAGCTTGGCCCAACGATTGCCTTCCGTGGGCTTGACAACGCCTCGTACTATCGCCTGGTGCCTGATGGTCCCCGGTACTATATGGATTACACCGGTACCGGCAATAGTCTCAATACAACCCATCCTCGTGTCTTGCAGCTCGTGATTGATAGCCTCCGCTATTGGGTCACAGAGATGCATGTCGATGGCTTTCGCTTTGATTTGGCGCGTACCCTCGTGCGTGGTGAGGGTGATCGGCCAAGTGCTTTTTTTGATGTAATCAAGCTCGATCCGGTGCTTTCACGGGTCAAATTGATTGCCGAGCCGTGGGACGTTGGTCCCGATGGGTACTGGGTCGGGCGCTTCCCCTCACCCTGGGCCGAGTGGAATGGCAAGTATCGCGATAATGTGCGCAAGTTCTGGAAAGGTGACGGCGCTCAGGCCGCCGAGTTTGCGTCGCGCATTATGGGTTCGATGGATCTCTACCGGCATAATGGGCGTCGCCCGTACCATAGCATCAATTTTGTGACTGCCCACGATGGCTTCACCCTCCGCGATCTCGTTAGCTATAACGAGAAACATAATAGCGCCAATGGCGAAGAGAACCGCGATGGCGATAACCACAATAACTCCTGGAATTGTGGGGTTGAGGGGCCAACCGAAGAGCCGGTCATTCGCGAGATGCGTTTGCGCCAGATGCGCAATTTCCTCGCGACACTCTTCCTGTCGCAGGGCACGCCGATGCTTGTCGCTGGTGATGAGCGCGGTCGTACCCAGGGTGGCAATAATAATGCCTATTGTCAGGATAATCCGATCTCGTGGCTCGATTGGACCCCCGATCCCGAAGCCGATCTTTTGCTGGCCTTTACGCGCCGTTTGATTGCGCTGCGCCGTAAGCATCCGTTGCTTCGCCGCCGGAATTTTTTCCAGGGGCCGTTGTATCCCGGTGGTGCCGAGTATGATGTTGAATGGCTCAGCCCCGATGGTCAAGAAATTGGCCCCGGGCTCTGGAATAATAGCGAGTTGCGCTGTATCGGTCTGTTGCTCAACGGGCGCGTGATGAAAGAGGTGGATGAGCAGGGTCAGCCGGTGCATGACGATGTCCTTTTGATCCTCTTCAATGCGGGACATGATCCGATTCCGTTCATTTTGCCCGATTGGCCTGATGATCCGTCGTGGGAAGTGCTGGTTGATACGGCACCCTCCGATGCCGATGGCACCGTCCAACCTACCAGCGAAGTCTATGTCGTTCAGCCTCGTTCCCTGGTGGTGCTGGCTGAACGGACACGCTTTCCTGAGTTGTCCGCTGCGTTGAAGGATGATGCCTGATGCGTGTGATCTTTATGGGTAGCCCTACGGTTGCCGTGCATCCCCTCGAAGCCCTGGTTGCCGCCGGGTACGAGGTGGTTGCGGTTGTCACTCAGCCCGACCGTCCCGCAGGCCGTGGCGGCAAGTTGACGCCCCCTCCGGTCAAGACGGCGGCGCTCGCCCTTGGTCTGCCGGTGTTGCAACCTGCAACCCTGCGTGATCCCGAGGTCGTGGCAACCATCGCGGCCTGTGCGCCTGATCTTGGCGTGGTGGCTGCCTATGGCGAGATCCTGCGCCGCAATGTGCTTGCCATCCCGCCGCTTGGCTTTCTCAACATCCATCCCTCGTTGCTGCCGCTCTACCGTGGGCCGACGCCGGTTACCGGCGCAATCCTCGCCGGTGACGAGTTCACCGGGGTGACCATTATCCGGCTTGACCCGGGAATGGATAGTGGCCCAATCTTGGCCCAGGCGGTGGTGCCGCTTCCTTCCGCAGTTCGGGCGGCTGCGCTTACCGATGAACTCTTTCGGCTTGGCGCACGCCTGCTGGTTGAAGCCATTCCGCCCTATGCCGCCGGCAGCCTTGTGCCGCGCCCCCAGGATCATACGCTCGCCACGGTGACCTCGATGCTCACGAAAGCCGATGGACACGTTGACTGGAGTAAACCGGCCCTGGTGATCGAGCGGATGATCCGTGCCTATGATCCCTGGCCTGGTACAGTGACCACCTGGCGAGGCCAGGATCTGCGTTTACGCAATGCGGTTGTCCATCCCGATGTGCGCGCTGAGGAACCCCCTGGCACCTTGCTTGGCCGTGCTGAGTCGGGGGCACCTCTGATCCTGACTGGCTCAGGTGCCCTTGAAGTGACTGAACTGCATCCCGCCGGACGCCGTCCGCTGACGGGAACAGCATGGCTCAATGGGTTGCGTGAACTGATTGGAAAAATGGGAACATAAAGACGCTTGCAGATCGGACAAAGTATGCTACAATTCTTCCGTAAGCCAACATCATACACTGTGCGATCACTGCATTTTCACTCTGATTCCACGGTGAGCCTTCGTCGCTCGAAGCATGTTGTTGTGTTCGCCGGAGCGAGCGTGCCAGGTACTCTCCAGGCCACCGGCTGTTCGAGTTCGATCGGTTCACTGTAGCGGAGGCAGCGCTGCTGTCGCCATCCCTGAATCCTGCGTACCTGCGCAGAGGAGTGTTGGAATGCAAGTCAAGTTGTTTGTTGGTAATTTGCCGTGGAGTGTTGGCGACGCCGAGCTGAACCAGATTTTTGGTGCCCACGGTGAGGTTCAGAGTGCTCGTGTCATCACCGACCGTGATACTGGCCGGTCGCGTGGCTTTGGTTTTGTTGAGATGGAAGCCGCCGATATCGGTGAGTTGATCCGGGCCACTGATGGTCACGAGGTTGATGGTCGCAATCTGCGCGTCAATCAGGCTGAAGATAAGCCCGCGCGTGGCCGTAGCTCAGGTGGCGGCGGCGGCGGTAGCCGGGGTGGGTATGGTGGCGGTAGTGGTGGTGGTGGTCGACGCGATCGCTACTAGCTGATCACTCGTCAGGCGCAAGTAGCCCGGAAGTGCAATGCACCTCCGGGCTTTCGCATATGAGGAGTCTATGCATGACCGAGCAACATGATCAAGCTTCCTGGCACCTCGAGACGAGCCTGGTGCATGCCGGCGACCGCACCGCTCCCCCGGTGGCGACGCCAACAGTGACGCCGATCTATACCTCAACGACCTATCTTTATCCGACGCTGGACGAGTTAGATGCCGCCTTTGTCTCCGGTGAGGGGTACTTCTATACGCGCTATGGCAATCCGACGGTGGCTGCGTTCGAGCAGGCCCTGGCCCAGGCCGAGGCGGCGCGTGGTGCGGTGGCTTATAGCTCGGGTATGGCGGCATTGCATGCGGCGCTGCTGGCAGCCTCGACGCCCCGAGGTGAGACGGCACCTCGCCCGACGTCAATCCTGGCCGCCCGCGATCTCTATGGCTCGACGACTGTCTTGCTCGAAGAGTTGTTTGCGGCGCGGGGTGCCCAGGTGAACTATGTTGATCTTTGTGATGCCGAGGCGACTGCGGCGGCGCTGCAAGCCTATGCCCCGGTGGTTGTCCTCGCCGAGTCGATCTCTAACCCGCTTTTGCATGTGCTTGACCTGGCGAAATTGGTAGAGCAGTGCCGGTCGTATGGTGCCCGTCTGGTGATTGATGCGACGCTGGCGACCCCAGTGTTGCAACGTCCACTGACCCTCGGGGTTGATCTGGTCGTGCATAGCGCAACCAAGTATCTTGGGGGGCACGGCGATGCTGCCGGCGGCATTGTTGCGGCCCGTACTGGCCTGCTCCACGTAACCTTGGTGCAGCAGTCACGGTTGTTGGGGGCGACCCTTGGCCCATACGAGGCCCAGCAACTGCAGCGCGGGATGAAGACGCTGGCCCTGCGGATGGAACGCCAGTGTGCCAATGCGGCCCAGGTCGCCGCCTATCTCACCACGCATCCAGCCGTGGCGCACGTCTATTACCCGGGGCTTGCCGAGCATCCCGGCCACACGTTGGCGGCGGCGGCTTTTGGCGGGCGCTTTGGTGGCCTCGTGAGTTTTGAACTTGCCGCTAGTACGGCGCTTCCTCGTTTTGTCGACGCGCTCCGACTCTTTTTGCCCGCGACAACCCTTGGTGATCTCTATAGCCTGGTGAGCGTGCCGGCGCTTGCTTCCCATCGCGAACTGACCCCGGAACAACGCGCTGAGCGTGGCATTAGCGCTGGCCTGGTGCGGCTCTCGCTGGGCATTGAGGCCATTGATGATCTCCTGGCCGATCTTCAGCAAGCCCTCGCTTGCTTAGAGGCTGCCTGAAAAGCGTGTCAGCATCGTACTCCACCACTTTTCATTCAGCCTCTTACAACAGGCCCAGCGATTCGATCCAGAAGCGAAAGGACGCCATCGTGCCCAGGATCAGCAAGGTTGGTACCAGCGCGATGGTTGCCGGTCGGGCCAACTGGGCAAGGTGGGTAACACGCCCTTCGTAGCCAAGTACCAGGCTGGTCAGCAACAGACTGACGAGATAGAGCACGCCCGTTAGCCCAAAAAAAGCGATAAAGGCGAGCGGCCAGAACAGCAAGCTCAGGTTGCTATAGATGCCAACCAGGGCAACAAAATTGACCCCGATAATGCCGACAAGCTCGAACCAGTTGGTCAGAATCGGCTGATTGCTGTCTACATCTTTGCGTAACGAATTGTTGAGAATCAGGTGCATCATCACCGCAATCGAGATGCCCATGCCCATGCCGGTGATCGTGCGCAGACGATTGTCAGGCGTGTAGAGGTTGGTACGACCGAGATCGAGCCAGAACGAGTTGAAGCCGTCGGCTGCCATGACGAGTACAAAGGCAACGAGCGTCAGGCTGATCAATAGCGGCGGCACGCCACCAGCACGCCCGCGCCCGATCGCATAGAGATAGCCCAGGGTGAGCAGAAAACTACTATAGATCCCGGCATTCCGCGCACAGATTGGGAATTGCAGATGGTCAAAAAAAATGTTGTGCTGCTGGGCACAAACCCCGTGGACCACGGCATACATCTTCCACTCAAGCGGTGCGGTGGGCCAGAAAAAGAGCGCGATCATCAGCGCTCCAAAAAAAGCCCCGAACAGCCAGACCCACGGACGTTCCGTGCGCAGTTCACCTGGCAGAGGTATGGCCGTGAGCGGATCATTCAGGTGATCAGGCGGAGAGTTCTTCATTCCAATGCCTGGATACGCTCGGCCAGCATGGTTTCAGAGAGCGCACCAATATGACGGGCGCGAATCGTCCCATCGCGATTAATAAAATAGGTCACGGGTAGGCTCGTGATGCTGTAGCGCTCACCAATCGTCCCGGTGACATCGGCAATCAGCGGGAAGCTCACCTCAACGGTGTTGGCAAAGCGCGCAATGGCTGCGGGCAGTTCGTTGCGGTTGACCGCCAGGACGACGAGATCGCCCTCGGCGGCCTGGTAGACCTGCTCGATGGCTGGCATTTCCTCGATGCACGGCAGGCACCACGAGGCCCAGAAATTGAGCACGACTGGGCGTCCTTGCAGATCGCTGAGGCGTTGCGTTGTTCCATCAGGTAGCGTAAAACTAAAATCAGGCGCACGATCCCCCTCAACGAGTTTGCCACTGCCCCGCTCAAGCAAGCGGCTCTCGACGGCAATAATCGCCGTACTCCCCTCAAGTAGATCAGCGGGCACCGCAGTGGTCTCGGCTCGCCCGCACCCCACCAGAAGAAGCGTAAAGATCAGCAAAAGCACGTAGTGTTTCATGTTTTCATTATACGCCATGCAAACGATGTTATACTACTTTTGTTGGCTTTTTTGCCAGCAAGGCGAAGATAATGCGGGGTGACACCCTGAGTAGATTAAAGGAAAAAAGACATATGGCACGTGCAATCTGGAATGGAGTTGTCATTGCAGAGAGTGAGGCAACCCGTACGGTTGAGGGCAATCACTACTTTCCGCCCGAGGCGGTGAAGCAAGAGTATCTGAGCGCGAGTTCACATCAAACGGTGTGTAGTTGGAAGGGTACGGCCAGTTATTATGATGTTGTCGTTGATGGGACGGCCAACAAAAATGCTGCCTGGTATTATCCGCAACCCAAAGATGCCGCCAAAGAGATCGCTGGGTACGTCGCCTTCTGGCGTGGGGTGCGTGTCGAAGCGTAAGACTAGACCTTGCTTGTCATCGCAACAAAGGCGTACGGCCAGCAGACGCTGGCCGTACGCTTTGCAATCATCATTCGCCCTGGCCTGTTGGCGTCCCGGCGGTCGCTTTGGCGGGTGGGGCTTTGCGCTCACGTGAACGGAGCCGCCCCCATCCCCAGCGCACGATCAGCAGCAGCGGCAACCAGAGCGGGCTCCAGACGAGCAGCACAATGCCAAAGTTCAGCAGGCCCTGGCCAAAGATGACGAGGTCGCGGAGGGCCGTCTGGGCGACGCGCAACGGTTGCCACTGGCCCGCTTCGACAATCGTTGGTGGCGGCGGAACAGGCCGCAGATCAACAAAGAGCGTTGACATCGCCGCACTCTGCTGCAGATACTTCATGCGGCCCATAATCTGCTCGATCTCGCTCTGAATATCGCGCAGGGCGTAGTTGACCTGCAGGGCTGCCTCGACATCTTCGGCGCGGGTGAGCAACTCGAGCAGACGCTCCTGAGTCGCTTCAAGGGTGCGTAAACGCGACTCGAGGTCAACAAACTCTTCGGTGACATCATCGCCACTGACACTACGCGAAAAGATTTTCAGGGCCAACCCCTCGATGGCCGTCAGCGTCTCATCAAAGCGATTTTCGGGAACCCGCAGGGTAATCGAAGACGCGAGATTTTCCTCACTTCCGCTTGTCGAAATACTCACGATATACCCACCCTGCTGTTCGGCAAGGGCGCGAATCTGTGCCTCGGTCGCCGAGACCTCTTCAACCTGGAGTGACAGCGACCCGTTCTTGATCACCAGACGCTCGCCAGAAGGAAGCGGCGCACCGACTTCCTGGGCCGTAGCTTCATCAGCCCAGCTACCTTCAGGGGCCGAGGGAGGCATCCCCATTGGAGCACTGCTATTTGGGCTACTTCCGGCAAGCCCTCGATCGATGGACTCAAACTCAGACGAAACAGTTTGCCCGCCACAACCAGCGAGGGCAAACATGATGATCAACATGGTGATGAACATGGACGGTCGCATAGTGATACTCCCCTGCTGAACTGAAACGTGCTGGTAGGCACGACGCCTCTTTATAGATCAGACGTGGAGAGAAGGGATCTAGTTCCAAGACCTTGCAAAGAAGGCCTTTTTTGACGCAAAGACGCAAAGGCGCAAAGTTTGTATGGTTTATTTCTACATGTGAGTCAACAGCATAATCAACAACGCCATGCGTTCGAGTGCCCCCGAGATACTGATCTGCTCGTGCTCGGCGTGAGCACCTTCGCCCGGGGCACCCAGTCCATCGAGCGTAGGAATGCCTAGGGCTGCGGTGAAGTTGCCATCGCTACCGCCGCCCGTTGCCCCTTCGCCGAGGTTCAAGCCCAGGTCGGCCCCCAGACGGCGTGCTTCGGCAAAGAGTTGGCGTGAGGCAGGGGTGCGTTCCATCGGTGGTCGGCTGAAACTCCCTGTGGCTTCGACTTGCACCCCAGGGGTCACAGGACGCAAATTCTGGAAGGCCTCCTCCAGACGACGTGCCTCAGCGCTTGTCCAGGCGCGGGCATCCACTTCCATACGGGCCTCGGCGGGCACCACATTGCGCCGTGTCCCGCCCTGTACAATGCCGACATTGGTTGTCGTTCCTGCAGCGTGATCAGCGAGCGCGTGGATCGCGAGAATCTGGTAGGCAAGTTCGCTGATCGCACTCGCCCCCTTTTCTGGCTCAACACCCGCATGCGCTGCCCGTCCCGTGATGGTCACATTGAACATCCCGATGCCCTTGCGGGCCGTCTTGAGCGCACCGTCAGGCTCGACGGGTGGCTCAAGCACCAGGACATGATTGCCCTCACGGGCCGTTGTCTCAATCAAGGCCCGCGAGGTCGGACTGCCAATCTCTTCGTCGGAGGTCAGCAGCAGGACGACCGGACGTGCCAGGGGCCACGCATGCTCTTTGATGCTATGCAGGGCAAGCTCCGCCATTGCGAGACTGACTTTCATATCATAGAGACCCGGCCCAAAGGCGCGGTCGCCTTCAACATACATCGGGCGTTGGGCAACGGTTCCGGCTGACCAGACGGTATCGTAGTGGCAGAGGATCAAGACCGGTTTCACCTCGTTGGTGACGCCAGGCGCGGCAACGCGGATGCGCAGGTGGTCGCCGCCCTGGGGGTTGTTCATGCGCTCAACGGTTCCCAGAGGGGCATACCTGGCGGCCAGTTCATCGGCCAGCGCATCACAACGCACTTTGTCATCACTCGGAGTATCATAGGTAACCAGCGTCTCGGCCAAGGTCAAGAGTTCATCACGACGCTTGAGTGCAGCCTCAAGTGCGTCAGAGGGCAGGATCGACATCACATCTCCGTCCTATTCACGATAGAATAGGGTGAGTATAGCATATGACTTCAGCGAGGTAGATCAATGCAGCGTTCTTCACTCCGCGACGGGATCCGCAGTGCTTTCAGTACGTGGTCAATCCTCAGCGCCTTTAGCGCCTGGTCAATTATCAGTGCGTTTAGTTCGTGGTCAATTTTGAGTGCTTTCAGCACTGGTTCGATCTTGAGCATCGGCAGTGCTGGTTCGATTTTGAGCATTGGCAGTGCTGGCTCGATTTTGAGCATCGGCAGTGCCGGTTCGATCCTCAGTGTCGGTGGTTCAGGCAAGATTCTCGGACGCCGCTGGCGGAGCAGTGAAGCATAATGCGCACCACCTGGCACTTGGTTGAGCCTGAGGCCACCACCTGGTCAACCCTGATCAACACACTCTATGCCGAGGCCGATCCATCTGCTGTTCAGTTGCCCCCCGACTATTTTGTCAAAACGACCTTTGCCAGGATGGGGGGCCGCTTGCTTCTCAACCGGGCGAACGATGCGTTTGCCCTGCTCTTCCCGCGAGGCCTGCACGAGGGTCAGCGTTTGTACACAGCACGGATGCCCGATCCGGGTGCGCTTGTGCGGGGGGAGATCGAGGCGCTGCTTGCCCCTGATCGTCTCATCTGGCATGATCCCACCCGCCCCCCACCTGGGGTGCCTTCGCACCATCTTGATGGCCCCTTTGATCTCGGCGCACCAGAACCTCACGAACTCGCCGCGATCCGCGGGTTGCACGAAGCAATCTGGGGTGGCTCAGCGGCAGCGCGTTACCCGGATGATCTGCACAGTGCCTCGTTTCAGCCCGCCACCTCGCTGGTGGCACGCTATCATGACCAGGTGGTTGGCTTCCTGCTTGGCTTTTACCGCTTTGGCCTGGCTGCCCTGAACGAGATTACTCTGCCATACCGTCACGATCTCGCGGTCGAATCACAAGTGATGGGCATTGCGCCCGAGGCACGGCGAATGGGCCTTGCCGTCATGCTCAAGCGGTACCAGGCCCGGCAGGTGCTGGCCCAGGGGCTGGATCTGATCCACTGGACCGTCGATCCCCTGCAATTTGGCAATGCCAGGCTCAACTTTGGACGCCTGCGAGCGGTAGCTGGGGCCTGTTATCCAGACTACTACCCCTTTCGGAACAGCTTAAATCGCGTACCCGCCTCGCGGCTCGGCCTCGTCTGGTTACCCCGCTCGGCCCATGGGCAAGGCGGCCTGGTTGAGCCCCCAGCGCGTTCAGCCGTCGCCGCGCTGACCGACTTCCCCGACCTTGCCATCCTCAACGATGGCTTCACCCCCATCGCCACCCCTGGCAATGCTGCGGCTATTGCCATCGAAATCCCCGCCGACTGGACAACCATGCAACACACCGATCTTGCCCTCGCCTTGCGCTGGCGCACCGTCACCGACACCATCTTGACGGAGCAGCTCGGCTTTACCGAGGGGCGCTACCTGCTCACCGACGTTGCCAGGGCAGGCGAGCGGTGTTATGTGATCGGGCGGCGTGCTGGTGGGGTTCTGGTGATTTGACGTAAAGGCGCGAAGGGTGTTTAGGTTACCTCTCCCCTTCATCCCCCCTCGGTGCCTTATGTTATACTGCATGCGGGTAGCGTGAGTAGCCCTGTATGCTTGTACAGCATCTACGATCGTCACAGACACGATCGGTAAGCAATGGAATAAGGAGGTAACAAGTGACCATCCTCGGGAAAGATGTAACGATTACCTGGGTCGGCCACGGTACATTTCACCTAAAGACGCCTGAAGGCAAAGGTATTTTGATTGACCCCTGGGTTGCCGCGAATCCGGTCTGCCCTGAAGTTACCAAGGCTCGGGTGACCGAGAATCTGGGTGCCATCCTGGTGACCCACGGCCATTTTGATCATATCGGCGATCTGGTCGAGATTGCGCAGCGTACTGGTGCTCCTATCGCTTGTCAGTATGATCTGCTTGATTATTTTGAGGGTCAGGGTATTACTGGTGAACAACTGATCGGTTTTAATAAGGGGGGCACGATCCGGGTCGCCGATGTGCATGTGACGATGACCAATGCCCACCATTCGAGCAGTGCCTTCGAGAATGGTCAGTTGATCAACCTTGGTACTCCGGCTGGCTTTGTGCTGCGCTTTAGCAATGGCTTCACGGTCTATCATACCGGCGATACAAGTGCCACGATGGATATGCAGATCATCGGCGATCTCTATAAGCCTGATCTGACGATCTTGCCGATTGGTGATCACTTTACGATGGATCCCCGCCAGGCTGGTTATGCCCTCAAGTTGATCCGTTCACCCTACGCCATTCCATGCCATTTTGGTACCTTCCCGATTCTTACCGGTACCCCCGAGGCCCTCGAGGCGGCCTGTGAAGAGTTCGGTGTGTCTACCCGTATCATTGCCCTTAAGCCCGGAGAAGCTGTCTCGTGACCGTTGAGGTTTTGTGCTGATGAAACTTATTCTTCCTGCCCAGATTCGGGATCTGCTCGTTCCTTTGCTTACTGATGATCTTACCGCTGTCTGGGTCAATGGCGATGGTGAATTCGACGGTGATCCCACCGGGGCGGTAGCGTATTTTCGCTGGTGGGGCGAGCAAGAAGCTTTTCTGAAGGTGATCCGGGTGGCGCATGACCTGCGCTGGGTGCATACGCCCAGCGCAGGGGTTGATCACCTGCTCGTTCCAGAGATTTTTGAACGGGATCTCATCCTTACCAATAGCGCTGGTGTCCATGCGATCCCGATGGCCGAGTTTGTCTTTGCGCTGCTGCTCAGTCGCGTCAAGCAGTTGCCTACCTATCAAGCCGCCCAGGCTGAGTCCCGTTGGGCTCGTGGGATCGATCTGCACGAGTTGTATGGCGCAACGATGCTCATCCTTGGGATCGGTGGCATCGGCGACGCTATTGCCCAACGTGCTGTCGCTTTTGGTATGCGGGTCTGGGGGAGCCGACGAACGAACCGCCCGTCACCCTATGCCGAGCGGGTGGTGACGGGCAATGCTTGGCACGCCCTCTTGCCCGAAGCGGATTATGTGGTCGTGGCCGCTCCGTTGACACCCGAGACTCGGGGGATGATCAATGCCGAGACGCTGGCGATGATGCGCCCGTCAGCGTTTCTGGTCAATGTAGCACGTGGCCAGCTTGTTGATGAGCAGGCATTGATCGAAGCGCTGCAACAGGGGCGCATTGCAGGCGCTGCCCTTGATACCTTTGCCCAGGAACCTCTGCCCCCCACAAGCCCGCTCTGGCACCTGCCCAATGTGATGATTACACCTCACGCCACGGCCAATTCACTGCGGATGCACGAACGCCAGGTGGCCCTCTTCCTTGATAATTTGCAGCGGTTTCAACGTGGACAACCATTGCTGAATCTGGTGGATAAGGCGGCTGGATATTAAGCGAGGTGTATGATGCGTCGTGGATTGATGATGCTCGTTCTTGTGGCGGCTCTGCTTGCGCTGTTGCCCGCTGGCAATACTCAGGCTCAGAGCGATGCTCGCTGTTTCCCCGAAACTGGCTTCTGTATCTCTGGGCCGATCCGTCAGTATTGGGAACGCAACGGTGGGTTGATGGTCTTTGGTTTTCCGATTACGCCGGTGCAGACCGAGACGGTTGAAAATTGGACCGGGCCAGTGCAGTGGTTCGAGCGTGATCGCCTCGAGGATCATTCTCGCGAACGTCAGGGTGTGCTCGCTGGTCGCCTCGGGGTTGAGCGTCTTGCTCAACAGGGCCGCCCCTGGCAGTTCCGCCCCCTCGGGCCGCCCCCGCAGCCGGGTTGTCGCGGGTTTGTCGAGACGGGTTACTATATGTGTGGGGGCTTCCTTACCTATTGGCAACGCAATGGTGGCCTCGAGCGCTTTGGCTATCCCGTGACTGATCTCATCGTCGAGAACCTTAATGGCCGCGATTATACGGTGCAGTATTTCGAGCGCCGTCGGATGGAGTACCATCCCGACAACCGCCCGCCCTTCGATATTCTCCTCGGTCTGCTTGGTCGCGAAGTGCGTGATAGTGCCATGGTCATTCCACCACCACCGCCGCCTCCACCACCAGTCAGCCAGCAGATTACGATCAGTGAACCGGCTGATAATGCCGTCATCAGTAGCCCGATTCGGGTGAGTGGTTCCACCACGCGGATGCCCGCAGGCAATACGTTGCGCTATCGCTTCTATGAGCCGAATGGCTTTGAATTGGCGCGAGGGACTATTCCGGTCATTGCCCAACCCAACGGTACGGGTAACTTCAGTACCCGCCTCGCGTATCGCGCCCCGAATGGCGAGCGCGTTTTGCTCGAACTGGCCGAAATTGACCCGAATACCGGTGCGATCATTGCCCGCACCGAGCGTTCGGTTCGCTATGCCCCCACCGGTGCTCAGCAGATCACGATTGATCGCCCGTCCAGTGGCTCGACGATTGGTACGCGGTTGCAGGTCGCCGGTCGTACCGCGATCTTCCCGTCAGAAGGCGATCTCTTCTTGAATGTGATTGATGGCAGTGGTCGTTTGATCGCCAATTTTGCTTTTACCGTTGGCGGCACACCCGATCAGCCCGCCAGTTTCTTTGTTGATGTGACGATCCCTGATCAGCGTGGACGCTTGGTGACGGTTGAGGTCGTTGATATCAATGCCCGTGGTGATGTCCTGGCGCGGGCACAGGTGAATGTCTTTGCGGGTACGCCCGGGCCGTATCCTGTACCCTGAGAAAAGGAGTTGAGCGCAATGCTGGAACATCTTCGCCAGGTCGATCCGGCCGTTGCCGCTGCGATTGAGCACGAGGCTCGCCGTCAGCGTGAAGGGCTTGAGTTGATCGCTAGTGAAAACTATACGAGTCTGGCCGTGATGGAGGCCCAGGGTTCGATTTTGACCAATAAGTATGCCGAGGGTTTGCCTGGCAAACGCTACTATGGTGGCTGTGAGTTTGTTGATCAGATCGAGCAACTGGCAATTGATCGGGCCCTTGAATTGTTTGGGGCCAAGGCCGCCAATGTGCAACCCCATAGTGGCGCTCAGGCTAATATCGCAGTCTTCAATGCGCTCCTGAAGCCCGGTGATACCATCCTCGGGATGCGCCTTGATCACGGCGGCCATCTGACCCACGGCAGCCCCGTCAATTTCTCGGGACGCTGGTACGATGTCCATTTCTATGGCGTTGATCTGGCCAGTGGCCAGATTGATTACGACGATCTGATGCAAAAAGCTCAGACGGTGCGACCCAAGTTGATCACCTCGGGGGCAAGTGCGTATCCTCGCCAGATTGATTTTGCCCGAATGCGCCAGATCGCCGATGAGGTCGGGGCCTTGTTGATGGCCGATATTGCCCATATCGCTGGCCTCGTCGCCGCTGGTGAGCATCCTTCGCCAGTTGGTCACGCTCAGGTGGTGACAACCACGACGCACAAGACGCTGCGTGGTCCGCGGGGTGGGTTGATCTTGATGGAAGAAGATCTGGCGAAGGTGATCAATTCAAGTGTCTTCCCCGGTACGCAGGGTGGCCCGCTTATGCACGTCATCGCTGGCAAAGCGGTTGCCTTTGGCGAGGCGCTGCGCCCTGATTTCAAAGCCTATGCCGCCCAGATCCGCCGCAATGCGCATGCCCTCGCGACGGGCTTGATGGACCATGGCTTGACCCTGATCAGCGGTGGTACCGATAACCACTTGATGCTGCTCGATCTCACGTCGCTTGGCATCACTGGTGCCCAGGCCCAAAAGGCCCTTGACCGT
This sequence comes from Candidatus Chloroploca asiatica, assembly GCF_002532075.1. Lineage (GTDB taxonomy): Bacteria > Chloroflexota > Chloroflexia > Chloroflexales > Chloroflexaceae > Chloroploca > Chloroploca asiatica. The sequence continues at coordinate 43,309 of NZ_LYXE01000059.1, read as the reverse complement.
GCCCATATGACGGTCAATAAGAATGCCATCCCCGATGACCCACAGCCACCTGTGCGCACAAGCGGGATTCGGATCGGAACACCTGCTGTCACTACCCGGGGGATGCGTGAGGCCGAAATGACGCAGATCGCCGACTGGATTGCGCAGGTACTCCATCATTCCACCGATGAAGCCTTGATCACGCGCATTGCCGGTGAGGTCGAAAGCCTCTGTACGGGCTTCCCCGTACCTTCCGATAGCGTCCCGGTATAAAAGAGTGGTTCCACACCCCCTCTTCGCCCAGTTATGCTGGGCGAAGAGGGGAAATGATCACCAGATCTCGGCAGGTCGCCGAAAGGCCCAGCCAAGCAGACTCAGCACCACCCCGAAACTTCCGACGATCAGCAAGCCGAATCCGACCAGACGCTGTTGCGTTGCCAGGCTATCACGGAGCCGTTCGGCGTTATTCCGCCGTAGGGTATCACCGAGGGCCGCAAATTCGGCGGCAGCCCGGTCGGCTTGCAGATACGCCTGTGGGTAGTTGAAGCCGCGGGTCAACTCAATCGCCTGAGCCAGCACACTGGTGGCCTCTATTCCGCGTGTCGCTCGTTCAGCGTAGATCGCCAGTACCTCGGCTTGCCGTGCGTCGTTCAACTCGGCGTAGAGGTGTTGGGCATCAGCAACGAGCCGGATGGCACGCTCGTAGTCACCCTGTTGCAGCGCTTGCCGCGCACTCTCGGCCAGTTGTTCGGCCCGCATTCCTTGCGCACTGCGTGCAAGCAAGGCCTCGGCTTCGGCCAGTACCTCGGCTGGTTGGGTGTCGGCATGGTTCTTGAGCCACTCGACCGTTGTGCGCAACTCTTGCTCGGCAGCGGCATAACTGCCCTGGTTGACCAGCGTACGCACAAAACTCAGATCATACACAACCAGTGCGTTGCGCTGGTAGCCCCCCTCGAGATACTCGGGTAACCAGTCGCGCCAGGCTAGTTCCAGTTCACCTGCCGAACGCTGATAGGTTTGCGCCAGTGCCTCGCGATAGCTCGGTGTCCGTCCATTCACAATCAAAAACTCACGCAGACGAGTGAAGCCGTACTGTTCAATGAGAAACGCCACGACCGAGAGACTCTGGGGGTAGCCAATTTCAGGTTGCCCATAGATGCGCTCACGGTCGTCAAACGCACTCCATGGCATCAACAGGCCGCGTTCATAGGTCTGACGGAGTGCTCGGATGCGCTGTTCAAGCTCATCAGCAGGCCGTTCCATATACTGGGCAATGCCCTCGTGGAAGCCCGTATTGAGCTGATTATTGCTTAGATCGGCGGCAATAATATGCGTGAGTTCATGCCGAACATTATTCTTGACCCCCTCTTCACTCTGCGCGGCAGTCCGTTCGACAATCACGACCAGTTCGCGGAGGCGAAAGTCGGCGTGGGCGATCACGCCTGGCACGTTGCGTGCGCTCGGGTTGACCGCAAAGTAGTCGACACTCTCTGGATAGAGCCGCAATGTGAGCGGGGTAGTGGTGCGATAATTGAAGGCCGCAGCCAGGTCGTCATAGATGACATCGACCCATGCCTCATAACGGCGCGCTTCTTCTTCCCCGTCAGCATGGTACAGAATCCGAAAATAGTCGGTTTGTAGCTCGCGCCAGTCAAGACTCTGCTGCGCTTGCGTTGGCGTTGCCATGAACAGCATTGCCAGAAGCACCACGAGGCTGAGCAATCCGGCTCGTACCTTGAGACTCATTCCTGTCCTTTCACAGATGCGCGCCTTAGGCATGTTTCAGAAGGGCCGGATCAGCTTGAACCTCGCCGCAGAGTGCCGACTTCAGTCGGCTTCCGGCTCAGCCGACTGAAGTCGGCACTCCCTGCCGTCATTCTTACCAAGCCGCATCCCATAACCAAACATGCCATGCGAACCGCAGCTAGGCATCGCGGGCGCTACGCAAGCAACACCTACTCACCGAGCATCCATGCTGGAACTTGACTATCAACTGGTTGACCTTCACCAGGAGTTTGCCGTTCATAGGTTCCATTGGCGTGGAGCACATGGGCGCGTGTATTATCATGGAGATAGGTGTCGAGCATGGTCTTGCGCACATAGCGGGCGAGCGTCGGATCTTCCACGGGAAAGAGCTCCTCGACTCGTCGATCAAGGTTGCGTTCCATTAGATCAGCACTGCCCAGGTAGATCTCGGGTTCACCGCCATTGGCAAAATAGTAGATCCGGTGATGCTCAAGAAACGGGCCGATAATGCTGCGCACGCGGATGTTCTCACTCAAGTTTGGCACACCAGGGCGTAGCGCACACATGCCGCGGATAATCAGATCAATCTGGACACCCGCCTGCGAGGCGCGGTAGAGCGCATCGATCATCTGGCGATCAACCAGCGCATTGACTTTAATAATGATCCGCCCGTTGCCCGTGCGCTCCTGGCACTGCATTTCGCGTTCAATCATCTCTCGCAGGCGCCGGCGCATCGTAACCGGGGCAACCAGCAACTTGCGATAGTGCTCACGCCGCCCATAGGCAGTCAGCGAATTGAAGAGCTCGACAACATCAGCGGTAATATCCTCGCGGCAAGTAAAAAGCCCCAGGTCGGTATAGATGCGGGCTGTTGTCGCATTATAATTACCGGTGCCAAGATGGGCATAACAACGCAACCCGTCGGCTTCTTGCCGCACCACCAGCGCGAGCTTGGCATGAACTTTCAAGCCGACCAGACCATAGACCACGTGGACGCCGGCCCGCTCAAGCGCTCTCGCCCAGACAATATTATTCTCTTCATCAAAACGTGCCTTGAGTTCGACCACAGCCGTCACCTGCTTGCCCAGTTCGCGAGCGTGCATCAACGCACGCACAATCGGCGAGTTACTCCCGACGCGATACAGGGTCTGCTTGATCGCGAGGACATGGGGATCTTCGGCGGCGGCGTGAATGAAATCAATCACGGGTGAAAACGAGTGGTAGGGATGATGGAGCAGAATATCGCCGCCACGAATCGTCTCGAAGATATCGGGATTATTTTGCAAAACAAGGGGCACAACCGGCATATAGGGCGGATCCTTGAGGTCTGGCCGATCGAGGCGATAGAGACTGAAGAGATCAGCGAGCCCGAGGGGGCCGCGCACGGTATAAATATCATTGGGCTCGATCTTCAGATTGGTCGACAGGATCGTCGCAATGCGTTCAGGCATCGACGAGTCAATGGTCAGGCGAACCACCTCGCCAAACCGCCGCTGGCGCACCCCTTGCTCGATGGTTTCGAGCAGGTCGTTGGCTTCGTCCTCCTCGATCTCCATATCGGCATTGCGTACCACGCGAAACGGGTAATGCTCAACGATCTCAACCCCGGGAAAGAGCAGATCAAGATGAGCGGCAATCGCCTGCTCGATCCAGATAAAACAGGCCTGACGGCCTAACGGCTGGTCATGCGGCACGTCGCAGAGCTCCTGCGGCAAAGCGATAAGACGTGGCAGCACCTCGGGCACCTTCACGCGGGCAAAGAGTTCGCCCTTGTCGCGATCACGTATGACCACCGCGAGATTGAGACTCAGGTTAGAGATAAAAGGGAAGGGACGGCTACTATCAAAGGCCAGCGGGGTCAGTACCGGAAAGATCTGTTGCTGATAATATGTGCGCAACCAATCTTTTTGCTGAGGATTTAAGTTGTCATAATTATATAAATGGATATGTTGTTCACGGAGACTCGGCAGCAAATCATCGAGCAGCAGATCACGCTCTTGAGCGAGAAGGGGGAGCAAGGCCAGGCGAATATGATGGAGTTGTTCGGTCGGTGTTGCCCCATCGCGTGATAACTTCTGGACACCCGCACTAATTTGCTGCTTGATGCCACTCACGCGAATCATGAAAAACTCATCAAGATTCGAGGCCCAGATCGACAAAAACTTCACCCGTTCAAGCAAGGGATTCCGAACATCGAACGCCTCTTCGATCACGCGGCGGTTAAACTCGATCCAGCTCAATTCGCGATTGAAATAGCGCGAATTAGGATTCGTTAATAGCTCAACGGTCTCTTCGGATGGCAAATCCTGCGTTGTCATGTCATCCTCTGGCTGGATTAAGTGGGGGACACATTGCTCTTGTAGTATAACAAGCCCGTACGTTATCAGCAAGCATACCCTTGCGCTTTGTGCAGTACGGGCGTATAATTCAAACGACTGTTTCTGCTTCCTGTCCCATCTTCGGTAGAGTCTTTCACTGTGTACTCAAGGACGGCGCATGGAAGAATTGAAGGGGAACACTGCCGAGTCTGAGGCACAACCCACACCCGCACACGTTGAGAATGGCAACGACTTCGAGGCCGAGGATCTCGCTCTGATGGAGCAGTTCCTCAATGATCCGGCTCACGACTACCGTAATCTCAAATATGGTGATACGGTCGACGGTCTGATCATGCGTGTCGAACGTGATGAAATCCTCGTTGATATCGGTTCCAAAGCTGAAGGAATCGTTCCGTCACGCGAGATGCAATCGTTGGCGGCAGAAGATCGCGCTGCTTTGCAAGTCGGCGATCCTTTGCTGGTCTTTGTTGTCCAGTCTGAAGACAAAGAGGGGCGGGCAATCCTCTCGATTGATAAGGCGCGTCAGGAGCGGAGTTGGCGTTTGCTTCAGGCTGCCTATGAAAAGGGCGAGGTCATCTCGGCCCGGGTGGTGAATTACAATAAGGGCGGGTTGCTCGTCAATTTAGAGGGCGTCCGTGGTTTTGTTCCGGCTTCGCAGGTTTCGGGCATTAGTCGCGGCCCCGAGACCCAGAAGCAGTCTGATATGGCGCGGATGGTCAATACTGACCTGAGGCTGAAAGTAATTGAACTGAACCGTAATCGCAATCGCCTGATCCTCTCAGAGCGCCAGGCTATGCAAGAATCGCGTGAGAGCAAGAAAGATGAATTGCTTGCATCGCTGCGCGAAGGTGATGTGCGTGAGGGTACGATTAGCTCGGTCTGTGATTTCGGGGCATTTGTTGATATCGGTGGTGCTGATGGCCTTGTCCATATGTCCGAAATTTCGTGGAGCCGGGTGAAACATCCCGGTGAGGTGCTCAATGTTGGCGCTCACTTGCCGGTGATGGTCTTGAGCATTGATCACGAACGTAAACGTATTGCGCTGTCGATTAAACGGACACAGCACGAACCCTGGTCCCGTGTCGGTGAACGTTATCAACTGGGTCAGGTGGTTGAAGGGGTTATTACACAGCTTACGTCATTTGGCGCATTTGCCCGCATTGAAGATGGGGTCGAGGGTTTGATCCATATTTCAGAAATGGGCGATGAGCCGATGCAATCTCCTCGCGAGTTGCTCGCGGAAGGGGCTGTGGTGCAGGCACGCATTATTCGCATCGATCCAACCCGCAAGCGAATGGGCCTGAGCCTGCGTGTGAACCGTGAGTCTGGTGAAGACGATGATGAGATCGGTGAGCAAGGCGAGTGAGTCTCGGCAAGCTCGTGACTTGCCAGCGATAGCTAGTGGAGAATACCATGTCTGACCTCTATAGTAAGTTTACCAAGCGCGCCAAGCAGGTTCTCCAGCTTGCGCACGAAGAGGCCCGCTCGTTTAACCACCCGTATATCGGGACCGAGCATATCCTCCTCGGTTTGATTCGCGAGAGTGAGGGCATCGCCGCACGCGTTCTTGATGATCTGGGGGTCAAACTCGCCCAGGCCCGTAGCGCGGTTGAGTTTATTGTTGGGACAGGTGAGGGTACGCCCGTCACCGATCAGGAGTTGACCGCCCGCGCCCAAAAAGTGATTAAGTATGCGATTGAAGAGGCAGGCCGCCTCTATCATCACTATATTGGCACCGAACATTTGCTCCTTGGCCTCGTGCGCAATGGCGAAGGTGTGGCGACGGGGGTGCTCGATATTATGGGCGTGAGCCTTGAACAGGTGCGCAATCAGGTGATGCGCGTCCTGCGCCACGGTACCACTGGCACTGCGCCTGAGCAGCGCGGAGCCGGCGGGAGTCAGTCGGCAGCCCAGCGCCAGTCCAAGACGCCGTACCTCGATGCCCTCGGAACCGATTTGACCGAGATGGCCGAGGCTGGTCGCCTTGATCCGATTATTGGCCGTCAGCACGAGATTGAGCGCGTCATCCAGATTCTTTCGCGCCGTACCAAGAATAATCCGGCGTTGATTGGTGAGCCCGGTGTCGGCAAGACGGCCATTGTTGAAGGCCTCGCTCAGCGCATTATTCAAGGCGATGTCCCCGATAGTATTAAGGGCAAACGGGTGGTGACCCTCGATATGGGGGCCCTTGTCGCGGGGACGAAATATCGTGGTCAGTTTGAAGAACGCCTCAAACGGGTGATTGATGAGATTAAAGAGACCCGCTGCATTCTCTTTATTGATGAATTTCATACGATTATCGGTGCAGGTGGCGCTGAGGGGACGCTCGATGCCGCCAATATTCTCAAGCCCGCGCTTTCCCGTGGCGAGCTCCAGACCATTGGGGCAACGACGCTCGATGAGTACCGAAAGTATATCGAGCGTGATGCCGCCCTCGAACGCCGCTTTCAGCCCGTGATGGTTGATGAGCCGTCCCTCGAAGATACGGTGCAGATCCTCCGTGGGATCAAGTCGCGCTATGAGGATTTCCATCAGCTCCAGATTAGCGATGAGGCGATTAAGGCTGCGGCTGCGCTCTCGGCCCGCTATGTGCCCGACCGCCAGTTGCCCGATAAGGCCATCGATTTGATCGATGAGGCCGCGAGCCGGGTGCGCATGTATCGCTCGGCGACGCCTCCTCAGCTTCGCGATGCCCTCCGTGGCCTTGAGGCGCTCCGCAAGGAGAAAGAGGCAGCCCTCGAAGATAAGCAGTTTGATCTGGCCGCCGATCTTCGCGAGCGCGAAGAGCGGATGCAGAACCGGATTGTTCAGATTGAGGCTGACATCGGTGCCGCTGGCGGCGATGAGCGGGTCGCTGAACGCCCCTATGTCACCGATGAAGATATTGCTGAGGTGGTTGGGATGTGGACGGGCATTCCCGTGACGCGCCTCAAGGGCGATGAGACGATGCGCCTGATGCAGATGGAGAACTTCCTCCATAATCGGGTCGTTGGTCAGCAAGAGGCGATCGTGACGATCTCCAAGGCGGTGCGTCGTGCCCGCGCTGGCCTCAAGGATCCCAAGCGCCCCATCGGGAGCTTTATCTTCCTCGGGCCGACTGGGGTGGGCAAGACCGAACTTGCCAAGACGCTCGCTGAGTTTATGTTTGGCTCGGAAGAGAGTCTGATCAAGATTGATATGTCCGAGTTCCAGGAACGCCATACGACGTCGCGTCTGGTCGGTTCGCCTCCAGGGTATGTCGGGTATGGCGAGGGTGGTCAGTTGACCGATGCGGTGCGCCGCAAACCCTATAGCGTGGTGCTCTTTGATGAGATCGAGAAGGCCCATCCCGATGCCTTTAACCTGCTCCTTCAGGTGCTTGAGGATGGCAATCTGACTGATGGCAAGGGCCGCAAGGTTGACTTCCGCAATACGATTATCATCATGACTTCGAATGTTGGCACCGAGCATATCCGTCGGGCAAGCCGGATTGGCTTCGGGGGCAATGCCGATGAGATTGACCAGATGGATATGCGTCGCAAAGTTGATGATGCCCTCAAGGTGCTCTTCCGACCCGAGTTCCTGAACCGAATTGATGCGACGATCATCTTCCATCCGCTCACCACCGAAGAGATCCATCAGATTACGACGCTGATGCTTCGTCGGGTGCAGAACCAGCTTGATGAGCACCAGATGGTGCTTGAGGTACGTGAGGATGCGCTTGACTTGCTCGCCCGCCGTGGCTACGATCCCGCGTTTGGCGCACGACCACTCCGCCGCATTATTACGAACCTGATCGAAGATCCCCTTGCCGAGGGTGTGCTTGATGCACGCTTCACCGAAGGTGATACGATTATTGCTGATGTCCACGACGAGGAGTTGCGCCTTCGCTCGCAGCGCCAGATCGACGGGGAAAATGGTGCCACTGAAGCTCATCCCGAAGAGAGCCCGGCCCTGGTTGAGTAACTGTACCTCGGTAAACGACCTGGGGTGAGGCAAAACCTGCTAGCGTTGCTGGCAGGTTTTGTCTCATCTCAGGTCGTTTCCAACAAGATTTGAACTTTATTCAACACACGATAGTGCGTGGTATAATCGACCTATGGCAAAACCACGAACCATTTTTGTCTGTCAACAGTGTGGTGCGCAGCAGTCAAGGTGGATGGGGAAATGTCCTGATTGTGACACCTGGGATAGCCTCGTTGAGCAGACTGAAATTAGATCGACAAATCGTAGCGGTGGACGCGAGAGTGGCAGTGCCGGGGTGCGCCCTGTGCGCTTGTCTGATGTGCCGTCTGGAGGGTTCCAGCGTTTGCCGGTCTACGCCGAAGAGTTCTCACGGGTGCTCGGTGGCGGCCTGGTGCCTGGTTCGGTCGTCTTGATTGGCGGCGATCCGGGGGTTGGCAAGAGTACGTTGTTGACCCAGGTGGCGGCCCATTTTGCGGCTACCACCGGCTCGGCACTCTATGTCAGTGCCGAAGAGTCGGCCCAGCAGATTAAATTGCGTGCCGAACGCCTCGCGTTGCAGGGTGATGAGCTTTTTGTCTATTCGGAGACGTCGCTCGATGTCATTCTTGACCAGATCCGCAATCTGCGTCCCGGTCTGGTGATTGTTGACTCGATTCAGACAGTCTACCTCGAAGCGTTGACCAGTGCCGCCGGGAGTGTGAGCCAGGTTCGTGAGGGGGCGCTGCGCTTGATGCAGTTGGCGAAAGAGTTGGGGGTGCCCATCTTTCTCGTCGGCCATGTGACCAAAGAGGGGGCCATCGCTGGGCCTCGTGTGCTCGAACATATTGTTGATGTTGTGCTCTATCTTGAGGGTGATCGCTTTCATCAGTATCGCCTCCTCCGTGGGGTCAAAAACCGCTTTGGCTCGACAAATGAAGTCGGGGTCTTTGAAATGGGCGGCCAGGGCATGCAAGAGGTGCCGAATCCGTCGCTGATCTTTCTTGCCGAGCGTAGCCTCAATAGCCCTGGCTCGACCGTGGCCGTGATGATGGAGGGGACGCGCCCGCTGCTTGTCGAGATCCAGGCGTTAACGTCGACGACGGGGAGTGCGCAACCGCGCCGGACGACGAATGGGTTTGACCTGAATCGTCTCTTGATGCTTGCCGCCGTTTTGACCAAACGGGTGGGTTTGCCCCTTTTTAATCAGGATCTCTATGTCAATGTGGTCGGTGGGTTGCGGATTACCGAGCCTGCCGCCGATCTCGCCGTTGCGCTGGCAATTGCTTCATCGTATCGTAATCAGCGGATTGACCCCGATCTGGTGCTGGTGGGTGAAATAGGCTTGTCTGGCGAATTGCGCACCTCTAGTCAACTCGAACGTCGTCTCGTTGAGGCGGCCAAACTCGGGTTTACAAGGGCAATTGTTCCCGCTACGGCCCAACTTGGTCAGGTAAGTGGCCTGACCGTGACGCCTGCACGCTCGTTGACCGAGGTGGTTGATTTGCTTGCACACGCCTGATACGGGTGTAGAATCGCTCCAGATGAAAGTCAGTTTGAATTTCCTGGTACGCATTGTTGGCATGCTGGGGCTCGGATATTTCGGATGGTACGTGGGTACGTCGCTCTCTAGCCCAGTGCCCAATGAATCGGAGATCTTTGCCACCCAGTTGCTCACCCTTGCCGGGGCAGGCTTGGGCCTGCTAGTGACGCCACGCCTGACGATCGACCCCTTGCAGGATCTCTTGCGTCGGTTGCGCCATGTTCCGCTGCCCGATCTCCTTGCGGTTGGCACTGGGGTGATGCTCGGTCTCTTTATCGCGGCCCTGTTGACCTTTCCGCTTGCGAACTTGCCATCACCGTTTAATCAGATTTTGCCCGTGTTTTCAGCGGCGCTCCTGGCCTATCTTGGCGGGGCTGTCTTTGCGGCCCGTCGCCACGATCTGGGTGAGTTGCTCAAAGAGGGGTGGCGTCGTTCGATTGCGTCAACTGCATTGCCAACAACCCCTGAACCGCCTCCCCAGCGACGGCTCCTCCTTGATACCAGCGCGATTATTGATGGCCGGATTGATGCGGTGACGCGCACTGGTTTTCTTGATGGGACGCTGCTGGTGCCGATCTTTGTGCTCGCTGAATTGCAGCAACTGGCCGACTCGGCCGACGATCTGCGGCGCAGCAAGGGTCGTCGTGGGCTTGAGTTGCTCAATGAGATGCAACACCACGCGCCCTTGCCGATCGAGGTTGTCAATGTCGATGTTGAAGATCTGCAACGCGTTGATGATAAACTGGTCGCCCTTGCTCGTCAGTACAATTGTCCTATTATTACCAATGATTTCAATCTCAATAAGGTCGCTGCCCTCCAGGGGGTTAAGGTGCTCAGCCTCAATGTGTTGAGCGAAGCGGTTCGTTCGCTGGTGATCCAGGATCAGCGCCTGCGCGTGCTGATCCGCAATGAAGGCAATGCCCGGCAACAAGGGGTGGGCTATCTTGATGATGGAACCCCGGTGATCGTTGAAGATGCGCGCCATTTGATTGGACAGACGACGGAAGTGCTTGTGACCCGCTTGCATCAAACCCAGTCGGGACGGCTGGTCTTTGCGACGGTGGTTGAGGAGACAACCACAAGTTAGATGAGAAGAGGCTATGCGTGCGCTGATTCAACGAGTTTCAGAGGCTTCGGTGACGGTGGAAGGAAGTGTGGTTGGGGCGATTGGCCCCGGTTTGCTGGTCTTGCTTGGGGTTGGGCAGGGCGATGGCCCTGCCGAGGCGCAATTCCTTGCCGATAAGACGGCAGGTCTGCGGATCTTTAGTGATGCCGCTGGGAAGTTCAACTATTCGGTGCAGGAGAGCGGTGGGAGTGTGCTCGTCGTTTCGCAGTTTACCCTCTATGCTGATACGCGCAAGGGGCGTCGCCCCAGTTTTGTGCGGGCTGCCCCCCCTGAGGTAGCGCAACCACTCGTTGAGGTCTATGCCGAGGCGCTGCGTGCGCTTGGCCTGACGGTCGCGATGGGCCGTTTTGGCGCGATGATGCAGGTCGCCCTGCTGAACGATGGCCCCGTGACGATTATGCTTGAAGCGCCTGTTGCGGTATCTTGAAGCCCTAAGAATCTTGTATGTGCTGACGAAAACGACCAGCTTCGCTGGCCGTTTTCGTCAGCACATACAAGGGTTTTTAGCGCACCGCCGGCTATCGGCACTCGTCAAAGTGAGTGTTATAATGGCATAGAAAGCGAATTGTGTGCTGCGCTGGGATGCGTTGGCAAGGAAGATGTGCATGCAAGTGGATTGGGGCGCTGCGCTGCGCCCAAAGCTTGGTCAGAGCGTGAGTGGTGATACGTATGTGCTTGAAACCTTTGAGCCTCACGGTTTGCAGGTTGCGGTGATTGATGGTCTGGGCGGTGGTGTGCATGCTTCTGCTGCGTCGCTTGGCGCGGCAGCAGTGCTCCGCGCTAAGCCTGGAAATGATCCGCTCACGCTCTTCAAACAGGTGCATACGGCTATTCACGGAACCCGTGGGGCTGTGATGGCCCTGTTGACCTTTGACTTGCTGGCGCGTCATGTGAGCTTTGTGGGGGTTGGCAATATCGGTGTGCAGGTGGATAGTCAGGCCCCCATCAAGCCGATCTCTAAAAATGGCATTGTTGGTCATCGCCTCCCTACCTTGCTCAGGCTCGATTATACCTACAATTTCGGCAACACCTTCGTTCTGTATAGTGATGGGGTCGAGAACAATTTTCAGCTTGATGCCTATGTTGAGCGCCACCGCCCGTCGCAGCAGTTGGCTGATCTGATTCTTGCGAAGTATGGCAAAGCGAATGACGATGTAACCGTGGTTGTCATTCGTATTACCGAGTAAGTTGACATGGATGGTAACCTCGCAACCTGGCTTGAGCAAGAGCGTGATACCCTGTTACCACGCTGGTATGAGGTGTTGGCGCATCTGGTGCCACCTGAAGACACAGGGGCACCTGATCAGCATCCGGTTACTGGGGCTGCGTCCTTCCCTCCACAGCTTGATCTGGCGACGTTCTACACGACCGCTGTGCTTGCCGCCACTGGTGACCGCGAGCCCTTTGCGGTGCAATTGGGTGCCTTCTTTACGCAGAACGAGGCGTCGTTTGATCTGACGACGGTGCTTCAGTTTGTCCAGCAGGTGCGCCGGATCACGTCTGCGCGGGTGCGGGCCACCGTAGCAGACCTACAGGCTGCCTTTGCGCTCTTTGCGGCGCTCGATGCGCTCTTTGACGATGTGTTGCTCTGTGCGACTGAGCACTGGTCAGCGGCCAAGCGCGAGTTGATCCGTGAGCACGAATTTATTGCTGAACGCCTTGATGCAGCCTCGGCATCTGCTGATCGGCAGACGCTGCAACTCCAGGCGCTGAATGTTATTTCACGTCAACTCTCACTGACGCTTGAAGAGCATCAGTTGATTGATCTGTTGATTCAAAATCTTCAGCACTTGACGGCAATTGCCCATATTGCCTTGTGGCAGCCTGTGACTGAGGCCCATGGGACGATGCTTGTGTTGCGGCAGCAGTCCGAACCCCTAGCCGAGAGCGGAGTGGATCAGCAGGTTGCCGTAACGCAAGCAGATGATCTGATCGTCCGGGCCTGGCAGACACGGCAGAATCAGTTTCTGCCCGTACCCGAGGAGGGTTGCCCAAGCCGCTGGTTATACCCGGCTTGTGGCGTCTTGGTTTTGCCCATGATTGCCAACGAACACGTTGTGGCACTGGTGGTGCTGCAAGATCCCGATCCATTCAATCAGATCCGGATGCAACAGGATCTGATCCAGAGCATTGTCAGCCAGACGGCGATTGCCTTGCAAAACGCGATGCTCTATAGCGAACTACGGATCCTGAACAAAGATCTCGAGCGACGGGTAGCTGACCGTACCCGTGAACTGGAAGACGAGAAGAATCGCCTCGCGACGATCTATCAAATCTCGACCGAAGTGAGTCGTACCCTCGACCTCGATGCGCTGCTGGCAACGTCGTTGCAACTGCTTGCCGAGTTGACGCATGCCGAGCATGGGTCGATTATGCTGGTGGAACCCGACGATAGTAGTTTGATGGTGACGCGGGCCGTGCTTGGGGTTGTTGCTGACCCCAAAAACTATTTGCGTTTCCCGATTGGGGTTGGCATTGCAGGTTGGGTCGCCGAACATTGTGTTGGCGTCGTGATTGATGATATTAGCCAGGATGCACGCTGGGTTTCGGTTCCAGGGTTGTTTACCCGGCGACGTGAAGGTGCGATGATTGCTGTCCCGCTGGTGGTTCAGGACGAGGTGCTGGGTGTGCTGAGTCTGTCGCACCGTCAGGTGGGCTTTTTCCAGGAAGATCATTTGCGGATGCTCAATGCAACCGCTGGTTCGATTGCGGTCGCCGTCAAGAATGCCAATCTCTTTGCGCTGATTAGTGAGGAAGCCGCTCATCGCTTTGAGTTGCTTGATCGCCAGGAGAAGGAAGCGACTCAGATTCAGGCGATCCTGCAGAGTCTCAGTGATGGCGTGATTGTCTGTGACCTGTCTGGCCGGATCCTGGTCGCGAATCCGGCGGCGGCGGCGATGTTGCACCGGAGTATTGAAGAACTGCTGCTCTGGAATCTGCACGAGATCTTGATGCGCTATATGGGCGAACGAACCCACGAATTGCCGCTGGTTGAGTTGCTCGAACATCCGCTGCTGGATGATGTGCAGCCGCGTCGATGTATGGCGAGTATCAAACTCGGGGTACGTACGCTGCACCTGTTGCTCGGGCCGGTGTTGACCGAGATGAACACGTTGATCGGGGCGCTGCTGGTGCTGCGTGATGTCACGCGTGAGGTCGAGTCCGATCAGATGAAAAATGAGTTCATTGGTACGATGTCACACGAGTTGCGTACCCCGATGACCGCGATCAAGGGGTTTACGCAGCTGCTCGCGATGGATGAAATCGGGGCCCTCAATGCGACCCAGCGCGAGTTTGTCACCACGATTGATAAACATACGCAGCATATGATCAATCTGATCAACGATGTGCTCGATCTGACCCGGATTGAAGCAGGGAGCGTTGAGCTCGAGTGGCGTTTGTTGCATCTGGCCCAGGTCTTGAGTGGAGTAATGGCCGAGTTGAAGGGGGCACTCCGTGAGCGCGGGCATAGCCTGACGATTACGCTTGCCCCGCACTTGCCGCTGGTGCGTGCTGATGCGCATTGCTTGCACCAGGTGTTGTACCACCTCTTGAACAATGCGATCAAATACACGCCCAATGGCGGGCAGATCCATGTCGAAGCCCTCGAAGCCACGCTTGCCGAACTTCCTGCCCAGGTGCGTGATCGCGTGCCCCAAGCGCAACCGTATAATCTCTTGCGTATTACCGATACCGGAGTGGGCATAGCACCCACCGATCTTCCGCGGATCTTTGATCGGTTTTACCGTGCCGAAAATCCGCTGAAAGTCGAGGGAGGTGGCGCGGGTCTCGGTCTTGCGCTGGCGCGCCCCCTGGTTGAATTGCTCGGGGGGCAGATCTGGGTGACGAGTGAGGTCGGGGTTGGCTCAACGTTTAGCTTGATCCTGCCTGCCGTTGCTGCTGTGCATAAAATGGTATAATAAGCAGATATTGATCTATTCCGCCCTGTGGGGCAGCGTGATCTGCTGTGGCAGATGGAGGAGGAACAAGCAGTATGCAGCCTCTCATTGGCATCTCGTGTGGCACGTTTCACGACCGGGCCTGGTGCCCGCCGTCATTCGGCCATCGTCAGACCTATGTTGATGCGGTGCTTAAGGCGGGTGGCGCTCCGCTGCTGATTCCGCCCGTGCAAGACGAGCACGTCTTGCGCACCCTGTACGATCAGTTAGATGGATTGCTTCTGGCTGGTGGGGGCGATCTTTCCCCTGCCTTGTATGGTGCCGAGCCACATGAAAAATTGGGCTTGCTTGATCCGCTCCGTGATGGGGCCGAGATGCCTCTGGCTCGCTGGGCGCTCGCCGAAGGCAAGCCGGTGTTCGGGATCTGCCGGGGTATTCAGGTGCTCAATGTCGCCCGTGGGGGGACGCTCTACCAGGATATTCCGTCAGAGTTGATCACGGATTTGCAGCACGATATCTCGTATGCGCGCGAAGATTGGACGCATATGGCCCACGAGTTGCACCTGGCTCCTGATTCGCAACTGGCTTACTTGCTTGGTACCGAGCAATTGGCGATCAATTCGTTGCATCATCAGGCGGTGCGCACCATTGGTGCGGGCTTGCGTCCAGTTGGTTGGGCACCCGATGGGGTGGTCGAGGCGTTGGAGGGTACCGGGGAGGCCTTTGTCCTTGGCGTGCAGTGTCACCCCGAGGCGCTACAGGCACACGCTGATCCGCGTTGGCAGGCAGTTTTTGCGGCGTTTGTCGCTCGTTGTCGTGCTACGCGTCAGGTGCCGGCGCTTGCTGCCTGAACATAAGGATTGCATTGTATGAGACGACCAATCATTGGCGTCACATGTATGAATGATATGGCTGCCAGTGGGGGCCCGCTGATGGCCGTGCGCCCACAGTATCTCCGTTCGGTGGAGGCTGCTGGGGCCGTGCCGTTGCTGATTCATCTGACCGATAATCTTGATCTGGTGCGGATACTATACGAGCAGTGTATCGGCATTCTGTTGCCGGGTGGGGAGGATGTCGCCCCCATGCGCTACGGTGAGGCACCGCTCCCCGAGCTTGGCCCGGTCGATGTGCAGCGCGATGCGGTGGAACTGGCGCTCGCCGGGTGGTGCCGCGAAGATGGCAAACCGCTGTTGGGGATCTGCCGGGGCATTCAGGTCTTGAACGTGGCCTTTGGCGGCTCGCTCTACCAGGATATCCCGAGCCAGTTGCCCGATACGCTTGACCATCGCTACAATACGCACCTGCGCACCTATGATGTCGCTGGACATCCGTTGCACCTTGCTGCCGATAGCTGGTTGGCCCGGCAATTGCAAACGACCGAGGTGCTGGCAAATACGATGCATCATCAGGCGTTGAAGGTCGTGCCGCCTGCTCTGCGGGTTGTTGGCCATGCGCCTGATGGGGTGATCGAAGCGGTCGAAGGGGTCGGCGAGCCTTTTGTGGTTGGGGTGCAGTGCCATCCCGAGCATCTCTGGCAGCAGGCCGAGCCACGCTGGTTGCGTCTCTTTGAAGGTTTTGTGGCTGCCTGTCAGAACTGATGGCAATGATTGGTCTCTTTGACTCGGGTCTGGGTGGCCTGTCGGTGGCCCGTGCGGTGCGTGCGGTGCTGCCGCGGCACGATCTCATCTATCTCGCCGATAGTGCCTATTGCCCGTATGGTCCGCTTGCCACCGCGCAGGTGCGTGAACGGGCCTTGTTTTGTGCCCGCTGGCTTGTCGCTCACGGGGCGGCAGTCATCGTTGTGGCCTGCAATACGGCAAGTTCGGCGGCCCTCGACGTATTGCGCACGACCCTTGAGGTGCCGGTTGTGGGCATGGAACCGGGGATCAAACCGGCGGTTGCGGCTACCCGGACGGGCAAGGTGGCTGTGCTGGCGACGAGTGGCACCCTCCAGGGCGACCGTTTTGGCCGCCTCGTCGAGCAATTTGCGCATGGGGTAACGGTGCGTACCGTCGCGTGTCCGGCGATGGTTGATCTGGTCGAGGCAGGGTTATTACGCGGCGATGATGCCGAGGCAGTTGTGCGCGGCTATGTGGCCCCCTTGCTCGCTGATGGGGTGGATACGTTTGTCCTCGGATGTACCCACTTTCCGCCGCTGGCCCCGGTGATCGCGACGGTGGCCCCTGAGGCGACGCTGATTGATACTGGCCCGGCCGTGGCAGCCCAGACGGCCCGTGTGGTGGCAAAGCTCGAGCTTGCGCCTGGTTCGGGGCGGGTGCAGGCCTTTACCACTGGTGACCCCGCCTTGATTCGCCCGGCCCTGTGGCGTGTCTGGGGCGAAACGATTGATGTTGCGCAGGCTCTGCAGGGCACTATCACCTGATTGTTGGCTTGCCTTCAGCATGGATCTGCTACAATAGCACCTATGAGCAAGCAAACAACAGTGTTACCTGAACGCCAGCAACGTGCCGCTCAGCCGGCTCAGTCGCGTCCACCTCGTCCTACCTTCTGGTCGCGTGTGCGGCTGTGGCTCGGTCTGGGGCTTGGGTTGGTGCTGCTGGTGGTCGGGGTGATCTATTGGCAGATTTTCAGCCTGTCGCAGGCGATCACGGTGGCCGATGCCCGCCCCAATGCGCCGCTTGCCTCGCCGCTGATGGGGGCGAATCTGCTGATCATTGGCACCGACGAGCGCCCTGGCTTCCCGCAAGAGGGTGTTCGTAGCGATACGTTGATGCTGGCCCGGCTTGATCCGGCGGGGCGCTGGGTATCGTTGCTCTCGATTCCCCGTGATAGCCAGGTTGCTCTTCCGGCGGTGGGCCTCGATGTCACCAAGATCAATGCCGCTTATGGTCAGGGGTACGCGGGGGCGTCCCGTCTCTATGGTGATGCTACAACTTCTCACCAGGGCGGGATGGCGCTGGCCGCCGAGACAGTCGAGGCGTTGTTGCAGTTGCGTGAGCGCAACATGCGGGTTGATTTTGTGGCGACGGTCAACTTTGCTGGCTTTGCCCAGATCATTGATGCGCTCGGTGGGGTCACGATTGATGTGCCTGCGCGCCTGGTTGATGAGGCGTACCCAACTGATGATTTTGGGGTGATGCGCGTCGAATTTGCCCCTGGGCCGCAAACGATGGATGGAGCCACGGCGCTGATCTATGCGCGTACGCGCCATCAGGATAGTGACTTTGGTCGGGCACAGCGCCAACAGCAGGTTGTGCAGGCGATCCTGCAGGAAGTACGTGAGCGCGGTGTGCTTGGGCAGGTCGTGACGTTGCCAGCCCTGGTGCGTGCGGTTGAGGGTAGCGGTGATGGGATCCCGCCTGTGGTGACAACGTTGCCCGTGGCGCGTTTCGATGTGTTGTTTGCGCTGGCGAGTCTGGCGGCGACGGTTGAGCCGGGCGCAATTGGGCAGTTTGGGCTTGGCCCCGCGCACCTTGCCGCAACCAATGGGACGAACCTGATCTGGGATCAGGCGGCGGTTCAAGGTTTGCTTGATGCCTGGCAGCAACGCCCGGTTGAAGTGGTCGAAGAAGTCGATGTGCAGGTCTTCAACGGCACTGATGTGCCTGGCCTCGCTCGTCTGGTCAGCCTCGATCTCGAGCAAGTCGGCTTCCGTATGCTTCCCGCAGCAAATGCCCCCCTTGTTGGTGAACAGACCCGCGTGTACCATACCGGTGGTGCGCCGACAACGAGCCGTCGTGTGGCTCAGACGCTCGAGGCGCGTCTGGTGAATGGGCCATTGCCCGAAGGTGTGGCGAGCACTGCGCCGGTCGTGGTGGTGCTAGGAACCGATGCGGTGCGCTAGGGCAACGTAGAAGCCTGTGTTACAATACAATAATCCTGGCACCGCTTTTTTTCGAGTAGCCATATGGAACTGATTATTGATGCACAGGCGCTCGGGGCTGATCTTGAGGCGCTGGCGGCCTATTCAGATGATGAACCTCCGGGTGTGACCCGTCTGGTCTATGGCCCGGCTGATCTGCGTGCGCGGGCCTATCTGCGTCAGCAGTGTGACGAGGCCGGTCTGGTTGTGCGCGAAGATGGCCTGGGCAATCTGTTTGCCCGCTGGCCCGGGAGTGAACCCGACTTGCCTGCGGTCGCGAGTGGTTCGCATATTGATGCGCTGCCCCATGCAGGCCGTTTTGATGGTACCGTGGGCGTCGTTGGGGCGCTTGAAGCTTTGCGGGCGCTGCGGCGGGCCGGCTTTCAGCCTCGGCGCTCGCTGGAAATGATCCTCTTTACGAGTGAAGAACCGACCAGGTTTGGCTTGGGATGTCTGGGCAGTCGGGCGATGATCGGGGCGCTTACGCCTGACCAGTTGCGCCAGTTGCGTGATGGGCAGGGACGAAGCCTCGATGAATGGCGAACAAGCGCCGACTTTACGGCACCGCTTGAAGCGGTTGCGCTGGCACCCGGGGCCTATGGTGCGTTTGTTGAATTGCATATTGAGCAAGGCCCTTTGTTGGAAGTTGAGGGCCTGCCGATCGGGGTGGTACGGGCGATCGCCGCACCAGCCGCGCTGCGCGTCGTGATTAGAGGGCAGAGTGGTCATGCCGGATCGGTGCTGATGCTCGAGCGGCGCGATGCGCTGCTGGCCGGGGCTGAACTGGCGCTGGCGGTTGAAGCTGCTGCGCTTGGCACGGGAAGCCGCGATACGGTTGCAACCACCGGCATTTTTACGATTGGTCCCGGCGCGGTCAATGCCATCCCGAATGTGGCGACCCTTGAGATTGATGTGCGCGATATTGACCTTGAACGCCGCGACCAGGTATTGCAGGCGATCAAGGCTTCGACCGAAGCAATCTGTGCCCGTCGTCACGTCACGTATGATCTGATTGAACTCAATGCCGACCCGCCTGCTACCTGTGATCCGGCGGTGGTCGAGACGATCATCAAGGTGTGTGATCGCATCGGTCTCCCCCGGCTGATCATGATCAGTCGTGCCTATCATGATAGCCTCTTTATGGCTCGCATCTGCCCAACGGCGATGATCTTTATTCCGAGTCGGGGCGGTATTAGCCATCGTGCTGATGAGTATAGCGATCTTGATCAGATTGGCCAGGGCGTGGCGGTGCTTGCCCATAGCCTGGCTGCCCTTAGCCATGCGTAGAGACGAAGCCTATGTGGAAGACCTATTATCAGCCGCACACGCTTGACGAGGCGCTGGCCCTGGTCGCCTCGCTGCCCGAGGCACGGGTGATTGCCGGTGGTACCGATGTCCTGGTTGAACTGGATCACGGGTTGCGCCCGACGGCAACCTTGGTTGATCTGACCCGGATCGAGGCCCTGCGCTATGTGCGCGAAGAGGCGGGCCAGGTGCGGATCGGTGCCCTGGCGACGCACAACGATATCGTGGCTTCGGCGCTTTGTGTGCACAGGGCGTTGCCGCTGGCGCAGGCGTGTCTTGAGGTTGGTGCGCCGCAGATCCGGGCGCGTGGGACGGTTGTCGGCAATCTGGTCACGGCTTCGCCGGCCAATGATACCATTACGGCGCTGACCGCCCTTGGGGCTGAGTTGGTGGTATGTGGACGTGATGGCGAGCGTCTGATCCCAATCGAGGCGTTTTATACCGGTGTCCGACGCACCGTGTTGCGTCCCGGTGAACTGCTGCGCGAAGTGCGCGTGCCGATGCTCGCACCGCATCAGCGGGGCATGTTTCTCAAGCTTGGGCTGCGGCGCGCGCAAGCGATAGCTGTGGTCAATGTAGCCGTCGTCCTTGACCTGGTGAACCCGCTTGACGAGGAAGCGCCAGTTGTTGCTGGCGCGAAGATCGCGCTTGGCTGTGTCGCCCCGACGATTGTCCGGGCCACTGCCGCCGAAGCAGCGCTTGCGGGTCACCCGTTGCAGCGTGCCCAGATGCCAAATGTGGCCCGCTTGACCTTGCAGGCGATGGCACCGATTGACGATGTACGTGGTTCGGCTGAGTATCGCCGCACCGTGGTGGTTGGCCTCGTTGAGCGTGCGCTGGAGCGGTTGGCGACGGGTACGCATGCGGCTGACTGGCCTGCCTCGCCGGTCTTGTTGAGCACCGTGGACCCGGAACCCGTGGCGACCAGGGGGGGCCCGCTGGTTCCGCTTGCGCAGGTCGAGGCGATCGTGAACGGACGAGTGGTGCGCTTCTCGCCCCACAAAACCCTGCTTGACGCCTTGCGAGAAGATGTGCAACAAACAGGCACCAAAGAGGGGTGTGCCGAAGGTGAGTGCGGTGCATGTACCGTCTGGCTTGACGGGCAAGCGGTGATGAGTTGCCTGGTGCCAGCTGGTCAGGCGCATGGGCGTCACGTCACGACGATCGAAGGGTTGGCGGCGACGGCACCTGACGGCCAGCCTTTACATCCCTTGCAAGCGAGCTTTATTGCTGAGGGTGCGGTTCAGTGTGGCTACTGTATCCCGGGGATGCTGATGGCCGGGGCGAAACTCCTCAACGAACATGCCTCCCCAGATCTGGCGCAGATCCAGGCCGCGTTGAGTGGCAATCTGTGTCGCTGCACCGGGTACCGCAAGATCATTGCCGCCGTCCAGGCGGCGGTCTCGACTTGAGCAGGGCTACTGCAGATCACAGATGTTCAGAGCACAGAAGGACAGCTCTGCTGTCCTTCTGTGCTCTGAACCGCCATAGCTTATACGAGGTGCGAATAATCAGCCTGATCCTCGGGGGCGTGGTCAATAGCGGCGAGCGAGCCAGTGATCGCATCTTCGAGGAGGGTTGAAGCAATCGGCAGGATCGGCACCAGGGCCAGATTGTAGACCTCGGCGGCCTGACCCTGCAGGCGCAGAACCTTTTGTCCAAAGAAGAGCAAGAGAGGGAGTGAAGCGGGGATCAACCCGAGCACAATTGCGCGTGGGAGCCACCGCTCGCGTGGCATCTGGCCGATCAGGGCTTCGCCTGCGGTAACGATTGTGGTAGTATGCAAGAGGAGGCGCATATGCTCGGGGGTACCCTCGTTTCGCAGGCTGAGGTAGGGGATTTTTGGCCAGAACTGCTTGCTATTGCCATGCAAAATAACCATGACCACCATATTTGCCAGGACATAGCCAGCTTTGCGAAGGAAACTGTGCATCGTTGCAACTCCTGATCATCTGTTATGCCGCACACTACGGCACGTAAAAATATGATGTCGTAACACGTTCGGTAGGCGACACATTGCCAATGATTATACGACCTACAGAGCGTTGTTTGGTAAAGATCTGCTTACGTTGAATGAATGTCTACGAACCTGATGGATGATACGGACACCTTGCGTTTCCTTGGAGAAGGGTGAACACGTACGATCAGGCATCACGGTAATAGTAGGTCTGGTTGCGCCCGGCGTTTTTGGCTTCATAGAGGGCTTTATCGGCCTGGTCAAGCAAGAGTTCAATCGTTCCGGTGTTACCAATGTCAAACGAAGCGACCCCAACACTAATACTCGTTGGCACTGGCCCGGCTTCGGTCAGAATGGGCTGGCTGGCGATAACCTGGCGCAAGCGGTCACCGGCGATACCAGCATGGGCGAGATCTGTCTCGGGCATCAGCACGAGAAACTCTTCGCCGCCATAGCGCCCAAAGATGTCAACTTCGCGTAGGTCTGCTTTGCAGCGTGCCGCAATCTGTTGCAAGACCTCGTCGCCGATACTATGGCCATAGGTGTCGTTGATCTGCTTGAAATAATCGGCGTCAAGCATCAGCAGGCTCACCGGGCGCTTGTAGCGCATTGCGCGTTCAAGTTCGTAGCGGGCCTGTTCAAAAAAGTAACGTCGATTCGCGATCCCGGTCAATTCATCAATGGTGGCGAGTGCTTGTACCTGGTTGAAGAGATAGGCTTTTTGCATCGCGATGGCGGCAGTGGCGGCCAGGGTTTCGATCGTGGTCAGGTCACTCGCATCATACATATTGGGCTCGCGTGAACGAATACTCAGCGCACCAATGGTTGTTTCCCCAACCTGCAAGGCCACCGCAAGCAACGAACCCGAAGGATGCTCAACGACTGTCATTGGCTCGGTCAGCGGTACCTGCTCGGTCATCACGGCATTGCTGGTTATGCGCAGGGCCATGCCGGTTTGCACAATATAGCTGAGCAGACTCTGGTCGAGCGCTTGGCGAAAGACCGGTTTTCGTTGCTCTTGATAGATAAGATAGACATACTCTAGTTCGCGTGTCGCCTGATCAAAGCGCACGATCGTACAGATATCACAGGCAACCAGTTCGGTAATCGCTTCGTGAATCGCCCCATAGAGGTGTTCGAGATCGGAGGCTGCCCCGAAACTGAGACTTGCCTTGTAGAGCAGGGCACGCCGCTCGGACTCGCGCACGACGGCATGGTAGCGGCGTGCATTCTGTAGCGCAACCCCTGCCTGTCGACTAATAATTTCGAGCAGTTCGATATCACGTTCGTTGAAGGGTGTTTTATTGCTGATCCGATAGAGGTTCAGCGTGCCCATGATCTGATTGCTGGCCATAATCGGGACGGCCAGAACGCTCCACACCCCCTGGGCTAGCAGTTCAGGAATGGCTCGTGGCTCTGCGCTATAGTTATTTGTGAGGAAGGATCGACCCGTATCGATCATCTGCCAGATGATCCCAGTGCCACGATACACCGGTTGTTTGAGAATGGGTGCCGTGATCCCAAAGACATAGCTTGGCAGCAACCGATCGCGCTGGCGATCATACATCGGCATCGAGCCGGCATCAGCTTTGAGCAGATCAATTGAGAGTTGAACCACCTGTTCGAGGATCTGGTCGATATCGAGGGCGCTACTGATAATGAGGGCGACTTCACGGAGGTTATGCTCACGGGCATAGACGGCTTGCTCGATGAGCCATCCCTTGAGGATCAGCAGGGTTCCACTGAAAGCCCCTTGCGCATCATAGAGTGGTACCGGCTGGAGCGTTAATTCACAGTCGCAATCACCAAATGAAAAAGTAGTGGTTCCGCTCAGGGGGGCTTGGGCAGGCAACCCGAGGATCTGACGTACGGGGTTACCAGGCAACATGCTGTCAGGTTCGAGTGCTGTCTGGATCACACTACTTGCCGTGACCAGGCAATCCTCAGCATCAAGCAGCAGCGCAGCCTCGGAGAGTTGTGCGACAATGGGAGCCCAGATCTGGGCGGAACCTGTCATGGTCATCAATCTATACCCTGGGTTACGGCTTGAGCACGGCACGAACAGCGTTGATCGCTGTGTGTATATCTTCCTCGCCAATACCATAATGGGTGACGGCACGAATGGTGGTACCACCCATACTGATCATCAACACCCCATGGCTACGCAGGCTCTTCAGGAAGCTACTCGCATCCATCGCCGTCACTTCAAAGCGCACAATTGCGGTCTGAAGCAGACTGCGATCAAGGGTTAGCCCGGGGAGATTGGCCAGACCTTCGGCCAGGAGGCGGGCATTGGCATGATCTTCGGCAAGGCGATCGACCATCGCGGTCAACGCAACGAGACCGGCGGCGGCAATGACCCCTGCTTGGCGCATACCGCCTCCCAGCATTTTGCGTACCCGGCGTGCCTTGTTGATGAATGAGGTTGTTCCCGCAAGGACTGAGCCAACCGGTGCCGCAAGACCTTTTGAAAGGCAGAATTGTACGCTATCAGTATAGCGGGTAAGGGTACGAACTTCAACACCTAGCGCAATAGCGGCATTAAAGATACGGGCACCATCAAGATGCAACGGGACTTCAGCAGCGTGTGCGGCCTGATAAGCGGCTTCCATATAGCTTACCGGCAGGACGGTACCACCACAGCGATTGTGAGTATTTTCCAGGCAAAAGACACCGGGCGGGGCACGGTGGGGATCGTTGAGGGTGATCAGGGCGTTCTGGACAGCGTTGAGCGGTAGAGTGCCGTCGGGTGCTGTGGGCAGGGTATGATACATCAGCCCGCCGAGTGCTGAGGCACCGCCAGCTTCGTAGTAGTAAATATGGCTCTCATCGCCACAGATCACCCGCTGGCCGCGCTCTGCATGCGCAAGCAGTGCGGCCAGGTTGCCCATTGTGCCGCTGGGTACCAGCATGGCCGCTTCTTTGCCAACCATCTCGGCCGCCAGCGCCTCAAGTTGGTTCACTGTCGGGTCTTCACCATAGACATCATCACCAAGCTCGGCGTCATTCATCGCGGCACGCATCGCAGGACTAGGCAAGGTGACGGTATCACTCCGCAGGTCGATCATGGGGTTCTCTTCTCTTCTTTCTTGGGCTACCTAAAGAACGCAGCCCCTCGGCATGCGTTCTTCACAGGGCGACTATTCACTAGGAGGGGTAATTGGTTCTCCAGCCGCAAGCTGAGCCAGGGCGGGTTCCAGTTCGGCAAACGTGAGGCCCCCTTCATACCGGGCCTGAATAATGCCATTGGCATCAACCAGGAACGTCCACGGCTCAGTACGGAGCTTCCAGTCGCGCATTGATTGAACAAACCGTTGGGCCTGGAAGTTTTCGCCAAACGGATAGGCGTACACTTCGACATGAATGAAATTGATGCTGCCTTTATACTGGTCTTTCAGTTGTTTGAGTACCATCTGATTGGGCGCACAGACGGCTGTCTGGCAATAACCAGGGGTCGAAAAGGTGACGACAAAAGGTTGTCCGGCTGCAATGGCTTCACTGATCGTCATCTGATAGAGATCGGCATCAGGCCGCGCATCTGATGTCAAGCGGGTCAGATCGGGTTGATCGCGGATCGTCAAGTTGTTGGTCGGGATAGCTGCCATGCCGACCGCAGGTACCTGTGGTTGGGCGAGCACATCGAGCCGTAACCGTGAAACAACCGGCTCGCCTTCAGCCTGAGGTAGCGTAATCTCGACGCCCCATGCCCCGGGCTGATCAAAGCTCGCGTAGCCGACATAGAGACCAAAGGGCAGTCCCTCACCACGATAGACAGCGGTTGACTCGCTGCGCACCTCTGCCGTGTTGCCGTCATCGAGGTAGAAAAAGCGCATCGGGAGGCTCAGTTCGGGATCGTTGATCGGGCTGCCATCCTGCAACACGCCCACCGCGATACGGTTTGGCCCGGGGGCTAGTTCTGACAGCGCCAGGACGGGCACCATCGCCCCCTGACCTCGCGAAGGGGTTGTTGGGTTGCTCGTTGGCGTTGACGTCTGCCCACAGCCTGTGAGCAGACCCAGCACAAGCAATGTCAGCACGAACATACGGATGGTGGTGGATGTGGTCATACGTTCTGCTCCAACTAAGACCGGCCTTTTTAGGGCGGCAGCCCTTCAACCGGGTTGTCACGTTGGTGCTATTGGCCAGCGAAACTGGCCAACAGCACCAACGTACAAGCAATCCTTGGGGGCCGTAGGCCCACCCTGCATTATAGCAGGGTGGGCCAGACTTGCTACTCTTCACGGAGGGCGAGAGCCGGATTGGTACGACTCATTTTATGTGCGGGGTAGATCCCGGCCAGGATGGCAGCGATCAGTGAGACGAAGAGGGCCTGGAGAAATAAGGCCGGCTCGACCGTGAGATCGAGCGTCCAGCCGAAGGAACGCAGGTTGATGACATAGACGAGGATCAACGCCAGGACAAACCCAAGCGGGGCGGCAAAGAGGCCGGCGGTGAGGCCCATCAGGCTGGTTTGCCCCACAACGACCCCCCAGAGTTGCCCTGGAGTCAGGCCGTTGGCGCGCAAGACGGCCAGTTCACGAGCGCGTTCGAGTTGCAAGGCCATCAGCGAGCTCAAAATGCCAATAAAGGCGACAATGGTGGCGAGGACTTGCAGTACGGCGGTGATCGCGAAGGTGCGGTCGAAAATGGCGAGCGTGCCTTCGCGCAGGCTCACGTTTGAGCCAATGTTGAGTAAGGGCGGTGCCGTCCCATCGGGATTGGGTGTGGCGACGGCAGCGCGCAGCCGGGTGACCAGTTCATCAACTGGTACGCCTGGTGCGGCGTAGAGCGCAAGCGACGAGATGGTCGTATCGTCCCAGTTGGCTTGATAGGTTGCATAGTGCATCCGAATCACACCACGATCCGAGGTGTAGTCATAGTAGATACCGGCAATCGGAAAGTCGCGTAGCCCACGATCCGTGCGGAGGCTCAGTTGATCGCCGATACCGAGGCCCGTCCGAAAGGCGAGGGGCTCAGAAATCAGGATGGCCCCGTTTTCCCAGGCGAACCAGGTTGCGGCATCGCCCCCGACTTTGAAGCGCAGGTAGTCGCGTCCGCGCTCACCTTCAGCATCAATCGCGATCACCGTCGTCGGCCCGGTTGGGGTGTCAATTTGCACACTACGCATCCGCGTCGCTGCTCCGACCCCTTCGACGCTAGTCAGCAAGGCAATCTGGGCTGGCTCAAGCGCCGTATCAACCCGATTGGCTGTTGCCCCCGGGGCGGCCACGTAGATATCCGCCCCAAGGCTCTGCTCGAGCCAGACGATGACGGTTTGGCGAAAACTGCCGACCATCAGGCCAACCCCGATGGTTACGCTGACGGCAATCATCAACGCTGCCACGGCCACTGCGGTACGCGAGAGCGTTGCCTCTACATCGCGGGCAGCCATCCGCCCGAGCAAGCCAAAGACCCTGCCGAGCGCAGGACGCACGAGCCGCATCATTGCTACGGTCAGTAAGGGGGTCAACAGGGCCGTGCCAATGATGATCGTAAAGAGGGCGGCAAAGGCGAGGTAGAGCCCGCCGAGTTGCTGATTGATCCCGGCAGGCCAGAAGAGCAGGGCCGTCCCAAGGGCAAGCATCACCAGGCCAACGAGGGCGAGCAGGGGCACCATGCGACGGGCGCGCTCTTCGACGCTCGAGCGACGCAAGACGGTGCGTGGCGGCGTTAGCATCGCCTCGAAGGCAGGCACCGCCGCCGACGCAAGCGTCGCAACGACG
Organism: Candidatus Chloroploca asiatica; assembly: GCF_002532075.1. Lineage (GTDB taxonomy): Bacteria > Chloroflexota > Chloroflexia > Chloroflexales > Chloroflexaceae > Chloroploca > Chloroploca asiatica. The sequence continues at coordinate 15,948 of NZ_LYXE01000059.1, read as the reverse complement.
CCGAGTACAAACCCCTTGAGCAGTACCAGCGGATCAAGGCTGAGGCTGCGTACCGTGACCACAAAATAGAGATCATTGATCGTCTGGGTCACCAAGCCCACCAGACCACGCCCCAGGATTGTGCCCAGCACCAGCCCGGCGAGCGAGCCGATGATGCTGATCACAAACGCCTCGCCGAGCACCAGGGTCGCGACCTGGCCCCGTGTGACGCCGACGCACCGTAGCGTGCCCAACAGCATCCGGCGCTGGACAACACTAAAGGTGATCGTATTGTAGATCAGGAACATCCCAACAATCAGGGCCAGCAGACTCAACGCCGTCAGGTTGAGTTCAAAAGCGCGGGTCATCTGTTCGAGGGCGTTGGTTCGGGAGGCTGCGGGGACCAGATCGGCCCCTGGTGGCAGGATAGCTTCGATCCGCGCGAAGGCCGGATCTTCTTGGCCCAGAATCAGATCAATTCGACTGAGTTGACCCACCAGAGCGAGCAATTCCTGAGCCGTCGCAAGATCGGCCACGACAAGACTCTCGAGTGCCCGGCGGCTCAAGTCATCGGAAGGTTCAAGGACACCGACCAGTTGAAGATCGACCGTACGCGACCCAATGCGCATGACCAACGTGTCACCGGGGGAAACGCCGGCGCGTTGGGCTGTTTCTGTCGCGAGCAGGACACCGTTGGGCGTCGCAAGCAAGCCCACCAGTGCGCCCCCATCGCCCGCCGTCCCCCCTTCAGGGGCCAGATACGACCGAAAGGGGGCCTCGGCTAGCGGATCGACCCCGAGCAGTTGCACCGTCTGATTGTCTAAAGCAGGTAACTGGGCATAGCCCTCGACGACCGGTGCCGAGGTGCGGACGCCCAGTTCAACCCTGATCTGTCGATAGAGTTCATCGTCAAGCCCTGAGGGGCCACCGATAATTTGATGCGTAGCCTGCCCGGTGACACTCTCGGTGCTTAACGCAAAAGCGCGTGAAGCACTGGCATTGGCCAGATCGATGGCAACCACCACCGCGACGCCAAGGGCTACCCCAAGCAGGCAGAGCCCGAACTGCCACGGATGGCGGAGCAAATAGCGCAGCGATGTGCGCCACAAGAGAGGTGACATAGAGTAGGTGTTATCTAGGCTGGCGCAAACAGCCAGCATCCAGCATAGGTGTGTATCGCCCCAGGCTCCGAGCAAGAGGCCATATATGCAGCATACCACTATTTCTACATGCGTTGTTGTGCTACAATGGCATATTAGATAGTTCTCGGAGCAAGCGACTTCGGGCCGTACCTTCGCTGATGACAGTTGTGATTGATCGCATCACCACGGTCAAGAAAGATTTTGTGTGCAAGGCCAGATGATGAAACAGGGAACCCCTGCTCGCCCACGAGCACCGGGGGCGTTGATGCGTGCCATCCGCTTTCTTGGTGGACATAAACGGACAACAGCCATTGCCTATAGTGCCTTGATTGTTGCAACGCTGGCGCAACTTGTGGTGCCTGTGCTGGTTCAAAACATGATCGATACGGTGACTCTGGCAAGCCAGACGGGAGGCGATATTCGTACGGCTGAGGGTCTCGTCTTTAATGCAGCGGGCTTGATCTTGCTCTTTGCCCTCTTGCGCGGGGCTTTTTCATTTGTGCAGGCGTTTATGGCTGAGACAACGTCGCAGGGACTGGCTTTTGATCTGCGCAACGCGATCTTTGCCAAGATCCAGCGCCTTTCATTTAGCTACTATGATCGCAATCAGACTGGTCAGTTGATGATCCGGGCGACTGATGATGTCGAACGTCTCCGTACCTTCATTGCCCAGGGTCTTGTGCTGGCCGCTTCGTCGTTTCTGTTGCTCACCGGGGCGTTGATCATCCTGGCCTTTACCAATCTGCGCTTGACCTTTGTCGTGATGCCCTTGCTACCGATTGCCCTGGCCCTCTTTATCTTTTTTGGGCGGGTGAGCCAGCCACTCTTTGCGGTCGTGCAAGAGCGGTTATCGGCCCTCAATACGATCCTGCAAGAGAATCTCGCGGGCTTGAAGGTGGTCAGGGCCTTTGCCCGTGAGCCGTATGAAGAGCAGCGCTTTGATGTTGCAGCCACGAATTTGATGGCACAGCAGTTGCGGATTAACCAGGTCTTTTCTTTTCTCTTTCCAGTTATTTTTTTGGTGGCGCAACTTGGGCAGGTGGCGATTCTCTACTTTGGAGGGCGTCAGATTCTGGGAGGAACGCTTGAACTGGGGGGGTATCAGAAGTTCAGCCTCTACCTGACCTACGTCTTTGTCCCGCTCGGTCAGCTTGGGTTCATTATTACGCTTGTTGCGCAGGCGAGTGCCTCGGCGAGGCGCATTTTCGAAGTGCTTGATGCGCAGAGCGAGATTGAAGATAAACCAGGTGCCCTGCCGTTGCCGCTGCTCAACGGGCGGGTGGAGTTTCGCAACGTGACCTTTCGTTATCTTGGCACGGGTGATCCGGTGCTCAAGGAGGTCAGTTTTGTGGCGGAACCTGGGCAGACGATTGCGCTGCTTGGGGCAACGGGCAGCGGCAAGACGACGATTATCAACCTGTTGCCGCGTTTTTACGATGCCTCTGAGGGGGCGGTGCTCATTGACGGCCACGATGTGCGTGACGTAACGCTTGATAGTCTGCGTTCGCAGATTGGCATTGTGCTGCAAGAGACGAACCTTTTCAGTGGCACGGTGCGCGATAACATCGCCTTTGGACGGCCTGAGGCGACTGAGGCCGAAGTTGAAGCGGCAGCGCGTGCAGCGGCGGCGCATAGCTTTATTGCGGCGATGCCTGAAGGGTATCAAACGAAGGTTGGCGAGCGGGGCGTGACGCTTTCGGGTGGTCAGAAGCAACGCATTGCGATTGCGCGTGCGCTGTTGCTCGATCCGCGCCTCTTGATTCTGGATGACTCGACGAGCAGTGTCGATCTCCAAACCGAGGCAACGATCCAGCAGGCGCTGGATACGCTGATGGAAGGTCGCACGAGCGTTGTGATTGCCCAGCGCATCAGCACGGTCTTGCGTGCCGATCAGATCCTGGTGCTTGACCAGGGGCGCATTGCTGCGGCTGGCACGCATGCCGAATTAATGGAACATAGCCCGATCTACGCTGAGATTTATCATTCGCAGCTGGTCAAGGAAACAAACCTATGATGATGGGTGGACCAGGTGGCCCTGGACGGATGCTCAATACCGAAACCGAGAGACCAAAACGGGTTGGCGTCACCCTGGCACGTTTCTGGGTCTATTTTCGGCCCTGGTGGTATGCGGTGGTTTTGACCATGATTCTGCTGGTGCTCAGCACGGTGATGCAGGTGTTGACGCCTGGCCTGATTGGGCAGGCGGTTGATTGCTATTTGCTGCCCAATGCAACCGCGTGTTGGTATGGCACCGTCGATCCGGCGGCGACATTCGAAGACCGTGCGGCAGGGTTGGGCGTGATCGTGTTGTTGCTGACCGGGCTCTTTGTCGGTGGTTCGTTGCTACAGGGCTTGGCCTTCTACTCGATGAACTGGGCGGGGCAGCGCGCCCTGCGCCGCTTGCGTGAGGACACATTTGCCCAGATTCACCGGCTCTCCCTTGGCTTCTACACGCGCAACGAAGCGGGCAATATCATGAGCCGGATCACAAGCGATACCGACACGATCCAGCAGGTGCTCGGCTTTGCCCTCTTGAGCGTGGTGAGCGGCATCATGGGCATTGTCTTTACGATGAGCGCAATGCTGTTCGCAAATGTGCCGTATGCGCTGGTCAGCCTGAGCATTGTGCCGTTGATGGCCTGGGCGACCTTCTACTTCTCGGGTGAGGCGCGCAAGGCGTTTCGGAAGAGCCGCCGCGAGATGGGCAGTGTCAATGCCGGGCTGCAAGAGAGCATTTCGGGGGCACGTGAGGTACAGGCGTTCAGTCGTGAAGCCGAGAGCATCGAGGCGTTTCGGCGGGCCAACGCGGCCAACCGTGATGCCAATGTTCGTGCCGCGAGTTTCACCAGCGCCCTCAACCCGGTACTTGAGGCCCTCGGCTATGTCGCGATTGCGATTGTTGTTGTTGTCGGCAGCCTCAGTTTGCTCCGCAACCAACCCCTCTTTGGCACGACCGTCATCTCGGTGGGCCTGATCTTTGCTTTTATCCAGTATGTGCAACGCTTCAACCAGCCCATCCAGCAGATTGCCGTGCTCTGGACAAATATCCAGAGTGCGATTGCCGGTGGTGAGCGCATCTTTGGCCTGCTTGATGAACAACCTGAGATTGTTGATGCTCCTGATGCCGTCGTATTGCCACAGATCAAGGGCCAGGTCGTCTTTGAAGAGGTGCAGGTTGCCTATCAAACAGGTACGCTGGTGCTCAAAGGGGTCAGTTTTGTGACCAAACCGGGGCAGATGGTCGCGATTGTCGGACCAACAGGCGCTGGCAAAACGACGATCATCAATCTCATCCCGCGTTTCTATGATGTGCTGAAGGGGCGGGTGACGATTGATGGGTACGATGTGCGCAACGTGACCGCGGCGAGTCTGCGTTCGCAGATTGGCATTGTTTTGCAGGATGCCTTTCTCTTCTCGGACACAGTGATGAATAATATTCGTTACGGGCGTCTTGAGGCGACTGATGAAGAAGTGATTGCGGCGGCACAACTTGCCTCGGCCCACGCCTTTATCGAGCGCCTGCCCGATGGTTATCAGACCGTGCTTGGCGAGCGAGGGGGCGGCTTGAGTCAAGGGCAGCGCCAGTTGATTGCGATTGCCCGTGCGGCGCTTGCGAACCCGCGCATCCTCATTCTGGACGAAGCGACGAGCAGTGTTGATACCCGCACCGAGCGGATGATCCAGCAGGCCTTTGACCAGTTGTTGGAAGGTCGCACAAGCTTTGTCATCGCGCACCGCCTCAGCACGATCCGCAACGCCGACCTCGTCTTGATGGTCAAAGACGGCCAGATTGTGGAACGAGGCACCCACGAACAACTGCTTGCCTTGCGTGGTGACTACTATGCGCTCTATATGAGTCAGTTCCACGGGGAAGAAGAGCCACAGGCCGCATGATGTGCGGGTCGTGAGGGTATGCTATAATCGGGCAGGCAAGGCAACGTTCTTGCCATCGTTGATAATGGAGGAGGCACAAAAGACCATGCGTAAATCGTTTGTTTCGATGCTGGCAGTGCTGTTCTTGATCATTCCCTTGCTCGCTGCATGTGGTGGTCAGACGGCCACGCAACCCACGGACGTTCCCTCGGCTCCGACCGAAGTGACGGCTCCTGAGCCCCCAGCAGATTCTCTACGGATTGCTCTCGTCACTGACCTGGGCAAAGTCAACGACGGTACCTTCAACGAGTTTGCCCACAAGGGCGCTGAGCAAGCCGCTCAGGAGTTTGGGCTTGAGTATCGCTTTATCGAGACTCAGGCGCAGGCCGACTACGAAGCCAACATCCAGACCTTTGTGGATGAGGGCTTTGATGTTATCATCACCGTTGGTTTCTTGATTGCCGATGCAACCCAGGCGGCGGCAGCGGCTCATCCCGAGATTGTCTTCATCGGGGTTGACCAGTTCTATGTCCCTGGGAGCGTGACGGACAACCTGGTTGGTCTGCAGTTCCGTGAAGACCAGGCCGGCTTCCTGGCCGGTGCCCTGGCGGCGATGGTGAGCGCGAGTGGCACGATCGGCATCGTGGCTGGCCAGGAGATTCCTCCGGTCAAGAAGTTCCGCCACGGGTTTGACAATGGTGCCCGCTATGTCCGCCCCGACATCAACCTGTTGGGTGTTTACCTGCCCACCTTCATTGATCCGGCGCTTGGCGCTTCGACGGCCGAGCAGATGATCAGTGATGACGCCGACGTCATCTTTGGTGCCGGTGGCCCGACGGGAACTGGTGCTATCAAGGCTGCGGCTGAGCGTGGCGCATATGTGATCGGCGTTGACCAGGACGAGTTTGTGACCACGTTTGCCAACGGCGCGTCGCCTGGGGCTGACCGCATCCTCTCGAGTGCGATCAAGCGTGTGGACGTAGCAGTCTACAATGAAGTCAAGGCGGTGGTTGAGGGCACGTTCGAGGGTAACGGTATCGCGCTCTTCGATGCCGCTGGCGATGGTGTGGGCCTGGCCGATTTCCACATGGCAGCTGAGTCGGTGACCCCGGCGATGCAGGCCAAGCTCGACGAGATCTTTGCGGCCCTGGCCGATGGCAGCCTGAATACGGGGGTTGATCCGGCGAGCGGCGATCTGATCAGTGAGCAGATCCCTGAGTCCAATCCCTTCACTCCCTAACGCTATCGACGACAAACAATCGTGCTGATGGTGCGCAAACGACCAGCAACGCTGGTCGTTTGCGCACCATCAGCACACTATCAACGGAGGTTGTATGCAGCACCGCCTCGAACGTGTGCGGGTGATGGTTATGGAACGGAAGCTGCCAGCGTTGCTCATCAGCGCACCAACGAATCGGCGCTATCTCAGTGGCTTCACGGGGACGTACGGCTGGTTGCTCGTCACACCGACCACAGCTCTCTTATTTACCGATAGCCGGTATCTTTTGCAAGCTGGGCAGCAGGCCCCGTCCTTTGAGGTACGTCAAGTTGTTAATCCTGGCAACCCGTTTCCGACGCTGTTACGTGATGCCGTTGTTGAGCTTGGCTTGACACAACTCGGCATCGAGGCGGCGCACATGCAAGTGGCTGAATACCGGAGTCTGCAGAAAGAAGTCGGGGCTGCGTGTGAACTGGTGCCCGTTGAAGGAATAGTCGAGACGCTGCGCGAGATCAAAGATAGCGCCGAGATCAACACGTTGAAGCGGGCGATTGCGTTGACTGATGCGGCCATTACGGCTGTGATCGAGCGGCTAACGCCTGATACCACCGAGCGTCAGGCAGCGTGGATGCTCGAGATGGCGATGCGGGTGGGCGGTGCCGAGGCGGTCTCGTTCCCGATCATTGTCGCCGCTGGCCCCAACGCCGCCCTGCCCCATGCAACGCCCGGTGACGCCCCGTTGGGCACTGGTCAGCCGATTGTGATTGATATGGGGGCACGGATCGATGGCTACCACGCTGATCTGACCCGGACGATTGTGCTTGGTGAGCCTGATGCGCGCTTCTGGACGATCTACGAGACGGTACTGAAAGCACAGGAAGCGGCCCTTCTGAGCCTTCGTCCAGGGCTTTTGACCCACAAGGCCGATGCCCTTGCGCGGGATCTTATTGTGGAAGCCGGCTATGGTGATCATTTTGGCCATGGCCTCGGCCATGGGGTTGGCCTGGATATTCACGAAGGTCCGGGCTTGCGCCGTGAGAACCCGTTGGTACCTAGCCAACCGCTGCGTTCGGGGATGGTCACGAGCATTGAACCAGGTATCTATCTGGAAGGTTGGGGTGGTGTGCGGATCGAGGATCTGGTACTGATTACCGATGGAGGATGCGAGGTTTTGTCGCAGGCTCCCAAACTACGTCGGTAAACATTGGGCTCACCGAAAAGCGGCCCCGGGCGTACGCCCGGGGCCGCTTTTCGTGGCTCATCACGATCAAGCCAGATCTAATCGTCGTGTTGGGGACGGAAGACAAACACCGGCGCGGGACAGACCTGCACAACCTTCTGGGTCACGCTGCCAAAGACCCAGCGGCTAAGCCCACTGCGGCCATGGGTCGCAATGGTAATCAGATCGACGTGTCGATTCTCGACATAGTCAAGGATCGCCTCGGCGGCGGGCAGTGAGCTAAGCTCGATCTGTACCGCATAGCCCTCGGCGCGAAACTGAGCGGCAATGCGTTCGAGGTAATCGCGGGCCTCGTTCTCCATTGTTTCAAGGGTATCGGTGGTGGTCGTCGCGAGCATGCCGCTATAATCAACGCTGGTGGTAAAGATAGGTGGAACAGCCCGCAGCAGGGTGATCCTGGTTGCGCCAGTGTTGGCGGCCAGTTCGTGAACATGCGGAAGTACCTGTTCGGCCAGGGGTGAGCCATCAAGTGGAACGAGAATGTGATTATACATCATAGACCTCTTTACACCAACCTCATCGTCATCGGCGAGGATGGCGCAGCATAGACGATTTAGTCACGTCCATGCGACTTCGGAGTCAGCGGTGGCGTATCGCAATCTTCTTCGGAGTTGACCATCCATCGCAGCAGATCTGACACCGTAATGACCCCAATCACCCGTTTGCCAAGCACCACGGGAACGCCATGGATATGGTGCGTAATCATCAATTGCGCAGCATCACGTAAACAGGTATCGGGCGTCACGGTCAACACCGGGCGGCGCATAAACTCACGTACCGGTAGATCTTTGACCCGGTAGTAGATACTGTACTCGGCGAGATCGCCCTCAGCCGAGTCGGAAATACGGTTAACATCCCCTTCTGTCACAATCCCCAGCAGATCACCCTCGCTATCAACGACGGGAAGTCGCCGAATATTGAGTTCCGTCAACAACTGCCGTGCTTCCGGCAGGGTCATGGTATCACGGGCAAGTACCGGGGGCGCACTCATCCAGACGCGAACGCTGTCCATATGTACCTTCTCCGATCACGCGGTCCACTGCACACCGCTGCGTAAGACTTCCACCAGATTGCCCTCGCGATCAAGGAGCATCCGCAGCGAGTGACGCAAACTACAATCAAGTACCGGGCAGGGATGTTGATGTTCAACACCGAAGGGACAAGGGCCTTCGCGCTCGCAAGCACCAACGTAGACAGCATAGCGTGGCGCACCAGGGGGGCCGTCAAGCATCCGCAAGTGGATAGGTTCATCACGTAGCTCGCCGTCGAGCTTGTCGAGATGGTCACGTGCCACTTTGAGCATTGGGTGTGGCGGTCGTTTCGGGCGGGCCATGAAACTGCCTTTCCGTCCAGAGTAGCTCTCACACTCTGAGATTGTGAAACTATGCTCATAATACCAGAAGCAGACCTCTTCTGGTGAAAACTGCCCACAACCAGGCGTTAAGATTTGTTCGCTATGTGTTTGCTTGCTTGTGAGATAGGGCGTATGATACGCATTGGGCTTGCCGCCCATGGGTATGATATAGTCTGTAACGTACGGTTTCTAGGGTCTTGTCACCCTGAGCACAGCGAAGGGTATCAGGCGTTCAGATGGCAGAGATGCTTCGCTGCGCTCAGCATGACAAGGCTGCGAGCCTGGGAGCGCGGGCGGCCCGCCCGCTTCGAGAGCACCAGCGGGCGGGCCGCCCGTGCTGCCAGGAATACAGGCCACTCAGGGACGTTAGGGTACTCGGTGCCTCGCTGGTCGCACAAGCCAGCGAAGCGAAGCTGTCTGGGAGGATGATACGCTATGTGGCAGGGATTTCGGAATTTTCTGTTGCGGGGCAATGTCGTTGATCTGGCGGTGGCGGTGATCATCGGGGCGGCATTTAACAGTGTGGTGGATGGGTTCATTGTTGCGTTTGTTGATCCCTTGCTGGCGATCATCCTGGGGAGTGCAGGGGATGATCTTGCGTTAATCCAGTTTGGGGTTTTTCCTGTGGGTGTCTTTCTGTCGGCGGTGGTGACGTTTATCTTGAAAGCGGCGGTGATCTATTTTGTGATTGTCCGTCCCTTCTCAGCGCTGGCTGCGCGGGCTGCTGCGGCCCCGCCTCCGCCGGCCCCAACTCCGGCCGACGTGGTGCTCTTGACGGAAATTCGTGATCTGCAAAAGCAGCAGCTCGAGGCGCTCAAACGGTAGGGTTGACGCAAAGGCTCAGAGGCGCAAAGCTGCGTCTGCAGATCCATCAAACCTTTGGGTCTCTGCGCCTTTGCGTCAAATATCCGTCTTAGAGGCGTCCCTGGGCTTTTAGGCGCAGGTAAGTGTTGATAACCCCGGCGCTGAGACGATCAGCAGGGACATCAACAGTCAGCACGCCACCGCGTTGGAGGCGATCAAGGAGGGCGCGCCGTTCGTCGAGCAAACCCTCGGCCACGGCACGCTCGTACAGGGCGCTGCTGTCGTTGGCTGGTCGCCCGGCTGCCCCGGTGATGAAGGGGTCACTGATGGTGACACAGAGGGGCAGGTGGTGTCGCGCCAGGCGGGTTAGGTGCGTCACCAGTGCCCCGGTCGCTTCGGGGGTCGCAAGGTCGGTGAAGAGCACGATCAGGGCGCGGCGCCGCTGCCGCCGTGCCAGGTAGTTCAAGGCAACTCCGTGATCGGCCTCGACTGGTTCAGGCTGGAGGTTGTAGAGCGCTTCGAGGATCTGCTGAAAGTGGGGTTTGCCCCGTCGTGGGGCCACGTACCGGCGTACCTGGTCAGCAAAGGCAAGCAGGCCGACGTGATCCCCGCGGAGCCCCGCGACATAACTCAACATCAGCGCGGTGTTGACCGCATAGTCGAGGCGCATCAGTTCGCCAACAGGCGGGGCCATGAGTCGTCCACAATCGATCACACAGACAACGTGTTGACTGCGTTCAACTTCATATTCGGCGGCGATCAGTTTGCCCCTTCGTGCGCTGGCTTTCCAGTTGATTCGCCGAAATTCGTCGTCGGTCGTGTAATCACGCAGCCGCTCGAATTCGCCCCCTTGCCCGCGTACCCGCGAGACCCGTAAACCGAGTTCGTGCAACAGCCCTTTGCGGGCCAGCAAGTCATATTTTTTGAGTTCAAGGACGTTCGGGTAGACGCGCACGGTTGCAGTGAGCGGATAGCGAATCTGGCGCACGAGCATCCCCATTGGCCCGGTGATCCGCATCACTGCCGCCCCGAACTGGTAGTCACCACGCCGCAGGGGACGCACATGGTAGCGTGCCTCGTAGATATCGTAGGGCGGGATCACTCCGCTGAGAAATGGTTGATCCACAGGAAACTCGTGCGGACTTTCATCCCGTAAGGTAAAGACAATTGGTCGCGGTGTGGCATTGGCGAGCAGGAGGGTGATCAGATTTTCGGCCCCTAGTGAGAGCTGCGGATCGTGCAGGCGTTCCACCTCAATCTGTTGTGGCCGCGCCATGAGCACCAGATCGCTGATCGCGACGACCCCAACGACCCCCAGATAGAGCATCGCAATCCAGAGCAACGCTGGCGCAAATGCGCTAAGCGCAATCGGCAGGGCGGCGAGCAAGAGCAAGGTAAGAAGGCGTGGTGTTGGCAACATAGGCCCTATTGTACCGTGAATTTCTCGCTCTTGAAACGATCGTCTTGACGTGCCATAATGCAGGTGAAGTGTGCCTGGCAAAAGAACAAGGAGGTCTGCGATGGTTCGCCCTGAGCTTGCTCCTGATGCACCTGTTCGTGGTGGGATGCTGTTACCCCGCGATCCTAACATGTTGCCTGTCCCCCTTGAGCATACGACGATCATGATTGATGTGGTTGGCCCTCTGGCTGAGACGAAGGTGGTGCAACGCTTTCGTAATCGTCACGCGGCGCCTCTTGATGCACTCTATGTCTTTCCTCTGCCCACCGAGGCTGCGGTGAGCAGCTTTGAGTTGCGCATTGGTGAGCGCATTCTGCGGAGTATGGTGCGTGAACGGGCCGATGCCGAGGCTGCGTATCGTGCGGCGGCAATACGGGGGGACGATGCGGCGCTCGTGACTCAGGAGCGGCCAAATCTCTTTACGATTGAACTAGCGAATCTCCAGCCGGGTGAGCTTGTCGAGGCTTGCCTTGTTTTTTTTAGCCAGGTGCCTTTTGATGATGGCTGGTTTAGCCTGGCGATGCCAACGGTCGTCTTGCCCCGCTATGTGCCGACGGGTCACATGGCCCGACCACAGGATGGGGTCTTGCCGCTTTTGCCTGAAGGTGGGGCCGATCATACGCTTGATCTGCGCATCAGCCTTGATGTTGGCCGTCTGGTTGAGGTTGAGACCCAGGGGGCCAAGTTTGAACTGACGCATGAGCCTGGTGGCCGGGTGACGGCGAGCTTGCGGGCCGCTACGGCGGTGCCTGATCGCGATCTGGTGATCCGCTATCGGCCCGCAGGTGAGCAGTACCGTGCGGCAGCTTTTGCCTATCGTGAGGCTGGGCATCCAGGGGCCGCGTTGATCATGTTGACGCCCCAGGTTGCTCCGGCCACCCATGAGGTCTTGCCCCGTGAAGTCCTCTTTGTCTTTGATCGGAGTGGCTCGATGGGGGGCGATAGCATTGTGCAGGCGCGCAATGCGTTGCGGGCCTGTTTGCGTGCCCTCAATGCTGGTGATACGTTCAACATCTTTCCCTTTGATGATCATGTCGAACGGCTTGCCCCCGTGCCTCTGCCGTTTACCCAGGCTTCGGTTGATGCCGCCGATGCCTTCATTGCGGGTATCCAGGCGCGTGGTGGTACCGAGATTGTGGCCGCGCTTACTGCGGCACTCGATCAGCCACGTGATCCGTTACGCCTGCGCATCGTTGTTTTTCTCACCGATGGCGCCGTGGGGAACGAGGATCAGGTGGTACGCACGCTCACCAGTCGGCTTAATGAGGCGCGGGTCTTTGCGTTTGGTGTGGGCAGTGCCGTCAATCGTTTCCTCCTTGATGAACTGGCGTCCGTGGGGCGGGGCAGTGTTGAGTATATTGTGCCTGGTGAGGCGATTGAGCCAGCCGTGCAGCGGTTTCAGCGCCGTGCGGCTCTGCCACTGATCTGTGATCTGAGCATTGATTGGGGTGGTGCCCAAATCGACGATCTTCTTCCCGATCCGTTACCCGATCTGTATGCCGGGCAGCCACTGATCTTGATGCTCCGCTACCATGGTCCACGCACACAGTATGTGACCGTGACTGTACGCGGGCGTACGCCCCGTGGGCTCTTTAGTGAGCGTCTTGAGCTTGATCTTTCGGCGGCGACCCCCGAGCGTACGGGTGTCTGGCGGGCCTTGCCGCGCCTCTGGGCACGCGCCTATCTCGCCCGCCTCGCGAGCCAGGCCCGGCTCGATCCACGGCGGGCACCTGCGCTCGACGCCCAGGCACGTGCGCTGGCGGTAGAGTATGGCTTGCTTTCTGCCCATACGGCCTTTCTCGCCGAAGAAGAGGCACCCCCTGATGCCGAAGGTCGCCGGGCTACGGCGCGTGTCCTGGTGCCGGTACACCTCCCGGCGGGTACCCGGCGTGAAGCCTTTGAACCAGTTGATGCGATGCTCGGCGGGGCCCATACCTTTGGGGGATTGTCAGTGGGCATACAGCCATTGTTGTCGGGAGCGCCACCGTATTCCCAGATGAAGATGCCCCCCCCTCGGCCTAGCCGTACCGTGCAGCAGGCCGGTGGGCATGCGACCTCGACGGGCCAACCCTCACCGTCGCTCAGCCCGGCCATGCGTCGTGAGGCAGCGTTGCGTTTCCTTGCCCGTACGCAGGAGGTCAACGGGGCCTGGGCAGGCGACGAGGTGGTGACGGCGCTGGCGGTGCTGGCCTTTGTTTTGGCCGGGCATACGCCACGTAGCGGAGATTTTCGGCCCCAGTTGACGCGCACGCTCGCCTGGTTGACGGCCCGTAGCGAACCAGGTGAGGCTGTGGTTCTTGCGTTGCAGGTTCTCGCGGGCAAGCCTTGCGATCACAATGATGCTGCGGCGCTCGCCCGTGATGTCACCCTGGCCGCCGGCATCCGCGGCGAAGATCTGCCTGGGCGCCAGACAATTGGTGGTGATACCGATGGGGCTGTGGTGAGTGGGGCGGGCTCGCCTCTGCGCCCAACGCGCGAGACCTTCGCGCTGACCGCTGCCCTCGCGATCCTGATTGGGCCGTAGGGCGTCGTCCCTTCTTCGTCCCTCCCTGCAAATTGAGGAGTCCGTTTTGAAAACGCAGTCCGTGGTCGAAGCTGTCCGTGCTGAAGCTCGCAAAGTGCTGGTTGGCCAGGAAGAACCCTTTACGCTGTTGATTGTTGCCTTGCTCGCCGGCGGGCATGTCTTGATCGAGGGTGTGCCGGGCACGGCCAAGACCCTGATGGCGAAAACGCTGGCCCTTCTCGTACGGGCCGAGTATAAGCGGGTGCAGTTTACCCCCGATTTGATGCCCTCGGATGTGATTGGGACGCAGATCTTCGAGCCGTCGACCGGTCAATTTCGCCTGCGTCGTGGCCCGGTCTTTACCCAGGTGCTGCTCGGCGACGAGATCAACCGTGCCCCGGCCAAAACCCAGAGTGCGTTGCTTGAGGCGATGGAAGAGCGCCAGGTGACGATTGAGGGTGAACGGCTGGCCTTGCCCGATCCCTTCTTTGTGATTGCCACGCAGAACCCGATTGAATACGAGGGCACCTACCCGCTGCCCGAGGCGCAGCTTGACCGCTTTCTCTTCAAGCTGGTGATTGACTATCCGCCGGGCGAGCAAGAGTTGGAGATCCTACGGCGCTACCATCGTGGCTTTGATGCCCGGCGGCTCGAAGCAGCCCATCTGCAACCCGTGATCGCCCCGGCGGATCTTGCCTCGTGCCGCGAAGAGATCGGGGCGATCACGGTGGAAGACGGCATTATTAGCTATATTGGGGCCATCACGCTGGAGAGTCGGCGCAGCCCGGATCTAATCATGGGTGGTTCGACGCGGGCGAGCATTGCGCTCTTGCTCACCGCCAAAGCCTATGCTGCTGCGCAAGGGCGCAATTACGTCACCCCCGACGATATCAAAGCCCTGGTGCGGCCTGTCTATCGCCACCGTATTATCCTGCGCCCCGAAGCCGAAATCGAAGGCATGAGCCCCGACACCGCGCTCGGGCGCATCCTCGCCCGTGTCGAGGTGCCTCGCTAGCCGATTGCTCGTCCTGACGAAAACGACCAGTTCTTCTGGTCGTTTTCGTCAGGACAGTTCAATCCTCTTGTGAGGGTGCACCCATCACGTGGAAGCCGCCGTCGACATAAATAATGTCGCCGGTCACGGCAGAGCTCAAATCACTGCAGAGCCAGAGAGCCGTATTGCCGACCTCTTCGATCGTGATATGGCGGCGCATTGGTGAAACTTCGGCGAAGGCTTTGTGCAACTGACGAAACCCAGTGATGCCACTTGCGGCAAGGGTACGAATGGGGCCTGCGCTAATCGCGTTGACCTTGATGCCACGCGGCCCGAGGTCGGCAGCCAGATAGCGTACACTTGCTTCGAGGGCCGCCTTGGCTACCCCCATCACATTGTAATTAGACATCACCTTTTGCGCGCCGTGGTAGCTCAAGGTGATAATCGAAGCCCCCGGATTGAGCAGCGGATCGGCGGCTTTGACCAGTGCCGTCAACGAATAGGCACTCACCTCCATCGCCAGGAGGAACCCCGCCCGCGTCGTATTGAGATAAGGGCCACTCAACTCTTCTTTATTAGCAAAAGCAATCGCGTGGATCAAGAAATCAAGCTTGCCAAACACCTCGGCCGCTTTGGCCATCAGGGCCTCGATGTCTTCATCACGATTGACATCGCATGACTCGATCAGCGGTGCCCCCAGGCTCTCGGCAAGAGGGCGTACTCGTTTTTCCAGGGTCTCACCAACATAGGTGATCCCGAGCTCGGCCCCTTCGCGGTGGAGTGCTTGCGCAATGCCCCACGCAATTGAACGCTCGTTCGCCACGCCGAGAATGAGCCCCCGTTTACCATCCATCAAACCCATTACGGTCTCCCATCCATTAGGCAGAGAAATTGGGGCTATCTTACCACTTTTCTGGGTCTGTGCATGACGTAGGGGCCGGGCCTGGTTCAGGGGCCCCACCCTGGTGGGCACCCGCCAGGGGTGCCCCTACGGGGGCGGGGGTTGGGCCTGGTGCAGGGGCCCCACCCTGGTGGGCACCCGCCAGGGGTGCCCCTACGGGGGCGGGGGCCGGGCCTGGTTCAGGGGCCCCACCCTGGTGGGCACCCGCCAGGGGTGCCCCTTCAAAGGGTTTCACTAAGTAGGGTCAAACGACCGCTTTTCGTGAGACACAGCCCCGGTTTAACTCGTCCCAATGCGGTATATATGTTGGCACGCACCCATGAGGCGTTTTACTGCATTGGGAAGCCCTTCCCAGAACAGGTGAAACCCTTTGAGGGGGTGCCCCTACGGGGGCGGGGGCCGGCTTTCACGTATAGAGTTTTTGAGACATTTCGAGCCATGTGTAAAGGGTTTTGCAGGCGGGTCGGCCTTCTGGTACGA